>JBGAOR010000002.1:0-68752 GCA_044221705.1 Planctomycetota bacterium
AGCGCGACCGCGACGTCGCGCGAGCCGGAGTGCTTCGCGGCGTTGTCGACCAGGTTCAGCGCGGCGCGGCGCAGCGCCTCGCCGTCGACCGCGGCGCGGCCGAGCGGGGGAGAGGTCGCGAAGGCCAGCTCGATCCCGTGCCGCGCCGCGAGCTCGCGCAGGTCGACCTCGAGCGCCGCCGCCCACGCGTCGAGGTCCGTCTCCGCGCGTTCGATCGCGATGCGCCGGCCGCGCTCGACGCGCGAGAAGTCGAGCACGTCCTCGACCAGGCGACGCAGCCGCAGCGCCTCGCCGCGGATCGCCGCGTGGTAGCGCGCCGCGGAACCGGGACCGGCGCGGCCGCTCTCGAGGTTCTCGGCCAGGAGCAGGATCGACGCGATCGGCGTGCGCAGCTCGTGGCTGACGTTCGCGACGAAGCGGCTGCGCAGGTCCGCGAGCCGGCGCTCGCGCGCCAGGGCGCGGTGCGCGAACACGGCCGCGGCCGCGATCGACGCCGCCAGGGCCAGCATCCCCGTGCGCAGCCACGCCGCGCGCCGGCGCGCGCCGGTCGCGATCGACTCGGGATGCGGATGGCGCAGCGTGATCGACACGGCCCCCGCGGCGAGGTCGATGGGGGAGCGCAGCGCCGGGCCGAGATCCTCGCGCGTGCCGCGCGCGTCGATGGCGATCCCGTCCGCGAGCAAGCCGCGGCGCGCGGCGAGCTCGGTCAGCCGCCGCTCGACCTGCTCGAACGTCGCCAGCGCGACGTGCGCGTGCGCTGCGTCCGTCGCGCGCGCGAACGCGAGCCCGTCCTCGGCGCGGCGCACGGTCCACGCGTCGGCGCGCAGCGACGCGAGCAGCGGGCCGGCGATCGAACGCAGCGCGGACGCCGCCGGATCCGTGCGCAGCGCCGGACAGCGCGCGACGAGCAGCGCTTCGAACGCCGCGCGCCGCGGGTCGACCGCGACGACGTAGCGATCGCCCTCGCGCGCGAGCCGCGGATCCGCGCCGGGCAGGACGAGCGCGCCGGACTCGGCCAGCGCCGCGAGCCGCGCGCAGGCGGGCGCGCGCTCGCCGTCGTCGATCGCGTCGCCCGCGGCGAGCACGGCCAGGGCCAGCGCGCTCGCGCCGTCAACGAGCTCGGTGCCGTCGAGTGCGGCGATCCCGTCGGTCCGCGTCGGCGTGGCAGAGTCGCCGTCCGGCGCGCGGATCTCCGTCGCGGGCGACGCGGATGTCGCGGTCGACGACCCGACGGTCGCTGCGTCGAAGTGCCGGCGCACGTCGTCGCGCCGTCCGAGCCGCGCCGCGATCTGCACTCCGCGCAACCGGCCGCGCGCGATCTCGGCCCGCGCCGGCTGCTTCGTCAGCGCCTCCTCGACGAGCGCAAGCGCCTCGGGCAGGTCGTTGCGCGACAGCTCGACGCGCTCGGACTCCGCGAGCAGCACGCGCGCCGCGCCGCGCGCTCGCTCGGAGTCCGCATTCGTCGTCTCGGGCGCGGCGCGCGGCGCGCTCGGCACCACGGCGGAGATCGCGTCCGGCACGGGCACCTCCGGCGCGCGCATCCACAAGTCCCACTCGGCCGCGATGCCCTCGGCCGCCTCGCTCGCGAGCCGCGCCTGTTCGAGCTGCGCCGACGCGCCCGGATCCGCGAACGGCTGCCAGGCCGCGATCGCGAGCACGGCGGCCGACGCCAGCCCGGTGACGAGGACGGCGCGCTGGCGGAAGGTCGAGAGCTCGGGCTGGATCAGGAGGGTCTCCGGATCGGACCCTAACCGGCGCGCAGCGCGAGCTGTCAACCCTTCGTCAACGGCGTGCGCGCGCTACCGCGCGGATCGGCCGCGCCCGTATCCTGCGCGGCCGCGCGCGGCCCCCGCCGCGCCGCAAGGACCCATGAACACCATGCCCTCCCTCACCGTCGCGGCGGTCGCCGCGCTCACCCTCCTCAGCCCCGCGAGCCGCGCCGACGAAGGCATGTGGCTCTTCAACAAGCCGCCGACGAAGCAGATCCAGCAGAAGTACGGCTTCGAGAAGACGCCGCAGTGGCTCGAGCACGTTCAGAAGTCTTGAGTGCGCATCAGCACCGGCGGCTCGGGCTCGATCGTCAGCCCGAACGGGCTCGTGATGACGAACCACCACGTCGGTTCGGACATGCTCGAGAAGCTGTCGACCGGCGAGAAGGACTACATCAAGGACGGCTACTACGCGCGCACGAACGCCGAGGAGGTGCCGTGCCCGGACATGGAGATCAACGTCCTCTGGTCGATCGAGGACGTCACCGCGCGCGTGAACGAGGCCGCGCCAGCGACCGCGTCGCTGGCCGAGCAGAACTCCGCGCGTCGCAAGGTGCTCGGCGCCATCGAGGCCGAGTCGCTCAAGGCGACGGGCCTGAAGAGCGAGGTCGTCACGCTGTACCAGGGCGGCCGCTACCACCTGTACCGCTACAAGCGCTACGAGGACGTGCGCCTCGTCATGGCGCCCGAGAAGGACATCGCGTTCTTCGGCGGCGACCCGGACAACTTCGAGTTCCCGCGGTACGACCTCGACATGTGCTTCTTCCGCATCTACGAGGACGGGAAGCCGCTGCAGGCGGAGCACTACCTGAAGTGGTCGCGCAACGGCGCGGCCGAGAACGAGCTCGTGTTCGTCGCCGGCCACCCGGGTCGCACGGAGCGCCTGAACACGCACGCGCACCTCGAGTTCATGCGCGACGTCCAGTACCCGCTGTCGATGCGCAGCCTGTGGCGGCGCGAGGTGCAGCTCGCCACGTTCATGGGCCGCAGCGAGGAGTTCCGCCGCATCGCCGAGGGCGACTTCTTCGGCGTGCAGAACTCGCGCAAGGCGCGCACGGGCATCCTGGCCGGCCTGCAGGACCCGGGCCTGATGGCGGCGAAGCTCTCGGCCGAGACGGAGCTGCGCAAGGCCGTCGCCGCGAACCCCGAATGGGAGAAGAACTGGGGCGACGCGTGGGGCCAGGTCGAGGCCGCGAAGCGCGTGCACGCCGAGATCCTGACGCGCCTCACCGCGTTCGGCGGCCCGTCCATGGCGCTCGGCGGCACGATGTTCGGCGTGGCCAAGGACCTCGTGCGGCTGGCCGACGAGTCGGCCAAGCCGGACGGCGAACGGCTGCGCGAGTACCGCGATTCGAACAAGGCGTCGTTCGAGCTCGGGCTGTACTCGCCCGCGCCGGTCTACCCCGACCTCGAGATCGAGAAGCTCGCCGCGAGCCTCCAGCAGATGGTGGAGCTCCTGGGCGGCAAGGACCCGACGGTGGTCAAGGCGCTGGCCGGCAAGTCGCCGGGCGCGCGCGCCGAGGAGCTGATCCGCGGCTCGGGCCTGGCCGACGTCGCGGTGCGGCGTCGCGTCGCGGCCGGCGGCAAGGACGCGATCACGTCGTCCTCGGATCCGCTGATCCAGCTGGTTCGCTCTCTCGACGACGAGAACCGCGCGCTGCGCAAGCGCTACGAGGAGGAGGTCGACGCGCGCGAGAAGGCCGCCTACGCCAAGATCGCGGCCGCGAAGTTCGCCAAGTACGGCGAGGACCAGTACCCCGACGCGACGTTCACGCTGCGCCTGTCGTACGGCGCCGTGAAGGGCTGGCCGCAGGGCGGCAAGACGGTCGCGCCGTTCACGAACTTCGCCGGCCTGTACGCGCGCGCCGCGGAGCGCGGGAACGCGTACCCGTTCGAGGTCCCGAAGCGCTGGATCGACGCCAAGTCGAAGCTGAACCTCAACACGCCGTTCGACTTCGTCGCCTCGTGCGACATCATCGGCGGCAACTCGGGCTCGCCGACGATCAACCGCGCGGGCGAGGTCGTCGGGCTGATCTTCGACGGCAACATCCAGAGCCTCGTGGGCAACCTGATGTTCGACGAGACGTACAACCGCTCCGTCTCGGTCGACTCGCGCGCGATGATGGAAGCCCTGCGCGTCGTCTACGGCATGGAAAAGCTTGCCGACGAGATCGCCGGCGCCGGCAGCTGACGGAAAGCGTTTCCGATCGATCGGGCGGGTGTCCGGACTCCGGTCCGGGCACCCGTTTCGCGTTTCGGGCTTCGCCAGAAGATCGCACGGCCGGTTCACCGATGGACTCAACACACCGAGCCCCTCGACCGGCGCCGCCCCTGGCGCCCTGCCCCGGGCCTCGCGTGTCCTCCCACCGAAGGACCCACACGTGAACGGTTCCAACCAAGCCGGCGCGGGCGCCTCGAGCGTCCTCGACATGAACGTCATCGAAGGGCTGCGCGAGCTCGGCGGCGACGACGATCCCGGTCTCCTGCTCGAGGTGATCGGAATGTTCCTCGAGGACGCGCCCACGCGCATCAAGGAGCTCCAGCAAGGTCTCGCGACGGGAGACGTCAAGCTGCTCGAGCGCGCCGCGCACTCGCTGAAGTCCGCCAGCGCCAACGTGGGGGCCATGCAGCTCTCGTCCGTGTGCAAGCGCATCGAGGAGATCGCGCGCCAACGGAAGAGCGATGGCATCGCCGAACTCATCCCCGAATCCGACAAGGCCTGGAACGCCGCGGCGGAAGCGCTGCGTTCCATCCAGGGCTGATAGACGTCCATCCCGTTCCGATGACGACCATTCCGCCCATGGATCCGGCCGACGCGGTCCGCCTTTCCGGCTGCGCGGCGACGCTCGTCGGCCTCGAGCCGGACCGCGCCGCCGACGCGACCACACTCGCCGACGCGATCCGCACGGATCCGCGGACCGCGGAGTTCGCGCTCGGCATCGTCGGAGCGGACGGCGGCTCCGTACCCGTCGTCAGCGTCGAGGAAGCCATCGCGCGCGTCGGAGCTCCGGCGGTGCGCGCGCTCGCGACCGCCGTCGACTTCTGTCGCACCGAGTGCCGCACCGGCGCGGGTGCCCAGCGCTGGGCGCGGCCGCTCGCCGTGGCCTTCTCGGCGCGCGCGATCTGCCGTCAGCTCCAGGTCGGGGTCCCGACCGAGGCCTTCACGCTCGGACTCGTCCACGGTTTCTCGCCCGACACGCTCGCGAGCTGGGGCATGCCGTCGAGGCTGGTGCAGGCCGTGACGCGCTTCACCGCGACGGACGCCGGCTTCGACCCGAACGAGGACGAGTCGGCCGGCCTCGCGCGCATCCTCGGCCAGGCACTACTCCTGGCCGACTCGCTCAACGGGGACCCGGCGCGCAGCTCCATCGACTGGGCGCGTGCTTCGAGCGGGCTCGAAGCGATGCGCGAGATCCTCGACATGGACCGGCCGGCGTTCAGCGCGCTGTTCGAGCGCGTCGGCCGCGAATGGGTCGGGTGTCACGCGGTGCTCGGACTGCCGGCCCCGGGCGTGCCGACCCTCGAGCAAGTGCACCGCCGCGCGGGCGAGATCCCCGCCGACGACGAAGTCGTGCGCGCCCTCGAGGCCGGATCGACCGCGACGCTGAAGGGCCTGCGCATCCTGGCCGTCGACGACGAGCCGTCGTCGCTGAAGATCCTCGAGCGCACGCTGCGCAAGGCCGGGCACGAGGTCATCACGGCCGTGAACGGCAGCGAGGCGCTGCGCATCGCGCTCGAGGTGCACCCGCACGCGGTGATCGCCGACTGGATGATGCCCGAGATGGACGGCATCGACCTGTGCAAGGCGCTGCGCCGCAGCGAGCTCGGTCGCAGCGTGTTCTTCCTCCTGCTCACGGGCCGCGGCGAGGAGGATCGCATCGTCGAGGCGTTCGACGCCGGCGACGACGACTACGTGACGAAGCCGTTCAACCCGAAGATCCTCTTGGCGCGGCTGAAGGGCGGCCAGCGCGTGATCGAGCTCCAGGAGCGCGTCGAGGCCAACCGGCGCGTCGTCATGAAGCAGGTCGCGGAGATGGGGCTCCTGACGCGCAAGCTGCGCAATGCCGCGCACACGGACGCGCTCACGGAGCTGCCGAATCGCCGCTATGCGATGGCACGGCTCGAGGCCGAGTGGGAGACGTCGAACACGAACGCGATGCGCCCCCTGTCGGCCATCCTGATCGACATCGACCACTTCAAGAAGGTCAACGACACCTACGGACACGACGTGGGCGACCTGGTCCTGAAGGAAGTCGCGGTCGTGCTGCGGGCGAACACACGCCAGGGCGAGGAGGCCGCGCGCCTGGGCGGCGAGGAGTTCTTCGTCGTGTGCGCGAATACCGACGAGGAGCGTGCGCGCATCGCCGGCGAACGACTGCGCCTGGCGATCGAGCGGCACGTCATCTCGGGGCTCGGGTTCCAGGGCAGCGTGACCATCAGCGTCGGCGTCGCGCAGAGGACGCCGGACATGGCCACGCAGGACGCGCTGATCAAGGCGGCAGACCACGCCGTCTACGCGGCCAAGGCCGCCGGCCGGAACCGCGTCGTGGCGATCTCGGAGATGGGCCCCGTGGCGCGATCGGCATGAGGCGCGGCGCATGATCCAGAAGCGCTTCGAAGAGCTGCGCTATTGCGGGACGCTGCCCTCGTCCTCCGGCGTCGGCCTCGCGATCCTGCGCATGACGCAGCGCGAGGACGCGCCGCCCGGCGACTTCGTCGGGGCATTGCGCTGCGACCCGGCGCTGGCCGGCAAGGTGCTGCGGCTCGCGAACATCGCCCGGCCCGTCGGGGTCCCCGTCATCGGGAGCATCGAGCGCGCCGTCCAGAGCCTCGGGTCCGGCACCCTGCGCAGCGCGGCGCTGAGCTTCTCGCTCCTGCCCGCGGGACGCGCCGGAGCGTGCGGCCACTTCGACCACGACGCCTTCTGGTCCCATGCGATCGCGTGCGCGGCGGCGGCCGAGGCGGTGGCGAACGAACAGCGCAACGTCGACCCGGGCGAGGCGTTCACGTGCGCTCTTCTGGCGCGCATCGGGATGCTCGCGCTCGCGACCGTCCACGCCGACGCGTACGAGCGCATCCTGTCCGACTCGCGCGGGCGCGCGCCCGAGCAGCTTCTCGTCGAGGAGCTGCGCCAGTTCGACATCCAGCACTGGGAAGTGTCGGCAGCGATGTTCGTGGAGTGGGGGCTGCCCGAGACGTTCGTGTCCGCCGTGCTGTCGCTCGGACTCCCGAAGCGTGATGCCGGACTCGAGGACCCGGCCAGCGAGCCCCTGGCCCAGGTGCTGCGCGCCGCGTCGCTCATCGCGCACCGGCTGCTCGAGGGCGTCGCGACGCAGGGTGCGCTCGGCGAGGGCTGGCTCGACCTGCTCGCGCCCGTGGGCGGCGGGTTGATCGGGCACGACCGTCTGGTCGCGCTGTGCGCGCGCGTCACGCCGGGCTGGCGCGCCACGTGCGAGACGCTGCGGCTGCCGACGGCCGTGCTGGGCGAGGAGGAGTTCCCGGGCGAGGGCCACCAAGTCGGGGTCGCGGAGGGCGATCACTGCGCTCTGTGGTCGCTGCCGGCAGAGCCGCGCGCGGAGCAGGAGCAGACGGTCGAACTCGCGACGGCGGACCTGCGCGTACTCGCGGTCGACGACGACCCGCGCGTGCTGCGGCTGCTCGCGCATCATCTCGCGGCCGGCGGCTACAGCGTGATCACCGCGTCGAACGCCGAGGCCGCCCTGCGGATCGTCCACGAGGAAGGTCCGCACATCCTGGTCACCGACTGGCTGATGCCGGGCATGAATGGCGACGCGCTCCTGCGCGCGCTGCGCGAATCCGAGGCGGGACGACAGGTGTACGGGATCGTCCTCACCGGACGCGACGAGGAAGACCAGGTGGTCGCCGCGTTCGACGCCGGCGCCGACGACTTCGTGGCCAAGCCGTACAACCCGCGCGTGCTGATGGCGCGCGTCGCCGCCGGTCACCGGATGGTCGAGCTGCAGCGTCAGGTCCGCCTGGATCGCGAGCGGCGCTCGGCGCAGGTCGTCGAGATGGGGCTCATGACGCGCAAGCTGCACGCCGCGGCGCACACCGACGTGCTGACGGAGCTGCCGAACCGTCGCTATGCGATCAAGCGCCTCGAGCAGGAGTGGGCGGACGCCGTCCGCCTCGAGCGGCCGCTCGCGGTCCTCGTCGTCGACATCGACCACTTCAAGGACATCAACGACCGATACGGGCACGACGTCGGCGACGACGTGCTGCGTTCCACGGCCTCGATGCTGCGCGCTCGCACGCGCCGCGCCGACGTCGTGTGCCGCCTCGGCGGGGAGGAATTCCTCGTCATCAACGTGAACAGCGACGCGTACGGCGCCGCGATGTGCGCGGAGCGCCTGCGCAGCGCCGTCGAGTCGAACCTCGTCAAGTCGCGCGGCTTCGATGGGCGTGTGACGATCAGCATCGGCCTGTCGACGCGCGGGGAGGGCGCGTCGTCGGTGCACGAGCTGCTCAAGGCGGCTGACCAGGCGGTGTACGCGGCGAAGGCCGCGGGCCGCAACACGGTCCGCTCGTTCCGCCGGTGCCTCCCCGAGAGCGCGTGAGCCTCGGGGGCCACCGTTTGCAGAACCGGAGTCTCCTCGCCTACGTGCTCGCCTGGTCGGCGCTCGTCACGACGCTCGTCATCGGCGCGAGCGGCGTGGAGGGCGACGACCACGCGCGCGCGATGACGGGCATCCTCGGGTTGCGCGAGCAGCAGACCGCGCTCGACCAGCGGCTCCACCACGCGCGTTTCGCTGCTGACGCGAGGCCGCAGGAGCTCCCGCTCGCCCTGGCGCGGGTGGAGCTCGCGGCCGCGTCGCTGCCGGCCTGCATCGACCTGGATCGCCACGCCGCGGCGGCTTCGGCCCTGGCTTCGTACATGGACGCCCTGCGCGGAGCGCGCGTGCACGTCGAGAAGTACGCCGCGCTGGTCGCGCTGCGGCAGGACGCGGTCGCGTCGTCGGCGAAGCCCGCGGACGGCGACGCGCTCGCTGGGGCGGACCGGCCGCGCGACGCCCGCTTCGTGGAGCTGGATCTCGACTCCGAACTCCGCGCGATCGAGCACGCGGGCCTGTCGACCGCGTGCGACGGGCTCATCGAGGACTACGGCACGTCGTTCGGCGAACGGCTCGACGATGCCGGCGTCTACCGCATCTGCCTCTTCCTGATCACCGGGCTGCTGCTCGTGCGGCTCGTGCAGAGCATGCGCGAACTGCAGCTGCGGACGGACGAGCTGCGCACGGCGAACCGGACGCTCGAGGAGCGCGTCGAGGAGCGGACGCACACGCTGTCGGCCATGAACCGCGCCCTGGAGAGCGCGATCTCCGAAGCCCGCCGCGCGGAGCGCGACGCGCGCGCGGCGCGCGAGGCGGCGGAGTCCGCGAACCGCACGAAGAGCTCGTTCCTCGCGAACATGAGCCACGAGATCCGCACGCCGATGACCTCGATCCTCGGGTTCTCGGAGCGCCTGCTCGAGGACGACCTGCCGGCCGCGGAACGCGCGGACGCGGTGGCGACGATCCGCCGGAACGGCGAGCACCTCTCGCAGCTCGTGAGCGACATCCTCGACCTCTCGAAGATCGAGGCCGGCAAGCTCGGGCTGGAGCTCGTGGCCTGCTCGCCGTACCGGATCGTCGCGGACATGCGCGAGGCGATGGCTCCGCGTGCGCAGGAAAAGGGGCTCGAGTTCGTGATCGAGTGGGCCGGTCCCGCGCCCGAGTCGATCCGCACCGACCCGCTGCGCGTCGAGCAGGTCCTGTTCAACCTCGTCGGGAACGCGATCAAGTTCACGGACCGCGGACGCATCCTCGTTCGCGTGGGCTACCAGCCGCCCGAATCCGAAGGGGGGAGCGGGAAGCTGGGCTTCGACATCGAGGACACCGGGATCGGCATGGACGAGCGCGCGATGTCGCGGCTGTTCCGTCCGTTCGTCCAGGGCGATTCGTCGACGACGCGCCGTTTCGGTGGCACCGGGCTCGGGCTCTCGATCTGCAGCCACCTGGCCGCTGGGCTCGGCGGCTCGATCCAGGTCACGAGCCAGCCCGGTCAGGGCAGCGTCTTCTCGTTCCACGTCGATGCCGGTCCGCTCACGGGGCCGCTCGTCGGCGAGGCGACGGCCGCGCCCGCGACGATCTCCCCGGCGCCGACTCCGCCGCCGCGCCTGGACGGGATGCGCGTGCTGCTCGCGGAGGACGGCCAGGACAATCAGCGGCTGCTGCGCCACCTGCTGGCGAGCGCTGGCGCGACGGTGTCGCTGGCGGCGGACGGCGAGGAGGCCGTGCACCTCGCGCTCGCCGCGCACGCGCACGGGCGGCCGTTCGACGCGGTGCTCATGGACATGCAGATGCCCCGGCTCGACGGATACGAGGCCACGCGGCGGCTGCGCGCTGCCGGATACGAGCGTCCGATCGTGGCGCTCACGGCGAACGCGATGGCGCCGGACCGCGAGCGCTGTCTGTCGGCCGGATGCGACGACTACTGCGCGAAACCCGTCCGTCGCGCGGTGCTCCTGGAGAAGGTGGCCCGCTGGAGGCCCGCTGGCACGGAAGAGGTCGAGACCATGGCGACGAGATCGGATCGGAAGAGCGAGGCGGAGCACGACGCGGGGCTCGTGGAGCTCGTGCGGAGCTTCGTCGAGGACCTGGAGCGGGACATGGGCGCGATGCGCCAGGCGCTCGAATCCGCGGAGCTCGACGAGCTCTCGATGCTGGCGCACCGCCTGAAGGGCGCGGCCGGGAGCTACGGGTTCCCGGAGATCACGCGCCAGGCGGCCCTGCTGGAGAACGCCGTGCGCGACGGCGGCGGCGCGGACGACATCGCCTGCGAGCTGGCTTCGCTCGAGGCGATCTGCGCCGCGGCGCGAGGCGCCTGAGAATCCACTTCGAGGGGCGTCGTAGGATGGGTCGGCGCGAGGCGGGCCCTCGCGCCGGAACAGGCACCCTTGCAGAACGAGTTCCAGACCCTCCTCGGCGTGCTCGCCGGCATCGGTCTCGCGGCCGCGTGCGGCTTCCGCGTCTTCGTCCCGATGCTCGTCGCCGCGATCGCGATCCGATCCGGGGCCCTCCACGCGGCGGGCGGATTCGAGTGGTTGGGCTCGACGCCGGCGCTGATCGCGCTCTCGGTCGCGACCGTGCTCGAGATCGGCGCGTACTACATCCCGGGTCTCGACCACCTGCTCGACACGATCGCGAGCCCAGCGGCCGTCGTGGCCGGCACGCTCGTTACCGCGAGCTTCGTCACGGACGTCGAGCCGTGGTTCCGCTGGACGCTCGCCGCGGTCGCGGGGGGCGGGGCGGCCGCCCTCGTCCAGGCCGCGACGGTCGTGGCGCGTGGAGCGTCGGGGATCTTCACGTTCGGGATCGCGAACCCGCTGGTCGCCACGGCGGAACTTGCCGGCGCGTCGGTGGCGTCCGTGCTCGCGATCGTGGCGCCCGTGATCGTCGTGCTGGGCGTGGTCGTACTGGCGGTCTGGCTCGTGCGCCGGCTCGTGCGCCGCCGCCCGGCGGTCGCGGCCGATACCGGGACCTGAGCCCGCCGCGCACTCCTGCTGTCCGTCCTTTCGCGCATCGCGCGGTCCGCGCGCCGCCGCTAAGCTCCGCCGGCCCAACCACGGAGGAGCACATGGATCTGCGCGGCATGCCCGAGTTCGTCGACAGCACCTGGGACCGTTCGATCGTCCCGGCGCTTCAGGAGTACATCAGGATCCCGAACAAGTCGCCCGCGTTCGATCCCGGCTGGCGTGAGCACGGCCACATGGACCGCGCGGTCAAGCTGATCGAGACGTGGTGCCGCGCGCGCTCGATCGAGGGCCTGCAGATCGAGGTCGTGCGCCTGAAGGGAGACGACGGCAAGGACCGGACGCCCGTGATCCTGCTCGAGATCCCCGGCACGGCGGCGACGAAGGAGACCGTGCTGCTGTACGGTCACCTCGACAAGCAGCCCGAGTTCGCCGGCTGGAACGCCGGGCTCGGCCCGTGGGAACCCGTGTTGAAGGACGGGAAGCTCTATGGCCGCGGCGGCGCCGACGACGGCTACGCGGCGTTCGCGTCGCTGACCGCGATCGAGGCCCTGCGCCGCGCGAACGTGCCGCACGCGCGCTGCGTCGTCCTGATCGAGGCCTGCGAGGAGAGCGGCAGCTACGACCTGCCGGCGTACATCGACCACCTCGCGCCGCGCATCGGCGACGTGTCGCTCGTCGTGTGCCTCGACTCGGGCTGCGGCGACTACGACCGCTTGTGGAGCACGACCAGCCTGCGCGGCCTGGTCGGCGGCAACCTCGTCGTCGAGACGCTGCGCGAGGGCGTGCACTCCGGTGACGCGAGCGGCATCGTGCCGTCGACGTTCCGCGTGCTGCGCAAGGTGCTCTCGCGCCTCGAGGACGAGGACACCGGCAAGATCCTCCCCAAGGACCTGTGGGTGAAGATCCCGAAGCAGCGCCAGCAGCAGACGAAGGCGACCGCGAAGATCCTGAAGAAGGACGTCTACGCCAAGTTCCCGTGGCAGGACGGCGTGAAGCCGATCTCGAAGGACCTGGTCGAGCTGATGCTGAACCGCACGTGGCGACCGGCGCTGTCGATCACCGGCGCGCGCGGGATGCCGGACATCGACACCGCGGGGAACGTATTGCGCCCGCTGACCGCGGTGAAGCTCTCGCTGCGCGTGCCGCCGACGCTCGACCCCAAGAAGGCCTCGAAGAAGCTGAAGAAGCTGCTCGAGAAGGACCCGCCGTACGGCGCCAAGGTGCGCTTCGACGCGGACAAGGCCAGCGAGGGCTGGAACGCGCCGGCGCTCGCGCCGTGGCTCGAGGAATCGCTCGCCCGCGCCAGCAAGCAGCACTTCGGCAAGCCCGCGGCCTACATGGGCGAGGGCGGCTCGATCCCGTTCATGGGGATGCTCGGGAAGAAGTTCCCGAAGGCCCAGTTCTGCATCACGGGCGTGCTGGGGCCGCACAGCAACGCGCACGGGCCCAATGAATTCCTCCATCTCGCGACGGGCAAGCGATTGACGGCGTGCGTCGCGCAAGTGGTGGCGGACCACGCTGCGCGGAAGTAGCTCGCTCCGGATTCGCCGTCCTCGCGCGCACCCCGATCGACTCGTGGTGCGCGCTTCCAAATCCGGTTGGTCGATGGTTCAGCGCGGTGCCGGCGCGCTCGCGCCCAGTCCGGGTCCGTACACGACAGCGTTCGCGAACAGCCTCGTCGTCGCGCGGAACCACCCGCGGAACACCGGCGACGACGCGAACAGGATCACCTGGCCCGCGCCCTGGCGCTCGACCGTCAGCCACGCGGAATCGGCGATTCGCTCGCGGGCTTCGGGCCACAGGAGGCCCGAGAAGCGCAGGCGCTCGGATGCCGCGAGCCTCACCGGGGTGCGCGTCGGCGGGCGCGACATCAGCACGTTGCCACCTTCGAAGTACACCGGCAACTCGTCGCGGCAGCCGGCGGTGATCCAGGCGTCTGGATTCACCTCGCCGCGCAGGATCACGCCCTGGGGTGAGAACGTCGCGGCCCAGCGGTCGCGTTCCTTCGCCTCGTCGCCCTTCGCCTCCTTCGGTTCGTCCTTCGGAGCCTCCGCGCGCTTCGCGGGCTTTCCGTCCCACAGTGCGTCGGGGTCGATCGCGGTCTTCCCGGCCTCGCGCTCGCGCTGCACGGCGCGGCGGTAGGGGCCGAGGTCGTCGAGCACGTCCGAGCGCCGCCGCACCGACGACAGGCCCATCTTCTCGTCGGCCAGCGCGCTCGCCGCGTCGCCGCCCAGCGCGATCAGCGTTCCCCCGGCTCGTACCCACGTCCGCAGGTCCTCGGCGTGGTCGCTCAAGACGGATCCGCCGCCGTCGGGCACGACGAGCACGTTGTAGCGGCGCATGTCGGCGTAGCCGAAGTTCTGCGCGTCGATCAGCGACACGGAGACGCCGTACAGCACGTCGAGCGCGTGCCATGCGTGGCCGAACGAGTCGGACGACACCGGCGAGTTCGAGAGCAGCGCCACGCGCGGTCGCTCGAGCAGGTCGAAGTGCTGCCCGCCGAGGTCGGGGCCCTCGTCGCGGCTGCGCGCGGTCGTGACCGTCATCGCCTGGACGCGGGACTCGAGCGCAACGCGGTTCACGATCTCGCGCGCGTCCGGGCCGTTCTCGACGCGCCGTACGAGCAGCGAACCGCGCGCGAATTCGAGGCCACGAGCGCGGAACGGCTCGTCGGAGATCTGCACCGCGAGCCCGGCCTCGAGCGCGCGCGCCGCGAATGCCACCGCTCCGTCCGCGTTGCCGTTCACGAGCCAGCCGTACTCGGGCGCGCCCTTCTCGGCGTCGAGCGCGGGCAGCAGGCCGCTCGGGGTGCCGAGCTCGTGCCGCGCAGCATCGTGAGGCCGCAGGTTCACGCCCGGCATCGCGCACCACAGCGCGTCGAGGTCGTACGCGTGCGCCGGCGACCAGCCCGTGACGTCGTAGGCCTTCGACCGGCCCTTGCGCTCGAGCTCCTTCCGCTCGCGCTCGAGCGATGCCTGGTCGTAGCGCGGATCGAACGCCAGCGCGGCCTTCACCAACGGCGCCAGCGGCTGTCGTGCGGGGACGACGTACGAACGGGCCGGGATTTCGCGCGCGACCGTCGTACCGCTGACGCTCTCGGCGTCCGCCACCTGGAACGGGGCTTCGTTGAGGAAGACCTCGACGCCTTGATCGATCAGCGATTCCACGAGCGCCTGCTCGCGCCCCGCTTCGCGGCCGGGGACGATCACGAACGCCCGATCGTTTCCGGGCGATTCCGCCGCGACGTTGCGCTGTTTCTCGGCCAGATAGTCGCGCAACACCGCCTCGCGGTTCCGCGCCAGCGTCGTCACGTTCGCGATGCTGCCGACCGCCTGCCGCTGCACGGCCTCGCGGTACGTCGCGACGTCGCCCGAGCGGCGCAGGACGGATCCGCCGGCATAGCGAGCCTGCTCGTACAAGACGCCGCACGCGCCCTGGAACGTCGCCCACGCGTCCGTGTAGCCGGGGTACCACGAGTCGGCCCATTCGCGCGTGTAGTAGCTCCAGCCGTGCGCGTCGAACGCCGCGGCCTGGTCGTCGCCGTAGCGTTGCCACCACTTGCGCGTGAACGCCGGGAAGTGGGGCGAGACGGGGTCCGTCGCGGGATAGAAGAGGAACGTGTCGTTCGCGCCCATCTCGTGCGCGTCGACGAGCAGCTGCGGGTGCCAGGCGTGGATCGCCTTCCAGCGCGCGCGCGTCTCCGGCTGCGTGCCCCACAGCCAGTCGCGGTTCATGTCGAACAGATAGTGGTTCTCGCGTCCGTACGGCCAGCGGCCGCGGCGCATGCTGGCCGTGTCGAGGTCGGGCACGTAGCCGCTCGACTGCTCGAACATCGCGAGCACGCGTTCGCGCCCGTCGGGGTTCTGGCACGGATCGATGACGACCACGACGTCGCGCAGGATGTCCGTGACGTCCGCGCTCGTTCCCGCCGCGAGGTGGTAGGCGACCGCGACCGACGCGTCGGTTCCGGACGTCTCGTCGCCGTGAATGCTGTACGCGAGCCACGCGATCGCCGGCGTGTCCTTCACGAGCGCATCGAGCTCGCCCGCGTCGACGCCGCGCGGGTCCGCCAGTTTCCCGATGCGCGCGCGGATGTCGTCGAGGCGCGCCATGTTCTCCGGGCTGGCGATGACGACCTGGACGAGCTCGCGCCCCTCGTGCGTGCGGCCGAACGGCGCGATGCGCACGCGGTCGCTGGCCGCGTCGATGGCGCGCAGCGCCGCCAGCACCTCGCCGTGGTGCGCGGTGAACGTCCCGAGCGGCTGGCGCAGCAGCGTGTCGGGGTGCGGCACGCGCGCGTCGTAGGTCGTCGCGGGGAAGAACGGCGTCAACGCCACGGTCCCGCGCGCGTCGCCGAACGCGATCCCGGCCGGCTCCGTCTTCTGTGGGGGAGCGGACTTCGCCGGTGCCTCGAACTCCACGGGAGCCGGATCGCGCCTGGAAGCCGGGGGAGCGTCGGCCTTCTGCGGCGCGGTCGAGCAGGCGCCAGCGAGGACGAACGGGAGGGCGACGAGGACGTGGCGGTGCATGCGGGTGGGGGCTCGGAACGGGGCTTGTCGCGCAGTCTAGCCGCCCGTGTCCCCGCGCCGTCCCCGGGCCTGACAGCGGGTCGCCGGCAGTCCCGGCTGCTACGATCCGCGCGAGCGGGCCCCTAGCTCAGTCGGTTAGAGCAGGCGACTCATAATCGCTCGGTCGCAGGTTCGAGTCCTGCGGGGCCCACCACCCACGGCATCCGTCCGGTCCTCCGCCCGCGACTCCTCCGGATGCTATCGTCCCCGCTTCCAGCCATGCCCCCCCGTTCGCCCGAGCAGGCCCCGTCGAGTCTCCCCGTACCAGGCTCGAGGCGCGGCCCAGCGTGAGCGCCAGTCCGACTCCGGGCACGGCCGCCGGGAAGCCGCCGGGCGTGCCGATCGCCGAGGGCAGCCTGCGGCAGCTCACCCCGCTGCTCGTGTGGGCGGTCGTCTTCTGCGACATCGGCACGTCCGTCTATTACGTGCCGGGCATCCTCTACAAGCAGGTGGGGGACACGGCGCCGCTCTTCGTCATCGCGGCGATGGTCGGGTTCCTCTTCCTGGCCGCGAAGTACGTCGAGATCTGCTGGCGAAATCCCGACGGCGGTGGCGTGGTGAGCGTGGCGACGCAGGCTTTCTCGCCGCTCGTCGGCTGCATCGGCGGCCTGCTCATCACCGTCGACTACTTCCTGACGTCGGCGATCTCGTCGGTGTCGGGGATCCACTACCTCGGCAGCATCTTCCCGAATCTCGAGCACCACGTCGTCGGCCTGTCCATCGCGACCCTGCTCCTCTTGGCGATCGTGAACACGATCGGCATCCGCGAGAGCGCGGCGCTGGCGCTGGTCATGGCCATCGTGGCGTTCGTCGTGGACGTCGTGGTGATCAGCGTCGTCGGCTGGCACATGGGGCCCGAGCAGTGGGCCGCGGTGCGCGAAAACCTGGGCCAGTTCCGCCAGGTGTCCGGATCGGCGTTCCTCGTGGGCTTCTCGGGCGCCTGGCTGGCGTTCTCGGGGCTGGAGAGCATCAGCCAGCTCAGCCCGGCCATGCGGCTGCCGATCTCGGCGACCGCGAAGCGCGGCATGCGCTACGTCGTGGTCACCATGGTCGCATCGGCGCCGGTGCTGACGCTCCTGACCGTCGCGCTCCTGCCGGTCGTCACCAAGCAGGCGCACGACGAGCGCTTCATCTCCGAGATCGGCGCGCTGTACGGCGGCGACCTGATCAAGCTGGCCGTAGTCATCACGGCGTCGAGCCTGCTCGTCTTCGCCTCGAACACCGCGATCATCGGCGGATACCACGTGTTCCTGGCGCTGGCCGAGCGCGGGTTCATGCCCAGCGCGATCGCGCACCGGAACCGGTACTTCGGCACGCCGCAGCTCGCGATCCTCGTCACGACGATCGTGCCGACGGTCATCATCTTCTTCGCGCACGGCGACACGGAGATCCTGGGCAACCTGTACGCGTTCGGCCTGCTGGGCTGCTTCGTGCTCAGCTCGGCCGGACTCGACGTCCTGCGCTGGCGCGAGGGGCAGCGCGGACTGCGCCTGTGGATCGGCGTCGCGACGACCGGGATGGTCGTGATCGCGTGGGGGACGAACCTCGTGCACAAGCACGAGGCCACGCTCTTCGGCTCGCTGCTGGTCGGCATCGGCCTGCTCATGGCCGTGGGCACGCGGCGCAAGTGGTTCGCCGATTGGCTCTACCACATGCCGCTCCTGGCGAAGATCTTCCCGCGCCGCGTCGAGCGCGCCGAGGAGGACCTCGAGCACGTCGAGCAACTCGAGATCCTCAGCCTGGCGCAAGCCGAGTCGATCGCGCAGCTCTATCCGTCGAGCACGATGATCGCGATGCGCTCGGCGAATCCCGGCCTGATCGCGGAGGCGATCGCGCGCGAGAAGGGCCGCGGCGGGAAGACGCTCTACGCGCTCTACGTCGAGGAGCGCACGGGCCTCTTCGTGCGCGACTGGGCTTGGCATCCGAAGGCCGAAGGCGTCGAGGCCCTGCGCACGGCGGCGCAAGCGGCGGAGAGCGAGGGCATGACGCTCATCCCCGTTTGGACCGTCTCGTACAACGCGGTCGAGGGCATCCTGCGCGCGGCCGAGAACCTCGGTGTTACGGCCATCATGATCGGTGCGACGCAGCGCAGCGCCGTCTACCACCTCCTGCGCGGGCACGTCCTGGCGGGACTCACCAAGCGGCTGCCTCCGGGCATCCGCCTCCTGATCTACGGCTGACGAGGGCGGATGGGCTTCGAGAACGGGATCCTGTGGGCGGTCTTCGGCGTGATCATCCTCGTGATGATGGCGCTCGATCTGGGCGTGTTTCACAAGAAGGCGCACGTCGTCAGCGTGCGCGAGGCGCTGACTTGGACCGCGGTGTGGATCGCGATCGGACTCGCGTTCGCGATGGCGATCCGCGTGTGGGTCGATCCGGCGTACATGGCCGATCCGGCGCGGTCGGTCGAGCACAGGCCGTCGCTCGAATTCCTGACCTGCTACCTGACCGAGTACGCGCTTTCGGTCGACAACATCTTCGTCTTCCTGGTCATCTTCTCCTACTTCGCGATCCCGCAGGAGAGCCAGCACCGCGTGCTCTTCTGGGGCATCCTCGGCGCGATGGGGATGCGTGCGATCTTCCTGTGGGTCGGCATCGGCGCCATCGAGCGCTTCCACTGGATGATCTGGGTGCTGGGCGGACTCCTGATCGTCACGGGGGTCAAGCTGTTCTTCCAGAAGGAGGAGTCCGAGCTCGATCCGTCGCGGAACATCGTCCTGCGCCTGGCCAAGAAGATCCTGCCGGTCACGGACCAGTTCCACGGCTCGAAGTTCTTCGTGAAGTCCGGCGGAAAGCACGTCGCCACGCCCCTGTTCATGGCGCTGCTCGTCGTCGAGACGACGGACGTCCTCTTCGCGCTCGACTCCGTGCCGGCGGCCCTGGGGATCTCGCAGAACCTGTTCGTCGTCTACACGTCGAACATCTTCGCGATCCTGGGCCTGCGCAGCCTGTTCTTCGCGGTCGGCGGGCTCTTGAAGTACCTCCACTACCTCAAGTTCGGCCTCTCGCTGATCCTCGTGTTCGTGGGCGTGAAGATGGTGCTGCCGGCCGAGCACAAGATCTCGATCGGCGTCGCGCTGGGCGTGGTGGGCGGCATCCTGCTGCTCGCCGTGATCGCGTCCGTGATCCGCGCGCGCATCGTCGGCGGCAGAGCCGGAGATTGATCCGTCGCGGCGGAGTCGCCGTCCTCAGGGCCCGAAGGTGAACGACGAGGCGCCGGTCGTGTTCACGAACGACGGCGGAGCCGAGGCGTCGCGGTACACGAACTGGTAGGCCCACGTCTGGCCGGGGAGTTGCGCGATCGGCAGCGAACTCGGGTCGGCGTCGATCAGGGCGGATCCGTTCGCGCTCAACGCGACAGGGGCGCGGCGCACGAGCGGGCCTCCCAGACACAGCGACCCGTTGCCGAAAACGACGGCCGGCGCCGGACGGCCGAGGACCAGCTGGCCCGTCGATCCCGGGATGCACTGGTAGACGCGGACGGATACGTCGTCCGCGGAGATGCACGGTGTGCCCTCCAGGTAGAGCGCCGCGTTCCACCCGAACGAGTTCGGGCGCGAGGTGCAGACGACGTCCGGTCCGATGCACGGCTGGGGACCGGGGACCACGCGCCAGAGCCAACTCACCGGGCCGAGCGTCAACAGGCAGATCTCGCCGCGCCAGTCCTCGCCGATCGCGACGAGCCCAGAGAGCTGATCCAGCCCCGGAGGCTCGAGCAGCGTCGTCAGCGCGATGGCGGGGCCCGCGACCTGCCCGTCGTACGAGCGCTTCCACACCCGACCGGAGAACCCTCCGTACAGGTAGTCGCCGCGGAGGGCAGGCAGATCGCTGCCGCGGTACACGAAGCCGCCGATGATGGCGCCGAGACCGGCCGTCAGCTCCACGAAGAGCGGATCGATGAAGCCCGCCATCGGGCACGTGCAACCGGGATATCCGGTGCAGTATGTGCCCTCGTAGCACTTGTAGCCGTAGTTGCGTCCGCCCTGATACCCGGGCGAGCCGGGCGGACCCGCGTTCGCGCGCTGGACGTCGACCTCCTCGTACCGCGAATCGCCGACGTCGGCGATCCACAGGTCGCCGGTGCCGCGGTCGAACGACATCGACCACGGGTTGCGCAGTCCCGACGCCCAGATCAGGTCGTGCGCACCGTCGTCGAGCGCGGTGTACGGATTGTCGGCCGGGACGTGCGGCGCGGGTGCGTCGACGTCGAGTCGGAGGATCTTGCCCCAAGGGACGGCGAGCGACTGGCTGTTCGAGGTCGGACCCTGGTTGCCCATGGCGACGTAGAGCATCCCGTCCGGCCCGAAGGCCAGCGGACCGCCGCGGTGGCCGTGCGAGGTCGAAGGCAGTGCGAGGATGTCGATGCCGGATCCCGGGACCACCGCGTCGGGCGGATCGGCCACGACGTACTCGCGCACGACGGCGCGCAGCGTCTGGCGCTCGACGAAGTGCACGTAGCAGCGCCGGTCGACCGGGTACTCGGGATGGAACGCGAGCGCGAACAGCCCGGATTCGCCGGCCGCCTCGATCTCGCTCTCGATGTCGAGGAACGGCGCGGGACGTACGACGTCGCCGACGACGGAGCGGATGCGGCCGCCCAGCTCGACGACCCAGACGCGACCCGGCTCGTGGCGGTCGCTCGCGAGGCGCACCGGATCGGCGAACGGTCCGGCGCCGCGCACGACGTGCATCTCCTGCGCGCGGGCGGGAGTGTGGATTGCGGCGAGCAGCAGCAGCGCGCCGCCGACGATGGGTCCGCCCGAGTAGGTCTCGTTCCGGACGAACACTCCACACGGAGTCGATCGTCGCGAGCGCGGGTTACCGAGGAGGACGGAAACGACGGACATGGGGATGCACTCGAAGGGCCAAGTCCTCCCGAAACCCTATGCGCACAGGCCCGACTCGGCCAGCCGAACGACGTCATTTCCTGCGGTCGCGCTCCGGCAGCGGGCACCGTCGGCCGGGTATCGCGGGCGAGAGCGCGCGCCCGACGATCGACTGCGCCCGGCGGCGAGACGCCGCGTCCGCCCTTGCGCTCTCGCGCGGCGCGCGATCTGCTCCGTGACCTCGCATGCAGCTGACCGTCCTCGCGCTGGCGTTCCTGGTCCTGCTCTGGATCGGCTACCGGTTGTACGGCGGATTCGTCGCGCGGCGGATCGGGCTCGACGACGCGCGGCGCACGCCGGCCCACGAGAAGCGCGACGGCGTCGATTACGAGCCGACGCCTCCCTTCTACCTGTTCGCGCAGCACTTCTCGGCCATCGCGGCCGCGGGGCCGATCGCGGGGCCGATCCTCGCGTGCCAGGGTTTCGGCTGGCTGCCGTGTCTCCTGTGGATCGGGATCGGCGTCGTGTTCATCGGCGCGGTCCACGACTTCACGACGTTGATCGGCAGCGTGCGCCACGGCGGCTGCTCGATCGCCGAGATCGCGCGCGAGCGGCTCGGGTCGCCGGCCGGCCGCGCGATGATGGCGTTCATCTGGATCGCGCTCGTCTACGTGATCGTCGCATTCACCGACATCACGGCGGGCAGCTTCGCGCGCGGCACGGAGGAACTCGAGGGCGGCGGCGTGAAGTTCCACCCCGGCGGCGCGGTCGCGGCGGCGAGCGTCTTCTACCTCGGGTTGTCGATCGTGCTCGGGATCGTGCAGAAGTTCGCGAAGCCGCCGCTGTGGCTCGTGACCGTGATCTTCGTGCCGGCCACGTTCGCGGCGTCGTGGCTCGGCACGCACGTCTCCGACTGGCTGGTCTTCGGCCCGGTCGAGTGGGGGCTCCTGATCCTCCTGTATTGCGCGGTCGCTTCCGTGTTGCCCGTGTGGGCGCTCCTGCAGCCGCGCGGATACCTGGGCGGGTTCGTGCTGTACACGGCGCTCGCGCTGGGCGTGCTGGGCATCCTGTTCGGCGGCTACGAGATCCAGCAGCCGGCGTTCAAGGCCTGGGACACCGGCAAGTCGGCCGGCACGCTCTTCCCGTTCCTCTTCGTGACCATCGCGTGCGGCGCGTGCTCGGGTTTCCACGGCCTCGTGTGCAGCGGCACGACGAGCAAGCAGATCGACCGCGAGTCGCACACGCGCGCGGTCGGCTACGGCGCGATGTTGGCCGAGGCGTTCGTGGCGCTCATCGCGCTCGTCACGGTCGTGATCTTCACCCAGGACCGACTGGTGGACGTGGCCGGCAAGCCGCTGAAGCCCGGCACGATCTACGGCAACGGCATCGGCGAGTTCATGACGATCCTCGTGGGGCGCGACAACCTCGCGTTCGCGATCACGTTCGGCGCGATGGCGTTCTCGACGTTCGTGTTCGACACGCTGGACGTCGCGACGCGGCTCGGGCGCTACCTCATCCAGGAGCTCACGGGCTGGAAGCACTTGGGCGGCGCGGTCTTCGGGACCGTTGCGACGATCGTGCCGGCCGCCGCGTTCCTGGTGTACGGCGGCGAGGGGAGCTACCTGCGCTTCTGGACGCTCTTCGGCGCGAGCAACCAGCTGCTGGCCGCGCTGTCCCTCATCTCGATCGCGGTGTGGTTGCGCGCGGAAGGCAAGTCGAGCGTGTTCGTGCTCGTCCCGGCGGCGTTCGTGCTGACGATCACGTTGTGGGCGCTGGTCGAGGTGGCGCGCGTCAACCTGGTCGAGAGCACGGGCTTCGACGTCAAGCTCGCGAACGGTCTCTCGGCGCTGGCGCTCCTCGCGCTGGCCGCGTACCTCGTCGCGACCGGTGTCCGACGGCTGCGCGCGCCGCTGCCGGCGGCCTCGCCGACCTGACGCGACGTGACGGTGGTCGCGCGAGGAGTCGGACTCCCGCGATCGCGCCACGTCATCGCGAACTGCGCGCGCTCACCGCAGCAGTTCGCCCAGCCACGCTTCCGCGTCGCGCTGGACCTTGAGCGGGAAGAACGCCAGCTTCCAGCCCAGCTGGACCTCGGCCGTCACGTCGATATCGCTGACCACGAAGCTCCCGTCGAAGCTCTCGCCGACCACGACGGCACCCGTGTCGGTCCACTCGACCGAACGGACGTAGGCGGCGGCCTTCGAGCCCATGCCCTCGGCGGCGCGGCGGATGCGGTCGAGCGCTTCGGCGCGTCCCAACTTGTGCTCGACGCGGATGCGGACGGTTCCCATCGGCGACATTCCAGGGCCTGCGCGCGCTCGAGTCCAGCGGCGCGCAGCGCTCATCTCCGGATCCGCGGCGGAACCGCGGTCCGCGCCGCCGGTTGCACGACGACGTGCGACTCCTCCCCGTGCCGCGGTTCTGCCCGGACGTCCGCCGGCCGGCCGACTTGCCGCTTCCGGCCGATGCCGCTACGGTCCTCTCGAACCTCTCGAGGATCGTCCCGTGGAACTCGCACCCGATCGCACCGGCATCACCCGAATCGGCGCGGCCTTCCGCGGACCGTTCGGCCGCGCGGCGCGCTCGCTCGCGCTGCTCGCCGGCGTCGGCTGGCTCGCCAGCGGGTCGTGCGTGGTGGCGGCCTGCTACGAGGAGTGCGATCCCTGCTTCCAGGCCTGCAAGTGCCACAAGGTCTGCCAGAACCCCGTCGCGGGCGAAGCGGGCCTGCGCATCGCCGTCCACGAGGCGCGCGTGCTGGCCGACGACGGCGGGCGCTACGTGCGCATCGTGCGCGTCGCGGTCGGGCCCTCGCTCGAGTTCGTTCCCGACGCCGATCGCGATCGTCTGGCCGACTTCGCGCGGCGCATCCTGGACGTCAACGCCGACTTGTTCACGTCGCGGCGCGATCCGGTCTGGCGGCTCGACGCGGCCCAGTCGTTCCCGGAGTGCAGCGTGCTGCAGTTCGCGCTCGTTCCCGAGCGCGGCGACGCACAGCGCTCGAACTCCGTCTCCCTCCTGTTCGACGCGCGCGGCCGCCTCCTCGAGGCGCACCACGTGGTCGACCGCGATCCCGACTGACCCGATCCGCGGCTCCCGCGCCGCGTCTTCCTCCCCACGAGCGGCCCACGCGGCCGCAGGATTCCCACGATGCGCACGCTCCTCCTGATGTCCGCCCTCGGCTTCGCCCTCGCGCCCGCGAAGGAACTCGCCACCGAGTACAAGGCCGGCGTCGGCCGCAAGATCACGATCGAGTCCGCGATCCACAGCGAGTCGACGACCGAGATGGAGCGCGACGGTGAGTCGTCGCCCCCGCGGACCGGCACGAGCGATGTCGAGCGCACCGAGGTGCACATCGACCAAATCCTCGAAGCCGACGGCGGCAAGCCGACGAAGGTGCGCCGCCACTTCGTCGAGCTGGGCGGCAAGACCGCGATGGAGATGGGCGAGATGTCGAACGAGAGCGAGCTCGAGAGCCCGTGGAAGGGCGTCACGGTCGAGCTGACGACGGAGGACGGCAAGGTCGCGGCCGAGGTCGTCGCCGGCACCGAGCCCGACGGCGAGGGCGCGCTCGAGGGTCACGCGATCGGCCTGTTCCTCGACGGATTCCTGCCGACCAAGGCGGTCGAGGAAGGCGGCGACTGGGAGATCGGCAGCGAGGCGATCCTGCGCGGCCTGCGACTCGACCTGCAGCGCAAGCTCTTCCCGCCGCCGGCCCGCCCCGAGGGCGAAGGTCGCGGCGCGGGCGGCGGCGGCGGACGTCGCGGCGGTCGCTCGATGGGCGGCGGCGAGTCGTTCCTGGCGCAGTCGGAATGGAAGGGGACGGGCAAGCTGGCCGGCGCCGAGGAGAAGGAAGGCGTGATGTGCGCGATCGTCGAGCTCGAGCTCGAAACGTCGGGCGAACGCGAGCTCGAGGCCTTCGGCGGCCGCGGTCCGCGCGCGCTGATGCCGACGGTCGACAACCGCAGCACGTGGACGGCGAAGCTCACGGGCAAGCTGTGGTTCGACGTCGCGGCGAAGCGGCCGGTGATGCTCGAACTCGAAGGCACGCTGAAGGAAGAGTCGCGGCGTGAGTCGGAGCGCGACGGTTCGACGATGAAGATGAGCTCGACGCGCGAGGGCAAGATCGAGTACAGCGTCCAAGTGGAGGACGCGCCGGCCGAAGAGGCGAAGCCGGCGAAGTAGGGCTGATCAGCCCGCGTCGTGCCCGCGCGCCCACGGCGGCGGCACGAGCCGGCGCTTGCCGTCCGACGAGCGGGCGATCCCGGGACGACCGGGGTCGCCCGCGTCCATGTCGCGATCCCACAGCTGACACGTGACCTGCTCGTGGCGCTGGTCGAGCGCCTCGCAGTAGTTCGTGTAGAGGCAGCGACGGATCTCGGCGCCACGGCCGAGCTCGATCTTCTTCCACCAGTCGGGGTCCGCGAGCGATTGCCGCGCCGCGGCGACGAAGTCGCACGAGCTGTCGGCGATCGCGCGCTCGGCGAGCTCGAAGTCATTGATGCCCCCCGCGCCGACCACGGGGATCCCGTGCCCCGCCGAGCGCAAGGCGGCGCGGATGGCCCGGGAAAGGTGCAGGTTCCGCGCGAACGGGCCGCCCTCGATCTTCACGGTGGGCATGCACTCGTGGCCGCTCGGACCGGTGTACGGGTAGACGGCTTCGCCGACCTTGGGCTGCTTCGCGTCGTCGAACTTGCCGCCCTTGCTGACGGACACGAAGTCGAGTCCGGCAGCCGCCAGCGCGAGCGCGTGGTGCGTGGCGTCCTCGACGCGGCTCCCGCCCTCGATCACCTCGTCGCCGAGGATCCGGCAGCCGACCGTCCAGTCGTGGCCGACGCGCTCGCGCACCGCGCGCGCGACCTCGACGCCCAGTCGCGCGCGGCCCTCGAGCGAACCGCCGTAGCCGTCCGCGCGGTCGTTCGTGCGCGAGAGGAAGCTCGCCATCGTGTAGGCGTGCGCGTAGTGCAGCTCCACGCCGTCGAACCCGGCCGCGCGCGTGCGCTCGGCGGCGGCGGCGAAGAGCGGCGGCAGCACGCGCGGCAGGTCGCGCACGTGCGGCAGCGCGGTGTCGGAGACGCGCTCGCGGTAGCCCTTCTCGAGCTCCTCGACCTCGCGCGCGTCGAGGATCGCCAGGAGGGTCGCGTGCGGCAGCGCGAGCAGCGCCTCGTGCAGCGCCGCTTCCTCCAGGCCCGCGATCGCCGCGCCGCGTTCGTGTCGCGCGAGCCGCTCGCGGTGCTCGTCGCGCAACCGGAAGAATCGCCGCACCCACGTCTCCTTGGCCGGCCGGCGCTTCACCGCCAGGAAGTCGAGCACTTGCAGGAAGAGCCGGGTGCGGCCGCGCGAACGCGCGCGCACGACCTCGGCCAGCCGCGAGAGCCCGGGCACGAAGCGGTCGTCGCCGACGCGCAGGAGCGGACCACTGGGCACGTCGCGGATGCCCGTCGCCTCGACCACGAGCACGCCCGGCTCGCCGTCGGCGAAACGCCCGTACCAGTCGAGGACGTCGTCGGTCACGAAGCCCTCGTCGTCCGCGCGCCAGGGCACCATCGCCGGCACCCATGTGCGCGTCCTGGCCGAGCACGCGCCGACGCGGACGGGGGAGAAGAGCCGGCTCGCCAGCGCTTCCGCGCGCGTCGGCCAGCGCGCCGGGGGGATGCGCGCGAGACGCGGATCCGGGGCCGCGGCGCCGTCGGGCTTCACGGCGAGTCGGCTCCGTGCTCGATCCGCAGGTCGTCGCGCAGGAGCAGCGCGCGGATCTCGGGCGTGCCCAGCATCTCCTCGACGGCGCGCTGGAGGCTCACCGGCTCGTCCGGATCGATGCGCGCCGCGGTCCAGATCCACTCGCTCGGGATGCGCGCGTGGCCGAGCACGCCGGCCTGCACGCACAGACGGTGGAGCTTGTCGACGCCGATGCGCTCGACCACGACGTAGGCGAGCGCGTCGAGCACCGCGCGCACGCCCGGTGCGGCGGAACGCGCGAGCTCGTCGGCCTCGAGCGTGAACACCGAGTCGAGCGGCGGCAGTTCGCCCGCGTCGATGCGGGCGTGCAGCGTGTAGCGCGCCTTGCCCGGCGTGAGGCTCGGCCCCGACGGCCCGTGCGCCACGCCCGGCCCGGTGAACGAGACGGATCCGTCGAGCAGCGTGCCGAGGACGAGCGCGAGCTCGCCCCGCTCGCGCGGCGCCGCCTCGGGCACGGCCAAGTGCGCCACGTGGATGGCGAGGCCTTCCTCGAGCACCGGCGGGAGCGCGAGCCACTCGCCGCCCAGCCAGTAGTGCACCAGCTCGTGCGCCAGGATCGCCTGCGCCGACACGTCGCGCCCGGTCGCCGGCAGCTCGATCCAGCGCCCGGCCTCGGTCGTGATCGTCGCCCCGCCCCAGTGCGCGCGGGCCAGCTCCGGGACGAGGCGGATGTCGATCGCGGCCGCGGTCCGGTTCGGGATCGCGGCCGCGACCTTGGGGGCCACGCGCTCGACGAGCAGGCCGATCTCGACCGCGTCGTCGCGGCGGGCGGCGCGCACGGTGCCCCAAGTCGTGTCGACCGCGTGCCGCAGTTCGGGCGGACGCGGCGCGGCGCACGCCGTGCAGGCGGCGGCCAGGGAGAGGGCGAGGTGGATGGCGCGCGCCAAGCTCGAAACCAGTCGGCGCGGCATGGTACTCGTTCCACGTGGGAAACGGCGCCGCGACACGACCTCTCTGCCTCGTCACCGGCGCTGGCCGCGGGATCGGCGCCGCCATCGCGCGCCGCGTCTCGGCCCACGGTGCCGCGGTGATCGTCGCCGCGCGCAGCCAGGACGATTGCGTCGAGGTCGCGAACTCCATCGTCGCCGCGGGCGGTCGCGCGTGGCCCGCGTACGTCGACGTGACCGACCCCGAGACGCTCGACCAGGCGCTCGTGGAGCTGTCCGACGAGGTCGCCGAACACGGCGGCGTCGCGTGGCTCGTGAACAACGCCGGGATCGCCGAGACGGCCCCGTTCCTGCGGCACGGCCGCGGCGGCGACGGCGACACGTACGAGAAGCACCTGCGCGTGAACTTCCACGGGCCCCGACGCGCGATCGAACGGCTCGCGCCGGCGATGCTCGAGCGCGGATACGGGCGCATCGTCAGCGTCGCGAGCTCCGCCGGGCTCGTCGGATACCCCTACGCCGCGGCGTACGTCGCCAGCAAGCACGCGCTCGTGGGCTACACGCGCTGCGCCGCGCTCGAGCTCGAGAAGAAGGGCGTGACGATGAACCTCGTGGCGCCGCACTACGTCGATTCGCCGATGACGGACCAGACCGTCGAGCGGATCGTGAAGAAGACGGGCCGCTCGGAGGCGGACACGCGTGCGTTCCTCGCGGCGCAGAATCCGGGCGGCGCGCTCGTGAGCGTCGACGAGGTGGCCGCGGTCGTGCTCGAGCTCTTGACCGGCGACGAGAACGGCGCGATCGCCGAGATGCCCGGCGGCAGCGCGGGCGGCCGGGCCGCCGTGAACTGGAGGAGCTGATGCGCATCGATGCGATCCATCCCGAGGGCTGGAAGCCGGCCAAGGGCTACGCGAACGCGATCCGCGTCGAGGGCGCGGAGCGGTTCTTGTTCGTCGCCGGGCAGGTCGCGTGGGACGCCGAGCAGCGGATCGTCGGCCCGGGTGACATGGCCGTCCAGTTCGGCCAGTGCCTCGAGAACGTGGTCGCCTGCGTGCGGGCCTCCGGAGGCGAACCCCACCACGTCGTGCGCATGACCGTCTACGTCACGGACAAGCGCGCGTACCTCGCCGCAACGCGCGCGATCGGCGCGAAGTGGCGCGAGCTCTTCGGCAAGCACTACCCGGCGATGGCGCTCGTGCAGGTGGCGGACCTGCTCGAGGAGGGCGCGCTGGTCGAGATCGAGGCGACGGCGGCGTTCTGACGGTACGGTGCCAGGCACAACTCCGCCGCTTTCGCTGCGCGCGAGGCGAAAGCGGCGGAGTTGTGCCTGGCGCCGTATCGCTGACGAGAGGGCGGGCGGTCGCGCGCCGAGGAGGCGACGGCCGCGGCTCCGTTTGCTCCGCGCTCGCTGCTTTGGTATCGGATGCACACGACAGTTTGCGGGCGCGAAACTCCGCGCGACGTCGGGTTGTCCGCGAGGACGGTCCGGGCGTGCGGAGTCGGCAGCGCGACAGGATCCATGAGACGACGAAGGCGCCGACTGGCACGGAGCTCTGCTCGAGGACTCGCCGCGCGACGAGATCGCGTGCGCGTGGACCGTGCCGAAGTCCCACCCGGCGCTCGCCGGCGAAGACCGCGTGCGCTCGCGGCGCCGGGCGCTGAAGCCCGCACGATCCGCGCGGCGCGCGAGCAGGCCGCGGCATGACGGCCCAGCTCCTCCTCGCCGTCCCCGTGCTCCTCGTCGGGGCCGCGCTCGCGCTGCTCTTGCGCTCGAACCGGGCCAGCGCGCGCGTCGCCCTCGCGTCGCAGGCCGTCGCGACGGCTCTCGTCCTCGCGAGCGTGCTGCCGATCCTGTCGAGCGGCGCGCCGCTCGAGATCGTGTGGCGCTGGCCGGCCCCGATCGACGTCATGGTGTTCCGCGTCGACGCCTTGGGCGCCTTCTTCCTGGCCTGGTCGCTGCCCCTCACGCTGCTCGGGACGATCTACGCCGTCGGGTACTTGCGTCCGTACTTCGATCGCGGGCGCGTCGGCGGGCCGCACTTCGCGCTGCTCAACCTGGTCGCGCTGTCGTTCGTCCTCGTCTATTCGGTCCAGAACGCGCTGGTGTTCCTGTTGGGCTGGGAGATCGCGGCCATCGCGGCCTGGCTGCTCGTCATCTGGGACTACCAGAACCAGAAGATCCGCTTCGCGGGCTTCTACTACCTCGTGTCGACGCACCTCGGGCTCTTCGTGCTCGTCGCGGCGTTCATGCTGATGCACAGCGCCACGGGGTCGATGGACTTCGCCGAGTTCGGGAAATTCCTGTCCGCGCCGAGCCCGACGCGCGCGACGATCTTCGGCCTGCTCGGACTTTCGTTCGCTCTGAAGTCGGCGTTCTTCCCGTTCCACGCCTGGCTGCCGCGCGCGCACTCGGCCGCGCCCGCGCACGTCTCGGCGCTGATGTCGGGCGTGATCCACAAGGCCGGTCTGTTCGGCTTCCTGCGGTTCACGCTCCTCATGGGGCAACCCGAGGAGTGGATGGGCTGGAGCGTGCTCGGGTTCGGCGCGCTGTCGGCGTTCTTCGGCGTCATCTACACGTCGACGCAGCGCGACATGAAGCGCCTCCTGGGCTACTCGTCGACCGAGAACGTCGGCATCGCGGCGATGGGCTTCGGCCTCGGATACCTCGGGTGGACGTGGGGGATCCCGGTGCTCACGATGTGCGGTTTCGCGGGCGGGCTGCTGCACCTCTTCAACCACGCCCTGTTCAAGTGCCTCTTGTTCTACGCGGCGGGCGCCGTCTATCGCGCGACGCACACGGTCGACATCGAGCGCCTCGGCGGCCTGGCGCGGCGACTGCCACGCGCGACCGTCCTGTTCCTGGTCGGAGCGCTGGCCAGCTCGGCGCTGCCGCCGTTCAACGGCTTCGTGTCCGAGTTCATCCTCTACTCGGGGTTCCTCTCCGGCCAGGTCCCGGCCGGCCAGGGCGGCTCCGTGCTGATCGTCGCGGCCGCGATCCTGGCGTTCACCGGAGGGGTGAGCGCGCTGTCGATGGCGCGCGTGTTCGGCCTGACTTTCCTCGGCACGCCGCGCGAACCGAAGTTGCACGTGCGCCAGCGGGAGCCCGGCTCGATGGACTGGCCGATGGCGCTGCACGCCGCGGGCATCGTCGCCATCGGCGTCGCGCCGGAGCTCGGGCTCGCGATCGTTCGGCCGGTGCTCGCGCTGTTTCCCGTCGGATCGTCCATCGACGTGCTCCTCGCTCCGCTGATCCCGTTCGTATGGGCGAGCCGCGCGCTGGCAGCGGTGCTGCTGGTCGTCGGGATCGCGGCCTGGCTCGGCGGCCGTGGCGCGCGGCGCGGCGCGACGTGGGGTTGCGGGTACACGGCCGCGACCCCGCGCATGCAGTACACGGGCAGCTCGTTCACCGAGCAGTTCGCACGCGTTTTCGAGTCGTTCCTGCCGTCACTGCGCCGCGAGAAGCTCCCCGAGGAACTCTATCCGCGCAAGCCGGGCTCGCTCGCCACGCACCACATCGACCCCGTGGAGCGCCGCATGTTCGAAGTGCTCGGCCAGGGCGAGGAGATGATCGCCGAGACCTCGGGGCGCATCCCCGAGACGGCCCGCCTGGCCTTCGCGGCCGGGCTCGTCGCGCTGGTGGTCATCGCGGCGCTCCTTTTGGGAGGCGTCGGACCGTGATCCTCGCCGTGCTCGCGAACCTCGCGGCGCTCGCCGTCATGCCCTTCGTCGTCGCGGGCACGATCAACCGCGTGAAGTCGCTGTGGTCGGGGCGCCGCGGGCAGCCGATCCTCCAACTCGCCTTCGACGTGCTGCGCCTGGCGCGCAAGTCCTCGGTCTACAGCACGACGACCACGCCGATCTTCCGCATCGCGCCGTACGTCCTGCTCGCGACGGCGGTCGTCACCGCGGCGCTCGTGCCGCTGCTCGGGACGCGACCGGTGGCGTCGTTCCCGTTCGATTTCGTGTGGTTCGCCTACGTGTGGGCCCTGGGCCGCGTCGCGATCGTGCTGGCCGCGCTCGACACGGGCAGCGCGTTCGAGGGCATGGGCGCCGCGCGCGAGGCGATCTTCTCCTCGATCCTCGAGCCGGCGCTGTTCCTCTCGATGGGCGCCCTGTCGTTCGCCAGCGGCGAGGCGTCGCTCCACCAGATCCTCCTCTTGCACGCGGCGCCCGGTGCGCAGGCCGTGATCTGGGCCGTGTCCGTCGTGGCCCTCGTCATCGTGCTGCAGGTCGAGGCGGCGCGCATGCCCGTCGACGATCCGACGACGCACCTCGAGCTGACGATGGTCCACGAGGTCATGGTCCTCGACCACAGCGGCCCGGACCTCGCGGCGATCCAGCTCGGGTCGGCGATCAAGCTCTACGTCGGCGCCGCGATCGTCGCCACGCTGCTGAATCCGTGGGCCGGCGAGTGGAGCCTGCGCGGCGCGGGCGCGAACCTCGGGATCACCGTCCTGGTCGCGGTCGCGCTCGGCACCGTCGAGTCGCTCGTCGCTCGGCTGAGGATGCGCGCGGTCCCCGGCTACGTCCTCGTCGCGCTGGTGGCGGGGATCGTCGCCGTGCTGGCCACGCTGTGGCGCGCGGAGGGACCCGCATGAGCCCGCTGCTCATCACGCTGCTCGGGGTGATGCTCGTGCCGCTGTTCGTGGGGACGTGGCGGACGAGCCTGTGCGGTCTCGCGGCCCAGGGTTTCCTGATGGCCCTGTTCGCGTACCACCAGCATCCGTCGGCGCACTCGGTCGGCGGGTGGATCACGCTCGTCGACCTCGCGCTCGTGCGCGGCGTCGTCGCGCCGTTCGTGCTGTACCGCGTGCTGCGCGCGCGCAACGCACCGCGCCGCAACGACGTCATCCCGCCGAACCTGCTGTTCTGGACCCTGGCCCTCGGCATCGTGCTCGTGGCGTTTCGTTTCGCCGAGCGCATGATCCCCGAGAGCGGCGAGCAGCAGACCCTCCTGGCCGTCACCGCGTCGGGTTTCCTGCTCGGCTTCCTCGTGCTGTCCACACAGGTCGGCCCGTTCAGCCAGATGGTCGGGATCCTGCGCATCGAGAACGCGATCGCGCTGTTCGAACTGGGCGGAGAGGGAGACGGCGCGCCGCTGGCGATCCAGCTCGGGCTGATCGGCGTGCTGCTGATCACCGTGTTCCTGTGCGCCTGGTACCTCGCGCGGCTCGATCCCGAGACGGCCGCGAGCAGCACGTCCGCGCCCGAACCGGACTCGGGCCTGGAGGGACCGACGCTGTGAGCGCGCTGATCCTCGTCCTCCTGCCGCTGCTGGCCGCGCTCGCCGTGCGCATGCGCGGGCGCACGACGTGGCTCCTGATCGGCGTGGCGTGCATCACGAGTGCGATCGCCGTCGTCGAGGCTGCCATGCCGGGCGCGAACCCGCCGACCTTCGGCGGCTACCTGCGCATCGACGCGACCTCGCGGCTCTTCCTGGCCGTGATCAATCCGATCTTCCTGGGGGTCGCGGTCTACGTGGGGCAGCGCTCGCGCACGACGCCCGAACTGGGCGGCGAGGTCGCGCGTTTCACGTGGCTCGCGCTGGTGTTCCTGGCCGCCGGCAACGCGGTCTTGATCGCGGGCAACCTGGTCGCGCAGTGGATCGCGCTCGAGGTGACGACGCTGGCCGTGGCGCCGCTGGTCCTGCGCGCCGGCGTCGGAGCGTCGCGGCGTGCGTCCTGGCGCTACTTGCTCTTCTCCTCGGTCGGGCTCGGGCTGGCGTTGCTCGGATTCCTGTGCCTGGCGCGCGGACTGTCCGCGGCGGGGCACGAGCACACCTTCTTCCTCGACGAACTCCTGGCCTCCGCACCGCACGCGCCGAACGACTGGACGAAGCTCGGGCTCGCGCTCGTGTTGCTCGGTCTCGGAACGAAGCTCGGGCTCGCGCCCATGTACACGTGGCTTCCGGAGACCTACGACGAGGCGCCGCCCTCGGTCGCCGCCCTCCTGGGCGCCGTGCAGTTCAACTGCGCGCTCGTCTTGCTCTTCCGCGTCGTCGAGATCTTCCGTCCGGGCCACGAAGCCCTCGTCACGGGCGAGCTGGTCTCGATGGGCGTGCTGTCGATGATCGTCTCGACGTTCAGCATCATCGCGACGCGCAACGTGAAGCGCTTGATCGCGTACGCCTCGATCAACCACGCTGGCGTCATCGCGATCGGCCTGGGCCTGGGGCGCACCGCCGCGTACGGCACACTGCTCTACGTGCTGTCCAACGCCTTCATCAAGGCGATCTTGTTCCTCAGCGTCGGCAAGATCCAGGCGCAGTACCGCACGAAGGACACGCGGCGGATCTCGGGGCTCATCAAGGATCTCCCGTACAGCGGGCTCTTCCTGATGGTCGGGACGTTCGCGCTGCTCGGCTTCCCGCCGTTCGGCAGCTTCCTGGGCGAGCTGCTGATCCTGTCGGCGCTGGTGAGCTCCGGGAAGATGCTCGTCTTCGCCGCGTTCTGCGTCCTGATCTCGATGACGTTCGTGGCGACGGGGCGCACCGTGTTCCCGATGATCTGGGGCGAGCCGAAGGAGGCGCACGACTGGCCGCGGCAGACGCTGGGGTCGGCGCTGCCGAAGCTGGCGTTCCTCGTGATCCTCGTCGTGCTGGGGATCTACATCCCGCCCGAGCTGAACGCGCTGATCCAAGAGGTCGCGTCGTCCCTGGAGGGATCGTGAGCACGTCCGGCAACACGCTCGCGCTGGGAGCGATCGCGGGGCGAGCGGTCGCCTACGGAGCCTGGCGCGAGTCGCTGCTCGAGTCGTTGCGGTCGGGTGATCGCCTCGTGACGCTCTTCGGTCGCGTCCAGGCCGACACGACGTTGCTCACGGCCGTGCTCGAGGCGCCCGATCGTTCGCTGTCGATCGCGCGCACTTCCGTCGACTCGCGGCACGGACACCACGAGATGACGAGCGAGCACCCGCCGATCGCCATCTTCGAGCGCGAGGTGCACGAGCAGACGGGCCTGCGCATCGGCGGCCATCCCTGGCTCAAACCGGTGCGGTTCGCGGGCGTCAGGCCGGTCGCGATGGACGACTACCCCTTCTGGAACCTGGAGGGAAAGGAGGTGCACGAGGTCGCCGTCGGCCCGATCCACGCCGGCGTGATCGAGCCGGGCTCGTTCCGCTTCCAGTGCCTCGGCGAGCAGGTGCACCACCTCGAGATCCACCTCGGCTACCAGCACCGCGGCGTCGAGCGCCGGCTGCTCGAACGCGAACCGCTGACGCTCACGCCGCTCGTCGAGACGATCGCGGGCGACACGAGCATCGCGCACGCGTGGGCGCACTGCGCCGCGCTCGAGAGGCTGGGCGGGTGCGAGCTCGACACGGAGCACGAGATCGCGCGCGCGTTCGCGCTCGAGCTCGAGCGCGTGGCGATGCACCTCGCCGGGCTCGCGGGCCTGGCCGCGGACGTCGGGTTCCTGCAGGGCGCGACGAGCTATGGCCGGCTGCGCACGACGGCGATCAACACGACCATGAAGCTCTGCGGCAGCCGCTTCGGGCGCGGCGCGCTGCGCCCGGGCGGCATCCGCATGCGCCTCACGCCGGAGATCGCGCGCGAGGTGCGCGCCAACCTCGCGCTGCTGCGGGAGGACGTGGCGATCGTCGACGAGTGCTTCCTGTCGGCGCGCAGCGTGCAGCACAGGTTGCGCGGCGTCGGGACCGTGCCCGCGGACCGCGCCCGGGAGATCGGCCTCGTCGGCCTGGCTGCGCGCGCATCGGGCCTGTCCGTCGACGCGCGGACGCAGCGGAAGCACGGCGCGTACGCGACGGCGCCGATCGAGAGCGTCGTGCTCCCCGACGGCGACTGCTGGGCTCGCGCGCGCATCCGCATCGACGAGATCGGCGTGTCGCTGGCCTGGCTCGCGGACGTGCTGGACCGCTTCCCGAGCTGGGACCGTCCGAACGGCGTCGTCGGCGCTCTCGCTCCCGACACGCTCGCCGTCGCGGTCGTCGAAGGCTGGCGCGGCGAGGTCGTGCACTGCGTCGAGACCGACGCGAATGGCCGCATCGCGCACTACAAGGTGCAGGACCCATCGCTGCGCAACTGGATGGGCCTGGCCTGCGCCGTGCGGAAGAACGAGATCTCCGACTTCCCGATCTGCAACAAGAGCTTCGACCTGTCGTACTGCGGGAACGACCTATGAGCGCCTTCGATTCGCTGCGCGTGCGCGCTTCCCAGGGAACGCAGTACATCCGCGACGTGCGCACGGCGGTTCCCGCCGGTTTCCGCGGCCGGCCGACGATCGCGGACGCCGCGTGCGCGACGGACTGCACCGCGTGTCGCGACGTGTGTCCGACCGCCGCGATCGCGCTCGAGCCGGTGACGTTGGACCTCGGGCGCTGCGTCTTCTGCAGCGAGTGCGTGCCCGTCTGTCCAGGCGGAAAGCTCGCGTTCACGAGCGAGACGCGCATGGGCGCGACGGGCCTCGCCGACCTGATCGTGCGCGAGGGTCGACCGGAGATCACGCCCGTGCGCGCCTCGGCCGAGTTCACGCGGATCTTCGGGCGATCGCTGCGCATGCGCCAGGTCTCGTCGGGCGGCTGCAACGCGTGCGAGCTCGAGCTCAACGCGCTCGCGAACGTGAACTTCGACGTGCAGCGCTTCGGCATCGAGTGGGTCGCGTCGCCGAGACACGCGGACGCGCTCGTGCTGACGGGGCCGCTGACGAGCCACATGAAGTCGGCGCTGCGCCTCGCCTGGGATGCGATGCCCGATCCCCGCTTCGTCGTCGCGGTGGGGGCCTGCGCGATCTCGGGCGGGCTGTACGAGGGCGCGGCGGGCGTCGATCGCGAGTTCCTGGCGAGCGTCGGGCCCGCGCTCTACGTCCCGGGTTGTCCGCCGCACCCGCTGACGTTCATCCACGCGATCCTGGACTTCCTCGGGGTCGAGTGACGCGCGCGGCTCGGGCGGGCAGCCCCTTCCCGTGAGAGTGTTTCCGCCACGAATGCGGCCGGCCCCGGCGCCCTCGCGATCCGGGACCGGCCGTCTCTTCAGGACGCGACTGGGCTCAGAACTCCCAGCCGAGCACGGCGTAGATGTCGGCCTGCCGGGATTCCCCGCCGATCCCGATCAGCGGCGCGATGTCGATGTGCATGCTCGGCAACGGACGCCACTGGATGCTCGGGCCGACCTCGAGCGACTCCGCGTACTCGCCGCGATCGCCGTGCACGTCCTCGATCGACGTCTTGAGCTCGCCGCCCAGCGAGAACTTCTCGTCGACGATCGTGCGCGAGACGCCCAGCGTGAGCTCGTACTGGTTGGTCAGATCGCCGCTGACCTCGTGTTCCCAGACGAGGTTCGATCCGACCTTCCAACCGGGCGAGACCTCGTCGCCCAGCAGCAGCTTGCCCTCGAAGCGATCCGGGCCGCCCGACACGCTGGCCCACTCCGCGTAGAGCGTCGGGTTCCAGGGGATCTTGCCCCAGTCGGCGAGCGCGTAGCGCACCTCGTATTTCTGCTCGCTGATCTCCGTGTCGCCCTCGGAGCCCGAGTGTTCCGTCACGAAGTAGTAGTCGAACTGGAACCGACCCGGCAGGCCGATCTCGAACTCGTACTGCGTCTCGACGGTCGCGGCCCCCTGACGCGGGACCTTGATCCGGTTCCACAGCTCGAAGTCCATCTGGCCTTCGCGCAGGACGTAGACACGTGTCGTCGGGAACAGGCGGCGCGAGGTCCAGCGCGGCTGGCCGTACGAACCGATGAGGTCGCTCTCGCGGAACGGCGACAGCGGCTCGTCGGTGACCACGATGGCGGGGAGCTGCCAGGAGCGGAGGATGTCCGCCTTCTCGGTCTCGTCGGTCGCGTCCTTCGGAGGCTGCTGCGCCGTGGCCGGGTTGACCACTTGCGCCCGGGCCGAGGCGGCGAGGGCGAGGAGGGCCGTCAGGGCCCGGATCGTTCGAGTCATCGTGGTGTGCGGGAGGGTGCCGAGGGATTCCACTCTGGAGCGCGGCGAAGCGCCGCTTCACTCCTCCAAGCGCGAGCGGCAAACGAGCCGCCAACGAAAACGTCCGGAAGCCGCGCGCTCCGTCCGCGCGTTCAGAAAACCCATGCGAGCCCGAGCACGATGCCGAACCCGGGTGCGTCCAGGCCCGAGCCGTGGACGCGGTACGCCTCGTCGAGGATGTTGTGGAGGCCGACGTTCCAGCGCGCGGTCTGCCCTGCACCGAGGCTGCCGCCGAAATCGAGGTCCAGCCGCTCCCACGAGCCCGTGCCGGTCGGGTCGATGCGCGGGTCGGTCAGGTCGTCCGGGTTCAGCTCGTCCTGGTCGTCGGCCAGCGTCAGGCGCAGCTCCGCCCAGGTGAGCCAGGAGACGGGCGGAAGGAACGGGTCGTACGCCAGTGCCACGAACCCGAACAGGGGCGGGATCCGCCGCGCTGGCACGTCGTCGTACGTCGCCTCGCCCGTCGACGGGTTCACCGTGTCGTCGTACTGCGTGCCGATCGTCCACGTGGCGCCGCCACGCAGCGCGAGGTCGGCCGTCTCGTCACCCAGCTTGCGCTCGAGCGCCAGCTCGGTCCCGTAGATCTCGACCTCGCCCGTGTTGTCGCGCAGGTACGTCTCGTCGCCGACCGTCATCGGGTCGCCCTCGTCGACGAGTCGCCGGCCGATCGCGTCCTCGAGGTACGTGGCGTAGCCCAGGACGGACGCCTTCCACGTGCCGCTCGCGTGCTGCAGCCCGATCTGTGCCGTCAGCGCCTGTTCGGGATCCAGGTCCGGGTTCGCGAGCTCCGTGCCGCCGTAGATCGTCGAGTTGCGCGCCAGGTCGTCGAGGTGCGGCGCGCGGAACCCCTGCGCGACGCCCGCGGTCGCGCGCCACGTCTCCGAAAGGTCGTAGCCCACGTCGAGCGAGGCCGTCAGCGCGTCGAAGTCGCCCGATTCGTGTGGTCCGCCGGCCGGTCCGCTCGTGAACTGGTCGAACCCGAAATGGAAGTACGAATAGCGCACGCCGACGGTCACGTCGACCGGGTCGAAACTCGCGATCTCGTCCTGCACGAACACGCCGGTCGTCACGTACTCCGAATCCGGCGCGAAGGACGGCTGGCCGGGCGTCGACACCCCGGTGTTCAAGTTGACGTTCGTGCGCGAGCTGTCGACGTCGTCGAATTCGGCGTCGATGCCCCAGGTCAGGAGGTGGTCGTCGCTGACCGCCTTGCGCCAGTCGACGCCCGCGACCCAGGCCTGGACCTCGTCGGTCTCGAGGCGCCGCTGCGTCGAGCCCGTGTTGCGCTGCTGGCGATCCTCGGTGTACTCCCGCAGCGCGAGGCGCGCCTGGAACCGGTCGGCGAACCCGCCCGCTTCCGCGTCCTCGTACGCCACGAGCAACTGCTGCTGATCCTGGCGCGTGAACAAGAACTCCGCGCTCGCCGGCTGCGTCTGCCCGTAGCCGACGTTCAGTCGGTCCGTGCGCGGCACGTCGTAGTCGCGGTGCGCCGTGGCCGAGACGCGCAGCGAGCGCCAGCGATCGAGGCCGTGCACCCACGAGCCGAAGAGCCCGGCGCTGTCGTAGCCGGTGTTGTCGATCTCGCCGTCGGCCGACTGCAGCTCGTTCCACTGCGAGTACGACCCCGACGCGAAGAACCCGTCGGAGTCGGTGGACCAGGCCGCGCTGGGCGAGATCCGGTACCCGGAGTTCACGCTCTGGTAGACGCCCTCGAGCCCGACGTCGAGGCCGTTCGCCGCACCCTGGGCGTCCGCGCTGGCCGGCAGCCTCCGCTTCGTCCAGATCAGGATGGTCCCGCCGATCGCGTCGGAGCCGTACTGCACCGAACCCGGCCCGCGCACGACGTCGACGCGCTCGACGATCGAGGGATCGATCGTGTTCAAGGACTGGTTCGGCCCGAGGCGCGTCGACGCGTCGTTCAGGCGCACGCCGTCGATCACGACGAGGACCTTCTCGCCGATGAAACCGCGCAGGATCGGGGCGCCGCCACCGAGGTTCGTCTCCTGCAGCCACAGGCCGGTCCCGGCGGCCTTCTCGATCATGCGCGGCAGCGAGCGCTCGCCGGTGCGCGCCAGATCCTCGGCGGTGAGGACCGTCACGTTGCCGGCGGCCGCGGTGGCGGTCTGCTCGGCGCGGGGCGCGACGACGAGGATGTCGGGCGCGGGAGTTTCCTGGCAGAGGATGGGCATCGTGTCTCGCGTCGGAAGGGGTCTGGTCAGGAGACCAGCGTCGGCCGATGCGCTGCCGCCAACGCAAACGCGGATCGATTTCGCGCGCGCTCCGGTCGCCCTCTCCGGGACCGCGCGCGCGGCGCTCGGGATGCCCCCCGCTATGATCCCGATCGCCCATGAACCCCCAGCACTTCCGCTACCACGAGGACGCCGGCGTCGGCGTCATCCGCCTCGACCGGCCGGAGCGGCTCAACGCGCTCACGTTCGAAAGCTACCGCGAGCTGACGGAGGCCTTCGTGACGCTGCGCACGCGGGCGAGCGTCCGGTCGGTGCTGCTCACGGGCACAGGGCGGGCGTTCTGCACGGGCGGCGATCAGCGCGACATCATCGCGCCGCTGCTGTCGGCGACGCCGGCGGAGCTGAACGCGTTCACGCGCATGACCTGCGAGCTGATCGCCAACATGCGGCGCCTCGAGAAGCCGGTGGTCGCCGGGTTGAACGGCATCACGTGCGGCGCGGGCGCGGTCATGGCGGCCGCGTGCGACGTCCGCGTCGCGGCGGAGAGCGCGAAGATCGCGTTCCTGTTCACGAAGGTCGGCCTGTCGGGCGCGGACATGGGCGCGGCGTGGCTCCTGCCGCGCATCGTCGGGCTCGGGCGTGCGAGCGAGATGCTGATGACCGGCGACTGGGTCGATGCGCGGCGCGCGCACGAGATCGGGCTCTACAACCAGGTCGTGCCGGACGCGGAGCTGCCCGAGGCGGCGCTGAAGATGGCGCGCGCGCTGGCGGCCGGGCCGGGTTTCGGGCTCGCCATCACGAAGCGCATGTTGAACGCCGAGGCTTCGATGACGTTCGAGCAGGCGCTCGCGGCCGAGGGCTGGGTGCAGGCGGAGTGCATGGAGAGCCCCGACTATGCCGAGGGGTACCGCGCTTTCACCGAGAAGCGCGCGCCGGACTTCGCGCGCGCGGCGTCGCGCGCGGGGAGCGCCTCGTGATGGCGAACGAGCACGAAGAGGCGCTGTTCGCCGATCTGCGCGCTTCGGCGCGCGCGGTCGGGCTGGCCTGCGCGCCGTCGCTCGAGGGGCTGGGCGAGGTGGCGGCGGCGCGCGCGGCGTTGCGCGCGCTGGCGGACGCGGGCCTGACGCGCTGGATGGTGCCCCAGCGCGACGGCGGAGCGGACGCGCGCGGTCTGTGCCCGAGCGACCAGGTCTCGGCGCGCGCCGTGTGCGTGCTGCGCGACGAGCTCGCGTGGCACTCGGGGATGCTCGACGTGATGCTCGTGATGCAGGGTTTGAGCGCGTATCCGGTCGCGCGCGGCGGATCGCCGATGGTGCGCGCGGACGTGCTGCCCGCGCTGGCTTCGGGCGAACGGATCGGCGCGTTCGCGCTGACCGAGCCCGGCGCGGGATCGAGCGTGGACGACGTCGCGACGCGCGCGGAGCGCGACGGCGAGTTCTGGCGCATCACCGGCGAGAAGACGTTCATCTCGAACGCCGGCATCGCGGACCACTACAGCGTGCTCGCACGCACGTCGGGCGAGCCGGGTTCGCGCGGCGGGCTCACGATGTTCAGCGTGCCCTGGAACGCGGGCGGCGTCACGACCGAGCGCTTCGAGGTCATCGGGCCCCACCCGATCGGCGACGTGCGCTTCGAACGCACGCGCGTCAAGGACGACCGGCGGCTGGGCGACATCGGCGACGGGCAGCAGATCGCGCTGGCGACGCTCGGCCGCTTTCGCACGTCGGTCGCGGCGTGCGCGAATGGGTTGGCGCGGCGCGCGCTCGACGAGACCAAGGCGCGCCTCGGGTCGCGTCACCAGTTCGGCCGCGCGCTGGCGACGTTCCAGGCGCTGCGCTTCGACGTCGCCGAGATGGACGTGCGCCTGCGGGCCGCACAGCTCCTGACGGACGAGGCCGCGCGGGCCGTCGACTCGGGCGCGCCGGCGACGGCCGAGGTGGCGCGCGCGAAGCTCTTCGCCACGGAGTCGGCCGGCTGGATCTGCGATCGCGCCGTCCAGCTGCACGGCGGGCTCGGCGTCAAGCGCGGATCGGTCGTCGAGCGCCTCTACCGCGACGTGCGCGCGCTGCGCATCTACGAGGGGACCAGCGAGATCCAGAAGCTCGTCCTCGCTCGCGAGGTCCTCGGGTAACCTCTGCGCTCGATGGCCAAGTTCCAACGTCACGTCTTCATCTGCACGAACGAACGCGCGAAGGACGACCCGCGCGGCGACTGCGGATCCAAGGGCGCCCACGAGGTCGCCGAGGCCTTCAAGAAGAAGCTGCACGACGCCGGCTTGAAGCGCGTCGTCCGCCCGAACAAGGCCGGCTGCCTGGATCAGTGCGCGCTGGGCTGCACGGTCGTCGTGTACCCCGAACAGGTCTGGTACGGCCGCGTGACCCCGGCCGACGTCGACGAGATCGTGCAGTCGCACATCCTGGGCGGGAAGCCCGTCGCGCGGCTCGTGATCCCCGACGACCAGTTGACGGGGAAGGCGTCTTGAGCGCCGTCCTGGACGAGGAGGCGAAGGGCCTGCTGCGCCGCATCGTCGAGCGCACGGCCTACCGCCAGATCATGGTCGCGAACATCCGCGGCCACGGGCTGAAGTACCTCATCGACGTCTCGGAGAAGTCGCAGCTCGTGCGCGACCTCGAGGCCGGGCTCGACATCCTGCGCCACGTCGAGCGGCTGTACGGCGAGCTCGACGGCGAGGCGCTGGCGATGTCGGTGCGCGATTCGCTGGACCGCGTTCCGTACCCGTACTCGCGGCTCGAGCTGGCCGTGTGCCTGTCCCTCGTCGGACGCGCGGAGCGGCTCGTGGCGTCGACGTACTTCGAGAGCAAGTGCGCCGGCATGATCGCGATCGCGCGGCGCATCCACGACCTCGAGCGCCCGGGCACGCGCATGCTCGAGATGCAGCTGGCCGACTTCTGCGCCGAGCCGGGCAACCGCGCGACCGCGCAGCAGTTCGTGAACCGCTGGGTCGCGATCTCGCTGGTCGCGTTCGGGCGGCCGGGCACGGTCGGCGACCAGCGCAGCTTCGCGCTCGGCCTGCGCTCCGCGCGCGTCGAGCAGCTCGTGAAGTCGTTCCTGGCCGAGGCCGGGCCGTGGTGCGAGAGCTTCCACCTCGTCCTCCCCGATCCGCACACGCTGGGGATCGATCTCGTGCTCGAAGGAGCGAAGCATGGCGTCCGCCCGAACTGAACCGTTCCCGCCGCACGATCCCGAGCGCTGGCGCGCGCAGTTCCCGATCGTCGAGGACACGACGTACCTCGTGAACCACAGCCTGGGCGCGATGCCGGCGCGCGCGCGCGACAAGATGGCCGAGTTCCTCGACCAGTGGGCGACCCGCGGCGTGCGCGCGTGGGGCGAAGGCTGGTGGGAGATGCCGGTGACGGCGGGCAACGTGCTGGCGAAGCTGATGCACGCGCCGCCGGAGTCCGTCGTGATGCACCAGAACGTCTCGGTGGTGCAAGCGGCGATCGCGACGTCGCTCGACTTCTCGAAGAAGCGCAACAAGGTCGTCTACACCGACCAGAACTTCCCGACCGTGATGTACGTGTGGGAGGCCCAGAAGAAGCACGGTGCGCGCATCGAGGTCGTCCCGACCGACGGCGTGCACGTCGACACCGCGCGCCTGCTCGAGGCCATCGACGAGGAGACGCTCGTCGTGCCCATCAGCCACGTCACGTTCAAGAGCCACTTCCTGCAGGACGCGGCCGCGATCTGCGCGCGCGCCAAGGAGGTCGGCGCGCTGGTCGTGCTCGACACGTACCAGTCGCTCGGCACCGTGCCGATCGACGTGACGAAGCTGGGCGTCGACTTCGTGTGCGGCGGCTCGGTGAAGTGGTTGTGCGGCGGTCCGGGCGCGGGCTACCTGTACGTGCGGCCCGACCTGCTGCCCAAGCTCGAGCCCGAGATCACCGGTTGGGCCGCGCACGCCGCGCCGTTCGCGTTCGAGCCGGGCCCGCAGCGCTACGCGACAGGCATCCGGCGCATGCTGCACGGCTCTCCGTCGGTCGCGGCGTTCTGGTGCGCGACCGCGGGCTACGAAGTGCTGCTCGAATGCGGCGTCGAGAACGTGCGGCGCTGGTCACAACTCCTGACCGAGAAACTGCGGCGCAGCCTGCTCGACCAGGGCTTCCGCATCCACGGCCCCGCGGATCCGGCACGCCGCGGCGGCACGATCACCGTCGGACTCGCCGCCGAGGAGAACGGCCCCGCCTTCGTCAAGGCACTCGAAGCGCGCGGCATCCTCGTCGACCACCGCCCGAACGCCGGCGTGCGCGTCAGCCCGCACCTCTACACGCTCGAGGACGAGATGGACGAGTTCGTCGAGGTCCTGGTGGAGATCCGCGAGAAGCGCGCCTGGCGCGACCACGTGTCGGCGAAGACGTCTTACTGAACTTGTCGCACCGTAGCGAGAGGTTCGCGGGGCGGGTTCACTTGGCGGCCGCGATGTGACCTTTGGCGCGCAGGTGCGCGAGCATCTCCTCGGGTTGGCGTTTCATCTCGGCGCTGCCGTAGATCGAGCCGTGGTCGAGGCCGGGGACGAGTGTGATGGAGCCCGTGCCGGGAGCGGTCTTCGTCGCCTCGAGGTCGGCGGCGAGCAGCGCGACGGCCTCGTTCAGGTAGAAGCTGTCCTCGCCGCCGCACAGGAGCCGCACGTTCTGGCGCAGGATCGGCGCGTAGCGTTCCGGGTCGGCGCGCAGGAGGGCGCCGATGTCGTAGCGGCGGTACGACTCGGCCACCTTGCGGTCGATCGCGCCCGTGAGCGGGTCGTAGAGCGCCGCGGGATGGCCGCGCTCGTTGCGCGGGCCGAAGACCGCGAACCACGAGTCCCACTGCTGCGCCGACGTGTTGTCGGGCCCGACGACCTCCTCGCCGCCGTTCTCCTGGCGCGTCGTCATGAGCACGCGCCCGTCGCTGCGGTAGCTCGCGATCTCGGCGCCGTCCTTCGCGTAGAAGTTCGCGCCGCCGTAGAGGTCGATGCGCTGGAAGCGGCGGAAGTCCACCGGGTCCGGCGAGCTCGACCACGTCGCGCCGAAGACGTCGGGGTACGTCAGCGCCAGCCACAGCGTCGACCAGCCGCCCGACGAGTGTCCGCGCAGGAGGCGCGCCGACGGCTCGGCGATCAGCGGGTACTTCCTCTCGAGCGCCGGGATCAGCTCGCGCACGAGCGCGGCGCCGCACGGACCGTTGTTGTCCGAGTCCGCGAAGAGCGTATGCCCGTTCGGACCCTCCGGATCGAGCACGATCTTGAACGTCTCGCGCGCCAGCACGGCCTTCGCCGAAACGTCGCCATCGTCGCGAGATTTCTGCGCGTGCGCGCCGCGGTGGTTGCCGCCGAAACCGGGCACGTCGTAGATCGCGGCGTACTTGCGCGACTTGTCGAAGTTCGCGGGCAGCGCGACGCCCGCGCGCAGCACGACGTCGCGTCCGCGGAACTTGGAGAGCAGCTCGGAGCGCACCTCGAACCACTCGACGCCCTCGGTCGCGCGCGGCGGTTCGACGCGCACGACCTGGTCGAGCGTCAGGTCGACCGCGCCGGCGCCGGGCACCTCGAAGGCCACGGGCTTCGAGTACAGGTTTCCGTCCTCGCGCCGCCACGCGCTGTCCTGCGCCACGAGGTCGAAGCGCGCCTGCGCGCGGTACTTGCCGGCCGGCAGCTCCGACAGCTTCACCGGGAACGAGGTCGCCGCGTCGCCGACGACCGCGCTCTCGCCGGGCGCGAGCTGCGCATCGATGCCGTAGAGGGGCTGCGGATCCTCGAAGAACGGCCCGTCGGCGGGCTCGCGCCGCGTGCCGACCTTGGAGCCCTCGCGTACGAGCAGGACGACCAGGCGGCCTGCCGCCGGCTGGGCGCGAGCCGCCGGATCGAGCTTCACGCGGAACGAGAACGGGTCGCTGGCGCGGGGGATCGCCAGGAGCGCCAACAGGATCAGGCAGCCGTGGATCATCGCCACACCTTAGCGCGGATGCGGCCCGCCACCGCTTCGCGCGGAATCGTGCGTCGGATCCGGGCCCCGCGGCATCCTGGAGTCCGATGGATCGGGACACCCCCACGCGCACCGAGGAGCTGCTCGCCGCCCACGTCGAGTGGGTGCGCGCGCTCGCGCGGCGCCTCGCGGACGACGACGCGAGTGCGGAAGACCTGGCGCAGGACGCGCTGGTCGTCGCGCTGAGCTCGGGCCCGCGCGAGAGCCTGAAGTTCCGTCCCTGGATGGCGGCCGTGATGCGCAACCTCGTGCGGCAGGAAGCGCGCGGCACCTCGCGGCGCGAGATGCGCGAGGAACGCGCCGCGCGGCCGGAAGTCGGCGATCGACTGGTCGACGAGGTCGTCGCCGGCCGCGAGCTGGCGCAGAGCGTGCTCGACCTGCCCGAGCCCTACCGCACGGCGATCCTGCTGCGCTTTTTCGAGAACGCGCCGCCACGCGAGATCGCGGACCGCCTCGAAGTCCCCGTGGCGACCGTGAACAGTCGGCTCGCGCGCGGTCTGGCGCAGCTGCGCCAGCGGTACGACCGCGGCGGCAAGGACCGTGTGGCCGCGCTGGCGCCCCTGCTCGCACCGATCCACGCGCCGGCTGGACCGGCGTTGCCCGCACTCTCGCTCGGAGGTCTCGTCTTGAACGCGAAGTTCGTGCTGTCCGTCGCGGTCGCGGCGATCCTCGCGGTCGCCCTGTGGGGCATCGCTGCGACGCGCGGCACGAGCGCGGGAGCGGGCGCCTCGCTCGCCGAGCCCGCGTCGCCCGTCGCCGCAACGTCGCGCGAGGCGCCTGCGATCCGGTTGGACGAGGCGACGGGCGCGAGCGGACGCGCGGCTTCGGCGTCGAGCGCGTCGCAGGCACGGCCGGCGCTCGCGGCCGCTACCGCCGAGTCGACGCGCACGGTCGCGGGCACGCTGCTCGATGCCGACGGGCTGCCGCTGGCGGGCCTCGCCGTAGGCGTCGGCGCGACGTCGGCGCGCGCGAACGGTGCGGGTCGCTTCGCGTTCGAGACCACGGCCGACAGCGTGCCGCTCACCGTGCTCGACGCGGGTTGGGTCACGGTGCGTGAGGGTGTCTGGCGTGCGTCGGCGACGATCGAGCCCGTGGTCGTGACCGCGCGCGAGATCGGCGTCGCCGGTCTGGTCGTCGACGCGCGCGGCGAGCCGATCCAGGACGCGCGCGTGCAGTTCGTGCTGCCGCACGAGTTCGGCACGCGCTTCCCCACGAGCCTCGAGTCCTCGAAGGCGCGCGAGTTCGGCGCCACGAGCGACGCGCGCGGTCGCTTCGACCTGGGCGGCGTGCCGTCGATCGCCGGTGCGCGCATCCGCGCGCTGCGCGAGGGTTGGTCGGCGGCCGAGGTCGAGCTCCCGCCGGGGCCAGACGCGGGCCTGCGCATCGTGATGGCGCGGCCTGCGATCCCGTTGAGCGGCGCGGTGCACGGCGTCGTCGTCGACGACCGCGGCGATCCGGTGGCGGAGGCGCGCGTCTTCCTCGGGCTCGCTTCGACGACGACCGACGAGCGCGGGCGGTTCGGGATCGAGCTGGCGCGCGCCGTCACGGCCGACCGCATCGTCGCCGTGAAGTCGGGACGGTTGCCGGCGCTGCTCGAGCGTCCGCGCGAACCGCGCGGCGAGGACACGGGCTGGCCCGACGAGATCCAGCTCGTGCTGGGCGGCACGCCTCTCGCGATCCGCGGCGTCGTACGCGACCACGAGGGGCATCCGCAACCCGGCGTGCGCATCTCCATCGCCGACCCCAGTGCGATCGGCACGATCGGCCGCATGCCCGCGACGGCCGAGGGTTTCGCATCCGGCGCCGAGTTGCCGCCGCTCGCGCTCGAGCCCGACCCGCGCGCGCCCAAGCAGGACGACGAGCACCACCACAGCATGGGGATGCGCGTCGGGCCGCCCACGGCGTTCTGGAACTACGTGGTCAGCGACGCGGACGGACGCTTCTCGATCGGCGGGCTCGCCGACAGACGCTACAAGCTGCGCCTCACGGACACGCGCACGCGCCAGGCTCACACCACGGATCCGATCCAGGCCGGCGAGCCATCGGCCGATGTGCGCATGCCCGCGCCGAGACTGTGGCCCGAGCTGCGCGGGATCGTCGTCGACGACTCCGGCGATCCCGTAGCGGGAGTCTCGGTCAGATCCTCGAACGAGGCCTACGGCGTGCGCGCGCGCATCTTCGGCGGCGAGATCTCCGTATCGCTGAAGGACTACGGCGACAAGACCGTCACGGGCGAGGACGGCCGCTTCGTGCTACGCGACGTCCCGCGCGAGGGCACGGTGCTGGACTTCACGTCGGAGCGCACGGTCCCGCGCGATCTCGAGCTCGGCAGCGCCATCGACGCGGCGCAGCTCGAGGTCGAGGTCGCGCTGCGCTGCTCGTTCGAGCTGCGGGTCGCGACGGGGCCCGGGCCGCAACCCGACGGATTCACCCTGCTCGACGGGCGCGGCGACGTGCTCGAGATCCTGATCGTCGAGCCGAGCCACGTGCGCTCGTACTCGCGCGGCACGCTCTCCGGCGGCCGCTCGGGAGTCCTCTCGGCGAGCTCCGCGGCGCGCACCCTCGTGCTGTTCCTCGACGGGACCGAGCTGCGGCGCGTCCCGGTCCGCTTGCGCGCCGGCGAGTCGAACGTGCTCGACGTGTAGCACGGGAGGTCCCGCCCGAACCCACCGCGAAATCGACACGGCGGGGGCGGAACGGGTAGCCTGCTGACTACCCATGCACGCCAAGACTCTCTCGCTGTTCGACCTGATCCCCGGCAAGGTCCTCCTCGACCGCTACAAGATCGTGCGCACGAACCGGCGCGACGGGATGTCCACGACGTTCACCGTCGAGGACCAGGCCACGGGCGGCGAGCGCGAGCTGCAGGTCTTCCCCGCGTCGTTGTTCGAGAACCGCGAACAGTCGCGCGACTTCGCGCGCGTCATGCAGCCCTGGACGAAGATCGCGTCGCGCGCCGTGCTGAAGGCGCATTCCGTCGAGGCCCTGGACGACGGCACGATCCTCTTCGTCACCGACCTCCCGCCGGCCAAGTCGCTGCGCGAGCACGCCAAGGAGCACGCGCCGCTCCCGGCCGCGGAGGTCGTGAAGATCGGAGTCGAGCTCATCGACGGGCTCGCCGCGATCCACAAGGCCGGGCTGGTCCACGGCGACGTGAAGCCCAACACGATCCGCGTGCGCGACGCGAAGGGACACGTGGAGCTGATCGACGGCGGCATCACGGCGTCGCTGTGGAGCGCGAAGCACCTGGGCGACAAGACCGCGCTCATCGGCACGCCGTTCTACGCGCCGGTCGAGCAGTTCGGCGGCGAATCGCCGGACGTGCAGTCGGACGTCTACAACCTGGCCTGCGTGCTGTACGAGCTCGCGACCGGCGTGCTGCCCTGGAAGGGGAAGAGCTTCCTGGAGGTCTTCCAGGAGAAGCTCATGAAGGATCCGCCGACGATGAAGTCGCGCGCGCCGAAGGTCGCGGTCCCCGAAGCTCTCGAGAGCGCGATCCGCGGCGGGCTCATGGCCGATCGCGGCGAGCGCTACGGCGACATCGCGCCCTTCCGCGCGGCGCTGGCGGCCGTCAAGCACTGAAGGCGACGCGATGACCGCCGCGGCGAGCGTGGGACGGACACCGGCGATCGTCGTCGACGGCGCCGGCGGGCCCGACGTGCTCGCCTGGCGCACGGTCGACCTGCCCGCTCCCGCGTCGGGCGAGGTGCGGATCCGCCACACGGCGATCGGCGTCAACTACATCGACGTCTACCAGCGCACCGGGCTGTACCAGCCGCCGCGCTGGCCGTACGTCCCGGGCCTCGAGGCGGCGGGCGTCGTCGAGGCGCTCGGGCCCGGCGTGACGGGGCTCGCCGTCGGCGACCGCGTGGCGTACGCGACGGCCCCGACCGGAGCGTACAGCGAGCGCCGCAACCTGGCGGCGTCCCTGTGCGTGAAGCTGCCGAACGGCGTGAGCGACGAGGTGGCGGCCGCGGCCATGCTGAAGGGGCTGACCGCGCACTACCTGCTGCGCCGCACGTTCCGCGTCGAGAAGGGCCACACGATCCTGATCCACGCCGCGTCGGGCGGAGTCGGCACGCTCGTGTGTCAGTGGGCGGCGCGGCTCGGCGCGCGCGTGATCGGGACCGTCTCCACGGAGGCCAAGGCCGCTCGCGCGCGCGAGTTCGGCTGCCACGAGCCGATCGTCACCGGTTCGTCGGACTTCGCCGCACGCGTGCGCGAGCTGACCGACGGGCGCGGCTGCGACGTCGTCTACGACTCGATCGGCAAGGACACGTTCGACCGCTCGCTCGAGTGCCTGGCCCTGCGCGGGATGCTCGTCACGTTCGGCCAGTCGTCGGGGGTCGTGCCGCCGTTCGACCTGCTGCGCCTCTCGAAGACGGCCGGGTTCGTCACGCGGCCGTCGTTGTTCGCCTACACGTCGACGCGGCCCGAGCTCGAGTCGGCGTCGAACGAGCTCTTCGCACTGCTCGCCGCGGGCGATCTGCGATGCCCGGTCGAGGCGCGGCATCCGCTGCGCGACGCGGCGCGAGCGCACCGCGACCTGGAAGGGCGCCGGACGGTCGGCGCCACCGTGCTCGTGCCCTGAAACGCCGCGCGCCGCCCGCGGGGGACGGCGCGCTGGTCGAGTCCGGGACAGTTCAGTTGCCCAGGATCCCGCCGTTCGGCGGCACGAAGAGGACGCCGTTCGGCAGTCCGTTGGGATCGCCGCTCGCGCTCATCGGGTAGAGGTCGCCGTTGTCCTGCAGCCCGCGGCCGAAGGGCAGCGACGCGCTCGAGTGGATGCTGGGCTCGATCAAGGCCGCCAGCAGCGCCGGGTCCGCGAACTGGCGCGTGCTCGAGCTCGCCACGGAACCGTCCACGCTGAACCATCCGGTCTCGCGTCCGAGCGCCGACTCGGAGGGGTTCTGGCCCGTGCTGAGCAGGAAGGAGTTCGTGAAGGCCGCATTGATGCTCGACAGGCGGACGCGGCTCCAGCAGCGGAAGGAGAGCTGCGCGGAGAACAGGTCGCGGTCGTCGTTCGACATCAGCAGGTTCGCGGTCGCGGTGAAGGCTGCGCCGCCGGTCAGGTTCACGAGCACGAGCTCGCTGTTGTAGGTGGCCGACTGGCCCAGGAAGCGCGGGAAGAGCATGTCGTCCGCGACGCGCGCGTACTCGATGCCGTCCAGGTCGCGGATCCCGTCGAGGTCCACGTCGGTGATCGAGCCCGCGGGGATCGGCGACGCGAACGCCACGCCCGGGATCTGGAACTCCAGACCGGCCGCGCCGTCCACGACCAGGACGGAGCCGATCAGGTGGTTGGCGGACACCGCCCGGCCCAGCGCGTCCTTGGCGAACACGTAGGCGAAGCCCTGGCCGCCGCTCGCGTTGTCGCTCGCCACGAGGACCGAGATGCTGTCGCCGCCCGGCAGGCTGCGCGACCGGTTGAACTGGAGGCAGTTGACCACGTAGACGAACTCGACGTTCAGGCTCGCCCCGAAGTTCGGGTTCGCGTTCGTGACCGTCAGGACGCAGCTCGAGCCGGCCCGGGCGTCGGCCAGCGGGAAGACGAGCAGGCTGCCGGGCGACTGCAGTTCGGCGCGCGCGGACGGGGCGGAGAGGGCGGCGGACAGGACGAGGGGGAGGAGGCGGAGGTGGCGCATGGGATCGGCTCCGGAGGGGACTCGGGGACGCACCGGAAGACCCGGGCGAGGGGGGGCCGAACGCCCTCATTCCCGGGGATTCCGCCCCGTGCAGGCCGGGCGGCGCGCCCGTAGCCTGACCGGCCCGCCATGGCACTCCGCGACGCCGTCCCGCCGTACCCCGAACGATTCAACCTGTGCGACGACTTCCTCGACCGCAACGTGCGCGAGGGCCGGTCGGCCAAGGTCTGCCTGCGCGAGGGCACGCGCAGCCGCACCTACGCCCAGGTCTCCGAGCGCGCGCGCCGCGTCGCGGCCGCGCTGCGCCGCGCCGGAGTGCGACCGGAGGAGCGCGTGCTGATCGTGCTGCCCGACGTGCTCGAGTTCGCCGACGCGTGGTTCGGGACGCTGCGCGCGGGCGGGGTGTTCGCGATGGTCAACCCGCTGCTGCACCGCGACGCGTACGCCGAGTACCTCGACTACACGAAGGCGCGCGTCGTGATCACGCACACGGACGTCCTCCCCGAGATCGGGCCGGCGATCCGCGCGTCGCGCCTGTGCCGCGAAGCGTTCGTCGTGGGCCCCGACGCGGGCGGCTTCAGCGCGTTCGAGGACGTGCTGCGCGCGGAGGATCCGGGCTCGACGTCGGCCGAGATGGAGCCGACCGGGCCGGACGACCTGGCCGGCTGGCTCTTCACGTCGGGCTCGACGGGCGCGCCGAAGGCCTGCGTGCACGTGCACGCCGATTTCGCCTACAACGCGCAGGTCTACGCGCGCGAGGTCGTCGGGTACTGCGCCGACGACGTGTGCCTGTCCGTGCCGAAGCTCTTCTTCGGCTACGCGACCGGCACGAACCTGATGTTCCCGTTCCGCTTCGGCGGCAGCGCGGTGCTCTTCCCGGAACGCGCGACGGCGGACGTGCTGTTCGACCACATCGCGAAGTACCGGCCCACGCTGCTCACGAGCGTGCCGACGATGATCAACGCCATGCTGCGTTCGCCGCGCATGGAGAGCGCGGACCTGTCGGGCGTGCGCGTCTGCCTGTCGGCCGGCGAGGCGCTGCCGCCCGCGCTCTACTCGGAGTGGAAGCAGCGCACGAACGTCGAGATCCTCGACGGCATCGGCTCGGCCGAGATGTTCCACATCTACGTGACGAGCCGCTTCGGCGACGTGACGCCGGGAAGCCTCGGGCGACTCGTGCGCGGCTACGAGGCGGACATCGTGGACCCCGCGGGCAGGCTCGTCCCCGTCGGCGAACCCGGCCGCATGCGCATCCGCGGCGGCTCGACGGCGATCTGCTACTGGGGCGACCGCGAGAAGTCGGCCGCGACGTTCCAGGGCGACACGTGCACGACGGCGGACATCTTCCGCCGCGATGCGGAGGGGCGATTCTGGTACGAGGGCCGCGACGACGACCTCTTGAAGGTGTCGGGCATCTGGGTGTCGCCGCTCGAGATCGAGAACTGCCTGCTCGAGCACCCGGCGGTCGCGGAGGTGTGCGTCGTCGGCGCGGAGGACGAGCAGAAGCTCGTGAAGCCGCTCGCGTTCGTCGTGCTGCAGCCGGGCTGGAAGGGCTGCGAGGAGACGGCGGCGGCGCTGAAGGCGCACGCGAAGTCGAGCATCGCGCCGCACAAGTACCCGCGGTGGTTCGAGTGGCGCGAGAGCCTGCCGAAGAACGACCGCGGGAAGGTCGCGCGGAAGGTGTTGAAGGGCGAGGTGGATGCGCGGGGGAAGCGCTGAAGCCGGCTGACGCCGAGCGGACGCAGAGGTCAGCGAACTCTCGGCCGATCGTCGATGCCGAGTGGCGCGGTAGCCCGTTCAGGCGCGCCCGCCGCCTGCGATGCGCTGGTCCTGGAACTGGCTCTCGTTCGGCCGACGACCTCCTCCAGGATCAGTTGGCAGATCGGCATCCCCGGCGCCAGGAGGACCGGGCGTTCGACAGGATCACGCGGGCTCCAGGTCCGCCGACCGGACCGGGATCGCCTCTTGCTCTTCGTTGGGCAGCACGGCCCACCACGTCGTCCCACGTTGGAAGACGCGCACGCGGACGTGTCCTTCGCCGGTGAGTCGATCGGGTCTCACGTACTCGTCGGCCACGAAGAGCGAGCGCAGCTCGGTCGCCAGCGCCGCGACCGAATTCACGGTGACCGCGGACTCATCGCTGAACATTCCGGGTCCCACGCGACACTTCAACCACTTCTCTTGCATCGGTCTGCCTCCTCGTCTCCTCGGCGCGAGGATAACGAACGCGCTTCCCGCGAGGACGCACCGATCGCCTCCTCGTCCCGTCGTCGGGTTCGCCGAAAGCTGCCTGTGCGAGGGGGGATACGCCCCCAAAGGTCCCGGTCGAAGCTTCGGAGACCATGTCCCGTTCGTGCACGTTGAACTCCACGTCCGCCGTCGATAGGCGAACGTAGGCGCGACGCCGTCGATCGATGCGCGAAGTCGGTCTCACGACTCCGCCGCTCGTCCCGCGCTGCTACTCTCTCGGCCCCATGACCGACCTCGCGAAGATGACCTGGCCCGAGGCCCAGGCCGCGTTCGGGCCGCGCACCGTCGCCATCCTGCCCGTCGGCAGCACCGAGCCTCACGGTCCGCACCTGCCGCTCGACACGGACATCACGATCGCGAGCTCGATGGGAACCGGCGTGGCCGCGCTGCTCGAGCGATCCGGCGTGACCGCGCTCGTCCTGCCGCCCATCCCGTTCGGTCTGACCGAGTACACGCGCGGCTTCGCGGGGCGCATCTCGCTGCAGCCCGGCACGCTGTGGGCCCTCGTCGAGGACGTGATCGTCGCGCTCGAGCTGCAGGGCATCGAGCACGTGCTCCTCGTCAACGGGCACCTCGAGCCCGCGCACGTCGACGTCCTGCGCGGCGTGCTGCTCGACCACGCGCAGCGCGGGCACCGCAAGGCGCACGCGGTCCTCGTGGACGTGACGCGTCGCAAGAACGCGGCGCGCCTCGGCGACGAGTTCCAGAGCGGCGACTGCCACGCGGGCCGCTACGAGACGAGCCTCGTGCTGGCCGCCGATCCGGGCGCCGTCCGCGAGCGCGAACGAGCGGGTCTGCCGGCCGTCGCGATCGACCTGATCGGCAAGATGAAGGTCGGCGTCAAAACGTTCCAGGAGGCCGGCGCGGATCACGCGTACTGCGGCGACCCGGCGGCGGCGACCGCCGCGGAAGGCCGCGACCTCGTCGGCCGGCTCGCCAGCGTCGCGTTCGACACGGCGCGCGAAGCGTGGCCGCACCTCTTCGGCGGCACTCCCGCCGGCTCCCGCGCGCTATCCTGAACCGGATGTCCGCCTTCACGACGAAGATCCAGGTGCGCTTCGGGCACGTCGATCCCGCCGGAATCGCCTATTACCCGCGCATCTTCGACTACGTCCACGAGGTCTACGAGGAGCTGTGGGAGCACCACGTGGGCGTGCGCTACTACAAGCTGTTGCTCGAGGACCGCATCGGGTTCCCGCTCGTGCACAGCGACGTCGACTTCCGCGCGCCGCTGCGCTTCGGCGACAGGCCCGAGGTCAGCGTGACGTGCGTCCACCTCGGCCGCTCCTCGATCAGCTTGCGCTACGTGTTCCGTCTCGATCGCGTCGTGTGCGTGGACGCGCGCATGACGACCGTGTGCACCGACTTGAAGGCGATGAAGAGCGTGGAGCTCCCCGCGGATTTTCGCGCGAAGTTCGAAGAGATCCTGGAGGCCGCGTGAGGGTCCGCGACATGCACGGCCGCGGCTGGCCGGTGTTCAGCTTCGAGTTCTTCCCGCCCAAGACGGACGAGGGCGCGCGCGCGCTGCTCAACACCGTCGCGGACCTGCAGGAGGTGTGGAAGCCCGACTACGTCTCGGTGACCTACGGCGCGGGCGGCAGCACGCGCGATCGCACGATCGACGTGATCACGAAGCTGCAGCGCGACGTGGGGGTACACACGATGGCGCACCTGACGTGCCTGGGCTCGACGCGCGCCGAGATCGCGGCCATCGTCGACCGGCTCGTGGATGCGGGCGTCGAGAACGTGCTCGCGCTGCGCGGCGACCAGCCCAAGGACGGTCCGCCGCTCGAGCCCGGCGAGCTGGCGCACGCCAACGAGCTGATCGAGATGATCCACGGGCGCTGGCACGTGTCGATCGGGGCCGCGTGCTATCCCGAGGGACACGTCGAGTCGACCGACCTCGCGCTCGACATGGCCCACACGAAGGCCAAGGTCGACGCCGGCGCGCAGCTCCTGATCACGCAGCTCTTCTTCGACAACGAGCACTACTTCGGCTTCGTGCGCCGCGCGCGCGCCGCGGGGATCAAGGTGCCGATCGTGCCCGGGATCATGCCCATCACGAACGTCGCGCAGGTCGAGCGCTTCACGAAGCTGTGCGGCGCGGCGATCCCGCAAGAGCTGAAGGACCGGCTGCGGCGCGTGCAGGAGGACCCCGCGCTCGTCATGGCGACGGGGATCGAGCACGCGATCCGGCAATGCCGCAAGCTGCTCGAGGGCGGCGCGCCCGGCATCCACTTCTACACGCTGAACAAGAGCCACGCGACGCGGTCGATCCTGGCGGCGGTGCGGCGCGACTGAGGCTGCGGCCGCGCGATTCGCGCGGGGCGTCTAGACTGGGACCACCATGCGGATGTCCCTCCTGATCGTCCTGTTCGCGCTCGCCGTCCCGGCCGCGGCGCAGACCACCGTCCCGGCGACCCCGCTGCAGAAGCCCGCGGCCGCCGCGGCCGTCCCGCCGAAACCGCCGGACGCTCTGCAGGTCCTGCAGGCGGAGTGGGACGCGCTCGCGAAGAGCGCCGTGCAGCCCGGCGCGGATCCGAGGGCTTTCGACAAGCAGCGCGCGGACGTCGCGCGCCGCGCGCTGGCGCTGATGGAGAAGGACCCGCGCGGCGAGTTGGCGGTGCGCACGCGCATCTGGCTCGCGCTGGGTTCGGTCGAGATGGGCGCTTCGGATCGGCTGCTCGAGGAGCTGATGACGAAGGATCTCGCCAGCCCGGCGCTGGTCGAGCTGGCGGATCAGCTTCGTCCGGGCTCGCGGCCGCGCGCGAAGAGCCTCCTCGCCACGCTGTCGGAGACCGCCGGCGACCGGACCGTGCGCGGACGCAGCCTGCGCATGCTCGCGGAACACGCGAAGGCGGAGCTCGATGTCGTGCGCGCGGTCGAGACCGGCAGCATCCCGCCGACGAGCCTCGAGAAGTCGCAAGGGCCGGAGCGCGCGGCGGAGCTGCGCAAGCTCGGCGCCGCGGGACTCCAGGCGCAGTACGAAGCGCTCCTCGACCGCGTCGTGAAGGACTACGCCGACGTGCCCGACGCGCGCGGCCGCACGATCGGGGCGCGCGCGGAGAGCACGCTGTTCGAGCTGCGCAACCTGGCCATCGGCCAGATCGCGCCCGAGATCGAGGGCGAAGACCTCGACGGCGTGAAGTTCAAGCTGGGCGACTACCGCGGCAAGGTGGTGGTCCTCGACTTCTGGGGCAATTGGTGAGGCCCCTGCCGGGCCATGTACCCGCACGAGCGGTCGCTCGTGGAACGTCTGCGCGCCGAGCCCTTCGCACTGCTGGGCGTGAACAGCGACAAGGACCGCGAGGCGCTGAAGTCGGTCCTCGCCTCCGAGAAGATCACCTGGCGCTCGTTCTGGAACGGCGGCTCGACGAGCGGTCCGATCTCGGCGCGCTGGAACGTCATGAGCTGGCCGACGATCTACGTGCTCGACGCCGAGGGGCGCATCCGCTTCAAGAACGTGCGCGGCGAGAAGCTCGACGCCGCGGTCGACCAGCTGCTGGCCGAGTCGAAGACCAAGGCGAGATAGCGCGCCCAGATCAGTCCGCCGGCACGATCCGCGGCGTCCCGGCGAGCGTCGCGTGCGCGGCGCGTCCCGATGCGTCGGGGAACCACGGCCCGGTCGTCCCGTCCATGTGCAGGAGCAGCAGCGTGTCCGCGTCGGTCTCGAAGCGCCGCGCCGGCTCGAACTTCTCGGCCGTGTAGCGCGCGACGCGGCTGACGCGGACCTCGTCGATCTCGCCCGGGAAGAACGAGTTCGCGACGCCGCCCTGGCCGACGTCGCCGCCGATCACGAGCGGCAGGTCGTTGCGCGTGCGCTTGCCCGAGCCCTTGCGGCGCGCGACCTGCTCGCCGTCGACGTACAGGCGCACCTCGGATCCGTCGAAGACGCCGGCGACGTGGTGCCAGCGGTTCGCGACGAGCTTCGCCTCCTTCGCCTCGGCCGTCGCGTAGCGGCCGTCGAGGTGCACGCTGAACTCGGGCGCGCCATCGTTCACGAACAGGCCGAACTCGGAGCTCTCCGTGCGGCACAGGAATCCCTGGCGCTTCTTGAACTCGCGCGCGTCGAGCCAGCCCTCGACCGTGAACGGTCCGTCGGGGACGTCGAGGTCGCGCGCGGCCACCATCAGCGCGTCGTGCTCGCCGTCGAGGACGACGACGCTCTCGTTCGCCGGCCGCGGCGGCAGCGGCAGGTGCGCCAGGTCGAGCGGCATCGTCCACGCGCGCGGCGGCATCGGCACGCGCAGGCCCTCGCCGAGGTAGTCGACCTGCACCGCGACGCGCGGCACGCGGAACGCCGCGTCGAGCGTGCCGTCGGCGCGCTTCAGGCGCAGCTTCACGGTCTCCGACGCGCCGGGCTTCACCGTCGTGTGCACGTGGTCGGGCGCGAAGAGCCAGCGCGAATCGTCGCTCTCCGGGATCAGCGTCACCTCGATCGGCTGCTTCGACGGGTTCCGCACCTCGAGCTCGCACGCGCCGTCGACGCCCAGGCCCGCGGTGAACGCGGCCTCGCCCTTCCAGCGCGGCTCGAGCGATCGCCCGAGGTCGCGCACGTCGTCGCTGATCGCGCCCGTGATCGCGCGCGGATCCTGCGCCGCGCCGACGGGGAACGACGCGACCGCGATGCCGCTCTTGCGCACCGTGACGACGTGGTACTGGTGAAGGTAGCCCGCCTCCGGCGCCCAGCCGTCCTGCGCGCCGCCGACCGTCGCCAGCGCGAAGTACTCGATGCCGTCGCGGATCCCGTCGTAGCGCATGCGGTGGATGTGGCCGGCGAAGACCGCGTGGACGTTGCCGGCCTGCGCCAGGAGCTGGTGCACGCGATCCCAGTCGTCGCCGTACCCGCCGCGCAACCAGCGCGGGTGGTGCAGGAACACGAAGACGTGCTCGGCCGCGTGCGTCTTCTGCAGCGTCTCCGCGAGCCACGCGAACTGCTCGGGGCTCATGCGCTGCGTCTCGGGATCGTCGAACGACTTCTTGCCGGTGCGCGGGTTCGTTTCGTCCGAGTGCAGCGCGATGAACCAGGAGTTCTTGTGGCGGAACGCGTACCACAGCGGGCCGAAGTGCTCCTCGTAGTCGGCTTCGTGCTCCTTCTCGGGCGCCTTGCCCTTCCCGCGCCAGTACAGGTCGTGGTTGCCGACGACGGGGAACCACGGGCTCTTCAGGCGATCCATGATGCCCTTGAACTCGCGCATCTGGCCCAGCCACTCGGGCGTGTCGTTGTAGCCCTGCACGAGGTCGCCGACGGTCATGACGAGGTCGGGCTCGAGCAGGTTCACGTCGTCCACGGCCTCGGACAGGACTTTCACGCCTTCCGCGGGACCGCCGGTGCGATCGCCGAAGACCGCGAAGAAGAAGGCGCCGTCCTCGCTCGGCAGCGGCAGCTGGATCGGGCTCTTGCGCGAGGTGAGGAAGCGCGACGGGTCGTGCCAGGCCGGGTGCTTCCTCGGCGGCGCCGTCTCCTCGTCGTGGTGGAACGGCGGGGCGGTCGCGACGAGGGCCAGGAGGAGGGGGAGCAGCATGCCGAGAGCGTACGCGCTCGTCGTGAAGGCGCGATCGGTCTCCGATCGCAACCGGTCCCGGATCCGCGGGTAGCCTCTGGACCATGTGGCTCGCCTGCCTGCTCGCTCTGTCGCAGTCCGCTCCGGTCCCGTCCGTCCCGGCCGCGCCGAGCGGGATCTTCCACGGCCGCGTCGTGCAGGCCGAGGACGGCGCGCCGGTCGCGCACGCGCGCGCGGAGGTGCGCTGGAACCGCGGCGCGATCCGCGTCTCGCGCAGCCACGGCGAACCGCGGCACGAGGTCGTCGAGCCGCCGCCGTTCCCGAGCGCGACGACGGACGACGCGGGACGCTTCTCGATCGGCTACGACCCCGCGCTCGATCCGTGGATCGTCGTCGAGGCCGAGACCCGCAGTCCGGGGGCGTGCGGAATTCCCGCCAGTCACCCTGATGCTGCGCGCGAGCTCGTGTTCACGCTGCCGCGTGCGGGGCGGCTCGAGATCGAGCTCGACGCGAGCGCGCTGCCCATCGACCACCGCTGGCTCGCGCGCGAGATCGAGGCGCGGGCTACCGCGCCGCTCTACGCGTCGTCGTTCCCGGCCTGGTTGGGCGTCACGGGCGGCGACACCAGCCGCACCGCGCGTGCGACGGTGTTGGACGGCGTGCTCGCGCTCGACAGCCTGCCTTCCGGCGCGCCGATCGAGGTCGAGTTCACTTGCGACGGCGCGCACGTCGGCGCGCTCGAAGCGCAGATCGTGCTCGCCGCGGGCGAGACGCGGCGGATCCGCTGGGCGTTGACCGAGCCGACTCGCACGGGCGGCACGGGCTATGTGCAGGTCGACGTGCGCGACATGCACGGCGATCCCGCCGTCGGTGCGAGCGTGCGGCTCGAACGGGTCGGTCGCCGTGACGCCGCTGTGCCGGAGCCCGAGGTCTCGAGCGAAGTCGCCGGCCGGTGGTCGTGGCCCGAGCTCGAAGCGGACGACTACCGTCTGATCGTCGGGGGCGACTGGACTGCGAAGGCGCCGACGCTGCACGTGAACGCCGGTTCGACGGTGACGATCCTGACGCAGGCGGTTCCCGCGCGCACGATTCGCGGTTCCGTCCGCGACAGCGACGGAAGTCCGGTCACGAGCGCGTGGGTCTGGTTCGCGCCGTGGAACGCTCCCGAGGCCTGGGATCACGCCACGCGCACGGACGAGTCCGGCGCGTTCGTGCTGAGCGGGGTGCCGCGCGATCAGGCCGGACTGCTGCGCACGGTGCACCCCTCGATCGCGGACGTCGCCGTGGTCGCCGCGGAAGAAGGCGTCTCCCCGCCGATCGGCGCCGTCGTCGGTTCGATCCGCCGCGGCGAGCCGGCGGATTTGCGGTTCCCTCCGACTGCGCATCTGCGCGTGCGCGTCCTCGACGCGAACGGCGCGCCAGCGGCGGCGCAGATCCGCGTCGGCCCGAGCGCAGTCCTGGGCGTCACCTGGCGCGGCGTCGAGGCGTCCGAGTCCGTGCTCGAGGTGCCCGTCGGCGCGCTCATGGTGTCCGCCGTCACGCCCGACGGGCGCGCCGCCGCCGTCCTCGTGCGCGTCGGCGTCGACGGCGGTGCGGCCGTCACGCTGCAGCTCGCGCCGGCCGGTTCTCTGCGCCTGCGACACCGCGGCGCACCGCGACTCGTCGACGTGCGCGTGACGACTCCCGATGCAGCCGTCTACGGCATCACCACGCTCGTCTCGGGCGTCGACGAGGTCGTCCTCGTCCCGCCCGGCGACTGGCTCGTGCGCGTGGAAGGCCGCGCCGACCGCACGGTTCGCATCGAGGCCGGGGTCGAGACGCTCGTCAGGCTCTGACGTCGTACTCCGGCGTCTCCGCGAGTAGGCTCGCGCGCACATGAGCTCGGCCCCGACGATCCACCGCGAAGCCCTCCTGCGCGCGGCGCGCGCCACCGTCCACGGGTTCCTGTCGGACTCCGCGCGCTTCGCCGCGTGGTGGGGCGCGGGCTCGACGATCGAGCCCAGGGTCGGCGGGAAGGTCCTGATCCGCTTCGTGAACGCGGTCGAGGTCGGCGGCGACGTGCTCGAGTTCGTCCCGCGCGAACGCATCGTCTTCACATACGGCTTCCGCGATCCGGCCAAGAAGCCGGCCTGGGGCGGATCGCGCGTCGCGTTCCAGCTGTCCGATCGGCCCGAGGGCACGCTGCTCGCGCTCGATCACGAGTTCCCCGACGTCGCCTCGCGCGACGGGCACGTCGACGGCTGGGGCTACCAGCTCGCGGTGCTCGCCGGGCTCGTCGCGCGCGAGCAGCACGCGCACGTCGCCGAGCGCGTCGACGGCTGGTTCGCGGCGTGGTCCAGCGACGATCCGTCCGAGCGTGCGTGGCTCCTCGAGAAGGCCGCGGCCGACGGCGTCCGGTTCCGCGACGCGTGGGCGGTCACCGACGGCCGCGACGAGTTGCTCGCGCACGTCCGCGCCGCGCGACGGCACATGCCCGGCGTGCGCATCGAGCGCGTGGGCGAACCGCGCCACGTCCAGGGCGCCGTGCTCGTCGAGTGGCAGGCGCGGGGGACCGACGGCAAGACCGTGCTGCGCGGCACGAGCGCGTTCGAGCTCGCTCCCGACGGCCGGATCGCGGGCGGCGTGGGTTTCCCGGCCTGAGGCCGCGGCTGCCGGCCGATTCACCCGACTTCCTCGAAACGAAACCCGCCTGTCCGGACAAGGGAGGCGCGGGAGGTCGCCATGTCCTCCCGCGGGTGGCCCGGACTTCCTTCCCCTGCGCGGTCCGACCGTGCAGTCCGGGCCGCCCCTTTCCCCGCCCGCGCCCGCGGGGTCCGCGCGACGCCGAACGTCCCGCGCGCCGGCCTGGATCGCGCGGCCCGACCCCGTAGCATCCGCGCACGATGAGCGAGCGCACGGGAGCGGGAGTGGCGGAGTGGACGATCAAGGCCGTCCTGTGCGGACTGCTCTTCGGTTGCCTCTTCGGCGCGGCCAACGCGTACCTCGGACTGACCGCGGGCCTCACGGTCTCGACGTCGATCCCGATCGCGGTGCTCTCGGCGGCGACGTTCAAGCTGTTCCCGCGCGGCGGATCGCTGCTCGAGGCGAACATGGCGCAGACGGTGGGCAGCGCGTCGAGCTCGCTCGCTTCGGGCACGATCTTCACCATCCCGGCGCTGTTCCTGTGGGGTTTCGCGCCGCCCGTGTGGCAGGTCGGGCTGCTCGCGCTGGCCGGCGGCGTGCTCGGCATCCTGGCGATGGTGCCGCTGCGGCGGCTCCTCATCGTGCAGGCCGACGCCGAGTTGCCCTACCCCGAAGGTCGCGCCTGCGCCGAGGTGCTGCACGCGACGCAGCGCAGCGCGTCGGCGGGGAAGTGGATCTTCATCGGCCTCGCGGTCGGCGCGGCGATCAAGACCGCGCTCGCGATCTTCCACCTGTTGCCGGAGGAGGTCGTGTGGCAGCCCGCGTTCCTCCGGAACGGCAATCTGTCCCTGGCGATCGCGCCGGCCCTGATGGCCGTGGGGTTCATCGTCGGCTTCCGCGCATCGGCGGTCATGGTGTCGGGGTCGCTGATCGCGTCGCTCGTCCTCTATCCGCTCGTCACGAAGGCGCACCTCGCCGGGCTCGTCGACGCGGCCGCCGCCGACGCCGCGGCGCTGACGCCGAAGCTCGTGAAGAGCCGTTTCCTCCTGTACGTGGGCGCCGGATCCGTGGCCGCGGCGGGCCTCGTCACGATCGTGCGCACCGGGCCGACGATGCTCGCGTCGCTCGCGGCGGTGATCCGCGGCGTGCGCGGCGGGGCGAGCGCTTCCGCGGGGGCCTCGACGGGCGACCGCACCGACCGCGACGTGCCGCCGGCGTTCCTCGTCAGCGGGCTCGTGATCCTGGTCGCGTCGCTGGCGATCGTCCCGGGGATCTTCGCCGGCGAGTTGAGCCTGCCCGCGCGCATCGTCGCGGCGCTCGGCGTGGCGCTCTTCGGCTTCCTCTTCGTGCCCGTGTCGTCGCGGCTCGTCGGCGTCATCGGCGTTTCGTCGAACCCGACGAGCGCGATGGCGCTCATCACGCTGGCCGGCACGGCCGGCATCTTCCTGTCGCTCGGTTGGAAGGGGCTCGCCGCGCAGGCCGCCGTCCTGACCGTGGGCACCGTCGTGTGCGTCGCGGCCAGCAAGGCCGGCGACATCTCGCAGGACCTGAAGACCGGCTGGCTCGTGAAGGGCACGCCGTACCTCCAGCAGTACGGTCAGCTCATCGCCGCCTCCGTCGCGTGCTGGGTGGTCGCGGGCGTCGTCGTCGCGATGTGCACGTCGAGCGGGATGACGGGCGACCACGCGCTGGCCGCTCCGCAGGCGCGGCTCATGGCGACGATGGTCGAGGCCGTCCTCGGCGCGCAGTTGCCGTGGGACCTGCTCGTCATGGGCGGGTCGCTGTCGCTCGTCGGCGTGCTCGCGGGGCTCCCGGCGCTCCCGTTCGCGCTCGGGATCTACCTGCCGCTCTCGACGATGGCCGCGGTGTTCGTCGGCGGTTGCGTGCGGCGCTGGTGCGAGTCGCGTCCGAAGGAACGCCTGGACGTCGAGTCGGGCGTCCTGTGCGCGTCGGGTTTCGTCGCGGGCGAGGGCCTCGCGGGGGTCGCCGTCTCCGCTCGGGACCTCCTGCGCGACGGTCCGAAGCCGAAGCTCGAGCCGTTCGGGGGCTTCGAGATGGTCCTGTCGCTCGCGCTGCTCGCCGGCGCCGCGCTGCTGATCCACCGCGCGACGCGCCGCGCCGTCTGAGCCGGGGGCTCCGGACCACCTCTCGAGCCCGGGCCCGTTCGAAGTGCGTTCGGATTTCGCCGCCGGCCTCCTCGGCGTGCCGTTGGGGCGCCCGACGCGCCGATCGGGAAGGGGACGCACGGGCAGCCCGGCATGCGCCGCGATACGCTGTCGCAGCTGTTCCATGGCCCGCGGGCCCCGGTCGGGGTCACCCCTGAGGCCGCGCCGCAACGACTCGACACTGCATCCGAGGAAATATGCTTCTCCGAACCGCTCTCGTGTGCGCCGCGTTCTCCGCCGCGCTGCCGAACCCGTCCGCGCTGGCCCAGTCCGGCGCGCAGACGAAGCCCGCCACGCTCGCCGTCGGCGATCCCGCGCCCGCGCTCGCGATCAACAAGTGGGTCAAGGGCACGCCGGTGACGTCCTTCGAGAAGGGCAAGACGTACATCGTCGAGTTCTGGGCCACCTGGTGCGGCCCGTGCATCGCCGGCATGCCGCACCTCTCCGAGCTGCAGAAGAAGTACGCCGACAAGGGGCTCACGATCATCGGCGTCAGCGCGACGGACTCGCGCGGCAACTCGCTCGAGAAGGTCGAGGCGATGGTCAAGGACAAGGGCGACACGATGGGCTACACGGTCGCCTGGGACGACGAGCGCAAGACGAACGACGCCTACATGCGCGCCGCGCAGCAGAACGGGATCCCGTGCTGCTTCCTCGTCGACGGCACGGGCAAGATCGCCTACATCGGCCACCCGGGGCGGATCGACTCGGTCCTCGAGACGGTCGTCGCCGGCAAGCACGACCTGGCCAAGCTCGTGGCGTCGGCCAAGCAGGCCAAGGAGCTCGAGGTCAAGGGCAACGAGCTGCGCGGCAACCTGAACAAGGCCGCGCAGGCCAAGGACTGGGACGCGGCGGTCAAGGCCTGCGAGGACCTCGTGGCGCTCGACGCCGAGGAGTTCGGCGGCTTCGCCATCGCCAAGTTCCAGATCCTCGCCACCGAGGTGAAGGACATGGACCGCGCCTACAAGTGGGCCAAGGAGGCGTCCGAAGGCGTGCTGAAGGACTCGGGCGAGCTCCTGAACGGCCTGGCCTGGACGATGGTCGACCCGGAGGCGAAGTTCGACCGCCGCGACCCGGACCTGGCCCTGAAGATCGCGCAGCGCGCGACCGAGCTGACGAAGGAGAAGAACGCGTCGGTCCTCGACACGCTGGCTCGCGCCTGGTTCACGAAGGGCGATGCCGCGAAGGCCGTCGAGTTCCAGAAGAAGGCGATCGCGCTCGATCCGCGGCTGACGGACTCCCTCAAGGAGTACGAGGAAGCGGCCGCGAAGCGCGGCTGATCGCCGGGATCGCGGAAAAACCCCGGCGGCGGCCCGAGCGGCCCGCCGCCTGTCTTCTTGGGTGCGGGCCGGACCCGCCGCCGGTCAGGGCGTCCAGGTCGCCTCGATCCCGTTCGTGAGGTTGAACGTGCTCACGGTGCAGAACGCCGAGGCGTTGCGGTACCAGACCTGGTAAGTGCGCGTGCCCGGCGCCGCGACGAGGCCGCGGACCGAGACGGACGGGTCACCCGCCGCCGGGTACTGCGACGCGCCGCTCGCGTTGAACTTCGTCGAGAGGCGGATGATGGAACCGCCCGCGCAACGCAAGCCGTCGCCGAACGCGATGCCCAGGCCGCCGCTCTGTTGATTCGTGCCCTGGAAGTAGAGCGCCGACGAGTTCGGCATCCCCGAGCCCGTCAGGACGAGCGTGTCCGCCGCGAGGATCGCCGATCCGCCGGTCGACAGCGTCGCGCCGTTGCCGAGCGAGTTCGCGCAGCCCTGGCCCGCCGCTCCGTTGTTGCCGCAGGGGCAGGCCGCGCCCGTCCCGTCGCCGAAGCAGAACGCGGTCGGCGGCGCGGCGCAGACCAGACGGCTGACGCGCAGGCCGTCGATGCCGGCCTCGACGACGCTGGCCGTCCCGGTGTCGTTCGCGGTGAACCGCAGGCGGGTGTCGGTCGTCAGCGGAACGCCGAGGCCCGCGACCGTCGAGGCCGCGATCGTCGCGCTGCGCCACGTCGTGCCGCCGCTCGAGTCGTGGACCGCGATCGCCGTCCACGGGCCGGCGGCGCCGTTCGGGCTGATCTCGACGAGCAGCCGGTCCACGCCGTCCTCGACGGTGAGATACAGGTAGTACTCGTACTCGAGCTGGCCCAACGGCGAGCTGAAGTCGAACGAGCTCGAGACGAGCTGCACGGTGCCGCCGTCGACGTCCGTGTTGCCCGCGGTGTTCTGCGTCAGCCAGCACGAGCCGCTGCCGTCGCCGTCCCCGGTGGGGTCGTAGGCCCACGTGTTGTCGTTGACCGGCACGCCGCGCTGCCAATCGCCGCTCGTGGCGCCGAGGTTCGTCGGCGTCCAGCCCAGGTCGACCTCGAAGTCGTCGTAGAGCACGTCCTGCGTGCCCGTCGCGACCACGGCCGAGTGCGTCACCGCCGGCGCCGTGGACGGATCCGTGGCGGGCGTCGTGTTCGTCGCGGTGCTGACGTAGTAGCGCAGCTGCGCGAGGCACGCCGTGGCCGGGATCGTCGCGTCGTAGCGGTTCGGAGAGGTCTGGCTCATCGCCACCGTCGTGAACGGTCCGCCGTCGACCGAGTACGAGAGCTGCCCCGTCCCCGGCGTGGGCACGGCCGTGCCGACACCGACGACCTGGACCTGGAACGTCGCCGGAGCGCCGGGCGCGAGCTGCGCCGGACGGCCGTTCGGGTAGGCGAACAGGACGAGGTTCGGCTGGTCGAACGCCTCGACGATGCCCGTCGTGGTCGAGCCGTTCGGCGAGGTCGCGCTGGCGCCCATGCCGCGCTTCGCGAACGCGGCCCACAAGGCACCCAGGTTCGCGCCGCCGTTCGCGACGAGATCCGCCTGCAGGATCGCGTCGCGCGACTGCAGGAAGTTCGGCGTGCCGGGCGAGAGCTTCAGGCCGTCGACGACGAGCTGGAGGATCAGGTCGTTGCCGGCGAAGCCGTGGCTCGCGATCAGGTTCGCGCGCGCTTCCCACAGCGTGACGCACCAGACCTCGCCCACGTTGTGCACTTCGTCGGCCGTGTTGCCGATGATCGAGCTGCGCGGGATCGACGCCAGGTAGTTCTGCTGCGCCGGGTCGATGTCGGCGTACGTCTGCGGGTTCTTGGTCATGTCCGTCGTGTAGGGGAAGCGACGGATGCCGAAGTAGTAGTTGTTCGTGAACGAGCCGCCGAGCTGGTACGTGGCGTAGGCGCCGGTCGAGTACACGGCGTTCGGGTCGTCGGCCGGTTCCGAGTTCAGGCACAGGCCGAAGAAGTCGCCCCAGCCCTCGCCCATCCCGCCCGCCTGCTCGCCCGACGCCTGGCCGTCGAGGAGACGGATCGACGTGCCGTGCGTGAGCTCGTGGAAGACGATGTCCGCGTCGAGGTCGCCGTCGCGGTCCGGGGTCGGGCCCGTGAACACGTACATCTGCATGCGGCCCGAACCACCGTCGTTGCCGCCGGTGCCGAAGTTCGCGTTGTTCGTGCCCGAGCCGTCCTGCGCATCGGCCTGGACGGCGTCGCCGCCGACTCCCTGGCCCGAGAAGTTGATCGTCTGGAAGTTCTTGGCGGCCTCGTCGAAGCCCAGCTCCATCAGCTTGTCGTGGTAGCGATTCGCCAGATAGAAGATCTGCGTCACCGCCGCCGGACGGTACGTCGAGGGCGCCAGCGTCGGATCGACGGTGAAGTCGAACGTCCGCGCGGGAGCGCCCTGCGGACGCGGCAGGTCGGGCGAGTTGTTGGCGTCCAGGTCGAGGTGCGCGTCGACGTTGTTGCCGAGCGTCTCGTTGCCGCCGTCGTTGATCCAGCCGTTCGGCGACCACTGCGCCACCTGGGGCCCCGTGACCGTCACGAGGTCCTGCGTGACGAAGGGGAACTGGGCTCCGGTCGGCGTCGCCGTGCCGGGCGTGCCCGGCGCGGGCGAATCGGTCGTGAAGACGCGCATCGTGACCGACTGCGTTCCGCCCAGAGCGAAGTGCAGGTGGTTCCAGCGGCGGAGCACGGTGCCGTCCGTCGCGTCGATCGTGATGTCGTACGTGTTGCCGATGCCGATCTCGGGGATCGTCACGAGCCAGGCCGGGCGCAGCTCGCCGCGCGTGCGCGGGAACCAGGTGAACTCGGTCGTCAGCGCCTCGTCCGAGCGGAAGTCCGGCGAGCCGACCCACGCGCGGCGGCGCTCGTCGCCCGCGGGCGCGCCGGATGCCTCGGGCGCGCTGGTGATCGTGATGCCGACGCTCGACGCGGCCAGCAGGACCGCCTCGAAGTCGGAGACGTGCTCCGGGCTCGGCGCGAAGCCGCCTTCCGGCGGCGGGATCAGTGTCGAGCTGAGGTTGACGATCTCGCCGCGCGCCGTGACGTTCGCGCGCAGCTCGCAACCGGCGATCTTCACGCCCGCGTGGCGCTGTTTCCAGGTCAGGTGGCGCAGGCCGTTGTGCTGCGTCTCGAAGTCGCGCGCGACCTCCGCCGCCGTCAAGAGGCCGGGCGAGACCTCGAAGAGGCCGCGGTACTCGTCCAGGAAGTCGCGCACGATGCCCTCGGCGTCGGCCTTGCCGGACGCGGTCGGCGCGCTGAGGAAGGCGAGCGTCGAGCGCACGAAGTGCGGCGTGCCGAAGAGGTCGTGGGCGTCCACCGCGGCGCCGGGCACGCGCTGCTGCAGCCGCTCGAGAGCCTGCTGGCGCGCCACGGCGACCGCCGGCGTGCGCGAGGCGGCGAGCGCCGCGCGCACGAAGGGCAGCGGCTGCCCGTCCGCGTCGAGGCGCACGTCCGTGTCGCCGAGGGGCAACGGGGCCGTGACCTGGGGCGTGCGGAAGAGCCGCGGGTCGAATTGGGCGGGTGAGGAGGTGGCCAGAGCGGCCACCGCGGCGGAGACGCCGAGGAGGAGAGCCTTGCGCTGCATGGGGGGGACTCGATCCGATTGCCTGTGTCCGGACAGGGCGCTTCTCGAGGCGCCACGTTCCACGAGTACCCCACGACGCGCGGCCCGGGAACGGGGATTCCCGCAGGAATCTCCGCGCCCCCGCCGCGGAGTCCGGCGCGCTTCAGAACTTCCCGCGGCGCAGCACGCGGACGTCGCTCTCCCACAGGATGCAGGCGAAGCGCGGGAACAGGTCGTGCTCGACGCGCTCCAGGATCCGCGCCGCCGTCTCGGGCGTCACGACGAGCTCGACC
>JBGAOR010000002.1:68790-150011 GCA_044221705.1 Planctomycetota bacterium
GCCGGGCGCTCGCCCGTCGCCCCGACTCCGGATGCCGGGCTGACCGTGGCGCCGTGCGCGCCGCACTCGTGCGCGAGGCGCAGCACGAGATCCCGGGCCAACGCCTCGCAGACGATGGTCACGAGCCGCATGGGATGGGGAGTCGTCGTCATGGAGAGCTCCAGCTCGTCGCCATCCGGAAGTACAGCGGGATGCCCACGCTGACGTTGAAGGGGAAGGTGATCGCGAGCGACGCGGCGAGCGACAGGGTCGGGTTCGCCTCGGGCAGCGCGAGGCGCATCGCGGCCGGCGCGGCGATGTAGCTGGCCGAAGCGCTCAGCGTCCCGAACAGCGTCGCGCCGCCGGGCGAGAGCCCGATCGCCAGACCGAGGGCCACACCCAGCGCGCCGTGGACGACGGGCACCACGACGCCGAAGACCAGGAGGAACGGGCCCGCGCGGCGCAGGTCGCGCACGCGGCGGCCGGCGACGAGGCCGAGCTCGAGGAGGAACAGCGCGAGCACGCCCTGGAAGGGCGCGACGAAGAACCCGCCGACCTTCTCGAGCCCGCGTCCTCCGCACAGGAAGCCGATCGCCAACGCGCCGACGAGCAGGACGACGCTCTTGCCCAGCAGGGCTTCGCGAACGACATCGCGCAACGAGGTCGTCGATGCGGCGGACCCCGATCCCGCCGCCATCCGGCCCAGCAGGACGCCGACGAGGATCGCCGGCGACTCCATGATGGCGAGCAGAGCCGAGGAGTAGCCCTCGTACGCGACGCCGGCGTTCGCGAGGAACCCCGTCGCGACCGTGAACGTGACGGCGCTCACCGATCCGTAGTGCGCCGCGATCGAGGCCGCGTCCGATGCCGGGAATCGCCCGAGGAAGCGGAGCGCCGGGTACGTCCACAGCGGGATCACCGCCGAGAGCGCGGCCGCGACCAGGACCGGGATCCACACGACGCCGAGTCCGGCTTCGTGGATCGCCGCGCCGCCCTTGAAGCCGATCGCGGCCAGGAGATAGATCGTGAGCGAGCTGTAGAGCGCCTCGGGGAGCTTCAGGTCGCTCTTCGCCACCGCGGCGAACACGCCCAGCGCGAAGAAGAGCGGCGCGGGCGAGAGGAGGTTCTGACGGATCGCCTCGAGGAGCTCCACGAGGAATCAGGCTCCGCCGAGCAGGTCCTGCAGCTTGTCGTTCTTCCGGCGCGACATCTCGGCCTGCGCGGCCATCGCCGCCTCGTAGCGCGCGCGCAGAGCCGGATCGAAGCTGGCCAGGATCCGCACCGCCAGCAAGCCCGCGTTGCGCCCGTTGGCGATGCCGACGGTCGCCACCGGCACTCCGGCCGGCATCTGCACGATCGAGTACAGCGAATCGAGGCCGCGCAACGACTGCGTCTCGATCGGCACGCCGATGACGGGCAGGCTCGTGAAACTCGCGACCATGCCCGGCAGGTGCGCCGCGCCGCCGGCGCCGGCGATGACGACGCGCAGGCCGCGGCCCGCCGCTTCCTTCGCATAGCGCGCCATGTCGTCGGGCGTGCGGTGCGCGCTGACGACGCGGACCTCGTGCGGTACGCCGAACTCGGTCAGCGCGTCCGAGGCGAGCTTCATCGTCCCGAAGTCCGAGTCGCTGCCCATGATCACGCCGACGAGCGGCGCGACGGCCGGCTTCGGGTTCTTTGCGTCCGTCTTCTTCGCGGTCATCGATCGTTCCCCTCGGGTTCGCCGAACCGGATCGCGTCGGCGGCGGCGAGCGCGCGCGCCTCGGCTTCCTGGAGTGTCGCGCCGAGCGCGGTGACGTGGCCCATCTTGCGGCCGCGCTGGCTCGTGGACTTGCCGTAGACGTGGATGCTCGCGCCGTCGACGCGCAGCGCGCGCTCGAGCCCGACCGGCGTGCCCGGTCCCGTCCCCGTGCCGAGCAGGTTGACCATGCACGCGGCCGGAGCGCGCAGCGTCGTCGCGCCGAGCGGCAGTCCGAGCACGGCGCGCACATGGTTCTCGAACTGCGACGTGGCGCAGGCCTCGATCGTGTAGTGCCCCGTGTTGTGCACGCGCGGCGCGATCTCGTTCACGAGGCAGCGACCGTCCGGCATGAGAAACATCTCGACCCCGAACGCGCCGACGCCGCGAACCGACTCGACGGCGGCGCGCGCGACCCGCGCGGCCTCGGTCGCGACGCGCGCTTCGACGCGAGCGGGCGCGCGAACGACGCGGCAGACGTGGTCGCGATTCTCGGTCTCGACGACCGGGTACTCGCGGACGACGCCGTCGAGCCCGCGCACGACGATCGCGGCGAGCTCGAGCACGAACGGACAGAATTCCTCGGCGTAGATGCGCCCCGGGCCGCCGGCGAGCTTGCGCCACGCGGCGTCGACGTCGGCTTGCGAACGGACGGTCGCGTTGCCCTTGCCGTCGTAACCGAGGGTGCGGCGCTTGAGGACGAGCGGCCAGCCGAAGCGCTGCGCGACGCGCGCGACGTCGTCGTGCGTCTCGACCGCTCCGAAGCGCGGCAGCGGCAGTCCGGCGGCCTCGAACGTGCGCTTCTGGACGAGCTTGTCCTGCACGAGCTGCATCGTCGCCGCCGACGGACGCAGCAGGTGTCCCGCCTCCTCGACCGCGCGCAATGCGACGGGCGAGACGAACTCGTTCTCGAGGCTGACGACGTCGACCTCGGCCGCCAGCTCGAGCAGTCGCGCCGGATCGTCCCAGTCGCCGTGGATCCAGCGCGTGTCGAGCGCGTGCGCCGGGAAGTCGTGCGCGCGCTCGAGCACGACGACCTCGCACCCAAGCTGCACCGCGGCCTGCGCCGTCATCTTGGCCAGCTGCCCGCCGCCGACGATGCCGAGTGTCGCGACGGCGGCGCGGCGGGGAGTGGGGGGCGTGCTCACGGTGCTCATCGGGGAATCGCGGGGCACAGGATAGTCCGACGTGCGGTCCGCGCTCCACAGCGCTGTGGCGGCGCGCGTCGGTGCGGGATCCGGGGAAGGAAGCCAGGAGAGTCCGGAGTCCGGGCCGCGGGAGAGGTGTCGAGGCGGTCCCCTTGACCGTCCGCAGGACGAGGGCTGAGACTCGTTCCGTGATCCATCACCGGAAGGACCTGCCGAGCCTCGACCCGAAGAAGCTGCGTCTGCCGCGCAGCCCGCGCGTGCTGGAGCTGCATGCGCAGCGGTACACCGCAGCTGGCGACGACGAGTGGCTCAACGTGTGGGTGGTCGTCGATGCGCTGACCCCGGTCCAGCGCAAGGACTTCGCCTGGACGATCCCGATCCAGACGGCGATCCTGCGCGAGCTCGCGCGGCAGGACGACGAGCGCTTTCCGGTCCTGTTCTTCCGCGAGCGGGCCGACTGGAAGGGGATCGGGTGAGCGCGTGCCCGCGATCCACCTGCAGCTCCTCGCGCAATCCGCGGCGCTGTCCGCGCGGGATCCCGGCCGGCCCGTGCAGGCCAGCGTGCGGCGCGCATCCAGTGCGGCGTACTACGCGCTCTTCCACTTCCTGCTCGACGAGATCGGTGTCCAGCTCGTCGGTGCCGCGCGACGCGATCGACGCTTGAGGCAGGCTCTGGCGCGCTCGGTCGACCACTCCGCGTTTCGCGAGTGCGCCGACCGATTCCTGGCGGGCCCGGGATCGCTGCCCGAACCGCTGCGGCGGTGCATCCCGGACGGTTCGGCAGCGTCGGAGGACCTGAGCTTCGTCGCGAAGAGCTTCGTCGAACTGCAGCGCATGCGCCACGCGGCCGACTACGACCTCGGGATCCAGATCACGCGCCCCGAGGCCGAGCGCGCGCACTGGCTCGCCACCGAGTCCATCGCGCGCTGGCAGCGAATCCGCGGCACCCGGGAAGCGCGCGTGTTCGGGCTCGCTGCGGTCTCGTGGCGCGGACTGCGCGGTCGCTGAAGGGCAGGACCGCGCCGCCTCACTGCAGGATCGGCAACGCCCTGTGCGACTGGATCGCCACGCGTTGGGCCACGCGCCCCGCGATCTCGGCGAACTTCTGCGCGATCAGGGACTTCGGATCCGCGATCGTGATCGGGTCGCCGGCGTCGCCGCCGACGCGCACGAGCGGGTTCAGCGGGATGCTGCCCAGGATCGGGAAGCCGTGCTTCTGCGACAGCTTCTGCGCGCCGCCCGAGCCGAACACGTCGACGACGGTCGAGAAGCGACCCTCGATGTCCACGTTCACCGCGACGTCGGTTCCGCCGACGTGGAGGCGCACCTTCGCGCCCGGCTTCGCGCCCTCGACGAGGCCCTCGATCACGTAGCCGGCCATGTTCTCGACGATGCCGAGGATCGGCACGTTGACCTGCTTGAACATCGCGACCGCCTTGTTCACGTCGAACGTGGACACGGCCTGCGGCGTCGTCACGAGCACGGCGCCGGTCAGCGGCACGATTTGCGCCAGGCTCAGCTGCGCGTCGCCCGTGCCCGGCGGCATGTCGACGAGCAGGTAGTCGAGCGGGCCCCAGGCGACGTCGCCCAGGAACTGCTCGATCAGCTTGTGGACCATCGGTCCGCGCCAGACGACGGGCTTGTCCTCGTCGAGCAGGTAGCCGATCGACATCGTGCGGACGCCGTGTCGCTCCTTGGGCACGAGCTTGCCGCCCTGCGCCTCGGGCTCGCCCTTCAGGCCCATCATCATCGGCACGTCGGGGCCGTAGACGTCGCAGTCGACCAGGCCGACCTTCGCGCCGGTCTTCGCCAGCGCGCAGGCCAGGTTGACCGCGACCGTGCTCTTGCCGACGCCGCCCTTGCCGCTCGAGACGGCGACGATGTGGCGGATGTCGGGCGCGATCTTGCGCTCGGGGCCGGCGGGCTTGGACACCGCCGTCATCTCGACGTTCACGGACTTCACGCCGGGGATGGCGCGCAGCAGGGTCTCGGCCTGGCCCCTCAGCTGGTCCTTCACCGGGCAGGCCGGCGTGGTCAGGTTGATGACGGCCTTGACCGCGCCGTCGCAGGCGCTGGCCGTCGTGACGAAGCCGAGGCTGACGATGTCGCGCCCGAGGTCGGGGTCGATGACATGCCGCAGGGCGTCGAGGATCTGTTCTTTCGTGACGTCGGACACGGTGTCTCCAGGCTGGTTCGAGCCCGGGATTCTAGCCCGCCGGCCCCCGGATCCGGCGTGCGGCCCGAGGTACGCGCGAACTCGCGGGAAGAGGACGCGCGGGGCCGCGTCCAGGTGGGCCCATCGAGAGGGACCGACGCCATGCCCGAGCTCTTCCAGACCCTGCTGATCCTCCTCGGCCTCCTCGGAGGCCGCGTCGCCGATCCGGGAGATGGCTGTCCGAGCGGGACCTGCCCGGCGGTGCCTGAGCGGCCGGTCGCGGCGCTGGGCGCGCCGCAGACGCTGCGCGCGGACGAGGTGCGGCTCTTCGCGCGCGGTGACCACCGGCCGGGCCAGGCGGCCGGCGCCCTCGAGGTCCTGCGTCCGGGCGCGGCTCGCGGTCCGGAGGTCGAGGGCGCCCCGACCTTCGTGATCGTGCCCCCGGCGCCCGAACGCCTGCGCCCCGCGCTCGCGAGTCGTGCGACGGTCGAGGTCCGGCTGCGCCGGGCTCCCGCGCCGCGCTAACCTGCGCGAGTGACCTCGCGCGCCATCGTCCTCGTCTCCGGCGGCATGGACTCGGCCGTCGCGCTCGCCGAGGCATGCGCGGCCGGGTTCGCGTGCGGCGCGATCTCGTTCGACTACGGACAACGTCACCGGCACGAGCTCGCGGCCGCGCGGCGCGTCGTCGCGGCTCAGGGCGTCGCCGACCACCGCGTGGTCCAGCTCGACCTGCGCGCGATCGGCGGCTCCGCGCTCACCGCCGACGTCCTGGTGCCGAAGGGCCGGCCGCACGCGGTCATCGGCGCGGGCGTGCCCGTAACGTACGTGCCGGCGCGGAACACGATCTTCCTGTCGCTGGCGCTGGGCCTGGCCGAGGTCGTCGGAGCGCGCGACCTCTACGTCGGCGTCAACGCGCTCGACTACTCGGGCTATCCCGACTGCCGGCCCGAGTTCCTGCGCGCGTTCGAGGCGCTGGCGCGCGTCGCGACCGTCGCGGGCGCCGAGCAGGGCGCGCGCTTCCGCGTGCACGCGCCGCTGCTCGAGCTGACGAAGGCCGGCATCGTGAAGCGCGGGCTCGAGCTGGGCGTCGACTTCGCGCTGACGCACACCTGCTACGACCCGGTCGAGCGCGCGGGGCGCGTGCTCTCCTGCGGCCGCTGCGACGCCTGCATCCTGCGCCTCAAGGGCTTCGCCGAAGCGAACGCGCGCGACCCGATCGCCTACGCCGAGTGAAAGATCGAGCCAGGCTCGATCATCACATCCACTGGCCCGGGTCAGGGACCCCACTCGAGCGTGAGGCCATTCGAGAGGTTGAACGTCGAAGCCGTGCAGTACGCCGCCGCGTTCCGGTACCAGACCTGGTAGTTGCGCGTGCCGCCTGTGGCGGGGACGAGGCCGCGCGCGGACACCGACGGGTCGCCGGGTTCGGGATAGGCGGAGGAGCCGCCCGACGAGACCTTCGTGCCGAGTCGCACGATCGATCCGCCCACGCAGCGCAGCCCGTCGCCGAATGCCGAGCCGAGTCCGCCGGCGATCGGGGACGTGCCCTGGAAGTAGAGGCCCGAGCTCGTGGGCGGCGTGCCCGACACGCTCAGCTCGACGCTGTCGTGCGCCACGCTGGCCAGCCCGCCGAACGTCATGCGCAGGCGCGCTCCGCCGGTTGTGAACGAGTTCTCGCAGCCGCGCCCGGGCGCACCGGCGTTGCCGCACGGACAGACCGTCGCGCTGCCGTCGCCCGAGCAGAACGGCTCGGGCCCGGGGACGCGCACGAGCTGTAGCCCGCAGTACTGCGTGAACGACGTGAACCCCGACGGCGCGGAGATCTGGAGCACGATGTCGTCGCCGCTCGCGATCGTCTTGTACTGCACCGTGTAGTTCTGGCCGGCCGCGGGCGCGCCGCTCCACCCGATCGCGGAGATCGAGTCCGAAGCCGGGGTCGCGGTGGAGATCGCGACCGTGAGCGGGCTGAACATGTCCACGCACGGCGCGACGAGCGCGTGCAGGTGCACGCGGTACGTGCCGGGCTGCAGTCCCGACACCGTGAGCGTCACCGCGACCGGATCGAAGAACCAGCGGTCGTCGTAGAGGCTCTCGTCGGCACCGGTCGTCGACGCATGCCCGCAGGCGTCGAGCATGGGCACCGAGCTGCTGACGAGGCTCACGCCGGTCGCGGCGCCGGTGACGTCGAGCAGCCCGGTCGCGGGCGAGCTCGCGACCGCGTTCCACACGCCCGGAGCCGCGGCGCCGCCGTACGTCGCCGGCGGGACGCCCCACGGGCTCGTCGCCGAGCCGAAGTCGACGTAGACGCTCTGCGCGGACGCCGCCGCGGAGGCGAGCAGGAACGCCAGCAGGCCGAGTGTCGTTCGCGTCATGGTTCGAGCTCCTCCCGCGCGGTGCCTCGTGTGTCGAATGCACCTGTCGAGCGCCGCGAGTGTCTCGACGCGAGGCGCGCAGTCGTTGCCACGATCCTCGCAGCACGCTCCGGACCCGCAATACGCACGCGGCCCCCTTCCTCCGGGCGGGAATCTGGGCGGGTCCGACTCGACCCCTTGACGATCTAGGGGAGCGCGGATATCCCTGGAGCGACGAGGGGAACGCCATGACCGCCGAAGACGTCGACCTGCCGCCGGGAGCGCTCGAGCTCCTGGCTCTCAAGGTGCTCGCGCGCGGGCCGATGCACGGCTACGCGATCGTGCGCGCGATCCAGGACCAGGGCGCGGAGCGGTTGCGCATCGAGGAGGGGACGCTGTATCCCGCGCTGCACCGCATGGAGCGGCGCGCGTGGCTGGCGGCGGAGTGGGGTGCCTCGGAGTCGAACCGGCGCGCGAAGTTCTATCGCCTCACGCCGACGGGCCGCGCCGCGCTGCGCGAGCAGGAATCCGCGTGGCGACGCCTGAGCGACGCCGTCGGTCGCGTGCTCGGCGCCCCGAGCCCGAAGGGGGCCTGAGATGGCCGCGTTCCTCGAGAGACTTGGCATCTTCGCGCGCTCGCCCGACGCGCGGCCGCTGGCGGAGATCGCCGCCGACATCGATGAGGAGCTCGAGTTCCACGTCGAGGAATCGGCGCGCGCGCTCGAACAGGCGGGGCTCGCGCCCGAGCTCGCTCGCGCCGAGGCGCTGAAGCGTTTCGGCGATTACGGACGGATCCGGCGCGAGTGCGCGCGGACCTGGATGGGGGAGAGGATCATGCTGCAGCGCATCCAACTCGTGTTGACCGCGGCCCTCGTCGCGGCCGTAGGCATCCTCGCGTGGTCGAATCAGCGGGCCCAGGTCCAGGCGCGCGCCGCGATGGACGCGGAACGGCAGCGTACGGAAGCCGTGCTCGCGCGAGTCGAAGCCCGGTTGGGCGAGCCGCGCGTCGTGGGTCCCGTCACCTTCCCGCAGGCAGAGGCGGGCGCCAAGCCGATGCAGATCGGATCCGGCGGGTACCTGAACATCGACGGCCAGGAGATGGACCTCGACTCCGCCGCCGAGACGTGGCTGGGCGAGTTCCAGGCGCAGGACACGGCCTGGCGTCACGGGCTGAGACTGGCGGAGCGGCTCTCCGCGCTGCCCGGAGCGCAGGGAGCTGAGATCCTCGCGCAGATCTGGTCGCGGCTCTCCGTCGAGCATCGCGAGCAGGCCATGAAGCCGTTCGTATTCGACGGCGGGCATCCGAACGCGCTCGAGGTCCTGCAACTCGGGTTCGAGAACCAACCGGCTTCGGTCAAGGAGCGGGCCGTCCTCTACCTCCACACCTACGCCTGGAAGAACCTGTGGACCGGCGAGGCGACCGGTTCGGAGTGGTTCGCCGAGTTCCGGGACCGGCCGGTCGCCGAAGTCCTCACCGCGAACGCGACGCGCTGGGCGCGCGAGTTCGCCTACGTCGTGCAGACCTACGAACAGCTTCCCGCGGAAGGAACCGACGACCTGCTCGACGCCGCAGCCAAGGTCGACCCGGCCGTGTTCGCCAAGTCGGGCGTGGACCTCGGCGCGCTGCTCCTGGTCAACGGAGTCGGTGCCCTGACCGAATCGCGGCTCGGCCTGCTGGGGGCGGAACACCGCGCGGCCGCACTGCGCGTCCTCTCCTGGTGCAAACGGTGAGGCGGCCATGACGACGCTCGCGATCTTCCTGACGGTCCTCCTGGGCGGTGAGAAGCCTGCGCTGCCAGCTCCCGAGGTCGCCAAGTTCCGCACGGCGTTCGCCGAGGCCTTGGCCGACGAGGCCAAGGCGACGAAGCTCGTCGCGCAAGCGAGGTCGCTCGAGTCGAAGCACTCCCCGGCGAGCCTGATGGAGGCGCTGCGCGCCGGTCCGAAGCTCCCCGCCGGCAACCCGAAGCCGCGTGCCGTGGGCAAGGCGAAGGAGCAGCTCGAGCAGGTCGGCGACGTCACCGTCGGCTTCACGTTCGCGAGCGGCAAGGACGTCTTCGGCTACCTCGTCTGCCTTCCCGCCGCCTACGACCCGGCGAAACCGGCGCCGGTCGTCCTCGACCCGGGTCATGGCACGGGCGCGGGGAAACCCTTGAGGGAGAAGGCCGCGTTCACGCCCTACTTCCGCAACTCGGCCGACGCCGGCGGGCTCGCGAACGCGCTCGTCGTCCGCTCCGAGATCGTCGAGCAGATCGGCGCCGATGGGCTGAAAGGCGCGCGCCCCGAGGACGAGGTCGCGGCGGTGTTCGACGACCTCTTCCGCGACCTCGCGTCGCGTTTCGCGGTCGACCCCGACCGGATCTACGTCGCCGGCATCTCGCAGACGGGCTTCTGGTCGTGGTACCTCGGCCGCGCGCGGCCGGACCGCTTCGCAGGGCTCGCGCCGATCGCGTCCGTGACGTGGCAGGTCGATCGCTACCTGGAGTGCTACGCGAACCTGCCCGTGTACGTCGTGCACGGAGAGAAGGACCCGACGTGTCCGGTCGCGCAGCCGCGCCGGACGACGAAGCTGCTCGCGGACCTGGGCTTCCCGGTCACGTACGTCGAGGTCCCGGGCGGGGAGCACGGCGGTCCGGTCTTCGGGAAGTTGTCGGAGGCCCTCGAATCCCTGGCCAAGAAGCCCCGGGATCCGTGGCCGAAGCACGTGCGGCGCGCGCTCTCGAGCACGCGGGCACCGTACGCGTACTGGCTGCGCGTCACGCGGCTCGAGAAGGAGGGCGACGGCAAGGCCGGCAGCCCGCCCGTCGCCGTGATCGATGCCGAGGTGAAGGGCCAGACCGTCGCGATCACGTCGAAGGGCGTCGACGAGATCGAGCTCGCGCTCGCGGCGGAACTGCTCGATCTCGCGCAGCCGGTCGAGGTCGTGTGGAACGGCAAGACGGTCCACTCGGGCCCGGTCGCGGCGAGCTTCGCCGGCGCGGTCGAGCTCGCGCTGGAACGGGCCGACTGGCTCGGTGTCGGACCCGCGCGGCTCTCCTTGCGGGCTGCGCGCTGACTCTTGGCTCGTTGCCGATCGCGATCGACGCGCCTAGAGTGCGGCGATGCGCATCGTGGTGTTGACCGACCTCGAGAAGAAGGACCCGCGGTCGTACGACGTCGTCGTCGACCAAGTCGTCGAAGCGCTGACCGCCGGCGGGCACGAAGCGTCGGTGTTGGGCGTGCACCGCGACCTGCACGCGCTGATCGACGGATTGAGCAAGCCCAGACCCGAGCTCGTCTTCAACCTGTTCGAGAACTTCGGCAAGGTGCGTCTGGGGGCCGTGTGCGTCGTCGGGCTGCTCGACCTGCTCGAGGTGCCGTACGCCGGCGGAGGGCCGGGCGAGTTCTTCATCACGCAGGACAAGGCGATCACGAAGAAGCTGCTCGCCTTCGACGGCGTGCCGTTCCCGGATTTCGCGGTGTTCTCGCGCGATTCGAGCCTCGACACGTCGGGCAACCTGCGCATGCCGCTCTTCGTGAAGCCTCTGAGCCAGGACGCATCGATCGGCATCGACGCCTCGTCGCTGGTCGAGGGGCCGAAGGACCTCCTCAAGCGCGTGATGCTGGTCCAGGAGAAGTTCAAGGACGACGCGCTCGTCGAGCAGTTCATCGAGGGCCGCGAGCTGCACGTCGGCGTGCTCGGCAACGTGCGCCCGGTCGCGTTCCCGCCGATCGAGATCGACTTCTCGGGGTTGCCCGCGGGCGCGCCGCGGATCCTCGGGTCGGCGGCCAAGTGGGACGAGGACAGCCCCGAGTTCAAGGGCACGAAGTCCGTGATGGCCCAGCTCAGCGACGAGACGCGCGCGCGGGTCCAGCGCGTCGCGATCGACGCCTACCGGGCGCTGCGCGTGCGCGACTACGGCCGCGTGGACCTGCGGCTGACGCCGGACAACGAGATCTTCGTGATCGAGGTCAACGCCAGCTGCTACCTCGAGCGCACCAGCGAGTTCGCGACCGCCGCCGCGGCGGCCGGGATCGACTACACCGCGCTCGTGAACCGCATCGTCGACTGCGCGATCGAGCGGCGGTCGATCGAGAAGCGGTGACGTTCGGCGCGGTCGGGTTCGGGCGCGTACACTCCGCCCCATGACCGTCCGCACGGCTCCGCCCACCGCCGATCCCCAGTCCGCCGCCGCCGATCCGCGCGCCGTGGCGTTCGCGCGGCTCCTCGCCGTCGTCGACCGGCTGCGCGCTCCCGACGGGTGTCCGTGGGACAAGAAGCAGACGCTGGCGACGATGGCTCCCCACTTGGTGGAGGAGGCGCACGAGGCCGTCGAGGCGATCGAGCGCGGACGCACGGCGCAGGTCGCGGAGGAATGCGGCGACGTGCTCATGGTCGTCGCGCTCCTGTGCCGCATCGCCGAGCAGGACGGACAGTTCGACCTCGCCGCGGCGTCGCACGGGATCGCCGACAAGCTGATCCGGCGCCACCCGCACGTGTTCGGCGAGGTGAACGTCGACTCGGCCGAGCAGGTCGTCACGAACTGGGAGGCGATCAAGAAGACCGAGCGCGAGGCGAAGCAGGAGGACTCCAGCGCGATCGCCGGCGTGCCCGTCGCACTTCCCGCGCTGCAGCGCGCGCACCGCGTGGGCGGCAAGGCCGTTTCGGCCGGGTTCCGCTGGGCGGATCCGCGCGGCGCGCTGGCCAAGCTGCGCGAGGAGGTCGCCGAGCTCGAACAGGCGCTCGATGGCGTCGACCTCGCGCAGGACGGCATGCCGGGCGCGTCCGCGGAACAGCGCGCACACGTCGAGCACGAGCTCGGCGACGTGCTCCTCGCCGCGGCGTTCGCGGCGCGCTACCTGGACGTCGATCCCGAGCGCGCCACGCGCGAGGCGATCCGCCGTTTCGAGGGCCGCTTCCGCGCGATGGAGTCGTCGCTGGACGTCCCGATGAAGGACGCGACGCTCGAGCGGATGATGGCGGCCTGGCAGTCGGCGAAGGCGGCCGAGAAGGGCGCGGGGTCGTGACGAACCTCGTCGAGGCGCACGACCTGTACCGCTTCCAGGGCGAGGGCGCGGACAAGCTGGCGATCCTGCGCGGCGTGTCGTTCGCCGTCGCGGCTGCCGAGTTCACCTGCATCATGGGCCCGAGCGGTTCGGGCAAGTCGACGCTGCTCCACCTCCTGTCGGGCCTCGATCAGCCCTCCGCGGGTCGGATCGTGCTGCGCGGCCAGGACCTGGCGAAGCTCGGCGAGAACGAGCGCACGCTCGCGCGCCGCGCGGCGCTCGGATACGTGTTCCAGTTCTTCAACCTGTTGCCGAACCTGACCGTGCTGCAGAACGTCGGCCTGCCGCTCGCGATCGCCGGCCAGCACCCCGAGCACGAGGAGGCGCGCCTCGTCGGCCTGCTCGAGAAGCTCGGGATCGCCGGCAAGCGCGCGTCGTTCCCGCACCAGCTGTCGGGCGGCGAGATGCAGCGCGTGTCGATCGCGCGCGCGCTGGCCGGCGGGCAGCCGCTGCTGCTCGCGGACGAGCCGACGGGCAACCTGTCGCAGAAGGCCGGGCTCGAGGTGATGCACATCCTGCGCCGCCTCGTGGACGAGGACGGCCGATCCGTGCTGCTCGTCACGCACAACCCGCGCGACGCGACGTTCGCCGACCGCGTCCTGTTCCTCGTCGACGGCGAGCTCGCGAGCGGGACCGAGCTGCGCGGTCCGGGGATCCACGTCGACCGCGTGCACGAAGCGCTCGCGGCGCTCGCGATCTGAACGATGACGCTCGTCCGCACGATCGCGCTGCAGGGGCTCCGTCGCAAGCCGGGGCGCGCGCTGTTCTCGATCCTGGGCATCTCGCTCGGCATCGCGATCGTCGTGGGCGTGTTCACGCTCGACCACAACACGGTGCTCGGGCTCTCGATGAAGGGCGGCGGCGAATGGAAGCCCGCGCTCGAGGTCCGGCCGTCCGCGGAGCTCGCCGACGCGCGCGGCACGCTCGAGCACGTGCCCGGCGTGGCCGGTGTCTCGACGTTCTTCCAGAACGACGCGATCGCGCGGGCGCAGGCCGACGCGGGTCGCGGGGCGGGCGAACGCGTGCGGCTCGTCGCGCTCGACGCGGCCTCGATCCCGGGGCTCGACGCGCTGCGCGTCCTCGAAGGGCGGGGCCTGGATCCGGCCGCGCAGGAGCCCGAGGTCCTCGTGGGCGACGCGCTGTCCGAGGCGCTGGCGCTGAAGGTCGGCGATTCGGTGCTGCTGTCCCGTCCGCCGCGCCAGCCGCGCACGGCCTGCGTCGACGGCGAGATCCGCGCCGTGGGGCCCGAGGGCGAGCCGGCCGCGGACGTGCCGCTCGAGCGCGCGTTCCGCGTCGTCGGCGTGCTCGCGCGCGAGAACCTCGGCCGCCGCGCGCAGGGCATGGTCGCCGTCGCCGACGCCAACGTGGCCGCCGAGCTCTACAAGGGTGCGCGCGTCGATCCCGTCTACTGGGTGCGGCAGGATCCGAACGTCGATCTCGAGCGCCTGAGGTCCAGCCTGGGCGCGAGCTTCTCCTACGAGCTGAACAAGCAGGTCCTCGTCGGTTCCGCAGCCGACGAGCGCGCGTTCCGCAACGGCGTGCGCTTCGCCGGGCTCTTCGCGCTCGTGCTCGGGCTGTACGTGATCTTCCACACGCTCTCGATGGGCATCGTCGAGCGCGTGCGCGAGGTCGCGACGCTGCACGCTCTCGGCACGACGCGCGGCCAGATCGCGCGCGTCTTCCTGGCCGAGGCGACGATCCTCGCGTTCGCGGCCGGCCTGCTCGGCCTGGGCGGGGGACTCGCGCTGGCGCGTTGGCTGCTCGTGCACGGCATCACGACGCTCGGCACGGGCCACGTGATCCAGACGTTCGACGTGCCCTGGCCGGCGGTCCTCGGGCTGACGGCGTTGGGCGTCGGCATCGCGCTGCTCGGCTCGATCTGGCCGCTCACGCGCGCGCGCGGGACGAGCACCGTCGCGGCGCTGCGCGGCGACGATGCGGCGAAGGGCTCGGGGGCGCTGCGCGGATTCCACCTGTTCGCGGCGATCCTGCTCGCGGGGCTCCTGCCCGCGATCTACTTCGCGATCGTGCCCGTGGTCGGCGAGGCGCAGAAGGAACTCGTGGGCGCCGTCCTCGCCGGCGTGGGATTCCTGGCGCTGCTCATCACGCTGCCGCTGCTCGTCCCGGCGCTCCTGTCGCGCGCGTGCGAGTGGCTCGCGCGACCGATGCAACGCCTGTGGACGTTCTCCGGCCGCATGGCGGCGCTGGGCATCCGCGCGAGCCCCGGCCGCATCGCCGTGTCCGCCGCCGCGATCGCGCTCGTCGCCGCCGCGTTCACGGGGCTGAAGGGGATGACGAACAGCCTGACCGGCGAGATCGAGGTCTGGGCCGACCGCGCGCTCGTCGACAAGGTCTACCTGCGCAACCTGCCGAACATCCCGTTCCAGGAGCTGCGCGCCGAGTTGGCGCAGTTCCCCGGCTTCGTCTCCATCGAGAACGGCAGCGCGCGCTCGTGGGTCCCGTTCCTCCTGCTCGGCGTGCGCTCGCGCGAGCTCTACGCGCACGGCCCGTGCAGCACGGATCCCGAGCTGCTCAAGCGCTTCGACCGCGGCGACGCCGTGATCGTGTCCGACCGGCTCGCGCGCCACCTGGGCTACGCGGTCGGTGACAAGGTGCACGTCGGCACGGGCTCCGGGGTCGTCGACATCGAGGTGATCGCCGTCAGCGACTCCTACGGCTACTTCCCGCACCCCGACGAGCGCCTGTACGGCGTCGTGAGCGACCAGTTCCTGCGGCGCGCGTTTTGTCAGGACGTCGACACGATCTCCGAGTGCGCGGTCGTGCTCGCGCCCGGCACGAACCCCGAGATCGTGCGCGCGGCGATCCACAAGCTGCGCCCCGACGTGAAGCCCGGCTTCGAGACCGGCGCGTGGCTGCGCGCCGAGCACCTGCGCGACCTGCAGCGCGACTTCCGCCTGTTCGACCTGATCCTCGGGTTGACGGCGGCGCTCGCGGCGCTGGGCGTCCTGAACGGACAGCTGCTGGCCGGGCTCGAGCGCGCGAAGGAGCTGGGCGTGCTCAAGGCGATCGGCGTCACGCGCCGCCAGGTCGCGGGCATGGTGCTGTGCGAATCGCTCGTGATCGGCGCGTTCGGCGGCCTGCTGGGCACGGCGCTCGGCGCGGCGCTGACGCCGGTGATCGTGCGCTCGCTCGAAGCGCTGTCGGGCCTCGACCTGCCGGACGTCGGCCCGGGAGCGTGGACGTGGATCGTGCCCACCGGCGCGGTCGTCCTCGCACTGTTCGCCGCGCTCTACCCGATCGCGCGGATGAACCGCACGGACGCGGTCAGCGCGGTGCGGGCGCCGTAGCGCGTTCCTGGGTCAGAGCACGACGTCGACGTGGGCTTCCATCTCCTGTCGCACTACTGAGCCCATGTGGTCGAGGTAGACGCGCACTCCCTCACGCCGCGCGAACTTGAAAGCGGGGACGAAGTCGCTGTCGCCCGTCATCACGACGATCGTGTCGGCCAGTCCGCGCAGGGAAATGCGAGCGATGTCGAGCCCGATCCGCAGGTCCACGCCCTTCTGTTCGAGGACGGGTTCCACGTCCTCCGCACGGAGCGCTCGACCGGTCCGCCCGACCTCGTCGAGCGCGCGCGAGCGCACCTTCCAGCCGCGGATCGCGAGATCGCCTCTACGGAAGGCCACATCGGTCATGAGCTCGAGGCGGTCGTGGAGGCTCTTGCGTTCCGCGAAGACTCCGGTCTGCGCGAGGTTGACGCGGGTCCTGTCCACGGGGTTCACGACGATCCCCGTCGCCGGAGGAGCGTCGTACAGGTAGATGCGAAGCAACTCGCGATCCGCAAGTCTCGGGTCGGCGAGCACACGTCGACATTCGACCAGGACGTCCTCGGCCAGGACCGCCCTACCCAGCTTCGGGCGCAGGCGCTACAGGACGAAGCCCACGTCGACGAGCAGTGCAATGCGGCGCAGCATGCTGAAAAAGGCGACCTCGCGAACTCGTGGCCCCCGTCCGGTTGCCCGGGCGGTGACTCTTGGATCGGTACGAATTGGCGAGATCTGGGTGATGTCCTCCCGGAAGAGGACGCGCCGACGAGGCGAGGTTAGCAGATCCACACCCGGATTCCCGAGGCTCCGCTCCAACCCGAGGTCTCGGACGGGCTTGCTGTGCCCGCGCGCCGTGGCCAACCCGCGGAGTGAACGCGGGTGCGCTGTCGAGGAGCTGGGCCGCACCTCCTGCTCCCGCGCGCCGAGGGCCTGCGCCGGCCTCGATCCGCGTACGACCCCAGCAGCTCGGCGCGACCTGGCGATCCGAAGTCCTGGCCGGGCAGCGGGTTGAACCTCGGCCGGGGATCGGGCTCCGCGGCACTTCCGCCTCACCTTCGCCCTTTCCGGTTCCCGGTTCCGCCGCTACACTTCCCGCCCCAACGCGGGGACGTAGCTCAATCGGTTAGAGTACCGGCCTGTCACGCCGGTGGTTGCGGGTTCGAGTCCCGTCGTCCTCGCCACTTGCCCCCAGCACCGCGTTTTCGAGCGACTGGGCGGGGCTCGTGGTCGCACTCGAGCGTGCCCACCCCCGCGGTTTCGAGGGGGCCTCCGCCAGGCCTGGTGGAAGGGCCGGGGCCGCCGTCCGTGACGATGATCGCCGGCGAGGGCGCGAGAAATCGGCGGGACACTCCGGGCGCGAGGAAATCGGGCGGAATCCTGCAACCGCGGCGCCATGCTGCGCGTTGGTGGTGCGCCGTGGACACCTCCGCCAGTTCCGAACCGAGTCCCGCGCAGTCCGGGCCGCCACGCACGGGCGAACTCCGGGAATGGCTTGCCTTGCGCGGGGCGTCGGGCGAGCGCCAAGCGCTACAGCAACTGTTCGAGGACCACCACGCCGCACTCCTCGAGTACGTCTTCAGACTCATCGGGGACGCCGCGACGAGCGAGGACGTTGTCTCCGAGACGATCCTCCGTGCGGCGCGCGCGCGGCACACGCTCGAGTGGCGCGGCGTGCCGCTGCGCGGGTGGCTTCTGCGCATCGCCACGCACGAGTTGTACTCGCAGGGACGATCGCGTCGGGCGTCGACGCTGGTCGAGGAACCCGTGGCGCCAGCCGCGCCGGTTGAGGGGGATCTCGAGGGACTGCGCACCGAGCTGGCGCTGCTGCCCGAGGACATGGCGCAGGCCATCGCGCTGCACCATCTCCAGGAACTCGGCGTCGCCGAAGTGGCGCGACTGATGGGCGCGCCTGAAGGAACGGTCAAGTCCTGGCTGGCGCGCGGACGGCTGCTCCTACGCGAGCGACTGCGATCCAGGCGCGGAGGCGCCGAGGCATGAACGACGACCAACTCGATGCACTGTTCGCTGCTCTGCGTGCCGAGGCGCTGCCCGCGGAGAGCTCCGCGCGTGTCCGGACGCGGCTCTTCGCGGGAGGCGAGCGCCGTCAACTACGTCGTCTGGTCCTTGCCGCCGTCTTGCTACTCGCGATCGGGTCGGCGTCTCTGGCCGGGATCGTGCACTGGTGGGTCGTGCGACTCGACGTCCAGCACCGCACCGTGCAAGGCGGGAAGCTCGTTCGCACATGGATCGACGAGCAGGGCGCGAACTGGGCCGAGCTCGAGCTGCCCGATGGACGCCGGGTCGAGGTTCGCCTGCCGGACGGCGGCCAGGGCGAGCGCCGCGTCGAAGTCGAACTGCCCGCGCACGAGGAGGAAGAACGACGATGATCTCGCTGGCTACCGCGTTCCTGGCCGTGTCCGCCCAACCGATCGCGACGGACGTCCTGCTGCTCGCCGATCGCGGCGGCAAGTTCGTCCTGGAGCGCCGGGCGCTGGAGGAGGGCCGCGAGTTGGAACTCCTGAGTTCGTCCGCGACCGGGCTCGTCGACGTGCTGTTGCCCGTCGGTCCCGGGCGATCCGGCAGCATCGAGTCGCTCGCCGGCCAGCGCACCCTGCGTGTGCGCGCCGAACAGGGCGTGATACATGCCAGCACGGAGCTCGCGGGCGGACGCATCGTTCAGCGCCCCGAGCGCAGGCTCGACGAGCTCGCGCGGGAGACGGTGTATCTGTGCGTCCAGGGCGCGGGCGGGAGGCGCGCCGCATTCCTGGTGCGCGGCTCGAGCGTCGAGGAACTCGAGGACGGTCCGTTCCTCGACCTGTTCTCGGGGCGCATCCCACTCGGGCCGCAGGATTACTCCGTGACGACCGACACACGATCTCCGCAGTCGGAGGAAGCCTGGATCGGCGAGATCGAGCTGCGAGTCGACGGCTGGATCCTGGTTCATGGGCGGATCGGCGAAGGGCCGGAGCTCACGTTCGCGCTCGATCTGGGCGCCGGCACATCGCTGGTCGCCCGCGGCGCATTGCCCGCCGGCACCCACCTCGAGGAAGCCGGGATCGTCCGCTACCAGGGCGGCGTGCGCCGCGAGGAACGCTACTCGCTCGGCGGCGCGAGCGGTTCGATCGGCGGGCTCGCGGGACAAGCGCGGCTCGCGAGCCTCTCCCTGGGCAGCGCCCAGCTGCACGATGCGGACGTGTCGGTACTCGAGTCGCTGCCCGAGCTCGGCGGCAAACACGTCGACGGGATCCTGGGCCTCGACTTGTTGCAGCGTGCGCGCCGGTTGCGGCTGGACTTCGGCGCTCGGCGGCTCGTGCTCGGCGCTCCCGCGCTCGAAGGCGCCGACGGCAGCGCGCGCTGTCTGCTGCTCGCCTCGCACCTCTTCGTGGGCGGTCGCCTGGCCGGCTCGCCCTGGCAGTGGCTCGTCGACACGGGCAGTCCGCGCACGATCCTGGACGAAGCGGCTGTGAAGACCGCTGGCTTGCGTGTCGCACGCGAGGCCGGCTCGGCCGGCGGGCTCGATGGCGCCAAGCGCCGGATGCAAGAGCTCGAGCCGTGCGCGCCTTTCGTCGGCCAGCAACCTCTGGCTCCCGCGCCCTTGCTGACGGCCGATCTCGAGGTTTTCGCAACCTGGCGCAGCCCGGGAGCCGGGCTGGGACTCCTGGGCAACGACCTCTTGCGCGGGTTGGGGGTGATCGAGTTCGACCTCGAGCAGGGGCGCATGTCCTGGAAGGCGACCGAGCCGACTGCGCGCTGAGAGGTCGTGCGCGAGTCGACCGCGCACGGGCGCTCGATCAAGTGGCGCCGCTCGTGCAGCGCGTCGCCAGAGACATCCTCGCTCTGACTTCCGGCGGTGTGGGGCGAGGTCCTCGCGCCATGCCTGCGCAGCGGGCGCGACGGGGGCCGGCACCGGCTCATGCAGCTGTCAGACCTGTTGCCGCCTCGTGCTCCCGACGAGTTCGACGCCAGGAGCCGTGCAGCGGGTTTCGCTGGGCGTCATCCCGCGGCGGGGAACACGTCGATCCGAAGGCGCGAATTCGACGACACGCGCTTCGCCGGCGTCAGGATCCCGGCGTAGTTCAGCGGGTCCGACGCGTCGACGCTCAGCGGCGCGAAGCTGGGCTGCTTCTTCAGCGCGCGCAGCCGGCGCACCGCGTCGGGCGTCGCGAACTGCTCGCCCGAGAAGCCTCCGACGAAGCGTCCGCCGTGGATCTCGCCACGCGCCTCCAGCCGGCGGAACACGCGCAGCACGTCCCTCCAGGGGATCGGGAGCTTCTCGCGCGCGATCGTGCCCTTGAAGACGACGCCGGTGCGCGCCAGCAGCGTGCGCGCGGCGTGCTCGATCAAGTCGTCGTCGCAGTGCGCATCGCCGTCGCGGACCACGACCGCCGTGCCCGCGGGACGGAACGTGCTCCATCGCCCGGCGACGGGCGGCGGGTTCTTCGCGCGGCGCACGCGCGGATCGTTGCGGCGCAGGATCGCGCGCCAGCCCGCGAAGGCGTCGCACGTCACGAGGCCGCGCGCGACGAGCAGCGCGAGCGCGTCCTCGAGGCGCGCGGGGAGGATCCCGCTCGCACGCGCCAGGTCTTGCGCGAACTGCGGACCGCGCGCCGAGAGGACCGCGAGCACCTGCGCCGCCTCGCCGTCGGCGCCGGGCACTTCGCCCGGTTCGCACGTGCGCATCCATGTCGCGAGGTCGGCGCGCGGCACGAGCGTGACCGGCGTCGAGCGCGCGGCGCCGTCGCTCGAGCCGTACAGGCGACCCCAGGCGATCTCGCCCGAGAACGCCAGCTGGTCGAGCCATTCCGATCGATACGCGCGCACGCGCGCCGGCAGGATCTGACGTTCCCACGCGTCCGCCGGCGCCTGGAATCCGGCGAGCTGCGTCACGATCGCGAGGACGCCGCGCGGGCCCTCGAGGCGCTGGTCGGGCGCGGCGTGCTGCCACACGGTCAGGAAGCGCAGGAACTCCGTCGCGCTGACCGGCTTGATCTCCTGGCGCAGCCGATCGAGCGTGTAGCTGTGGATCCGCGCGAGCAGCCGGCGGATGCACCAGCCGGCGCGGCCCGCGCTCTCGCCGCGCACGGGGAACCGCGCGCGCAACACGGCGCCTTCCGCCTCGAGCTCGGCGATCTCGCCGGCGAACTCCGCGCAGAGCGGGTCCGCGGCGTCGACGGGGCCGAGCGCCTCGAGTCGGCCGCGCAGCACTTCCTTGCCCGCGCGCGGCGCTTCGACCGCGAACCAGCGGCGTCCGTCGGCCCCTTCGACCGCGATGGCGCGGCCGGCCGACGCGAGCTCGGCGATCCAGGGCTTCCACGGGCGCGTCTCGGCGTCGGTCGCGTAGCCCATCCACAGGAGCGCCTCGTGCAGTTCCTCGGCGTTCTCCGGCTGCGGCCACGCTTCTCCGCGCACGCGTTCGAGCGCGTCGACGTCGAGCACGCCGATCTCGTCCGCGGTGCGCGCGTCGAGGACGCGGCGCGTGCTGACCGCCTGCGTGCGGCGCTCCTCGAGCGGCGCGTCGTCGAGGAAGCTGTACACCTGCGCGTTCAGGATCCCGTGCGCGAACGGCGACGGCTCGGTCGTGTCGATCGCGCGCTTCTCGATGCGGCCCGATTCGAGCCCGCGCAGGACCTCGATCATCCCGTCGGCGTCGAGCGCTTCCTGCAGGCAGTCCTCGATGGTCTGCCGCACGATCGGATGGTCCAGCGGCACGTCGATGTCGCCCGGCGGCAGAGTCTCGCCGCACGCGAGCGCGCCCGGGAACGCCTGCGCCAGGAGGTCCTCGGCGCGCATGCGCAGGAGCGGCGGTGGCACCGTCCGGCCGTTGCTCGTGCGCACCAGCAAGAGCGACCGGCTCACGTTCCAGCGCCAGCGCGTCGTGAAGATCGGCGCCGGCAGGAGCGCCTGGACGAGCACGTCGCGGGCCGTCGTGCTGCGCAGCCAGTCGTACACCTCGGCGAGCTCGAAGCTGTGCTGCAAGCCGAGCGAGAGCACGATGGCCTCGTCGTTCGCGGCCGCCTGCAGCTCGAAGCCGAACGAGCGGCACACGCGCTTGCGCAGCGCGAGGCCCAGCGCCTTGTTGATGCGTGCGCCGAACGGCGCGTGCACGACGAGCTGCATGCCGCCCGACTCGTCGAAGAAGCGCTCGAGCACGATGCAGCGCTCCGTGGGCACCGCGCCGAGCGCGGCGCGGCCGGCCTCCAGATACTCGGCGATCTGCTCGGCCGCCGAACGCGACAACCCGGCCTCGCGCGCGAGCCAGTCGGCGCCCGCGCACTCCGCGCGCAGGCGGCTGACCTCGGCGGACAACTCGGCGCTGCGGACCGGCGCCTCGCCGAGCCAGAAGGGCAGGTTCGGCGGCGCGCCCTCGGCGTCGACGACGCGCACGGTGCCGGGCTCGATCTTCAGCACGCGCCACGACGTGTTGCCCAGCTGGAAGATGTCGTTGACGTTGGACTCGATCGCGAAGTCCTCGTTCAGCGTGCCCACGAACGTGCTGCCCGGTTCGGCGACGACGCGGTAGTCGGCGTTGTCGGGGATCGCGCCGCCGGACGTCAGCGCCGGGATGCGCGCGCGCTTCGTGGCCATCACGCGCCGGCCGATCGCGTCGCGGTGCAGGAGAGCGAGACGCCCCGCCGCGTGCATCGCGAGCAGCGCGTCGAAGTCGTCGCGCTCGACCGCGCGGTAGGGGAACGCGCGCCGCGCCAGCGCGAACAGCTCGTCCTCCTTCCAGCCCGTCTCGATCGGCTCGGCCGCGCACGCCGCCACGATCTGCTGCGCCAGGATGTCGAGCGCCGCCGGCGCGCTCGGCGTGACGTCGAGCACGCGCCGGCGCACGGCGGACAGGACGGCCGCGGCCTCGACCGCCTCGTCGAGCGTCAGCGGGAACGCGCGGCCCTTCGGCGTGCGCTCGACCCCGTGACCCGCGCGCCCGACGCGCTGCAGGAACGTTGCGATCGTGCGCGAGCTGCCGACCTGGATCACGAGATCCACGTCACCGATGTCGATGCCCAGCTCGAGCGAGGCCGTCGCGACGAGCGCCTTCAATTCGCCGCGCTTCAGCCGCTGTTCTGCGTCGAGACGGCGCTCCTTCGAGAGGCTCCCGTGGTGACAGCCGATCGCGCCGGCGCCCAGTTCCTCGGTCAGCCGCGCCGCCAGCCGCTCGGCCAGCTTGCGTGTGTTGGCGAAGATCAGCGTGACGCGGTGCGCGCGGATCAGCGCCGCCATCTTCGCGTACAGCTCGCGCCACTGCTCGTGGCTGCACACCGCCGAGAGCGGCGTATCGGGCACGACGACGTCCACGTCGAGGTCGCGCAAGTGGCCCGCGTCGACGACGGCGCACGCGCGCCCCTCGCCGGCGAGCAGCCGCGCGACGTCCTCGAGCGGCTTCTGCGTCGCCGACAGCCCGATGCGCTGGACCTCGCGGCCGCTCGTGCGCCGGCACAGATCGCTCAACCGTTCCAGGGACAGCGCCAGGTGCGAACCGCGCTTGTCGCGCGACAGCGCGTGCACTTCGTCGACGATGACCGTGCGCACTGTGCCGAGCATCGCGCGCCCGCTGGCCGAGCCGAGCAGGACGTACAGCGACTCCGGCGTCGTGACCAGGACGTGCGGCGCGCGCCGCTTCATGGCCGCGCGCTCGCGCTGGGTCGTGTCGCCGGTGCGGACGAGCACGCGCACCTCGGGCAGCGTCGGGTCGATCGCGCGCAACGCTTCCAACGGCGCGGCCAGGTTCTTCTGCACGTCGTTCGACAGCGCGCGCAGCGGCGACACGTACAGGACCTGCGTTTCGTCCGCGAGATCCGCACCCTGCCGCAGCAGCACGTCGATGGCCGACAGGAACGCCGCCAGCGTCTTGCCCGTGCCCGTGGGCGCCGCGATCAGGACGTGCTCACCCGCCTGGATGCGCGGCCAGCCCTCGACCTGCGGCCGGGTCGGCGTGCCGACGTCGCGCGCGAACCAGAGCTGGACGGCGGGATGGAAGTTGGCGAGGGACATGGAAGCGGGCAACGTGGGACCGCCGACGCGCGGGTGCGACCCGGAAACTCCATGGTCAGCGGCGCGAGGACCAGTCTACGCGCGCCTTTCCTTGCCCGCCGCGCCGAGTCCGTGCGTCAATTCGCCAGAGTGCACCCTGGAGACGGCGATCCGGCGCTGTGATCCTCGTCCGAACGTCGATCGGTTCGCGGACGTGCACGCCTCCAGAACTCGATTCGGGAGAGATCCGCGCCGGGGGCAGGCCGAGAGCGCGCGGGCGTCCACCCAGGCGGAGCAGGTCGATCTACCAGGTCGAGACGATCGCTCTGTGCAGGCACGCGCCGCTCGCGCCCGAGAACAGCAGGAGTTCCGGCGTCAGGAGCGCGCGGATCTGCACTGCCCACACGTCCTCGACGCCGTCGCGATCGACATCGCCCGCGGTTTCGAACGCCGTCCCCAAGCGCACGAGTGGCGCGTCGCCGACCCACTCGCGCAGGACCACGCCGTCCGCGGACAGGATCCGCAGGCTCCCGGCCTCGAGGCCGTCCCGCCACCAGCCGTCCGCGCGAGCTCGGGCCGGCATGGCGAAGAGAAAGTCGCTGCGCCCGTCGCCGTCGAAGTCGGTGAAGGTGCGGATCGTCCGTTCGCCGAAGTCCCAGAAGTCGACACCCTCCACGAACGCGCGGGGCTCGACGACTCCCGTCCGCGGATCCCCGGCGAGCAGGACCAGGCGTTCCTCCGAGTCGAAGACGAGGAATCCGATGTCGGCGTGCCCCTCGACCGTGCTCCCCGGCAGGGCGACGACCTCGCGGCCGAGCCGCACCGGCTCGCTCGATCCGGGGCGGGCGACCTCCGAGGCGTGGAGATGACGCGCGCGAGTTCCGTCCAGCCCGCTGCGCACCTCGATCGCCCCGCGGTCGAGCTGCTCGATGCCGTCCTGCGTCCAGTCGTAGACGCCCGTTGCGAAGTCGGCGCAGCCGTCGCCGTCCACGTCGCCGATGCCGTGGATCGCGGTGCCCAGCGACGTGCGCTGCCCGTCGCCCAGGCAGCTCGCGAGCGTCGCCAGCGTCCGGCCGCAGAGCACGTCCACGCGGCCCTGCCCGGCGTGCTCGCTCCAGCGCGCGAGGAGAAGGTCCTCGAACCCGTCCCCGTTCGCGTCGCCAGCGGACGCAAGCCCGCAGTTCCCCGCGCGTCTCCGCAGAGCTGCGAACCGTCGTGAGTGCAACGCCCGGCCGTCGACAGCGGAGTGGACCGCGACGAGGACGTGTTCGTCCTCGTCGTTCGATTCGGCACAGATCCAGGCGCAGGCGACGTCGGGTCTGAGATCTCCATCCAGGTCGTGAGCGCGCGCCAGCCGCGGCTCGGAGCCGGCGTGCGCCGATCCGCGGTACGCGGGGGGAGGCTCGTACTTCCACACGACGGCGCCGCGCGTCGCCGACAAGGCGAACAGCTCGTGTCCGGGCACGATGGTCGAGACCACGACGTCGTCGACCCAGTCCGCGTCGACGTCCGACACGTGCAGGAGCTCCTGGGCGTGCGCCGCGGCACCGACGAGCGACAAGACGAAGGCGAGCCTCGCGCCCGTCACGGCCGACTCTCGACCGCCATCCGTCCGACGTCGATCCAGCGCAGGAATCGCCCCGTCGCACCCGATGCGAGCCCCAAGACCTCGTGCGGGCGCGACGACGTGTCCGTTGCCGACATCCACACGTCGTTCACGCCGTCGCGGTCGACGTCGCCGGCGATCGCGGTGAAAGCACCGACGCGCGCGAGCGTCGGGCCTCCGTGCCAGGTGCGCACGACGCTGCCGTCCATCCCGCTCAGCACGCGCACCGCGCCGACGTCGACGCCGCCGGTGCGTTCCGTGCCCGGCAGGTTCCAGCCCGCGTCGGCGCACAGGACGTCGATGCGCTTGTCCCCGTCCAGGTCTCCCGCCGCGCGGAACCCCGCCGCGCCGAGCTCGAGCGACCACACGGGAAGCTCGTGGCGCGTGATCAGGCTCGACTTGCCGACGGAGACGATCGCGCTCGACGTGGCGTGGCCGATCGAGACGCGCTGGGGCACGTACAGGTCGAGCACGCCGTCGGCGTCGAGGTCGCCGATCACGGCCAGCGATCCGTTCGGGTCCCACTGGCGGGCGGGCCTCGGCGCGGGCGGGTCGCGACGGATGTGGCGCGGCTCGCCGGTGCGGGACAGGCCGAGCTGCCCGCGCAGCACGAGAGCCGCGTCGTCGAGCGCGTCGAACGCGCTCTCGAGGGCGTCGGCCGTTCCTGCGGCCGCCGGTGCGGCGCTCGCCCGCGCGCACGCGCCGCCGGAGCCCGCGCTGTCGACCTCGGGATCCACGTCGCGCATCACGTCGGCCGCGATGTGCTTCACGAGCCGACCGTCGCGCCCGGACAGCACGTCGATCCCGTCGGCGACGACCAGCGCGCTGTCCACCGTGCCGTCGTTGTCCAGGTCGCGCAGCTGCGCGATCGACGTGCCGTGCTCGTCGCCGAGCGCCGTCGTCGGCGCGGCCCACAGCTCGTCGCCGCTCGCGGACGAGATCGCGGCGATGCGGCCGGGGAAGAGGTCGCGCGCCGGCGCGAGCACGATCAGGTCGGGCAGCAGGTCACCGTCCAGGTCGCCGGTCGCTGCCAGCATGGTCGCGAACTGCGTCGCCGGTCCGCGGCCGACGTCGATCGCGCGCAGCACGCGTCCATCGCTGCCCGCATGGAGCGCGAGCACGACGCCATGCTGCTCGCCCGAAGACTCCGTGTCGCGCCACAGCGCGGCGACCTCGCCGATCCCGTCGCGGTCGTGGTCGCCGAGCGGCGCGAGCGCGCCCGGCATCGGGGCGGCGGTCCAGTCGGCGATGCCGGCGGGCCCGTCGGCGCGCCAGAGGACGGAGCCCTGCGCGGCCGAGATCGCCGCGATCTCCGCGCGGCCGTCGGCGTACGATTGGAGACACAGGTCCTGGACGCCGTCTCGATCGAGGTCGCGCACGGCCCGCAGCGCGACGAGGTGCCGGTCCACGCGCTCGATCCGCTCGTGGCGGACGGCGGGAGAGGCGAGGACGGAAGGGAAGACACCCAGTGCGGCGAGGAGGATCGTCATGGCGCGGCAACACCGCCGCCGACGGCCGGGAATCGGCGGGAATCCCGCGGAAAAGCAGCCGACGGCACTTCGGCACTCCGCACGGGCCCTCCCGGCCGGTAGGTTGGCCCGAGATGAACCACGGCTCGAACGACCGACCCCGCGACCCGGCCGACCTCCCGCCGCCGACGCTCGTCCAGGACGGAACCGGCCTGCGCGCGCTGCTCGACGACCTCGATCGAGCGTGCGACGTCGCGGTCGACACGGAAGGGGATTCGCTCTACAGCTACCAGGAGCGCGTGTGCCTGATCCAGGTGACCGCGAACGAGCGCGACTGGCTCGTCGATCCATTGAGCGGCTTGGACCTGTCGGGCCTCGGCGCCGTCATGTCGGATCCGCGCAAGCGCAAGGTCTTCCACGACGGCGAGTACGACGTGCTCACGCTGAAGCGCGACCACGGCTTCCGCTTCCAGAACCTGTTCGACACGCGCGTCGCGGCAGCGACGCTGGGCAGCAAGACGCCCGGGCTCGCGACCGTGCTGCAGGAGCGTTTCGGCATCGCGCTCGACAAGTCGATGCAGCGTTCGAACTGGGGGCAACGGCCGCTCAGCGAGAAGCAGATCCGGTACGCGCGGCTCGACACGCACTTCCTGATCCCGCTGATGCACGAGCAGATCCCCGAGCTCGTGCGCACCTCGCGCGACGTGATCGTCGCCAGCGAATGCAGCCGTCTCGAGGCGCTGCAGCCGCCCGACCACGGCTTCGATCCGGACGAATGGGCGCGACTGAAGGGCGCGCGCGCGTTGCAGCCCGTCGATCGGCAGGTGCTGCGCGAGCTGTTCGTGCTGCGCGACGCGCTGGCGCGCGGCGAGAACGAGCCGCCGTTCCGGGTCCTGAACAACGAGACGCTGCTGGCGTTGGCGACGATGAAGCCGCGGACGCGGCAGGCGCTGCAGGCCGTGCCGGGATTCTCCCCACGGCAGGCGCGCAAGTTCGGCGACGAAGTCCTCGCGGCGATCGCGCGCGCCCTCGAGCTGGGCCCGATCGCCCGGTTCCCGCGGCTGGAGAGCCGCGAGGGCACCGACGACTTCGACGAGGAGCAGATCGAGCTGCACGAGCGCCTCAAGCAGCTGCGCAAGCTCGTCGCCGAGGAGGTCGGCATCGATTCGGCCTACGTGCTGAACCGGCACGTGCTGCGGCGAATCGCGCTCGAGCGCCCGATCGACATCGCCACCCTCGCGCGCGTCGAGGGCGTGCATGCCTGGCAGGTCGAGCGCTTCGGCGCGCGCCTCGTGGACGTCGTCGCGCGCTTCGAGGACGAGAGGCGCCGCGGGGTGCTGCCGATCCCTGCGCGTCGGCGCCGTCCCTGAGTCGAGCGCGATCCGGCGGGGCGGCGTCTTGGCCCGGGTCTTCCAGGATCCTCGTGAGAACAGGCCAACCTCTCCCGGGCTGCGCGGGACCTACGTCTGCCGATTGTCGTCGTGCCCGACCCCCGGAATGTGTTCCCGTCGGGGCGGGCCGTGGGCTCGCCCTCCCGGCGGCCCTCCGGACCTGGACGCCAGCCCGCCCCTACGGGCTTGAACGACTTCTCGGAGCTCCGGGTCACTTGTGCTCAAGGATCGTCGACCGGGAGCCGATCTGTGGAGGGCGAGTCTGACCACTCGGTCGTCGCATCAACTCCGTTCAGGTCCCGAGGTTCCACGCATGATTCGTCCCCACAAATCACGAGCCGGCTTCTCGATGATCGAGCTGGTCGCGGCCATTGGCATCATGGTCCTCATGGCCGGAATCGTGATTCCCGCCGTCGGCGCGCAGATGCAGAAGTCGCGGGTCGCGCGGACCAAGTCCGACATGGGCACCGTGCAGCAGGCGTTCAACAGCTACTTCGTCGACACGGGCGTGTGGCCGTCCAACGCGGCATTTTCCCCGGCGGCGAACGTGCAGGACAACTTCATCGGCTTCCCCTGCTTCTACAACAACTCCTTCGCACACGTCGGCTGGTCCGGCCCCTATCTCAGCGAAGGCGTGCGAATCAACAACACGGTGATGAACGTCGCCACGACCGATCCGACCCAGGGCGGCCTGCGTGACGGGTGGGGCAATCCTTACCGCGTGATCTACGTCGCGAAGACGAACGCGAATCCCGGCGCGCTGTTCCTCTACTCCGCCGGTCCCGACAAGACGATCAACACGTCGAACGCGAACCTCGCACGCGGCACGACGACCGGCGACGACATCGTCACCGTCATCACACGTTCGTACTGACGGGGCCTCGGTCTCGTTCCGCGACGGGATCTTGCGCGACGCGCTCGGGACTCCGGTCCCGGGCGCGTCGCGTCGCATGGGCGGCAGGCATCGCGCGCGCACGGCCTCGTGAACGTCCCTCCCGGTGTGGGACGGACGACCTCCCTCGACGGATGCGGGCCACGGGAGCGACTGCCCGTCAAGGCGACGCGCGTCAGTGCCCGTTCAGTGAGTCCGTCACCGCGACGGACGATGTCACGGCAGTCCGACGTTCGTCGAGCCGACCTCGACCAACGGTGACGCTCCGGCAGGCACGCCGACGAACGGTGAACCGAACGCGTCCTGCTGGAAGCCCGCGGCCGACGGGAGGAGCCCACGCGACACCAGGCGAGAGAGCGCTTGCGACCAGTTGCCTGGCAGGGGATCCGTGCTCTGGTAGACCGCGTTGTAGTTCAGGACGGCGCGGTTCAGGACGGAGAGCTTCGACAGCGTCAACTCGCGCAGCACCGCCGTGGCATCCGCACTCACCGCGATGTCGTCGGTTCCCCCGATGGCACCGTCAGGGCCACGACTGTCGATCGTGAGCACGCTGCCGGAGATCCGGAATCGATACGGGCGCGACCAGCCATCGACCTCGTGCGCGGGCAGGCCGCTGCGCGCGTCCGTCTCGAGCGATCCGATGTAGGGCCCGCTCCAACCCGGCGTGGACGATGACGTCCCGAGCGCCGCGGCCGTCGCGGGGAGAGTGCCCGTGTCCCGCACGTGCTCCAGGGCCGCAGCCGCGAGCATCTCCAGTTCCTCGCGCGTCGCCTTCTTCGCGGCGCGCTCGACAGACTTCGAGACGACCGGGATCGCAGCGCCCGCGATGATCGTGAGGATCGCGACGACGGCGACGATCTCGATCATCGTGAAGCCGGACCGGTACCCATGACCCAGGCACTTCTTCATTGGAGCTTGTCGTAGAGGTTGAAGATCGGCAGCAGCGCCGCGATCAGGAGGAATCCCACGACGGCGGCGGAGGCGAGCAGGAGCGCCGGTTCGAACACGGCCAGGAACTTCCTCACGCGCCGCGGCACGTCCTGGTCGTACCACGCGGCGAGACGCGCGAGGCAGCCGTCCAGGGCGCCCGACGACTCGCCCACGGCAACGACCTGGACGAGGAGCGGGTCCGCGAGGGGCTCGGCGTCGAGACCCTTCGAGAGTGTCTCCCCCCGCTGGATCGACTCCCCGACGCGACGGAAGCTGGCGGCGAGCGCGGCGTTGCCACAGCCATCTGCGGCGATGCGAATGACCTGTCCGATCTCGCAGCCGGCGGCCTGCAGCGTCGCGGCGACACCCGCAAAACGTGCCGTCGCGACCTGATGCAGGATCGTTCCGATCCCGGGAATACGGAGCAGGCCCGCGTGCAGGACCACTTGGAATCGGGGCTGCTTTCGCAGGAAGAACCAGGCAACGACCGCGACAACGAAGAAGGCTGCGGCCCAAGGAGCCGCCGACCGGACGTGGTCGGAAATGCCCATGACGATCTTGGTCGGCATGGGGAGGCCGTCACGGCCGTCGGGGTACATGCTGGCCACGCGAGGGATGAGGAACGTGAGCATCAGCACGACGAGCCCGAGGAGCGCCACGCCGAGGAAGGCCGGATACACGAGCGCCTTGCGCACCATGGCCCGCACGTCCTGCTGCCACTCGATGTGTGCCACGAGACGTAGGAGGAGCGAGCCCAACGAACCGGACGCTTCGCCGGCACGGATCGACGCGCGGTACACGACCGGGAATGTGGCCGATTCGCGCTCCATCGCCTCCGACAGCGGGGCGCCGGCGCGCAGGCCCTGCGCGATCCGCTCCAGGACGAGGCGGGCCTCGCGGCGCCGACTGCGGCGCGCGAAGCCGTCGATGGCTTCGAGCAGCGGGACGCCGGCTTCCGTCGTGACGGCCAGCTGCGAAGTGAACGCGATGAGCTCGGCCGTCTTCAGCCGCCCTCCGTCCTCGCGGGCGAGGCGCGCGCGAACGAGGACGATCCCGCGACGGTCGAGGAGTTGATCCAGACTCGCTTCGTCCGTCGCCGCTTCGCGGCCGCGAAGCGTCGCTCCATCCGGACCGACGGCGACGAAATCAAAGGTCCTCACCCGACCGCGACCTCATCTCGCGCGAAGCGGTGGCTGCGGCATGTCCGCTGGATCTCGGTGATCGTCGTGACACCCTCGCGGACGAGTCGACGCCCGTCGTGTTCCATCGGCTGGAAGCCTCCTGCCTCCGCCAGGGCGCGCAGTTCCGGAAGGGCGCGTCCCTCGCGCAGTGCATGCGCCATCGAGTCGTCGGGCAGGAGGAGCTCGCTCAGCGCGACGCGACCTGCATAGCCGGTCCCTTCGCACCTCGGGCAGCCGCGTGCTCGACGGAGGCCTCCATCGCTGCCCAGCCAGCGCGCTTCGTCCGCCGTCGCGGCGTCCGGGGTACTGCAGGAGGAACACAGCCTGCGAACGAGACGTTGAGCGAGAACCCCGATCAAGGAGTCTTCGACGAGGTAAGGCTCGACACCCAGGTCGGCGAGTCTCGGGATCGCGCCGATGGCGTCGTTCGTGTGCAGCGTCGAGAGGACGAGGTGACCAGTCATCGACGCGCGCACGGCCATCGTGGCGGTCTCCCTGTCGCGGATCTCGCCGACGAGGATCACGTCCGGGTCCTGGCGCAGCAGGGAACGCAGGCCCTCCTGGAATCCGAAGCTGACGGCCTTGTCCACCTGGCTCTGGCGGACGAGCGGCATCCGGTACTCGATCGGGTCTTCGATCGTCGTGACATTCAGGTGCATCGAGTCGACGCAGCCGAGGATCGAGTAGAGCGTGGTCGACTTGCCCGACCCGGTCGGGCCCGTGACGAGGAACAATCCGTGTGGGCGCTGGGCGACGCGCTCGAGCCGCGTCACGACCGCGGGCGAGAAGCCCAGGTCCTGGAGGGTGCGTCCACCGTTCGCCGAGTCGAGAATGCGCAGGACGACGTTTTCGCCCTCGGCCACGGGCCGGGTGGAGACACGCAGGTCGTACGGGCGGCGGTCGATGTCGACTCGCAGGCGACCATCCTGCGGTCGTCGACGCTCGCTGATGTCGAGGCGCGCGAGGATCTTCACGCGCGAGATCACGGCGTCGGTGACGGCCCGGGGCAGGCTCTCGCCCTGCTGCAGCAGACCGTCGATCCGATAGCGCAGCCGGGCGACTGTCTCCTCCGGTTCGATGTGCACGTCCGTCGCGCCGCGGCGAATCCCGTCCTCGAGGAGAGCAGTGACGAGGTCCTCGATCGGCGCCTCACGTCCGGAGGCCGTTCCCGCGCTGACTGCGCCGAGGAGCTCGGACACGCGGCTCGTCGCCGTCGGGAGCAGTTCCCGAGCGAGGTCCATGAGGTCGTCCTCGGTGACCACCGCGAAGCGGAGCGGCATCGGGAATCGCTCGCGCACCAACGCCAGCTTCGCGGCGTCGAGTGGGTCGACCATCGCGATCTGCAGCACCTCTCCTTCGATCGCGACGGGGAGCGCCGCGGCCTGGCGGACGAAGGCGTGATCGATCGACGCGAGGAGCAGCGGATCGATCTTGATGGATGCGCCCTCGAGCAGCGGAATCTCGAGCTGTTCGGCCAGGAGTTGCGCCAGCGTATGCTGCGTGACGAATCCCAGCGAGACGAGGATGGCCCCGAGCGGGCGGTAGGCCCGACGTTGCTCGCCGAGTGCGACCTCCAGCTGTTTCTGTGCGAGCACTCCGCGACTGATGAGCAACTCGCCCAGTCGCAGTCGCTTGAGTGTCTCTACCACGGCGATACCTGCGGTTCGGTCGTGGCGCGCACACCCGTTCGATTCACGGAATCCGCGTAGGCGCGCCGCATCGCGTGGACGATCCGTCGCGACTCCGGGTCGTCGACCACGCGCGGCGTCAGGAACACGATCAGCTCGCGCTTGCGGCGATCGTCCTCGTCACTGCGGAACAACCTTCCGAGGAGCGGTATGCTGGCCAGACCGGGGACGCCCTTGTCGGACTCGCTGCGTCGGTCCTGCATGAGTCCGCCGAGCACGACGGTCTCGCGATCACGCACGAGGAAGTTGACACCGATCGTCCGTCGATCGATGACCGGAATGTCGTTGTAGCGCTCGGCGACTTCGCTGAACTCCTGGTCGACGCGCATGCGCACGTAGCCGCCGTCCTCGATGATCGGCGTGACCTTCAGACGGACACCGGCCTCCTTGAACTCGACTTCCTGGAGCGTCTGGGAGCCGACGCCACCGGTCGTAGCGGTCGTCGTGCTGGTCACCTGGACGTAAGGCACCTCACGGGTCACCTCGATCAGCGCCTCGGAACCCGACAGCGCCAGCACGCGTGGCGAGCTGACGAGATCCGTGCCGACGTACTGCGAAATCGCCAGGATCGTGGCTTCGACCGTCCCATCACTCGAGCCGAGCGTCAGCCCGAAGGAGTCGTCGGCGATAGCGAGGTTCTGCAGGATTCCCAGGGTGCCGCCGTCGATCGATCCATCGACCATGCCCGTGACGCCGAGGCCGAAGTTCTCACCGAGGGTGACCTCGAGAATGCGGGCTTCGACGAGGACCTGCTCCGGGCGACGATCGACTTCGTCGAGGTAGGCTGCGATCTCGCGCAGGTTCGCCGGGTCGCCTTGGGCGACGACGACGCCCGCCGCGGCGTCGAGGACGATCCGGGTGTCCCCGCCTGCGAGCAGCGAGACGTTCGCGGCGACGGCATCGACCGTCGTCGAGCGCAGGTGAAAGGTCGTCTGCACGCGCGGGGCGACGCGGCCGGGAACGACGCGATACGACGTGGGGCCGAGTGGTTCTAGGTGCAGATCGTTCCGCGCGAGGATCCAATCGAACGCCTGTGCGAGTGGCAGTTCGGGCATGGACAGGTCGAGCCTGGTCGTCAGGCCGTGCTCGTGGAGCAGGTCGACTTTCGCGCGCTCTGCGAGCTCGTCGAGCACGTCGACGAGTGCTGCACCGCTGAACTCGATGCGCACGAGCTCGTCGCTCGCGAGCCGGGCGGCGGAAGGCGCGTCGGGTAGCCCCGCGACGTGGGAAGTCGGAGGCTCGGACGCGGATCCATCGGCGAGTTCGTCGGGGTACTCGTCCGCCATGCTGACCGGCACGCTGTGGGCCTCGACCCTCAGCTTCCCTTCGCGCTCGGGAATCGACGGCTCGAAGGCGCGACAGCCGAGGGTGAACGCCACTCCCGCAGCGACCAGGGCACGAGCGAAGCAGGGGTGCATCACGGAAGTTCCTCGCGGGCTTCGGTCGGTGGTGGAGTCGGCGCGCCCTCGGTCGGTGGCGCGCGACGATCACGGAGTCCGACGCGGACCCGCAGAGCGCCGGAGCTGAAGTCGACCGTCGTCGCCTCGATTCGCGCGACGATCCACGCGCCGGCACCGAGGGCGTCACCTACGGCCAGCCTGCGCCCGTCGACGAGCAACGTGGCTCCCGATGCCCCGAGGATCGAGCCGCGCAGGGGCACCTTCTCGAGCCAGCGCGCGAGACGGCATCGCTCTTCGATGCGCGGATCGGGCGGGGATGCGACCGGGGACTCGGTCGTGCTCGGCGATGCGGCGACCGCGGACTCGATTGCCGGCGTCGCGGTCGAGAGCGGTTCCGGCGATCGCGTCCCCAGGGCTTCCTCGTCCGGCTGCGGAGAGGACCCGAGCGACGTGGTCGGGGGTTCCGTTCGCGGTGCGCGCGCCTGGGGTGGCGCCCCGCTGTTGCGTTCCAAACGGGCGAGCGCGCTCTCGAGGCTCGCTGCGAGTCCAGACGTGGGCGAAGTGGTTCCGCTCGAGTCCGTGCCCCGTGACGCATCGTGCGGCAACGCGATCGCGTCGAAGCCCTTGGCGAAGTACCCGTCGTCCACGGGCGTGACGCCGGCCTCTTCCGCGTTCGGATCTGCGAGGGCGAATCCGCCCAGCGACCCTGGAATGCGAGGGATGGCGAACACGGCCAGGCCGGCGACGACCGCGGCGAGGATCAGGAGGTGACTCTTCTTGTGTACGGGATCCATCTCAGTCCTTCGGACAGTGGACGAGCAGGGCAGCGATGCGGAAGTCGACTTCCGCCACGCTCACCGCCGACGAATCGGGCCCAGGCGCGAGGTTCGCCTCGAGGAATGCGACAGGACCTGCGGCGAGCTCCAGCTCTCGAGTCCACTCTCGGATCGCCACCGGGAGAGCGCGGCCACGCACGTCGATGCGGCGGCCCAAGAGCGTTCCGAGAGCGTCGCCGTCGAAGTGGGCGACGTCGCCGATCTCCACGCTCGCGCCGCGGATTCCGGCGCGCTCGAGTGAGATCTCGACGGCGGCGGCTGCGAAGAGCGCGGGGCACTCCGTCGGGATGAGCGCGTTGGCGTGTCGTAGCGCGTCTTCGAGCCTGGGGAAGCCCCCCGCACCCTCGAAGGACTCGAGCTCGTGGACGAGTTGCTCACGTTCAGCGACGAGTTCGATCGCCTGCGCATGCGCTGCAACGGCATCGACCAGTCCTGCGCGCGGAACCGCGACGATCGCGAACGGCAGGAGGATCGCAGTCGCGATGGGCGCGAGGATCCAGGGCGAGAGCGCGCGCTGGGCATTCGAGATACCGGCCACGTCAGCCTCCCCTGCGCCAGCTCGCGCTCAGCTCGAAGGGCAGGTCGTGAGTGCTCGATTCGCCGCTCTGACGCAGCGGCACGACCTGTGGATTCACGAGCCACGGCTCGTCGTCGAGGCGCGCGGCGGCGGAAGCCAGGGCGCGCAGACCATCGAGCGCGCCGCCCGAGTGGATCCCGGCGACGCGCAGGCCGTCGGCGTCGAGCCGGTGCTCACCGAGCGTGAAGTCCGGGCCGAACGCGCGCTCGAGCCCGGCCAGACATTGCGCGAGATCGAAACCCAGAGCCCGTGCCGATTCGGCGCGTGCGAGGCTGTGATCGATGCGGCCGACGACGGACGCGATGTTCGCGCGCGCGGCGCGCAGGCGCTCCAGATCGCCGGTCGACGCGACGAGTTGCGCCGTCTCGGCCTGAAGAGTCTCCGTGCGGCCCGAAAATGCGCTGCCGAAGCGCGCTCCGGCGAGTGCGCCCAGCACGACGAGACTCGCGCCGATGCCTGCGAAGAGCGCGCGGCGAGGCGGGGGCTCGTAGAAGTCGAAGGGCAAGTCCGACGCATCCAGCGCTGCCGCCAACAGGCTCGAACGCGCGGAGTCCGTGCTCTCGGCGACATCCGGGAATCGCACGGGCTTCGCCGCGGGCATCACGGTGGCGAGCGCGGACAGCAGAGCGCGACCGCGGTCGCTGGAGAGACCGAACACCGCTACTTGTGCGACCTGGGCGCCTTGGTGTTCCTTGCGCCACTGCGCGTCGAGTGTGCGGATCTCGTGCACGAGAGCCGCGCCGAGCATGGTGGACTCGACGAGGGTTCCGGGCAGGATCGTCTGGTGATGCAGCACGCTTCCGACGAGCAGGCTGACCACGACATGCTCGGGCTCGACCGTCACGACGATGGCCGAGTCCAAGGCCGGATCGAGCACACGAAGCGCAGTGCGCTGGTGCGCGACGCAGGCGGGCACGGCATGCTGAATCTCGAAGCCGCGAGCTTCCATCGCGCGGTGGAGCTCGGTCACGGCGAGTTTCGGCAGCGCCAAGAGCAGCCAGCGATTCTGTGTCCCGTCGGCGGCTCCGGTCAGCGGCACGGCACCGAAGCGCGACGGCTCTCCGAGCCACTGCTCGGCGCGTCGCTCCAAGACTCGCACCAGGTCACGACGCGGCAGCGGCGGCAGATCGACGACCCGTTCCTGTCCCAGGCTTCCGCCGTAGAGCAGGATGATCCGACCCGGAGCACAGCCGGCGGCGCCAGCGGCTTCGACCGCTGCGTCGGCCCAGGCTTCGGGCGAGGCTGCGCGCGGCACTGCCCGGGCGCTCTTGTCTGCGCCTCCAGGGGGTGCTTCCACCCACTCGACGCAGTCGACGGAAACGCAAACGACGCCAACGGTTTGGCGACGGCGGCGCCTGCCCCGTGGCGCCGACTCGGGCGAGCCGAGTTGACCTGAGGGAGGCTCGTGGGGGTCGGGGAATACGGGTTCGTGCGGCATCGGGGGCGTGCGGTCGGCTGACTTCGTCGGCACAACCTCGAGGTTGCTTGAGGGTCGAGAGGTCACCGGGGCCCGCGCAGGAGCCCCCTGGATGGGGAGGACCTGCTCATCCGGGAAGCTCAGATCGCCTGTGCGAGCTGTGCGCGTCCGGGCAGGTGGCGGGGCCGGAGGTGTCTCGCGATCTCGGGGGATGGACCGTGAATCCGGCCGAGTGTCCACAGCTGATGCTGGTTCGGTAGGAACACGCACTGTGCGGGCTCTCCCTCGAGCTCGGTCGCGCGAAAGGCGCGCGCGGCCGGCATGGCAGTGGATTCGCTCGACTGCTTCGCGGACCGCATCTCCGTGGCCCGGTGGCCGCGGACATCGCGACCGGCTCCACCCGTCGAGAGCACGAACTCGTCAGCTCTCGGCGGCGCCGTGTCGGACTCGCGCAGGCGCCAGGTCCTCCACGATGGCGAGCACGCCGTGCGGACTTCGAAGCGCGAGCCTGGTTCCGCTTCCAAGACCTGTTCGACACGCGAGCCTCATCCGCGTTGTCGCCGGGTTCGAGGACGGCCAGCGTCGTGGCGCGCCGCCGATCCCGGCTCGGCACCGCCGTCCTGGACAGGGAAATCCACGGCGGCTACGTCGACGCATGTTCGGCACCGACGACCGTCCACTCGCTTCCGCTGCCGGCGCGCGGTGCAGCCTGCGCGCCGCGGAATGCCAGCAGGGACGGGCCCAGACCCCACGTTCCGAGCGCCAGAATCGTGGGCGGCGGCGCATCGGCGTGCTCGGTGCCGGTCGGGATCCTGCCGTCGACGTCAGATGGGTTCCGCGGCTGGCCGCCCAGCAGGCGGGCTCGGATACGTGCTCATTCCCCCACCAAAAAACGCGCGCGGGGGACCCGTCCGAAAGGACGATCCCCCGCGCTGGTGGGGTGGTGGAGACGAAGGGAGTCGAACCCTCGACCTTACGCATTGCGAACGCGTCGCTCTACCAGCTGGGCTACGACCCCGACCGGGGCACGAGGGAGGGATAGTGTCGCGCGCTCCTCTGGGAAAGGGCTCGGGCCGCGGGTGAGATCAGCGGCCCGTTCCTCCGCTGAATCCAAACCCGCGACCCTCGCTCCAGCCCCACCCTCGCGGGCGGTGCTCCTCACGTGGACGTCGCAGCCGGAGCCGTCGCCTGGACCCCGAGCTCGCTCGCCAGAGCTCCGGGCCGACCCTCCGTGTCCGCGGAAGGTGGGACCGGCGACCAGCTGCGCCGCCCCGCCAGAGAGTCCCTTTCTCCGCTGGCAGATCCGCGCGGGGCCCGAAGCCAGGTCCGGGGCGTCGAGGGAGAGAGTGCCTCGCCGTTCCCAATACCCGGCCCCCGCCGAGTTGCCTCGACGAGCCTCGCGCAGACCCCGCCGTGGATGCACGGGCTGTGCCGCGTCGGGAACGGGCGACGCAAGGCACTTGGTCTCTGGCGCTTAGAACTTTGCTAGTTCCTGATCCGCGTCCGCGGTGTCGATCGCTGAGCAGCTGGCCTGCTCAAAAATCTGCACTCTGGAATGGAACCCGGGAACCCCTGAACGAGCGGACTCCGGACGGCCGCTCGTTCAGGGGGCTTCAATCTTGTGTTTTTTCAGCAGCGTGTAGAGCTGCGACCGCGTGACCCCCAGGCTGGCCGCGGCGCGCACCTTGTTGCCGCCCACGCGGTCGAGCGCGTCGACCACCAGCCGACGCTCGACTTCCGGGAGGGAGCCCACCAGCGCCGACCCGCGCGGCCCCGTACCGGCGGCCGAGGGCGAGGTCGGCAGCCCGAGCTGTTCGGGACGGATGGCGCCGCCATCGGACAGGATCAGCGCGCGCTCGATCGCGTTCGAGAGCTCGCGGATGTTCCCCGGCCAGGAGTAGGAAAGGAGCCTGTCGCGCGCCTCGCGGGACAGGCCGTCGTCGGTCTTGCCCATCCGCTGGCCGAGTTCGTGCAGGAAGTGCTCGGCCAGGATCCGGACGTCGTCGCCGCGCTGGCGCAGAGGTGGCAGATGCACGGCGAAGACCGCCAGGCGGTAGTAGAGGTCCTCGCGGAAGCGGTTCTCGGCGACCTCCAACGTCAGGTCGCGGTTCGTCGCGGCCAGGATCCGCACGTCGGCCTTCTGCGTCTGCGTGCCGCCGACGCGGGTGAACTCGCGCTCCTGCAGGACGCGCAGGAGCTTCGCCTGCGCGGGAGGCGCCAATTCGCCGATCTCGTCCAGGAACAGGGTGCCGCCGCTGGCCGCCTCGATCTTGCCCGCCCGCGCGCGGTCGGCGCCGGTGAACGCGCCGCGCTCGTGCCCGAACAGCTCCGACTCGAGCAGGGACTCGGGGATGGCGGCGCAGTTCAGGGCGACGAACGGGCCCTCGCGGCGCGGGCTCGAGCTGTGGATCGCGTGCGCGACGAGTTCCTTGCCCGTCCCGCTCTCGCCCGTGATCAGGACCGTGGTCTCCGTTGGCGCGACCTTGGCGGCCTTGTCGAGCGCAGCCCGCAGCTCCGGGGACCGGCCGATGATGCAGTCGAACCCGAAGCGCTGTTCGAGCTGGTCCTCCAGGGTCTCCACCCGCTTCTGGAGCTTCTTGGCGCGGTATTCCGTCGCGGCCAGGCGCTTCTGCTCCTCGGCCAGCCGTTGGTGCTGGATCGCCAGGGCGAACTGCAATGCCACGGCGCGCGCGATCTCCTCGTCCGAGCTGTCGAACCAGCGCATCTCGCGGTGCGCGAAATAGAGGACGCCGCCGACGCGCTCGCCCATCCACAACGGCAGCGCCAGGATCGACCGCGCGCCGCTGTCGAGGATCCAGCGATCCCCGGCCAGCCCGGCGTCGAGTTCCGCGAGCGCGTCCGTGACGATCGCCGTCTCTCCGCCCAGGACCCGCGCCCCGATCGAGAACTGGTCGCCGGGGATCCGCTCCGGCGGCGCGATGTCCGGGCGGATGTGGTCGACCTCGACGAGGGACACGACGTCCTTCCCGTCCGGGCTGACCACGAGGACGCCCATGGACTCGAATTCGATCGCGCGCCGGACGGTCTCGGCCATCTTCGCGAAGACCTCGGCCAGCTCGAGCGTGCCGCCCATCTGGGCGGTGAGCTCGGCCAGGACCTTCAGCCTCCGGCTGCGGATGCGGTCGCGCTGCAGGAGGACCGCGCCGTGCACGAACGGAGCGACGATGTCGGCGAGGCAGCTGAAGAGCGGGAGGTGGTCGCTGCTGTGGACGCCCGGGACGAGGCTCGTTGCGATCAGCGCGCCGACCACGCGGCCGCCGTGGACGAGCGGCGCCGCGATGCCCGAGCGGACACCCGCGTCGAGCAGGGTGCGTTCTCCCGGCTTGGCGACGAAGCGCGGATCGGAGCGCAGGTCGGGTGCGACCATGGCCTGACCGCCGAAGACCGGCGCGACGCCCCAATTGCCGACCGGATGCCGCGCGCGCGGGCTCGCCAGGTTCAGGTAGTGATCCGCGTGGAGGGCGCGGATCGGCCCGGTCTGCTCGGCCAGGATCGTGAAGCTCCTGCCGTCCTCCGAGAGCGTCGCCACGACGAGCCGGTCGTGGGGAACCCACGTCCGCACGAGGCGCGAGAAGTCGTCGAGGAACGTGCGCGGCTCGACCTCCTCGCTGAGCGACCGGCCGAGGGCGGCCAGCGCGTCCAGGATGCCCGCCTTGAGCGCGGGCGGCATGTGCACGAGGCAGGAAGGGGCGGTGGAAACGGGAGCAGCCTCCACGCCGGATCCTAGCAACCGCGAGCGCGCGTGTTGCGCGAGGCCGCGCGTCCGCCCATCCTGCCCGCGCCTCCCACGGGCCACGCTCGCAGTTCCGGCGCGCGGCCCTCTCCGACCGAGCCCCCCATGCCGCAGAAGAAGTCCAGCGTCGATCCTGAGACCCAGCGCCTGACCGACGACGCTGCGCGGACGCGCAACTGGAAGCGGTTCGGTCCGTACCTGGCCGCGCGCCAGTGGGGGACCGTGCGTGAGGACTACTCCGCCGACGGCGATTGCTGGCGCTACTTCCCGCACGATCACGCCCGGAGCCGCGCATATCGCTGGGGCGAGGACGGACTCCTCGGCTGGACGGACCGTCAGTGCCGCATCTGCTTCGCGGTCGCGCTGTGGAACGGCCGCGATCCGATCCTGAAGGAGCGCCTCTTCGGCCTCGTGCACGGCGAGGGCAACCACGGCGAGGACGTGAAGGAGGAGTACTACTTCCTCGAGTCGACGCCCACGCACTCGTGGTGCAAGGCGCTCTACAAGTACCCGCAGGCCGAATTTCCCTACGCGCAGCTCCTCGCGGAGAACAAGCGCCGGTCGCGCACCGAGCCCGAGTACGAGCTGTCCGACACCGGCGTCTTCGACGGAGATCGGCACTTCGACGTCGAGGTCGAGTACGCGAAGGCCGGCGAGGACGACACGTGCATCCGCGTGCGCGTCACGAACCGCGGTCCGGAGCGTGCGCCGCTGCACGTGCTCCCGACCGTGTGGTTCCGCAACAGCTGGTCCTGGGGGTGCAGCGAGGAGGGCTGCAACCTGCGGCCGCGTCTGCGTCGCATGGACGATCGGCGCGTCCAGCTCGACGAGCCGACGCTGGGCCGCTTCGAGATCGCGCTCGACGAGGTGGAGGGCGCGAACCCCGAGCTCCTCTTCACCGAGAACGAGACGAACGTCGAGCTCCTCTACAAGGTCCCGAACGCGTCGCCCTACGTGAAGGACGCCTTCCACGAGCGCGTCGTGAAGGGCCGCGCCGACGCCGTGAACCCGGCCGGAAACGGCACGAAAGCCGCCTGGAACGTGCGCATCGAGCTCGCTCCGGGCGAGACGCGCGTCCTGAACTTGCGCCTGTGTCCAGCGGCGGATGCGCGCAAGCGTCCGTTCGGCGCGACCTTCGACCAGGTCTTCGTCGCGCGCCGCGCGGAGTACGAGACGTTCCACGCGCGGAACGAGCCCGCGGACCTCGGCGCCGACGAGCGCGCCGTCGTCCGGCAGGCCTACGCCGGACTCCTGTGGTCGAAGCAGTTCTACCACTACGCCGTCGACGGCTGGCTGAAGGGCGACAGCGACCAGCCGCCGCCGCCGGCATCGCGCAAGGAAGGCCGTAACCACGAATGGCGCCACCTCCACGCGCGCGACGTGCTCTCCATGCCGGACACGTGGGAGTACCCCTGGTTCGCCGCGTGGGACAGCGCGTTCCACATGGTCGCGATGGCGCGCGTCGATCCGCACTTCGCGAAGGAGCAGCTCCTGCTGTTCATGCGCGAGTGGTACATGGCGCCGAACGGCGCGATCCCGGCCTACGAGTTCCAGTTCTCCGACGTGAACCCTCCGGTGCACGCCTGGGCGTGCTGGCGCGTCTACAAGATGACCGGCGCGCGCGGCGGCCGCGATCGCAAGTTCCTGGCGCGCGCGTTCCACAAGCTGCTCCTGAACTTCACCTGGTGGGTCAACCGCAAGGACCCCGACGGCAACAACCTCTTCTCGGGCGGGTTCCTCGGCCTCGACAACATCGGGATCTTCGACCGCTCGCGCCCGCTGCCCGGCGGCGCGCAGCTCCTGCAGGCCGACGGCACGGCCTGGATGGCGTTCTACTGCCTGACGATGCTCGCGATCGCCGTGGAGCTCGCCACGGACGACGACGCGTACGAGGACGTGGCCAGCAAGTTCTTCGAGCACTTCGTCGGCATCTGCGACGCGATGAACAAGATCGGCGGGTGCGGCCTGTGGGACGAAGCCGACGGCTTCTACCACGACGTGATGATGCTCGACGGCAAGCCCGTGCCGCTGCGCGTGCGCTCGATGGTCGGCCTCGTGCCCCTGATCGCCTGCGAGGTGATCACGGAACAGGCCGTCGCGCACCTGCCGCGCATGCGCCACCGGGTCGAGTGGTTCCTGAAGAACCGCCACGACCTGGCCGAGGGCATCTCGTACTTCGATCGCAACCCGAAGACGGGCCGCGGACTGCTCGCGATCCCGTCGCGCGAGCGTCTCGAGCGCGTGCTGCAGCGGGTGTTCGACGAGTCCGAGTTCCTGTCGCCGCACGGCCTGCGCTCGCTCTCGAAGGCGCACGACGCGCACCCGTTCGCGATGACGATCGCCGGCGAGGACTTCCGCGCCGAGTACGAGCCCGGCGAGACGCGACACCGCATCTTCGGCGGCAATTCCAACTGGCGCGGACCGGTGTGGTTCCCGCTCAACTACCTGCTCGCCGAGGCGCTGCGCCGCTACCACCACTTCTACGGCTCGTCCGTCACGGTCGAGGTCGGCCGCGGCTCGGGCCGGCGGATGGACTTGCGGCAGGCCTCGTTCGAGCTCGAGCGACGGCTCGCGAGCCTCTTCCTCGCCGACGGGAAGGGCCACCGTCCGTGCCACGGCGGCGACGCGCGCTACGCGCAGAACAAGGGCTGGAAGGACCTCGTGCTCTTCCACGAGTACTTCCACGGCGACACGGGGAAGGGACTCGGCGCGAGCCACCAGACGGGCTGGACGGCGCTGGCCGCGCGCTGTCTCGAGGACATCGCGCTCGATCGTGCGCGCACGGCGCCGGCCGCGCGCCAGCGCAAGTAGTCGCGCCGCCCGCGTGCTCCGGCCGTCCGACGCCACGCGTCAGGCGGCCGGCGCGCGCTCGGGCCGCAGCGCGAGCCACGTCGCGACGCACGCGACGACGGCGACCACGATCGCGGCCTGCGCGACGCCGAGTCCGCCGATCCAGATCCCGAACGACGCGCTCGCGGTCATCATCAGGATCGCCAGCACCTTCGCGCGCCGCGACACGACCCCGTGGTCGAACCACGCCTTCAGCGCGGGCCCGAAGCGCGGATGCGAGATCAGCCGCGCGCGCGCCGCCGGATCGCCGCGCGTGTAGCACGCCGCGGCCAGGATCAGGAACGGCGTGGTCGGCAGGCCCGGCACGAATGCACCGACGAATCCCGTAGCCACGAACGCGATGCCCAGCGCGCGCCATGCCCACGTACGCCACGTGGGCTTTGGTTGCTGCGCGAGGATCTGCGCGTCCGCTCGGGGGAGTTCGGCCATCGTCGAGGGCGCAGATGGTACGGCCGTCGGGCTGGCGCCGATCTACACTGGGGGCACTCTCCCGAGTGACCCGTGCAGGCGCCGTGGCTACTCGGACCACATCCATGATGCTCCGCGTCGCGTTCGTCGTCCTCGCATGTGCGGCAGCACCCGGTCGCTCCGCGCTCCAAGCTCCCGCTTCCATGCCGGACGCGAGCACGCCGAGCGCCGGCGCGCGCCGCATCGTCGCCGAGTGCGACCGCGTCGTCGTCGCGCGCGTCGGAGCGATCCGCGAGTACGAACTCATCGCGAAGACGCGCGGCGCGACCGCCCCCACGAAGCTCCGCGTCGCCGAACTCGTCGTCGACGAGGCCTGGTGCGGGCTCCTCGCCGAGCCGATTCACGTGCGCGTCTCCCTGGATTGGACTCCGCCCGAAGGAACCCGCGTGTGGGGACTCGAGCCCGCGCGCGGCATCCATCCGGAGGAGTGGGAGCCAGTCGCCGCCGCTCGCGGGACCAACGTGCCGCAAGAGCTGTGGCAGCGCCGCGCTAGCCTCGGTTCGCCGTGGGCCCTGCGCGCCACCGGCTTGCGCCGCGAGATCGAGCTTCCTTCGGGCCTCGCCGACTCGCTTTCCGCGGTCCTTCCGGCTCGCCCGACGGTGTTCGCGGCGCCGGCGCGTCGGTGGTTGGACGTCGAGAGCCTGCGCGCCGATCTCGCCCGCGCGCTCGAGACGTCGAGTGCGCTCTCGGCCGAGGTGGTCTCGAACGGTCCGCGCGGGTGCTGGAGCGTTCGGATCGACGACGATGGTCGCGGCGTGACGAGCTACGGCCGGACGTTCCGATGGACGGAAGCTCAGCGAGTGCAGTGGCGCGAGGCGATCGAGCGCTCGCGCTTCGAGCTCATGCCGGGCCTCGTCGGAGTCTCGACCGGGCCTTGTCTCGGCTCCACGAGCGTGACCGCAGTGACCCGCGTCGGCCGCAGGACGGTTCGCAGCGAAGGCGCGGGGCTGAAGGACGAGACGCCGGCCGCTCGGGAGCAACTCGCCCGGTTCCACGAGCTGTGGCGCGTGCTCGACGGCCTCCTGCCGACCGACCTGTAGACTGCTGCGCCGTGCGCGCCCGAAGTGGCGGCGCCTCCGCCGTGTCCGTCCTCACGTCCTCGTCGCCCGGCGTCGCACCGCTCTCGAGCACCGTCGAGCGCTGGTGCCACGACCTCGTCAGGACGACCGACGCGCGTGAGAAGTTCGACCCGCCCAGGCCGCCGTCTCTCGACGTGGATGCGAGCTGGGAATCGGGCCCGCGCGCGCAGCGCATCGCCGCGCCGGGCCGACCGCCGCATCTGCGCGTCGTCGAACGCGCGCCTGGTGTGCCGCGGCCCGAGACGTTGAAGCTGGCGAACGCGCGCGCGCGACTCTTCCTCACCTTCGCGCACCACGAGCTGCAGGCGGCAGAGCTCTTCGCGTGGGCGGTCCTCGCGTTCCCCGGGACACCGCGCGAGTTCCGCGCCGGGCTCGTGCGGCTCGCGAACGAGGAGCTCGCGCACCGGCGCTCGTACGTCGCGCACGCGGCGCGGCTCGGGCTCGAGGACGGCGCGGTCTCCGTGCGCGACTGGTTCTGGCAGCGCGTCGGCGCGTGCGCGGGTCCGGCGCAGTTCGTGGCGCTGCAGGGGCTCGGGCTCGAGGGCGCGAACCTGGAGCATTCCGCGCGGTATTCCCGGCGTTTTCGCGAAGTGGGGGACGAGGTCGGCGCGCGCATCCTGGACGCGGTCGAGGCCGACGAGATCGCGCACGTCGCGTTCGCGGCGCGCTGGTTCGCGCACTTCACGGGGGCGCCGCTCGACTACGACCGCTGGCGCGCGGCGCTGCCGGCGCCGCTGACGCCGGCGCTCTTGCAAGGGCGTCCGCTCAACCTCGACGCGCGCCGCCGCGCGGGGCTGGACGAGCGGTTCCTGGCGCGGCTCGCGGCCGAGCCGGATCCGGGCGCGCGGGGGCGCTGAGTGGAGACTCCGCCGCGCGCGTGGGTGCTCAATCTCGACGCCGAGCACGAGCTCGAAGCGTTGCGCAGCTACGCGCCGACGGATCACCTGCGCGCGATCGTCGCGCGCGAGAGTCGGCGGTTGATCGGACCGCTCGTCGCGCCGCACGACGTCGTGGTGACCGAGGAGGAACTCGCGGCGGGCGGCGCGGCGGCCGAGCGCGCGCGCGGACTGGAGGGTCTGGCCTGGTCGCCGACGCCGCGTGCGCTGAAGCTCCTGGCGCGGGCCGGCGCGCGCATCGCGGCGACTCCGTCGGTCGACGTGCTGCGCACGGTGAACGCGCGGCCGTTCGCGGCGCTCGTGCGTGAGCCGTTGGCGCGCGCGAGCTTCGCGAAGCACGTCGCCACGGACCTCGAGACCGTCCAGGCGCGCCTGGCCGAGCCCGCTCCGCTCGGCTGGCTCGTCCGGCGGACGTTCGGTGCCGCGGGGCGCGGACGCCGCCGGATCGCGGCCGGCCGGCCCTCGCCGGCCGAGATCGCCTGGATCCAGGCCTCGCTGCGCCTCGGGCCGCTCGTCCTCGAGCCGTGGGTCGAGGTCCTGCGCGAGCACACGCGCTCGGGCTGGGTGGGCGCCGACGGATCCGTGGCGATCTCGGCCCCGTGCTTCCAGCGCGTGAACGAGCACGGCGCGTGGACCGACACGGAGCGCAGCGCGCGCGGCGAGCTCGCCGGCGACGACGACGCGCGCCTCGAGGAAGCCTGCGCCGCCGCCGGCGCCGCGCTGGCCGCGGCCGGCTACTTCGGTCCGTTCGGCATCGACGCGTACCACCACCGCGCGCTCGACGGGTCGGGCGTCGTCCTGAACCCGCTCGGCGAGATCAATGCACGCTTCACGATGGACTGGGCGACGGCGATGGTCGCGGACCCGCGTTCGGGCGGGGCGCTTGAACGTCTCGTGAGCTTCGAGTCGCGCCGGAAGTGACGCGCGATCCGGCGGAAGCGCGGCTGTCCCTCGCGGACGCTGTGCGCCGTCGGCAGAATGAGCGCGGCCCCGCACCCCCCCGTTCCCTGCCCGGAGCCTCCCCACCAGGCTTGGAGTCTTCATGACCGACATCGACCGCCTCGCGATCGACACGATCCGCACGCTCGCCATGGACGCCGTCCAGAAGGCGAACAGCGGTCACCCCGGGACTCCGATGGCGCTCGCGCCGGTCGCCTACGCGATCTGGCAGCACGCGCTGCGCTACGACGTCGACGATCCGGCCTGGCTCGACCGCGACCGCTTCGTCCTGTCGTGCGGCCACGCGTCGATGCTGCTCTACGGCGTGCTCCACCTCGCGGGCGTTCAGGAGGTCGACAAGCACGGGAAGAGCACGGGGCGCCTCGCCGTTCCGCTGGCGGACATCGAGCGCTTCCGCCAGCTCGACAGCCGCTGCCCGGGACATCCGGAGTTCCGCTGGACCAGCGGCGTCGAGACCACGACGGGTCCGCTGGGCGCGGGCGTCTCGAACTCGGTCGGGATGGCGATGGCGCAGCGCTGGATGGCGGCGCGCTACAACCGGCCGGGGCTCGAGCTGTTCCGCCACCGCGTCTACGCGCTGTGCAGCGACGGCGATCTCATGGAGGGCGTCGCGTGCGAAGCGGCGTCGGTCGCGGGCCACCTCGGGCTCGCGAACCTCTGTTGGCTCTACGACGACAACAAGATCACGATCGAGGGCGACACGCACCTGGCGTTCACCGAGGACGTGGGCGCGCGCTTCGCTGCGCTGGGCTGGAACGTCCTGAAGGTGGCGGACGCCAACGATCACGGCGCGCTGACGAAGGCGCTGGATGCGTTTGCCAAGGAGACGAAGCGGCCGACGCTCGTCGTCGTGCAGAGCCACATCGGCTTCGGCTCGCCCAAGAAGCAGGACAGTCACGCCGCGCACGGCGAGCCGCTGGGCGAGGACGAGATCCGCGCGACGAAGAAGGTCTACGGCTGGCCCGAGGACGCGAAGTTCCTCGTGCCGCCGGGCGTGCGCGAGCGCTTCGCGGCGTGCGTCGGCGCGCGCGGAGCGGCGGAGCGCAAGAGCTGGAACGACCGCTGGGCGCGCTACCAGAAGGAACAGCCCGAACTGGCGCGCGAGATCCTCGCGATCCAGCGCGGCGAGCTGCCCGCGGGCTGGGACAAGTCGGTGCCGACGTTCCCGGCCGATCCGAAGGGCGTCGCGTCGCGGGACGCGTCGGGCAAGGTGCTCAACGCGATCGCGCAGTCGGTGCCGTGGTTCCTGGGCGGCTCCGCGGACCTGGCGCCGTCGACGAAGACGCGCCTCGTGTTCGACGGAGCGGGCGACCTGCTGGCCGCGTCGCCGGGCGGGCGCAACCTGCACTTCGGCATCCGCGAGCACGCGATGGGCGGCATCGTGAACGGGCTCGCGCTCTCCGGCCTGCGCCCGTTCGGCGCGACGTTCCTGATCTTCAGCGACTACATGAAGCCGACGGTGCGCCTGGCCGCGATCATGGAGCTGCCGGCGATCCACGTCTTCACGCACGACTCGATCGGCGTGGGCGAGGACGGGCCGACGCACCAGCCGATCGAGCAACTGGCGTCGCTGCGCTCGATCCCGGGCTGCACCGTGATCCGTCCCTGCGACGCGAACGAGACGGCCGAGGCCTGGCGCGTCGCGCTCGAGAACGTGCACGGACCGACGTGCTTCGCGCTCACGCGGCAGGCGTTGCCGACGATCGACCGCGCGAAGTACGCAGCCGCCTCCGGGCTGCGGCGCGGCGGGTACGTGCTGCACGATCCGGCGAACCCGCAGGTCGTCCTCATCGGCACGGGCAGCGAAGTGCAGCTGTGCGTCGCGGCAGCGGAGAAGCTCGCCGGCGAGGGCATCGCCGCGCGCGTCGTCAGCCTGCCGAGCTTCGAGATCTTCGAGCGCCAGTCGCGCGAGTACCGCGAATCGGTGCTGCCGCCCGATCTCCGCGCACGCGTCGTCGTCGAGGCCGGATCGTCCTTCGGCTGGCATCGCTACGCCGGCGACCAGGGCGCGATCGTCTGCATGCCCGGCTTCGGCGCCTCTGCGCCGCTCGCCGACCTCCTGAAGAAGTTCGGGTTCACCGCCGACACCGTCGTCGCCGCCGCGCGCCGCCAACTCACCCTCGCCACGACCTGAGATCCGCCCATGAACCCGCTGAAGGAAGTGGCCGCGCTCGGCCAGTCGATCTGGCTCGATTTCATCTCGCGCAAGCTGATCGACTCGGGCGAGCTGCACCGCATGGTCGAGGCCGACGGCCTCGGCGGCGTCACCTCGAACCCCTCGATCTTCGAGAAGACGATTCGCGAGGGGACGGAGTACGCCGGCGCCCTCGCCGAGCTGCGCCGCCGCCGTCCGGGCGCGTCCGCGCTCGAGCTCTACGAGGCGCTCGCCGTGCGCGACATCCAGGACGCGTGCGACGTCATGCGACCCGTGTACGACCGCACGAAGTCGCGCGACGGCTACGTCTCGCTCGAGGTCACGCTGCACGACGGCGACGCGCCCGAGCAGATCGTGCGCGAGGCCGTCCACCTGTGGGAAGCGGTCGCGCGCCCGAACGTGATGATCAAGGTCCCGGGCACGGCCAACGGGCGCAAGGCGTTCGAGGAGCTGATCGCGGCCGGCATCAACGTGAACGTGACGCTGCTCTTCGCGCGCAGCGCCTACGCCGAGACGCTCGAGGCCTACCTGCGCGGGCTCGAGCGCCGCGCGAAGGGCGGCGGAGATCTCTCGCGCGTCGCCAGCGTGGCGAGCTTCTTCGTGTCGCGGATCGACACGACGATCGACAAGCAGCTCGAGGCGAAGATCGCGGCGTCGAAGTCGCCCAAGGACCAGGCCGCGCTCGAGAAGCTCTACGGTCGGGCGGCGATCGCCAACGCGAAGCTCGCGTACGCGCACTACGAGGACGTGACGGCCAGCAAGCGCTGGCGCGAGCTCGCGAAGAAGGGTGCGCAGACGCAGCGCGTGCTGTGGGCCAGCACGGGCACGAAGAACAAGAAGTACAGCGACGTCATGTACGTCGAGGAGCTCATCGGCCGCGACACGGTGAACACCGCGCCGCCGGCGACGATCGACGCGTTCCGCGACCACGGCAAGGCGCGCACGGCGCTGAACGAGGGTCTCCTGGACGCCAAGAAGGTGCTGCGCGAGCTCGAGGGCGCGGGCATCTCGCTCGACAAGGTGACCGACGCGCTGCTCGCCGACGGGCTCAAGCAGTTCGCGGAGGCGTTCGAGACGCTGTTGCGCTCGGTCGCCGGTCCGTCCGCGAGCGGTGCGGCCGCGGCTGCGCCCGCGACGAAGCCGGCCGTCGCGCCGCCGTCCGGTCCCACGGTCCCGATGACCGCCCCCGCGGCGAACGCGTTCACGACGAGAGCGCCGGCTGACGTGCAGAAGGCCTACGAGGCCGCCCTCGACGGCTGGACGAAGGGCGACGAGTCGCGGCGCTTCGCGAAGAAGGACGCGACGGTGTGGACCGGCGGCGACGAGGCGCGCTGGCTCGGCTGGCTCGACGCGCCCGCGCGCGGAATGTCCGCGATCACGGAGCTGCGCGCGTTCGCCGAGCAGGTGAAGAAGGACGGATTCCAGAGCGTGCTCCTCCTCGGCATGGGCGGTTCGAGCCTGTGCCCCGAGGTCCTGGCGCGCACGTACGGATCCCGCGCCGGCCACCCCGAGCTGCACGTGCTCGACTCGACGGATCCGGCGCAGGTCGCGACGTTCGAGAAGAAGGTCGACCTCGCGAAGACACTCGTCGTCGTGGCGAGCAAGTCGGGCTCGACGCTCGAGCCGAACATCCTCGACGCGTACTTCTGGGATCGCGTCGTCGCCAAGGTCGGCGCGAAGGACGCCGGACGCCGCTTCGTCGCGATCACGGATCCGGGCTCGAAGCTCGAAGGCGTCGCGCGCGCGAAGGGCTACCGCAAGATCTTCGCCGGCGATCCCGCGATCGGCGGGCGATTCTCGGCGCTGTCCATGTTCGGGCTCGTGCCCGCGGCGCTGATCGGCGTCGACCTCGACCAGTTCCTGGCGCGCGCGAACGCGATGGCGAAGCACTCGATCGGCGACAACCCGCCCGCGCGCGACCAGGCCGTGCAACTCGGCGCGTTCCTGGGCGCGTGCGCGCTGCGCGGGCGCGACAAGCTCACGCTCGTGGTCAGCCCCGCCCTCGCGTCGCTCGGCGGATGGCTCGAGCAACTCGTCGCCGAATCGACCGGCAAGCAGGGGCGCGGCATCGTCCCCGTCGACCACGAACCGCTGAGCACGCCCGCCGCGTACGGCGACGACCGCGTGTTCGTCTACGTGCGGCTCGACAGCGAAGTCGATCGGGCCCAGGACGCGGCCGTCGACGCGCTCGAGCGCGCCGGTCACGCCGTCGCGCGCATCTCGGTGGGCAGCCCGCTCGACCTGGGCGCCGAGTTCTACCGCTGGGAGATCGCGACCGCGGTCGCCGGCGCCGTGATCGGCATCCATCCGTTCGACCAGCCCGATGTCGAGGCCAGCAAGATCGCGACGCGCGAGCTGACCGAGGCCTACGAGAAGACCGGCGCGTTGCCGCCCGAGAAGCCGTTCTTCGAGGAGGACGGGATCCTGCTCTACGCGCCGCGCGAGTACGCGCTGAAGTTGCACGGGATGACCGGGTCCGACGCGAACCTGGCCGACGTCCTGCGTGCACACTTCGCGACGAAGCCGCGCGACTACGTCGGACTCCTGGGCTACCTCCCGATGGACGGCGAGAACGCCGCCGATTTCCGCGCCATGCGCACCGCGCTACGCGACGCGCGCCGCGTGGCGACGTGCGTCGGGTTCGGGCCGCGGTTCCTCCACTCGACCGGCCAGGCGTACAAGGGCGGCCCGAAGAGCGGCGTGTTCCTTCAGGTCACGCGGGCCGTCGCGAAGGACGTGCCCGTGCCCGGCCAGAAGTACGGCTTCGGGATCGTCCAGGCCGCGCAGGCTCGCGGCGACCTGCAGGTGCTCGTCGAGCGCGGGCAGCGCACGCTGCGCGCGCACATCACGGCGGACCTCCGCAGCGGGATGACCACGCTCGTGCGCGCCGTCCAACGGGCCGTCGCGGTTCCGACCGCGGCTCGCCCCTGACCCGTTGCCACCACACACACTTCCTCCGGCGCCTCGAGCGTCACGAGACGTACTCGTACAACCCAGGACTTCTCTCATGCAGATCGGAATGGTCGGGCTGGGCCGCATGGGCGGCAACATGGTGCGACGGCTCCTGCGCGGCAAGCACGAGTGCGTCGTGTGGAACCGCGACTTCGAGAAGAGCGAGGAGCTGCAGAAGGTCGGCGCGCACGCGGCCCGGACGATCGAGGACCTCGTGAAGGCGCTGCGCAAGCCGCGCGTCGTGTGGGTCATGCTGCCGTCCGGCGACGTGACCGAGCAGATGGTCCAGAAGCTGTCGAGCCTGTGCGAGAAGGGCGACGTCGTCGTCGACGGCGGCAACAGCTACTTCAAGGACGACGTGCGGCGCGCGAAGGTGCTGGCCGAGCGCGGAATCCACTACGTCGACGTCGGCACGAGCGGCGGCGTGTGGGGCGCGGAGCGCGGCTATTGCCTGATGGCCGGCGGATCCAAGGAAGCGATCGCGCTGCTCTCGCCCGCGCTGCGGACGCTCGCGCCCGGCGTGGGAGACACGACGCCGACAGTCGGTCGCTCGGGTGGCACCGCGGAAGAGGGCTTCCTGCACTGCGGTCCCGTCGGCGCCGGCCACTTCGTGAAGATGGTCCACAACGGCATCGAGTACGGCGTCATGCAGGCCTACGCCGAGGGCTTCGACCTCATGAAGAGCCAGGCTGGCCCGAACGTGCCGGCCGACATGCGCTACGACCTCAAGCTCGAGGACGTGGCCGAGCTGTGGCGCCGCGGCAGCGTCGTCGGCTCGTGGCTGCTCGACCTCACGGCGATGGCGCTGCAGGAGGATCCGAAGCTCGCGCGCTACTCGGGCTTCGTGCAGGACTCGGGCGAGGGCCGTTGGACCGTGCAGGCCGCGATCGACAACGCCGTGCCGGCCGAGGTGCTGACCGCGGCGCTCTACACGCGCTTCCGTTCGCGCCAGGAGCACACCTATGCGGAGAAGGTGATCTCGGCGATGCGCGAGAAGTTCGGCGGGCACGTCGAGCCGAGCGCCTCCGGAACGAAGACCCCAGGGACCAGCAAGGCGCACTGAGATGGGATCGACGACGACCACCGGTGAAGCCGTGCACGTGGATGCCGAGCCGGACAGCGTGCTCGTGAATCCGTACGCGCGCCCCGTCGGGCCAGCGACGATCGTGATCTTCGGCGCGGCCGGCGATCTGACCAAGCGCAAGCTGATCCCGGCCCTGTGCAACCTGTGGAGCGAGAACCTGCTCGCCTCGGGCTGTGCGATCGTCGGCGTCGGCCGCACGGCCCTCGACTCGAAGACCTACCGCGAACGCGTGGCCGAGGACGTCGCCAAGTACGCGACGCAGAAGCTGCCGGCGTCGGTGATCGCCGACGTGCTCTCGCGGCTGCATTACGTGCAGGCCGACTTCACCGATGCGGCCGCGTACACGAAGCTCGCGGCCGAGATCGCGAAGATCGACGAGCAACACGGCACGACGGGCAACCACCTGTTCTACCTGTCGACCGCGCCCGAGTACTTCGCGCCGATCGTGGAGCACCTCGGAGCAGCGGGGCTGACCAAGGAGGAGAACGGCCGCTGGAGCCGCGTCATCGTCGAGAAGCCGTTCGGCACCGACCTGGCGTCGGCGCGCGCTCTCAATGCGGACCTCGCGCGCATCCTGAAGGAGGACCAGATCTACCGGATCGACCACTACCTCGGGAAAGAGACGGTCCAGAACATCCTCGTGTTCCGCTTCGCGAACGGGATGTTCGAGCCGATCTGGAACCGCCAGTACATCGACAACGTGCAGATCACGGTCGCCGAGTCGATCGGCGTCGAGTCGCGCGGCGGGTACTACGACACGGCCGGCGCGTTGCGCGACATGGTGCCGAACCACATCCTGCAGTTGCTCGCGCTGGTCGCGATGGAGCCGCCGACGTCGTTCGAGGCCGAGGCCGTGCGCGAGGAGAAGGCCAAGGTCCTGCGCGCGATCCAGCCGATGACGCCCGAGCGCGTGCTGACGCACACGGTGCGCGGCCAGTACGGCGACGGCACGATCGACGGCAAGAAGGTCGCGGCCTACCGCTCGGAGGAGCGCGTGCCGCGCAATTCCGGCACCGAGACGTTCGCCGCGATGCAGCTCTCCGTCGACAACTGGCGTTGGGCCGGCGTGCCGTTCTACCTGCGCACAGGCAAGCGCATGGAGCGCCGCGTCTCCGAGATCTCGATCCAGTTTCGGCGCCCGCCGCTGCTGCTCTTCCGCAACACGCCGGTCGAGCACCTGTCGCGCAACGTGCTCGTGATCCGCGTGCAGCCCGACGAGGGCATCACGCTGCGCTTCGGCGCGAAGATCCCCGGTCCGTCGGTGCGGATGAGCAACGTCGCCATGGACTTCCGCTACAAGGACCACTTCCAGCAGGCGCCCAGCACCGGGTACGAGACGCTGATCTACGACTGCATCAAGGGGGATCCGACGCTCTTCCAGCGCGCCGACATGGTCGAGATGGGCTGGGCGATCGTGGGCCCGATGCAGGAAGTGTGGAGCGCGCTGCCGCCGCGGACGTTCCCGAACTACGCCGCGGGGTCGTGGGGCCCGAGGGAATCCGACGAGTTGCTCGAGCGCGACGGACGGAAGTGGCGGCACATCGAGTGATTGCTTAGCGTCCGCACCCGTGGGCACACGCCGCGTGAAGGCTGCGACCGCCGAGATCCGCGTGCTCGCGGACCCGGAGGCCGTGGCGAAGGCGGCCTGCGACGAGATCGCGCACGCGATCCTCGCCGCGGTCGGCGAGCACGATCGCTGCGATCTCGTCCTGTCGGGCGGCAGCACGCCGCGTCGGACGCACGAGCTGCTCGCGGCCGTGGACCTGCCCTGGGACAAGGTGCACGTCTTCTTCGGCGACGAGCGCTGCGTGCCGCCGGACCATGCCGACAGCAACTGGCGCATGGCGCGCGAGACGCTGATCCAGCGCGCGCGGATCCCCGACGCGAACGTCCATCGCATCGCCGGCGAGCGCGACCCCGAGGACGCGGCGTCGGACGCCGAGAACGTGATCCAGGAGCACTTCGGCCTGCGCCCGGGCGAGATGCCGCGCTTCGACGTCGTGCTGCTCGGGATGGGGGCGGACGGTCACACGGCGTCGCTCTTCCCGGGCACGAACGCGATGGAGGAGTCGACGCGGCTCGTGGTCGCGAACCACGTCGAGAAGCTCCAGGCCTGGCGCGTGACGATGACGTTCCCGGTGTTCGAGGCCGCGCAGCGCGTGCTGTTCCTCGTGGCCGGCGCGGACAAGGCCGCGATGGTGCGCTCGGCGAACGTGGTGCGCCCGAGCCCGTCGACGCCGCCCGCGGGTCGCGTGCGCCCGCGCGGCGGGAGCCTCCTGTGGCTCGTCGATGCGGCGGCGGGCGCGAAGCTCCCCAGCCCGGCGGATGGCGGTTCGGCAGCGGCCGGTGACTGAAATGCAGCGGGCCGCATCCCGGAGGATGCGGCCCGCCGGTCACGTCGGTCGCTCTGTCAGAGGCCCTTCCAGGTCCAACCGACGCCGCCGCTCGCCGAGAAGTTGTTCGTCGCCGACGCTGCCGTGCCGGCGAAGCTCAGACCCACGAGCTTCGTCAGGTCGGGGATGTACGGGACCTGGCCGTTCGTACCGAACAAGGCGCTGCCGCCGCCGGCCAGCGGTCCGGGCAGGTTGCCCATCACGCCGAAGTTCCAGCCCACATCCAACACCGTCGGCACCCCGATGCTCGGGTAGATCTCCGTGCTGTACGTGCGACTGATCGAGGGCGTCTTCGTCACGGAGGTTCCGCCCCCGACGCCGAACGAGAACAGCGCGTTCGTGTTCGTGCCGTAGTCCGTCAGGAGGGATTGGCTGACGTTGATGGTCAGTGCCTTGTACTGGACTCCGATCGTCATCGTGTAGCCCTGGTAGAAGTGCCCCGACGATTGGGCGATGGGCCAGGAGGCCGCCTTCAGGCCGAGATTCGTCAGCGTGCTCAGGACCTGCGCCTTCTTCTCGGACGAGCAGAAGCAGTCCGACTTGAACAGGTCGCGGAACGAGGCGTTGCTCGGCATCGTCGCGATCTTGCTCCGGAGCTGGTTGATCTGCGCCAGTTGCGCGTCCGGGAAGAGCGGCGTGACGCGCGCGTTCAAGGCGGATTCGAGCGAATCCAGGTTCACCGCGTTCGTCGCCGCGTCCTGGACGGGCTGCAAGAGCGCGTCGAGACCGAGCACCGTGCCGAGGCCGTCCGGGATCTTCACGTACTGTCCCGCGGTAGCGACCGCGTTCAGCACGTCGACCAGGAACGTGCAGCGGAAGTACTCCTTCGACTTCCAGAGGAGATCGGAGTAGCCCTCAGGTACGCCGTTCTTGTCGAAGAAGATGTGGATCGCCTTGTACCCGGCACCGCAGGCCTGGCGGCCGTTGAGCGTCTCGAAGAACGAGTGCTCGAACGAGTCCGAGATGTTCGCGGCTGAGCCGCCCCAGCGGATGTACCGCTCGGTGTACCCCGGGCTGAGCTTCGCGCGCGTGATCGTCTTGCTCGCGCCCGGCTTGAGCTCCCAACCGCCTTGCAGCTTGGACGCGACTCCCAAGGGCTTCTTCTGGTACTCCCCGAACCAGTAGGTCGTGTCGGTTTCGTTCGTGACGGTGAGCGACTGGCCCGCGGTGCTCAACGGTCCCCAGATCGAATCCCAGGTGGCGGTCCAGGCACTTCCGATCCACTCGGCCGTGTCCGTCTTCGCCTGGTAGGTGCCCTTGGAATCACGGTCGGAGATGTTGATGTTGCCGACGAAGCTGCCGATCGACTTCTTGCCGATGTCGGCGCCGACGTTGTCCCAGGCGCTCTTCGAGTACTCGGGGTCCAGGTCGGACTTCTTGACGGCCCACCGAACCCAGCGTTCCTTGGCGACCACGAAGGCACTCTTGTCCCAGGTCCTCTCGTCTCCCGAGAAGATCTGCCAGGGCCCGGCGACCCGCTCGGCCTTGGAGGCGCCGACGCTGTACTCGGCGACCCACAGAGGGGTCACATCGTGGATGGTCTTGTTGCGGACGGTGATGTCGCCGGCTTGGGCCGTGTGGAGGCTCGCGAACATCGCGAGGATCGTGAACAGGATCTGTCTGAGGTTCATCTCTGGGTTCCCACTGGGGGCTTGCGGAACGATCGCCGAGGGGGGCCGGAAGCGGCTGGGCGTTTTCCAGCCCGGTCTGGGCGAGGCGCGCGGCGACTCCCCAGGTTTTCCTGGAATCGGCACGGCCGTGCGCCGGGCGCGTCGTGCGCCGCCCCGGCCGATCCTTCAGCCGGCCTGCTGGAGCTCCCGCAGCAGCCAGGCGCGGGCGAACCGCCAGTCGTTCTCGACCGTTCCCGTGGAGACGGCCAGCGCCCGGGCCGTCTCCTCGATGGACAGGTCGGCGAAGAACCGCAGCTCGACGACCCGCGACTGGCGCTCGGAGAGCCCGGCGAGCTTTTCGAGCGCCTGGTCCAGCGCCTCCAGGTCGAAGTCGAGGCCCGGGGCCTCGTCCCGTCCCACGTCCACGAGGGTCACGCGCCGCAAGCCGCCGCCACGCTTCTCGGCGCCGCGCGCGCGCGCGTGCTCGCGCAGCACGCGGCGCATGCACTTCGCCGCGATGCACAGGAAGTGCGTCCGGCTCTCCCAGTCCACGCCTTCGCCGGCGAGGTCGAGGAACGCCTCGTGCACGAGCACGGTCGGCTGCAGCGTGTGGCTACCGCCCTCCTTGCGGAAGAGCCGGTCCGCGATCGCGTGCAGCTCGGCGTAGACGCGCTCGAGCAGCAGGTCCTCCGCGGCGCGGTCGCCGCCGCGGAAGCGCAGGAGCAGATCGAGAGTCTGCAGACGGTCCATCAGCGAACTCCCAGATAGGCGCGATAGACATCCGCCTCGGCGCTGCGGCCGAGGCGTTCGTAGAGGGCGACGAGGTTCTCGGCCAGGTCGAAGCGCGCGAGCCGCCGGCCGTCGTTCAGCGCCCAGAACCCGTTCCACGATTCGAGCAGCGCGGCTTCGGCTTCCGCATAGCGGCCGAGCGTCGTGAGGACCGGCCCCATCTGAGCCAGGGCCTCGTACTCGGGGAAGCGACCGTCGGGGACGACCTCGCGGTAGATCGCGATCGACTCCGTGAACTGCGCCACGCCCTCCTCCAGGCAGCCCTGGGCGACGAGCGCCTTGGCGAGCTGGTTCCGGCCGGCGGCCACGAAGGCGTGACGCGGGCCACGCAGCTCGGTGTCGAGGGCGATCATCTCGCGACACACGGGTTCGGCGCGCTCGTACTCGCCGCGTCGACCCAGGAGGGCGACGTGGTTGAAGAGCATGTCCGCATAGCGCGGGTGCTTCGTCCCGATCGTCTGGCGCGCGACGGCCAGGGCGCGGGTCAGGTACACGTCGGCTCCGCCCAGGTCCTGCTCGTCGTAGAGCACGGAGCTCAGGACCTCGTTGGCCGCGGCGACGTCCGCGTCGACCTCGCCGTGCAGCTCGATCTGCCCTTCCAGAGCCGCGCGCGCGAATCGCTCGGCTTCCTCGAGGCGGCCTGTCTTGCGCAGGTTGATGGCGTACTCGCCCTGGTGGAAGAGAGACCGCGCGTGCAGTCGCCCGAACATGGCCTCGCTGGTCTGGTACAGCTCGAGGTAGATCCCCGTGGCGGACTCGCCACGGTTCGTGTCTCCAAGGAGCGACGCCAGGGCACTCTTGGCGTCCAGGGTCCGGGAGGCGAGCGGTCCGTAGACGGCGGTCGTGGAGTCCACGACCGCGCGCGCCAGCGCCTCCGCTTCGGGAATCTGCCCGAGATCCAGGAGGACCCGGCTCAGGAGGGCCTGCGCGCTCAGGATGTCGGGGTCACCGGCGCGGCGCGTGGGCTCGACCGCCGCGATGTACGCGCGAATCAGTTGCTCGGCCTCTGCGAATCCGCCCGTGATCGTCAGGCACTCCGAGAGCTTGCGCATCGCGACCGAGGTTCGCGGGTGCTCGGGGCCGAAAGCGGCCCGACAGAGTTCCAGGGACTCGCGGGATTCGGCCAGGCCGAGCTCGAAATGCCCCGACTTGACGAGCATCGAGGCCCGGTCGCTCCGCATGCGCAACGTGCGCTCGTCCCGTGGACCGTAGGCGCGCACGTGGTGCTGGTAGAGGTCTTCGGCGAGTGTCAATGCCCCATCGCCGTCCTCCAATTCGTCCAAGCACTGCATCAGCTGGTGTCGGACATCGAGGGCGCGCGGGTCGTCCGGGCCCAGTTCCTGCTCGAGCCCGGGCAGGGCAGCGCGCAGGAGCCTCTCCGACTCCTTGAGCAGGCCGAGCTCCAGGTACGTGCCACCGATCGCGGAGCGCACGGAGTCCCGGATGAACGGCTGCTCGGCGAACGTTCCGTCGATGCGCGGGATCGCGGCGTCGAGCATGTCCACGAGGCGCATGTCGCGGCCGCCGCGCACCGGGCTGACCGCCTGGATCATGTCGCGCAGCACGAAGGTGTTCATGGCCGAGACAGCCGCGGTCTCGCGCTCCGCGTGCGCGCGAGCGGCGGTCTCGGCCGATCGCGCGGTGCGTGCGCTCGCGAGGGCGAAGAGCGCGACGACGAGCGCGGTCGTCACCAGGACCATGCCTGCGACGATCGACGTCACGAGCAGGGGATTGCGCCGCGCGAATTTCGTCAGGACGTACGCCGTGGTGGCTGGCCGCGCCACGATGGGCTCGTGACCCAGGAATCGGCGCACGTCCGCCGCGAGCTCGGCTGCCGATGGATAGCGGCGGTCGCGCTCCTTCTCGACGGCCTTCAGGGCGATGGTGGACAGGTCGTAGTCGATGCTCGGGTCGATGACCGTCAGCGGCTTCGGATCCGCTCCCGTGATGGTGAGGAGCGCGGCGTGGACGCGGCGCTCCGAGATCTCGTAGGGGAGCTTTCCGGTCAGGAGCTCGTAGAGCAGGATCCCGAGCGAGTACACGTCGCTGCGCGTGTCCACCACGTACGCGTCCCCCGTGGCCTGCTCGGGGCTCATGTAGGCGATCGTGCCGAGCAGTTGTCCAGCCACCGTGTTGCGCGTGGTCTCGTCCCTGTCGTCCGTGATGCGCGCGATGCCGAAGTCGAGGATCTTCGGGTGTCCATCGGCGTCGACGAGGATGTTCGCGGGCTTCAGGTCGCGGTGCACGACTCCGCGCTGGTGCGCGTGGTGGACTGCGTCGCAGATCTCGCCGAACAGCGCCAACCGCTGGACCGTGTCGAGCGAGCGGCCGGCGACGTACCCGGTGATCGGCACGCCCTCGACGTACTCCATCGCGAAGAACGGCTGCACGATCCCGCGGTGCTCGTAGTGTCCAGCTTCGATGATGTGCGCGATCCCCGGGTGGTTCAGGCGCGCGAGGACCTCGACCTCGAACTCGAACCGTCGCAGGAAGCTCGCCACGGATTCGCCCGGGTTGACGACCTTGATGGCCACGCGGCGACGCGGGTTCTCCTGCTCGCCCTCGTAGACGCTGCCCATTCCGCCGCGCCCGACGAGGCGCAGCACGCGGTACCGTCCGATCTGGACCGGCAGGGGCTCGTCCGCGGGAGCGGCCGGCACATCGACGGAGACTCGCAGCCTCTCCGAGGGTCCCGACGGGGGGCGAGCGCGTTCGGCCGAGAGCAGCGCGGCGACCTCCGCGCGCAGTGAGTCGTCGGGACACTCGCGCTCCAGGTACTCGCGCAGTTCTCGCGGTCCGAGACCGGCGGCCGCCGTGAAGAGCTCGAACACCCGCTGGTGTCGCCGCGTGGACTCGGACCCGTCGCTCACACCGCGGGCTCCCGCGACGATCCCGCTACGGCCCGTGCAGCGTCGGTCGATCTGACTGAGCCGGTCACGCGAGGATCAGTGCTTGACGGTTGCGCGACGCGTGAAGGCCAGGACGCCCAGGAGAGCCGCGAAGAACAGGCCTCCGACGACGGCAGCCACCAGGATCAGGGTTCCGCGCAGGCCCTTCTGGATGCGCGCTTCGTCCGCCGCCAGCGGACGGACGATCTCCAGCACCCCGCGGACATCCCCGACCTTCCAGTCCTTCTTGATGCTGTCGGGGTGCGAGTTGTGGCAATCCACGCAGCCCTGCTCCATGCGCCGTGCGACCGCGTAGCGCAGCACGGGCGCGCCGCGGACGTCCTCGAAACGCGTGATGGGGGTCACCGGATCGGTGCGCAGCGCTTCGATGGCGTGCTTCTGGAACTCGTCGAGGTCCTCACGCACGCGGTTCTTGAACGGGTACTCGCTGTAGTGGCGGACGCGCACGTCGCCAGCACGCGCCGAGATGCGCTCCCCGAGTTCCGTCAGGAACGTGGCCGGGATCGGAATCGCTCCCGCGGTCGCCCGCCAAGTCGAGATCACGGGCACGTGGGTCCGGTCGATGCGCGAGGTGACGGCCTCCGTGTAGAAGGAGTTGACCTCCTGCAGGACCTGGGTCTCCAGCGCGGCGCCTTCGATGGCCGACTGCTCGATCAGGGACCGCGACAGGGAGCCCAGCCGCCAGAGTCCGAGCCCCGCGCCGAGGACCAGGGCCGCCATGGCCGCGCTCGCGAGCGGATTGCGCCGACACCAGCGCACGGCGCGCACGGGCCCCGAGATCCTCAGGGCCGACACTGGCCGGCCGACGAGGAACGCCCGCAAGTCCTCGCCCAGGTCGCGCATGTCCTGGTAGCGCTGCTCGGGCTCGCGGGCCATGGCCTTCTCGCACACGGCGACGAGCTCCGGCGGGACCGACGGCGCGATTTCGTGCAGCGGGCGCGGCGGCCCCTCGATCACCCAGCTGAGCACCTGGTGGCTCGCCGTGCGCGTCCCCGGGAGGAGGTACGGCGGCCGGCCGGCGAGCAAGTGGTAGAGCATCGCGCCGACCGAGTAGATGTCGGACCGCCCCGTGACGCGCTCGACTTCGCCCCGGGCCTGCTCGGGCGCCATGTAGACGGGGGTTCCGATGACGGTTCCCTCTTGCGTCGACAGCCCGTCGCCCGTGTTCGCGCGGGCGCGCTCGGTCATGACGAGCGAGGCCGTCGACTCGCCGATCGCGAGCCGTTTCTCTGGCCGGCCCATGACCTTCGCGAGGCCCCAGTCCATGACGTAGACCTCGCCGAAGCGGCCCGTCATGACGTTCGCGGGCTTGAGGTCGCGGTGCACGACGCCCTTGCTGTGCGCGTAGGCCATCGCTTCGCACACGCGCAAGATCGCCACGATCGCGCGCTCGCGCGTCCAGTCGTCGGCTCCGGTGCGGACGAGCTCGAAGACTTCGTGGAGGCTCTGCCCCTTCACGAGCCGCATCGTGAAGTAGATGTTCCCGCCCGCGTCCATCCCGACCTCGTGCAGCGGCACGATGCCGGGGTGGTCGAGCTGGCCGGTGACCTGAGCCTCCTCCAGGAAGCGCGCCAGCAGCGCGGGGTCGCTCCCGGATTCGGAAGGCGGCTTCTTGTCCTTGCCCGACAGCGCGACCTTCATGGCGAGCGTGCGGCGCAGGTCCGTGTCGATGACTTCGTACACGGCGCCCATGCCGCCGCGGCCGACCTCGTTGCGCAGGATGTAGCGACGCCGTGGGCCTCCGCTCACGGCGTTCGCGAGCCACTCGGGACCGCTGGACTCAGGGACGCCGTCGGGGCCCGGAATGTCGATCCCCGGCATGAGGTGCGCGGACCCGTGGCGCTCCATGCCGGCATGGAGCGAACTCGGGATGTCGGGGAATGGCGGCTGACCGCTGCCTGGACGGGGGGGCTGCGTCACGGGCTCAAGGTAGCGCAACGGGCAGCGAACTGTGCGCTCGAGGGCGAGGGCGGACCCGCGTTGCGCGGAACGGCGCGGGGACCGCGGTCCGGCTCGCGGCCCGTGCTGTACGTCGTCCGCCGGTCCCGCTGCGAAGGGACGAGCGCAGGACTCGCGGGCCGCGGCGGCGTAAACTCCTCGCCCTCGAAACCGCGCCGAGATCCTCCATGCACGACAGTTTCCAGACCAAGACGACCCTCACCTCCTCCGGCCGCACGTACCAGATCGCGAGCCTGCCCGCGCTCGCGAAGCGCCTGCCGCGCGTCGCGAAGCTGCCGTTCAGCCTGCGCGTGCTGCTCGAGAACCTGCTGCGCACCGAGGACGGCGTCGCCGTCACGAAGACGGACATCGAAGCGCTCGCCGCGTGGGATCCGAAGGCCACGCCGACGAAGGAGATCCAGTTCACGCCGGCGCGCACGCTGCTGCAGGACTTCACCGGCGTGCCGTGCGTCGTCGACCTCGCGGCGATGCGCGACGCGATGAAGAAGCGCGGCGGGGACGCACGGAAGATCAACCCGCTGTCGCCGGTCGAGCTGGTCATCGACCACTCGGTGCAGGTCGACTATTTCGGGCGCCCGGACGCGGTCGAGAAGAACGCCGAGATCGAGTTCGAGCGCAACCAGGAGCGCTATGCGTTCCTGCGCTGGGGCTCGACCGCGTTCCAGAACTTCAAGGCCGTGCCGCCCGACACGGGCATCGTGCACCAGGTGAACCTCGAGTTCCTGGCGCGCGTCGTCATGACGAGCAGCGACGCGAAGGGCGCGGAGTGGGCCTACCTCGACACGGTCGTCGGCACCGACTCGCACACGACGATGGTGAACGGCCTGGGCGTCCTAGGCTGGGGCGTCGGCGGCATCGAGGCCGAGGCGGCGATGCTGGGACAGCCCGTTTCCATGCTGATTCCGCAGGTCGTCGGCGTGCGGCTCACGGGCAAGCTGCCCGAGGGGGCGACCGCGACGGATCTCGTGCTGCGCGTCACCGAGATGCTGAGGAAGCACGGCGTCGTCGGGAAGTTCGTCGAGTTCTGCGGCGCGGGGCTCTCGGACCTGCCGCTGGCCGACCGGGCGACGATCGCGAACATGGCGCCCGAGTACGGCGCGACGTGCGGCATCTTCCCGATCGACGCGAGCACGATCGCGTACCTGAAGCTGTCGGGGCGCAGCGACGCGCAGATCGCGCTCGTCGAGGCCTACGCGAAGGCGCAGGGTCTGTGGCACGACGCGTCGACGCCGATCGCGGACTACACCGACCTCCTGTCGCTCGACCTGGCGACGATCGAGCCGTCGCTCGCCGGCCCGAAGCGTCCGCAGGACCGCGTGCGCCTCGGCGACGTGAAGAAGGGTTTCGAGCAGAACCTCGAATCGCTGCGACCCAAGACGGCCGAGAAGCCCGGGGCGGCGCCCGCCGCCGTCGTGCTCGAGCCGCACGCTGCCGTGCACACCGAGTCGGGAGACTTCGTGCTCGAGCACGGATCCGTCGTCATCGCGGCGATCACGAGCTGCACGAACACGAGCAACCCGTCCGTGCTGATGGCCGCGGGCCTCTTGGCGAAGAAGGCGGTCGAGAAGGGTCTCGTCTCGAAGCCGTGGGTCAAGACGAGCCTCGCGCCGGGGTCGAAGGTCGTTACCGAGTACCTGGCGAAGGCCGGATTGCAGCCGTTCCTCGACCAGCTGGGCTTCCACGTCGTCGGTTACGGCTGCACGACGTGCATCGGGAACAGCGGTCCGCTGCCGAAGCCGATCGCGACGGCGATCGACGAGGCCGGACTGGTCGTCTCGGCCGTGCTGTCGGGCAACCGGAACTTCGAGGGCCGCGTGCACGCGCAGGTGCGCGCGAACTACCTCGCTTCGCCGCCCCTGTGCGTCGCCTACGCGATCGCGGGCAGCGTGGACGTCGACCTGACGACGGAGCCGCTCGGCACGGGCAAGGACGGCAAGCCCGTCTTCCTGAAGGACGTGTGGCCGACGGCGGCCGAGATCCAGGCCGCGGTCACGAAGACCATCGACCGTCCGATGTTCCAGAAGACGTACGCCGACGTGTACCAGGGCGATGCGCGCTGGCGATCCTTGAAGGTGCCCGCCGGCGACACGTATGCCTGGGACGCGAACTCGACGTACGTGAAGCACCCGCCGTACTTCGAGAACATGCCGGTCAAGCCCGGTGCCGTGACCGACATCGCGAACGCGCGCGTGCTGGCTGCGTTCGGCGACAGCATCACGACCGACCACATCTCGCCGGCAGGTTCGATCAAGGCCACGAGCCCCGCGGGCAAGTACCTGCAGTCGCTGGGCGTAGCCCCTGACGACTTCAACTCCTACGGCGCGCGCCGCGGCAACCACGAGGTCATGGTGCGCGGCACGTTCGCGAACTCGCGCATCAAGAACAAGCTGCTCGGCGGGCCCGAGGGCGGCGACACGATCCTGTTCACGACGGGCGAGAAGACGTCGATCTACGACGCCGCGATGGCGTACAAGGCCGCCGGGATCCCGACGATCGTCATCGCCGGCAAGGAGTACGGCACGGGCAGCTCGCGCGACTGGGCCGCGAAGGGGCCGATGCTGCAAGGCGTGCGCGCCGTGATCGCCGAGAGCTTCGAGCGCATCCACCGCTCGAACCTGGTCGGCATGGGCGTCCTGCCGCTCCAGTTCCAAGAGGGCGCGAGCATGAGCTCGCTCGGCCTGTCGGGCACGGAGACGTTCGCGATCGACGGCGTGAAGCGCGCGCTGGGCGGCGACTTCTCGCCCGGCATGCGCGTGCAGGTCACGGCGACCGCGAAGGACGGCAAGGCGACGAAGTTCGACGCGCTGCTGCGCATCGACACGCCCAACGAGGCCGAGTACTACCGCCACGGCGGGATCCTGCAGTACGTGCTGCGGCGCCTGATCGGTTGAGCGAGGCCCGCGTGGAGCCGAAGCGCGCCGATCCCGCCGCCGTCTGGGGCCCGCGACTGTGCGCGGCCGCGCCGGCCGTCGTCGCAATCTCGATCGTCGTCGGGCTCTTCGACCCGCACGGCGGCGAGAACTGGATCGCGGCCAGCGCGTTCGTCGTCGCTTTCCTGGCGGTCGCGTGCGCGCTGTTCGGCGGCTTCATGTGCCTCTACGCGGGCGAGAAGGTGACCGGGTTCGTCCGTCCGAAGTGGGCCACGACCTGCGCGGTCCTCGGGATCGCCGGCGGATTCGGCGCTGGACTGCTGGCGCTCATCACCTGATCCCATGGCCGAATCCCAGACGACCGAGACGATCGAGGCCGAAGGCCACCTGATCGACAGCCAGCTGCTCCAGCACATCTTCGACAAGGTGATCGAGCGCGGCGCGGAGTACGAGGTCGTCGAGTTCCGCATCGGCACGACGAATGAGGACTTCTCGTACGCGCGGCTCAAGCTCTCGGCGAGGAGCCCGGAGGTGCTGCGCGAGCTGGTGCACGAGCTCGTCCCGCTGGGTTGCCGCATGGTCGACGAGCGCGACGCGCGCTTCGAGCCCGCGCCCAAGGACCACTGCGTCCCGCACGACTTCTACTCGACCACGAACCACCGCACGCAGGTGCGCATCGGTGGCCGCTGGGTCGACGTGGCCAAGCAGCGCATGGACGCGGTGATCGTCGTGGTGGACGGCCGCCCGACGTGCCGCAAGCTGCGCGACGTCAAGGCCGGCGACCGCGTCGTGTGCGGAGTCGACGGCATCCGCGTGACACCGGAGTTCGTGCAGCGCGACCGCCACGGGTTCGCGTTCATGAGCAACGACATCTCGTCCGAGCGCCGCGTCGAGGTCAGCGTCGGCAGGGTGGCCGACATGATCCGCGAGGTGAAACGCTCCGGCGGGCGGGTCGCCGTCGTCGCCGGCCCCGTGGTGATCCACACGGGCGGCATCGAGTACTTCTGCCAGCTCGTGCGCGGCGGATGGATCGACGCGTTGCTCTCGGGGAACGCGCTGGCCGTGCACGACATCGAGTACGCGCTCTACGGCACCAGCCTGGGCGTCGACCTCCAGACCGGGGTCCCGGTCGTCGACGGCCACAAGAACCACATGCGCGCCATCAACGCCGTGAACCACGCCGGTTCCGTGCGCGCCGCGGTCGAGCAGGGCGTCGTGAAGTCCGGGATCATGCACGCGCTCGTTCAGGAGGAGGTCGAGTTCGTGCTGGCCGGCTCGATCCGCGACGACGGGCCGCTGCCCGACACGCTGATGGACCTGGTCGAGGCGCAGGAGCGCTACGCGCAGGCGCTGGAGGGCGTGAAGCTCGTGCTGATGCTGTCGACGATGCTGCACTCGATCGGCGTGGGCAACATGCTGCCGTCGTGGGTCCGCGTCGTGTGCGTCGACATCAACCCGGCGGTGGTGACGAAGCTCGCGGACCGCGGCTCGGCGCAGACGATCGGCGTCGTGACCGACGTCGGCCTGTTCCTGCATATGCTCGCGGCGCGCCTCGAACGTCCGGCCTGATGCACACGCGAGCCAGCGGGCCTTGATCGGCTCGCGCGCTCGCGCGCGTCAGCTGCTGCGGCGCACGAACAGCCAGCCCGCGAACGCGATCGCCGCCGCCACGATCCCGCCGACCGCCCAGGGCATGTTCGAGGAAGGGATCGGAGCGTCCTTCGCCGTGCCGGGCGTCCGTGGCGTGCTCGCCTTCGCGGTGCCGCTCCTGGCGGCGACCTGCGCTTCCGCCAGCGGAGCGCGCGACGGCGGACGGGTGTAGACGGTCCGGTTCTCGACCATCGCGATGGCGCGCTGGTACGACTCGTCGCCGTTCACGCCAGCCGTGGCGGTCTGCCCGCGCTGGAGAGCCGTCGTCCCCGAACGCATCTCGTTGCCGTCCTGCTCGCGCCCGCTGACCTTCAGAGGATCAGTCGGGTGCAGCAGCGTGCGGTTGCGTCCGCGGAGCAGCACCTGCTCCTGGACCGTCGGCCGCGGTTCCGTGTCCGTGGGGGCAGGCTCCTGCGCGCGGGCGATGCTGGCCAGGCTCGCCGTGACGACCGCGGCCATCAGAATCGTGCGTTCCATGCGTGTGCGACTCCTCACGGCGCCACCGAGTAGCGATTGGGGTCGCTGTCGAGCGGGACCCAGCGCAGCACTTCCATCGGCTGCACGGTCCGCGGCAGCAGGTTCGCGAACTTCGACGAGCTGTGCCCGAGCATGCGCGCGTCCTGGTTCACGTCCATGTATGGCGTGCCGTAGATGATGCTCTCGTTGCGGCTCACGAGTCCGCCGTTGATGCGCGCCGCCTCGCTGCCCAGGACCAGCCAGCAGAACGCGTGGTTCGTGTAGAACACCGCGTCGAGCTTGTTGGCTCTCAGGCTCGAGATCGACGTGTAGCTCGCGGGCGTCGTCGTCAGGTTGCCCCAGTTCGCCGGCGTAAGCGGATTCTGTACCGGGATCTGCGCCATCGTCGCTTGCGGGTCGTACACGCCGTCGCCGTCGATGTCCTCGCCGGTGCCGGGGATCGAGTCGCCGACGTTCTTGCCGGCCGGGATCAGCCCGAGCGCCGCGTCCTCCTCGGTGTAGTGCTCGATCGTGAAGATGCCGTCGCCCTCGAGGACGTCGTCGTCTGACGTGCCCAGGATCCCGTCGCGCCCCGCGCGCGTGTTCGGGATGCCGTCCGCGCCGGCGTCCTCGGCCGAGGAGTTCAGCGGGTCGGACATCCACTGGTTCACGTAGGCCTGCCAGGTGCCGTCCGTGTAGTCGCCGACGACGATGTGCTCGCGCGCGAAGAGGCCCAGGAAGTCCTTGTTCGCGTTCGTGGTCATCCAGGCTTCCGTCGCGGCTTCCGAGTTGTTGGCCGGGCGCGGGGTCGTGGGGCCGTTCGCGTAGGTCACCGACTTCGGGCAGTACACGTTGCGGCCCGAGTAGATCGCGCCCTGACCTGTCACGACACCGCTGATCAACACGTCGCCGCGCACGACGACCGGGCCGTTCAGGACGATGGGCTTGGCAGCCGTGCCGACGAGGTAGAGGTTCTGCTTTTCGCCGGCCTCGTCCCCGTAGACGCCGTCGCTGACCACGACTCCGTCGATCGTGATCGTGCTGTTCGCGGCGGTCGCGGCCGCCTCGTACTGCGTCAGGTCGTTCAGGTTCGGCATCTGGATCTGGTCCTGGAAGTCGTGCTGGTTGGCAGCTCGGCCGCCGTTCCCCTGCACGTTCTGCGCGCCGACGATGTCCCAGCCCGCGAACGTGCCGCCGTCGTTGCCGTCCGTGAGGCCGTCCGCGTTGTCGTCCTCGTAGCCGGTGAGGTTGGCGTTCGACCCGCTCCAGGTGACCGAGTCGTAGATCGGCGTCCCGGTGATCGTGGGGGCATAGCCGGCACAGTCGAACTGGCCGTTGCTGCGCGCGTTGCCGAACGCGCGGATCGTGTTGCCGTAGAACCAGCCCCAGTTGTTGATGAAGTAGGCGTAGTCGAACACCTCGCTGGGCGCGAGGCTGTAGCGCACCGTGGAGCGCACCGCGCGCCACTCCGAGACCTGCTGTCCCTCGGGCAGCGCCGAGGGCGCATCGGGGAAGTAGCCGGTGGAGTCGATGGCGATCGTGATCGAGGAAGCCGTGGACGCGACGCGCGTGAAGCTGACCGAGTACGCGCCCACGCGGTTGCCGCCGTTCATGACGCCCTCTCCGACGTACGGCGTGAACGTGTCGCCGCCGTCGAACAGGCTGGTCAGCCCGATCAGCGGCGAGGTCATGTTCGTGTTCTTCACCGCCTGCTCGAGGAATTGAACGCCGCGCTCGGCCCCGGCTTCCGCCAGGTACGAGGCGCGCACGCCGTCGATGGCCTTGCGCGAGTCGCGGACCTCCACGACCGAGGCCGTCCCGGTCGCGTAGACGATGCCCATGATCCCGACGAGCACGACGAGCACGCCGACGATGGCGCTGCCGCGTTCCGAGTCCTCGGCCTTGATTCGTTGTCCGTAGCGCACTTCAGTTCCTCGTTCGTACATGGAATTCGGTCTCCGACACCACTTCGCCGCTCGCGCCTCGGCGCGTGGCCACGTTCACCTGCCAGACATCGCCCGAGCGGACCACGCGGAAGCCGGTGGCCCCGCCGCCGCCGTCGATCACGTCGTCGGCGAGGACGTCCTCGAGCCGCGTGACGTCGTTCGTGTCCACGATGCGACGCACGAGACGACCGTTCGCGTCGACGGCGTAGCGGATCGTCCAGTTCTCCTGGTTCCACGACGCCTCGTCGCCGCCGAGCCTCCGGTCCCTCACGCCCCAGACGAAGCCCCCGTCGACCTCGATGGGCTGCTGGATCTGCACGAGGCTGTTGCCGTGGAGGTCCGTCGTCGCGGTGATGCGCGCGTTGGACGACATGCGCACGTCGTCCATCAAGGCCGACATCGTCTTGCGTTCGGTGCGGGAGTCGCTCGCGACCTGCATGACCGTCGAGTTCGAGTCGTTGCCCATCTTCACGGCGATGGACACCGAGTAGCCGACGACGGCAAGGATCACGGTCGAGATCGAGAGCTCGATCAGCGTGAAGCCGCTCGTCCGCGAGGAGTTCCGGATGGTCCTCATCGGCGCGCCCTCAGCGTCGTGACGCGTCCGAGTTCGCGGCCCGAGCGCAGGTCCGTGAGCTGGGCCTCGACCTGGATCAGGTCAGCCGCGGCCTGGAAGACCGTCAGGTCCGCCGCGTAGCTCGACGCCGCCGCGTTCGCGCCGTCCGTGATGTGGTTGCCGTCGAGCGCGAGGAGGTTCGCGTACGGCTGCGCTGCGACGTCCTCCATGACCGTCTCGAGGAAGACGGCCGCCTGGTTCATGCGCTTCGCGTCGTTGACGACCGTGACGCTCGACGCCAGCGTGCGCGCCGTGGCCATCAGACCGGTGAACAGGATCGCGAGCGCGATCGTGACTTCGACGAGGCTCAGACCCGCCACGCTCTGCCGCGCGCGGATCCTCCCTAGGGAGAATCTCATGGAGTGAATTGCCTTCCGGGCCCTGCCAGGCCCCTCCGACTACCGCGGGAGGTTTCGTCCTCGGGAGGAGGCGTACTGAATGGAATGCGGATTCCTACAAAGCCCTGGCCCACGTTCCGGGATTCCCTCCCGCGGCCATCCTCGAAACGGAGGCTCCCCGCTCGCGGCCGTGGGCCGTGCGAGCGGGGAGCCGGTTCCACCGACCACGTCCGCGCGGACTGCTAGAGCAGCGCGGTCCGGCGCGACGCCGCGCGCTCGGGCGCGGGCTTCGACGTCGACGGGTAGTCGGCCGGCGCGTAGTCGTCCACCTGGATCGCCTCGTCGCGCGCGGCCCAGGCCGCGTCGAGCTTCGCGCGCTCGGCCGGGGTGACGAGCCCCTTCGCCGCTGCGGCGGCAGCGAGCGTCGGCTCGTCTCCGCGCGGCAGCGCGCCCGACTTCACCGCCTCGCGCAATTTCTTCCGCAGCGGATCGGTCTCGAGCGTGAGCCTCAGCGCCTTCTCGAGCCGGCCCAATCCCGGGTCGTCGTCGTTCGGCACGTGCATCGAGCGGGTCAGCGCGACGCGCGCCGGGTTCCCGTCGATCAGCGCGCGCGCCGCCGCAGCCACCGTGCGGTCGCTGGGCGGCCGATGCCGCGCGCCGAGCGGGAACACGACCGGCCGCAGCGCGATCGCCGCGGCGCGCACCGGCAGGTTGTCGAGCACGCCGCGCAGCGCCTCCTGCACGTTCCACAGGGACTCGCGGATCGTCCAGCGGTACAGCGCGCGGTCGCGGTCCGGCTGTCCGTCCGCCACGAAGCGGTTCGTCGCCGCGCTGGCGATGTACATCCACGCCAGCGCGTCGGCCAGCCGGCCCGTGACGTGCTCCTTGCGCTTCAGCGTGCCGCCCAGCGTGCCCATCGCCGCGTCCGCGAGCAGCGCGAACGACGCCGAGAAGCGCGTGAGCTGTCGCAGCGCCGCGCCGGCCTCGCCGCCGGCCGGTGCGCCGGAGAAGCGCGCTCCCGTGATCGCCAGCACGAAGCTGCGCACGGCGTTCGTCGCCACGAAGCCGACGTGACCGAAGAACGGAGCGTCGAGCGCCCGCGCGTCCTTGGCCGCCGCCGCCTCCATCTCCTTCAGCGCGAACGGATGGCAGCGGATCGCGCCCTGTCCGAACACGATCATCGAGCGCGTCAGGATGTTCGCGCCCTCGACCGTGATGCCGATCGGCGTCGCCGTGTACGCCGCCGCGAGCACGTTGCGCGGTCCCTTGCAGATGCCCGCGCCGCCAGCGACGTCCATCGCGTCCGTGACGACGCGCCGCATCGCCTCCGTCGACCAGGCCTTCGCGATGGCCGAGACGACCGCGGGCTTCTCGCCGGCGTCGACGGCGCCCGCGGTGACCTCGCGCAGCGCGTTCATCCAGTACACGGTGCCGGCGATGCGCCCGAGCGGCGCCTCGATGCCCTCGAAGCGGCCGATCGACAGGTTGAACTGCTCGCGCACGGTCGCGTACGCGCCGACGGTGCGCGCGGCGAGCTGGGCGCCGCCGACGGAGTTCGCCGGCAGCGAGATCGAACGGCCCGCGCTGAGGCACTCCATCAGCATGCGCCAGCCCTGCCCGGCCATCTTCGGCCCGCCGATGATCACGTCGAGCGGCACGAACACGTCCGTTCCGCGCGTCGGCCCGTTCAGGAACGGCGTGCCCAGCGGATCGTGGCGGTTCCCGATCCAGACGCCGGGCGTGTCGCGCGGGATCAGCGCGCACGTGATGCCCAGGTCCGCGCGATCGCCGAGCAGCTTGTCGGGATCGAACATGCGGAACGCGAGGCCGACCACCGTCGCGCGCGGGGCGAGCGTGATGTAGCGCTTGTCCCACGAGAGCTTCAGGCCCAGCGTCTCGCGGCCGTTCCACAGGCCCTTCACGACGACGCCCTTCGAGCGCATGCCGCCCGCGTCCGAACCGGCGTGCGGTTCGGTCAGCGCGAAGCAGGGGATCTCCTCGCCGCGCGCGAGGCGCGGCAGCCAGTGGGCCTTCTGCTCGTCGGTCCCGTAGTGCAGCAGGAGCTCCGCCGGCCCGAGCGAGTTCGGGACCATGACGCTGACGCAGGCGGTGACGCTGCGCGAGCTGAGCTTGGCGACGACCGCGCTGTGCGCCTGCGCCGAGAAACCCAGGCCGCCGTGGGCCTTCGGGATGATCATCCCGAAGAAGCGCTCGCGCGCGATGTACTCCCAGACCTCGCGCGGCAGGTCGCCCTCGCGACGGATCTTGTCGTCGTCGAGCATGCGGCACAGCGCTTCGCACGGGCCGTCGAGGAACGCGAGCTCCTCGCTCGTCAGCGGGTTCGGCCGGAAGCCGAGGATGCGCTTCCAATCGGGCCGTCCCGAGAAGAGCTCCGCGTCCCACCACACCGTGCCGGCGTCGAGCGCGATGCGCTCGGTGTCGCTCATCTTCGGGAAGATCGGCGCGAGCACGCCGAGCAGCGGCCGGCCCAGGATCGCGGCGCGCAGCGGCTTCACGCCGAAGAGCAGCGCGGCGGCGACGAAGACCGCGGCCGTGATCCGGAACCCCGTCGACCCGTAGCCCTCGTGCGCGACCCAGGCCGCGAGCGCGAGCACGCCGCCCGCGACCCAGCCCCAGTAGGGTTTCCCGACGTACGCGAGGAGGATCGCCGCGAGGATCGCGACCGCGAGGAGCGACAGGACCAGGGGTGTCATCGTGCAGGTCTCCGGAACGTCCTTCTATCGACCGTCTCCGCCGGGGCCGTGAGCGTAGTCTTCGGCCCGCCCATCCCGAGGGCCGTGGGGGCCGGGAACCGCGACCCGGCTTCCCGGTCGGGCGGAGATGCGCAGGTCCGCGGGCGAGCGAGCGATCCCGCTCCATCCGCCGGTGCGCGTCGGCTCGTCCCGCCCGCGCCACGCGCCAACCACGTGCCGTGCGCCGTGATCCGCCCCTGGAACGGCGTTTGTCAGCGCACGGGCGGATCGCGAACTCGTCCCCTGTCCACCCTCCGTCCCGATCCGATCCGAGGTCACCCATCCATGTCGATTCGAATCGCTCGCTTCCCGCTCGGCGGCGTCGCCGCCCTGCTCGTCCTCCTCGCCGTTCCCGCGCGGGCTCAAGTCGGCCAGTGCGGCACGTTGCTCACCGTCGACACCAGCATCGTCTCGGTGTCCGCGGGCGGCGTGCAGACGATCTCCGTGCTCACGAACGGCGGCGAGCGGGAGTTCTCGATCGTCGGCTCCTTCTCCGGCACCACGCCGAGCGACCCGTGGCTCGCGTACGGCGGGCTGTACCTCGCGCGCGACCGCTATCTCGTCCAGTCGTACCTCGGCCTGTCGCCCCTGATCCCCGGGGGCTTTCCGCACGCGCCGGGTGGTCACAGGCTCCACACGAACGCGCAGGGGCAGGCGATCCAACAGATCGTGGTCCCGCCAGCGACGCTCGCTCGCTACGTCGGCCGGACGGTCCGGCACGGGGTCTACTCCGACAACTGGCTGGACCTGACGCCGTACTGCGGCAGCAACACCGTCGCACTGACCTTCGCGCCCTGAGGGGCGACCGCCGAACCTGGGCCCGACGACCCGGCGGAGGCAACGGGCGGATTCGCAGGTCCACGGAGGCGCGCGTCCGACGACGCGCGCCTCTTTTCGCGTGAGCATCCGGCGTCTTCCGGAGACGATCAGGCCGATGCGGTCGCAAGAGTCGAGGTCGTCGCTCGCAGCGGGGATCGCCGTAGCCGTCCTGTGCGCGAGCGCGGTCCTGGGCGCGAACGGGATGCGCGCGCCGGACTCGGCGGCCGTCCCGACGCGCCTGCTCGACGAGGGCTACGTCGGCTCCGACGCGTGCCGCGCGTGCCATCCGTCGAACCACGAGAGCTGGTCGGCGTCGTACCACCGGCGCATGACGCAGGTCGCGACGCCAGACGCCGTGCTGGCACGCTTCGAGGGCGCGACGCCGATCTTCGAGGGCGCCGTGTGGCGGCTCTCGACCGAGCCCGACGGGTTCCACGTCCAGCCCTTCAGCGCGCTCGGCCAGCCGGCCGCGAGCAAGATGCGCGTCGCACTGACGACGGGCTCGCACAACTACCAGATCTACTGGCTCGACGTGCCCGGTCAGACGGAGCTCGCGCAGATGCCGCTCGTGTGGCACCTGGGCGAGAAGCGCTGGGTCCCGCGCAAGTCGCTGTTCCTCGAGCCTCCGGTCGACAAGACGCCGTCCGAGGCCGGCCGCTGGCCGCGGACGTGCATGAAGTGTCACACGACGAACGCGACGCAGCGCCATCCGCTGGACGGTCGCACGCACGTCGCCGAGTTCGGCATCGCCTGCGAGGCCTGCCACGGCCCGGGCGAGGCGCACGTGGCGCTGCAGAAGGAGCGCAAGGACCTCGACGCGGCGGCGCTCGCCGCGCTGCCGCTCGACACGACGATCGCGAACCCCGCGGACATGCCGCACGACCGCTCGACGCAAGTGTGCGGCCAGTGCCACGGCATCTACGCGCAGACGAAGGAGGTGCGCGCCGACTGGGAGGTGAACGGCTACGCGTACCGGCCGGGCGACGACCTCGCCGCGTCGCGCGACCTGATGCGCGCGCCGCGAGAGAAGAACACGCCGGCGGTGCGCGGCTTCCTCGACCGCAACCCCGGCTCGATCGAGCCGCTCTTCTGGTCCGACGGCCAGGTGCGCGTGTCGGGGCGCGAGTACAACGGCCTCGTCGAGAGCCCGTGCTACCAGCGCGGCGAGATGAGCTGCCTCTCGTGCCACGAACTGCACCCGGGCAAGGGCGAGGGGCGCTCGCTGGCGACGTGGGCCGAGGACCAGCTGCGGTCCGGGATGGACGGATCGCGCGCGTGCCTCTCGTGTCACGCAGAGTTCGGCGAGCCCGAGAAGCTTCGCGCGCACACGCACCACGCCCCCGAGTCGAGCGGCAGCGCGTGCATGGACTGCCACATGCCGTACACGACCTACGGCCTCTCGAAGGCGATCCGCAGCCACACGATCACGAGCCCGTCGATCGCGGCGACGCTCGCGACCGGGCGGCCCGATGCGTGCAACCAGTGCCACCTCGACAAGACGCTGGGCTGGGCCGCGGAGCGACTGCACGAGTGGTACGAGCATCCGCGTCCGAAGCTCGCCGACGATCAGGAGAAGGTCGCGGCCTCCGTGCTGTGGGCGCTGTCGGGCGACGCCGGCCAGCGCGCGCTGATGGCCTGGAACTTCGGCTGGGCGCCGGCGCGCGCCGCGTCGGGAACGGGCTGGATGCCGTACGTGCTGAGCACCCTGATGCAGGACCCGTACGACGCCGTGCGCTTCGTCGCGATGCGCAGCGCGCGCAGCGATCCGCGCTACAAGACGTTCGCGCTCGACTTCACGCAGTCGCTCGAGGACCAGCGCTACGCGGTGCGCGCGAGCTACCTGAAGGACTGGCAGCAGGCTGGGCTGAAGGCGACGCCGGAGCAGCGCTCAGCCGTGCTGGTCGGCGAGGACGGCAAGCTCGACGAGGCGCGCTTCCGCGCGATCTACGCCCGCGCCGACGGGCGCGCGATGTCGCTGGCGGAGTGAGCGCCCCGGGATCGAGCCGACACGCGTGACGGCGGGGCGGTCTCCGTGCTCAGATCACGCCCGCTTTCGCGTCCGAAGGGAACTCCAGCGACCATGAAATCGATCTCCGCGTCGGCTGCGCTCCTGATCTGGCTGTCGATCGCCGCCTGCTCCGCGCCCCGGACCGCGGCCGAGTGGACGTCGGTCCAGCGCGAGCTCGCGCTGCGCGTCGCGGAGGATCAGCAGGTGCGCCGCGACCTCCAGGCCGCCGGGATGACCGACATGCGCCTGATCGAGCGCGTGTCGGCGCTCGACGCCGCCAACACGGCCTGGTTGAAGGAGATCGTCCACCGCGACGGCTGGCCGACGATCGAGCACGTGGGCGAGCAGGGCGCGAACGACGCCTGGCTGCTCGCGCAGCACGCCGATCACGACGTCGACTTCCAGGAGCACTGCGTCGGGCTCATGCGCGAGGCGGCGGCGCACGGTCAGGCTTCGAAGAGGCACCTCGCGTACCTCGAGGACCGCGTCGCGCTGCACCGCGGGCGGCCGCAGCGCTACGGCACGCAGTTCGTTCCGACCGCGACCGGCGTTCAGCCGTACCGCCTCGAGGATCCCGCGCGCGTCGACGCGTGGCGGGCGGAGGTCGGGCTCGAGCCGCTCGCGGACTATGCCGCACGACTGCGGGGCGAGCGGCCGTGAGTCCGGCACGCTCGCCCCGTCGGTCGGCTCCGCGTCACTCGTAGGGGATCGGGTTCGCGCGGCACGGGCTGGGCGCGAACGCCAGTCCCTTCATGATCGCGTTCGGGGGCAGGCCGGTCAGCGGCGTGATCAGCCCGCGCAACCCCGTCACGCGGTCGACCTGCACCAGGTTCTTGCCGTCCTGGCTGACCGCCACGAGCTTCGTCGGCGAGAACACGTCCAGGTCCACCGGGTTCGTCGCGAACGTCGCGTCGTACGAGTCGTTGCCGACGAATGTGGTGGGTGCCGAGGTGCCGCGGTACACGTCGTACCCCGACCACTGGTTGATGATGTCGAGCGTCCAGAACTGCCCGCCGACGTAGCACATCGCGTCCGCGTCGGTCGACATCGAGCTGACGTAGGTGATCGCGCCGCTCAGCGGGTTCACTCGGCCGATGTTCGTCGAGTAGTAGCTGACCGGCGACTGGGTCGAGTAGGTCAGGCACAGGTTCGTGCCGTCCGACGCGAGGCCCGCGACCTCGGCGCCGAGGTAGCCGCCGCCGTTCAGCGGCGCGCCGGGCAGCGCGTAGCCGGCGTACATGCCGCTCGTGACGATCTGGTAGATGCGCGCGCCGTTGCTCGTGCCGAACGACTTGGCGTAGAGCGCGCCCTGATGCCAGGCCATGTCGACGCCGTCGACGTCGACGCCCAGCGAGCCGAGCAGGATGCAGTTCCCGTTCACGACGTTGACGCGGTAGAGCGTGTCGTTCGTGACGTCGATGGAGTAGTAGGTCTGCGCCTGGCTCGTGGTGGCGAGGGCGGCGGAGGCGAGGAAGAGCGAGCTGAGAGTGCGGTACATGGTCGTGTGTCCTTGCGTGGGTGTTCGTTTCGGGTCGGTGCTGGGGAGACACTTCGACATGTGCCGCGAGCGCCCGCGCTGGACACGAATTCGCCGGATCGCCGCGCGCGAATCGGGCGTCCCGAAGGCGGGGATCGGCCGCCCGCGAATCGCGAGATTCCTTTCCACGGCGGCGCGCGAGGGCGCACTTGCGGTCCGCGTCGCGGAGATCCGCGGACCGTCGCGGAACCCGGCGGGTCACGGCGGTTGTAGTGTGGTGCCCAGCGGGCACGGCGACTCCGGCTCGCGAACTCCGGCCCTGGAGTCCTCGGGCGAGGGAGCACACTCACCATGCGACACACGCTTCGACTGGCCGCGGCCCTCCTCACGATCGTCTCGGCGCCGGCGCAGAACTGCGGGAACACGTCGACGGGGCTCGTGCCGCTGACCGACCTCGGCGCGGGCACGTACTCGGGGTTCCAGGGCGGGCTCTACCCGGGCGGATCGAACGCACGGCCGCTGTCCCACACGATCGACGGCCTGGCGCAAGCGGCGCAGGTGGTCCCGCGCGACGCGATCGGCGCGCCGAGCTCGACGGGTCGTATCGTCTTCCTTTCGCTGGGCATGTCGAACTGCACGCAGGAGTTCTCGCGCTTCGTCCAGCTCGCGAACGCGGATCCGCTGCGCCACCCGCGCGTCCAGTGCGTCGACGGCGCGCAGGGCGGACAGACCGCGTCGATCATCCAGGACCCTACCGCGCCGTTCTGGGACGTCGTGATGCAGCGGCTCGCGAACCAGGGCGCGACGGCGCAGCAGGTCCAGGCGATCTGGTTCAAGGAAGCCGACGCCGGACCGACGCAGGGCTTCGCCGCGTACGCGCAGACGCTGCGCAGCGAGTTCACGACGATCCTGCAGGTGATCCACGACAAGTTTCCGAACGCGCGCATCTGCCTGATGGCGTCGCGGATCTACGCCGGGTACGCGACGGGCACGCTGAACCCCGAGCCGTACTCGTACGCGCAGGGCTTCGCCACGAAGTGGACGATCGAGGACCAGATCGCGGGCAGCCCCGCGCTCGAGTTCGATCCGGCGCACGGTCCGGTCGAGGCGCCGTGGGCCGACTGGGGCACGTACAACTGGGCCGACGGCCTCGTGCCGCGCGGCGACGGGCTGACGTGGTCGTGCAGCGACTTCGCGGCCGACGGCACGCACCCGGGAACGACCGGCCGCGAGAAGGTCGCGCAGATGCTGCTCGACTTCGTGCACGCCGATCCGGTCAGCGCGAGCTGGTACCTCGCGAGCCCGCTGCCGTACGCCTTCGGAGTGGGCAAGGCGACCTCGATCGGCAGCGTGCCCGCGATCGGCTGGACGGGCGCGCCGCGGCTCGCGACGAACGACTTCGCGGTGAGCGTCGCGAACGCGCTGCCGAACGGCGTGGGGATCCTCTTCCACGGCCGCACGGCCGCCGAGGTCCCGTTCCTGAACGCGACACGCTACGTCGGCGGGACGCTGACGCGCCTCGCGGTGCACGGGTTCAGCCCGTCGGGCGGTTCGAGCTGGTCCGTGCCCGTGACGGGCGCGCTGGTGGGCACGACGCGCTGCTACCAGGGCTACATGCGCGACGTCGCGCATCCCGACGGCACGGGCGCCGTCGTGTCGAACGGACTGCGCGTCGTTTTCTCGAACTGAGCGCGCGGACCCGGTGCGCGGCTCGCGATGGCGCGATCAGCCGGCGCGCAGGGCCAGCTCGGCCGCGCGCACGCCCGACTCGAGCGCGCCTTCCATGTAGCCGGGGAAGCGCGAGCTCGTGTGCTCGCCGGCCACGATCAGCGACTCGAACGGTTCGCGCAGCCGCTTCACGCGCGACGTCGTCTCGCCCGGCGCGGGGAACGAGTATCCGGCGCGCGTCCACTCGTCGCCGGGCCAGTCGAGGAAGCGGCCGGCGACGAACGCGTGCTGGAAGCCGGGGTAGAAGCCCTCGAGCTCGCCCAGCACCATCTCCTGGAACGCGGCGCCCTTCACCGAACGAAGGTGGTCGGCCGCCTCGCCGCTCGAGAACGAGGAGAGCACCGCGCGCTCGGTCGGCTTGCCGCGCGTCGGCTCCCACGTCAGCGAGATCGGCCCGTCCGCGATCGCCTCCGGCGCCTGGTTCGTGTCGTGCCACACGCGGCGCGAGACGGTCGCGAGGTACTTGACGCTGCGCCCGAGCTGCGGCGCGATGCCCGCGGGCAGCGGCGGATCGAAGACGACGCGCGGCCACGTCGTGGGCGGCGTCGCGAGCACGACGCGGTCGGCCTCGATCGTCGACTTGGCCGACGTGACCTCGACCGGCGCGTCCGCGCTCCAGCGGATCTTCGTGACGGGCGAGTTCGTGAGGACGCGTTCGCTGCCGATCGCGTTCGCGAGCGCGCGCGCGAGCCGCGCGTTGCCGCCCGAGCAGCGGTACGACTCGCTCGACGTCCAGAACGCCTCGAGCCCGCCGCCGGCGATCATGCCCAGGGTCGCGAGCAGCGACTGGCGCTTCGTGGGCATGCCCGCGTCCGCCGCGAGCAGCACGCGGAAGGCGTGCTGCGCCAGCCGCGAGGTCTGCTGTTCCTCGACCCAGCCCGACATGTGGCGCATGTCGAGCGCGTTCGCGAACGGGTGCTGCCAGGGCGCGTCGCCGTCGACCTCGCGCGCGAGCTTCGTGAGCGCGGTCTGGAGGTCGTCGATCTCGCGCCACAAGGTCTCGAGCTCGAGCCCCGTGACGCGCGAGCCCTGCAGGACGACCGGGACGGAGACGTCCTCCTCCTCGCCGGTGATCGGATCGAGCGTCAGCCCGAAGCGCTGCGCGTAGCCCTGCCAGCACGGATGGTTCGCGCCGATGAACTCTCCGCCGGCCTCGATGCTGGCGCCCTCGACGACGTCGTCGAGCGAGTGCACGCGCCCGCCGACGCGCGCGCGCGCTTCGAGCACGACGACGTCCGCGCCGCGCGCGCGCAGCTCGTGCGCGCAGGCCAGGCCGGCGAACCCGGCGCCCACGACCACGACGCGCGGCGCGGAGGAGCTCGGTTGCGGACGGCTGCGGCAGCTCGCCAGCATCAACCCGGCGGCGGCCAGCGAACCCTCGAGGACCTCGCGGCGCGACGGGCCCTCGCGCGGGGGTAGGGAACGCGGACGCAGACGCTGGAAGTGGTAGGGCATCGCGGGGGCTGGCCGGACTCTAGCGGTGCCCGCGCGCTCGACCAACGGTACGGAGCCAGGCTCCACTCCGCCGTTCTCCCTTCTCCCTCCGCGCGGTCCTAATACGGGCGTCGGGAGAACGGCGGAGTGGAGCCTGGATACGTACCGTGCGTTACCGTGGGAGCTCGCTCCGCTAGGGCCTGCGT
>JBGAOR010000170.1:0-4565 GCA_044221705.1 Planctomycetota bacterium
GCGCGCTCGACCGGCTGCTCGCGGACCTCCGGGCCGGACGGACGGGTCGGCACGAGGTCCGCGGCGGTTGGCGCGTGCAGTTGCGCGCCGACCGGATCGACCTCGAGCCGCCGCCGGCGCGCGACGCGCGCGCGGAACGCCGCGCGCGCAGGGCCGGGGCGGCGCGCCAGCTGGAGCTGCCCTTCGGCCCCGCCGCCGCCGCGGTCGCGTCGCTCCGGCTCCCGGTCCCGGGCGTCGCGCGACTCGACGACGGCCGGTGCATCTTCGCCGAGCTGCTTGCCAGCGCGCCCGGCGCGCACGTGCCGCGCGACGGGACGTGCGTCGAGCTGGATGCGCGCGGGCTGTCGAGCGAGCTGTGCGTGCGCACGCCGCGGCCCGGCGATCGCTTCCATCCGCTGGGCGCGCCCGGCTCGAAGCCGCTGTCGCGCTTCCTGGCCGACGCGGGCGTGCCGAGCCACGACCGCGCGCGCATCCTGCTCGTGACGACCGCCGAGGGAGTCGACGGCGAGGAGATTGCGTGGGTCGCCGGCATCCGGCCGGCCGAGTCGCGCCGCGTGCGCGCGGACACGGTGCAGCGCCTGCGGCTCCGCCTCGCGGCGGAATGAGGCGCGCGACCGAGGGTCCGCGCGGTGACTCGCGGGGGTCGCGGCGGTACCCTCTGCGTTCGCCTTCCCGATGCCGGTCCCGACCTTGCCCCTGCCGTCTCCGAGCTCACTCCTGGCCGCGAACCTGCGCGCCGTCCGGGACCGGATCGCGGCCGCCGCGCGGCGCGCCGGCCGCGACCCGGCGGGCGTGACCCTGGTGGCGGTGACGAAGAGCGTCCCGGCCGCCGTCGCGGCCGAGCTCGTGCGCGCCGGCGTCGGCGACCTGGGCGAGAACCGCGCCGACCGGCTCGAGCGGAAGGTCGCCGACCTGGCCGCGCTGGGGCTCGCCCCGCGCTGGCACTTCGTCGGGCACCTCCAGCGCAACAAGGCGCGCGAGGTCGTGCGGCGCGCGGACCTCGTGCACTCCGTCGACTCGGAACGCCTGCTCGAGACGCTCGACCGGCTGGCGGGCGAGATGGGGCGCGAGCTCGAGGTCCTGGCGCAGGTCAAGCTGGCCGACGAGGCCACGAAGTCCGGCCTCGATCCGCGCGAGCTGGGCGGGTTTTTGGCGCGCGCCCGCGGGATGCGCAACGTGCGCGTGGTCGGGCTCATGGCGATGGGGCCGCTGGCCGAGGACTCGCAGGCGCAGCGCGAGTGCGCGCGGGCCGTGTTCCGCCGCGCCACGGAGCTCGCGCGCGAGCACCGCGGGGCGTTCGCGCGCGCCCCGGAGCTCTCGATCGGCATGAGCGGCGACTTCGAGATCGCCGTCGAGGAGGGCGCGACGCTCGTGCGCGTCGGATCGCGGCTCTTCGAGGGCCTTCCGATCGCGGAGGAAGCGCCGTGAGCGAGCGCCTCCTGCTCGAGACCCCCGGTCGACCGGCGGCGGAGCTGCCGCGCGCCGGGACGCTCGTGATCGGCAGCGACGCGGCCCGCGCCGGCTACGTCGTGTCTGGCGCGGGCGTCGCGGACCTGCACTGCGCGATCGGGCGGGCGAAGGCGGGCGGATGGGCGGTCAAGGATCTGGGGTCCAAGGCCGGCACGTTCGTGAATGGGGTGAGGGTCGAGGTCGCGAAGCTCGGGGCGGGAGATGAATTGAGGGTTGGGGAGGTGGTGTTGAGGGTGAGCCAGCCGGGGCACACCGATCCGGTCCAGAGGCCGGATCGCACAGCAGCTTCTGGTTCTGGTCCTGATTCCGCCCCCGCATCCCCCTCCGACACCGCCGCGCTCCCGGCTCCTGGCTCACCCGAGACACGCACCCCGGAATCCCGGACCGACCTCGCGTCCCCCGTGGCCTCCGCTTCGCTTCGGCAGGACGCTTCGCTCCGGCAGGACGCTTCGCTGCGGCAGGACGCCTCGCTTCGGCAGGACGCCTCGATTCGGGTGAGCGGCTTCAAGATCGAGAAGCGCATCGGCCGCGGTGGCATGGGCGACGTCTACCTCGCCGTCCAGACGAGCCTCGACCGTCGCGTCGCGCTCAAGACCCTGACCTCGCGCTTCGCCACCGACGCCGAATTCGTCCGCCGTTTCCAGGCCGAAGCGCGCGCCGCCGCCGCGCTGAACCACCCCAACGTCGTCACCGTCTACGACGTCGGCGAGGACAAGGGCACGCACTACCTCTCCATGGAGTTCATGGAGCGCGGCACGCTCGAGGACCGCGTCGCGAAGGCCGGCCGCCTGCCCGTCGACGAGGTGCTCTCGATCCTGCGCGACGCGGCCGCCGGCCTCGTGTTCGCCGAGGCCAAGCGGATCGTGCACCGCGATCTGAAGCCCGCGAACCTGATGCAGAACCACGTCGGCCAGACGAAGATCGCCGACCTGGGTCTGGCGACGCACGTCGAGGCCGAGGAGACGCAGACGGCCGACCGCAAGGTGTTCGGCACGCCGCACTTCATGTCGCCCGAGCAGGCGCGCGGCGAGAAGGTCGACCACCGCTCCGACCTCTACTCGCTCGGCGCGACCGCGTACCGGCTGCTGACGGGCCACACGCCGTTCGAGGGCAAGGACGCGCGCGAGATCGTGCGCGCGCTGCTCAAGGACGAGCCGCGCCCGATGCGCGAGTTCGTGCCCGACCTGCCCGATGGCGTGGTCGAGCTCGTCGATCGCCTGATGAAGAAGGACGCGGCCGCGCGCATCCAGAGCGCGAACGAGCTGGCGCGCGAGATCGAGGCCCTGCGCGCGCGCGGCGGGAAGTCGGCCGCCGGCACCGAGCCGAAGAAGAAGTCGTCGCTCGTGCCGCTGATGCTGCTCCTCCTCGCGGGTGGAGGCGGCGCGTGGTGGTGGTTCGTCGGCCAGCACCAGTACGGCCCGAAGAAGCCGGTGCCGCCGAAGGTCGCGCGCACGGACGCGCAGGCCGCGCCGGAGGCGGCACCCGTCGCACCGAAACCCAAGCCCGATCCGGTCGCGCCGAAGCCCGCGAAGGAGAAGGACGACAAGGAGATCCAGCTCTTCGAGACGCAGGGCAAGCTGGCCCTGCTCGAGCTGTCGCAGCGCGAACTGCAGCCCAACCAGCTCCGCGACGAGCTGCGGCTCCTGGCGCAGAAGTTCCAGGGCACGACGGCCGCGGCGCAGGCGCTGACGCGGGCCGAGGAGATCTCGAACGCGCTCGACCAGGCGGCGCAGGCCGCGGTCGCGCGGAAGGCGCAGGTCGACGAGCTCATGGTGAAGCTCACCGCCGCCGCGCGGCTCGACGCGAAGCCGCCCGAGCCGGGCAAGGCGTTCCTGGCGATGCGCGCGATCCCGGGCGTCGACGAGCTCATGTCGGATCCGGTCTTCACCGCGGCGCGCAAGGACCTGGAGAACCGCGTCGTCGGCCAGGCGATCTTCTACGCGCGCGAGACCATGGGCGAGTCGAACCGCGCGCTCGAGCGCGGCGACTACGAGGGCGCGAAGAAGATCCTGGCCGACCTGCTGCCGATCTTCGACCTGCCCGAGTTCCCGGCCGGCGGCGCGCCGGGCGGCGTGAACGACCTGTTCGAGGTGGGCCGCGAGGCGCGCGAGAAGTTCTTCAACCTGGAGCAGGTCAAGGTCGCGTTCGAGCGCAAGCGCTCGCGCGAGGACCAGCTGGCGATCGCCGCCGGGCTGGGCGGATCGGCCGGGCTCGAGCGCGAGCTCGCGACGCTGGACCTGGACGGTGCGCGCACGCGGCTCGAGCGCCTGGCGACGCGCTTGACCGGTCCGGGCGAACAGAAGCTGGCGCGCGATTTGGCCGCCGAGTTCGGCGCCGCGCGCGCGGTGTTCACGACGCTGGGCGCCGAGTTCGGACAGTGGCGCCGGAAGTCGTTCACCGACCCGCGCGACAAGAAGGGACCGACGCGCAACGCCGTGGGCGCGGACCAGGACGGGATCCTCTACGAGGCCGAAGCCGGCAAGGTCGAGCGCGTGCCCTGGTCGGCGTTCGGCGCCGACGTGCAGTCCTTGAACAAGCTCTTCGTCGAGCGCCTCCAGCGCGACTGGAAGCCCGAGGAGACGGCCGCGATCGCCACGATCCTGCGCGTGACCGCTGCCGTCGAGGCCGTGCGCGCGTCGGCCAAGATGCTCGACGGCGCGAAGAAGGCCAACTTCACCGAGGGGAACGCGCGCGACCTGCGCGCGCTCTTCGGTCCGGCCGCGCAGTGGTCCGAGCTGGCCGGGCCGGACTCGAAGGCCCGGCTCGCGCGCGAGGTCGACGCGGCCGACGTGCTGTGCGACGCGCTGCGCGCGGCGACGGATTCGCGCTGGGCCGCGGCCGCGGCCGGCGTCGAGCGCCTGATCACGGACTTCGCGGACACGGTGCTCGTGCGGCTCGTCTCGGACGGCCGCTCGGTGCAGGAGCTCTCGGACGGATGAACGCCGGCGACCCGCACGCCGCGCGCGACGGGCTCGAGCCGCTGGCCGGAGGCACGCGCTGCGCGCTCACCATCCGCGCGCAGCCGGGCGCGCGACGCTCGGGCTTCGCGGGATTCTGGAACGGGCTCGTGAAGGTCGCCGTCTCCGCGCCCCCCG
>JBGAOR010000043.1:0-34435 GCA_044221705.1 Planctomycetota bacterium
AGCGCGCAGCGAGGGCGTGCGCGCCCGTGATCCGCACTTCGCCCGTCGGGCAACCGAGCGGATGCAGGCGCGTGCACTCCTCCATCAACCCCGGCCCAGCGGCGCGGTGGATGGCGCCGTCGACGCCGCCGCCGCCCGGGAGCTCGGCGTGGGCGGCGTTGACGATCGCGTCGACCGACTCGCGCGTGATGTCGCCCTGCACGAGGACGAGGCGATCACGCGCGAGCGGTGACATGGCTCACTTCGTCTCGACGAGCTCGAGCGAGCGCGTGTCGCGCAGCTTGCGCACCAGCTCGAGGAAACGCTCGAAGGGCATCACTTCCTGCTCGCGCGTGTCGCGCCGACGCACCGCGACCGTGCCCTCCGCCGCTTCGCGCTCGCCGGCGATCAGCATGAACGGGATCTTCTGGCGCTGCGCCTCCTTGATCTTGTTGTTCATGTGACCGGCGTCGAGCATCGCGTCGACGCGGAAGAGCTCCGACAGCAAGCGCTTCTCGAGCGTCTTGCAGTAGGGAGCGTGCTCCTCGCGGATCGGGATCAGCGCGACCTGCTGCGGCGAGCACCAGAACGGGAAACGCCCGCCGAAGTGCTCGATCAGGCCGCCGACGAAGCGCTCCATCGAGCCGAGGATGGCGCGGTGCACCATGATCGGCCGCTTGAGCGTCCCGTCCTTGTCCGTGAACGTGAGGTCGAAGCGCTGCGGCAGGTTGAAGTCGCACTGGATCGTGCTGTTCTGCCACTCGCGGCCGAGCGCGTCCTTGATCTTGAAGTCGATCTTCGGGCCGTAGAAGGCGCCACCGCCCTCGTCGAGCTCGAGCGGCAGGTCGCGCAACGCCGCGGCCTGCTTGAGCGCCTCCGTGGCGTGAGCCCACACGTCGTCGTCTCCGATCGACTTCTCGGGGCGCGTCGCGAGGTACGCGGTGTAGCTGAAGCCGAACGTCTTCAGCGTGCGGTCGACCAGATCGACGACGCCCGCGATCTCCTCGTGCAGCTGCTCCGGCGTGCAGAAGATGTGCGCGTCGTCCTGGGTGAAGCCGCGCACGCGCAGCATGCCGTGCAGCACGCCCGAGCGTTCGTAGCGGTACACCGTGCCGAGCTCGGCCCAGCGCAGCGGCAGCTCGCGGTACGAGCGGCCGCGCGTCTTGTAGATCATGCAGTGACCGGGGCAGTTCATCGGCTTGACCCGGTAGGGCTGCTCCTCGATCTCCATCGGCGCGTACATGAGGTCCGCGTACTTCTCGAGGTGACCCGAGATGGAGAAGAGCGTCTCGCGCGCGATGTGCGGCGTGTAGACCGGCTTGTAGCCGCGGCGGGTGTGCTCTTCCCACCAGAACTCCTCGATCGAGCGCCGCACGGCGCCCAGGTTCGGGTGCCAGAAGATGAACCCGCTGCCGGCTTCGCCGTGGACGCTGAAGAGGTCGAGCTCGTTCCCGACCTTGCGGTGGTCGCGCAGCTTGACCTCCTCGAGCCACTTCAGGTGCGCGTCGAGTTCCTCCTGGCTCCAGAACGCCGTGCCGTAGATGCGCTGGAGCATCGGCCGCTTCTCGTCGCCGCGCCAGTACGCACCGGCGACGTTGAGCAGCTTGAAGAAGAACGGCCGCTGGAAGTTGTCGATGTGCGGGCCTTCGCACAGGTCTTCCCAGTCGCCGTGGCTGTAGAACGTGATCGTCTCGCCCTCGGGGATGAGGTCGACGGCCTCGATCTTGTAGAGCTGGCCCTTGGCGGCGAGGCGGCGCTTGGCTTCGTCGCGCGTGACCTCGACCTTCGTCATCGGAGCGGCGCGCTTCGCGATGCGCGCCATCTCCTTCTCGATCTTGCGCAGGTCGTCGTCCGTCAGCGGCTGCGCGACGTCGAAGTCGTAGTAGAACCCGGTGTCGATCGACGGCCCGAAGCCGAACTGCGCGCCCGGATGGAGCTTCGCGACGGCGGACGCCATCAAGTGGCTGACCGAGTGCCGGAGGGTGGAGAGCGGGTAGGGCTGCGCGACCTGCGCAGAAGCCTGGAGCTGGGACATGAGTTGTCTCGGTTTGCGGGACGGTTCCCCGAGGACCGACCTGGTCTCCGGAGCGCCCGTACTCCCGCGAGTAGGGGCAGGAAGAGGATATCGGCACGCGCGGATCCGGGCCAGGAGCTCGAGGCCCTCTCACCCGTCGCGACGCGGCGGCGGGGGCGGCGGCACGGACGGTGGCACGGCCGGCGGCTCTCCGAACGGCGGTGGTTCCTCGCGGACCACGGAAGCTCCGTCGACGAAACGAGCATCGCGCAGCGCGAGGCCGAATTGGAAGAGCGCGCGCAACTCCTCGAGCCGCCGCTCGACTTCCTGCGGCGGAATTCCGGCGTCGGGGGCCCTAGCCAAGGTCCCCCTCAGGATCCGGCGCCTGCAGCTTCTCGATGTCGAGCAAGTCCTGCCCGCGCCCGGCCGCGCGCTTCATCGCGATCAGCCCTTCACGCGAGACGACACCGACGCGACGACCCTGGAACTCCACCGTGCGGCGCGAGGACCACACGGAGTCGTACTCCCTGCCAGCCAGCAGCAGGTCGAGTGTGAGCAGGTGCGCACCGCGGGCCTTGGACACCCGGAACATCGAGCGTTCCGCTGGAGTCCCCGTTTGGAAGGTGAGCCTCCCGCCCTCGAGGATGAACCCACGACTCCCGGCGGCGGAGAGGGCACGCTCGAGGTCCTCCACGCGGATGAGGACGTCGATGTCCTTCGTGAAGCGCGGATGCCCGTGGATCGCGAGCGCGATTCCGCCGCAGACGGCGTAGTCGATGCTCGCAGCATCGAAGGCCTCGCTCAGCCCGACCAGTTCCTCGATCAGGTCCATGGGACACGAGGAGACTGCGATCGGGGCCCGAACGCAACCATCGCAGCGCGGTCCGGGTTCCGAGCCTCGAACCGGGTGGCGCTCAACTCCACCTCAGGTCCGCGGCGGCGGCTTGGCGGGCACCCTCGCGCATGGCGAACTTCGCGATGCGCTTGACGATCCCCACGGGCACGGGCTTCGACAGCGAGAAGCGGATCGCGCTCTTCTCGACGTCGTAGGGCGCGAGCGCGGCTCCGAAGGCCTGGACCAGCGCCGGGGTCACGGGGTACATCGCCCAGTGCTTCGTCCAGCCCGCGAAGTAGACCGCTCCGCCCTCCGGGAACCGGTACGCGGGCATGTCGTAGTCGATCCCCTCCTGCGCGCGCGGGACGGCATGGCGGATCGCGGCGCCCACACGACGGAGCGTGGGGCGCGAGCTCGCGGGCTGCGCGGCGATGTACGCGGCGACGGTGCGGAATTCCATGCGACGACGTGCGGCGTCGACCGTGGTGCGTTTCTGTCTCATCCCTCGGAGTGACTACCGCGCGCGGAATCGGTCGCGGACTTTCCCGGATTTTCCCCAGGGGATCGAGCTTTCGCACCTCGAGGTCGCCCGAGATCCGTGGCCCGGGGTCAGGACGCGTGCAAGCGTCCCACGAGCTCACGGAAGCGCACTCCGCAGCGCGCGTAGACGTCCACATTCGCGCCGGGCATGGTGGGTGCCGCGCCTTGATCACCCGCGCGCCGGCTCCAGGCGTCGAGCGGTTCGCGCTGGCCTGCGACCCGTGCGTGCACGTACCCCGCCTGCAGCGCGGCACCGAGCGCGCCCGTCTCGACCTCCGCCAGCTCGGTCACGGGCGCGTCGAGCACGTCGGCCAGCACTTGCCGCCACAGCGGATTGCGCGCGCCGCCGCCGACGAGGCGCACGCTGTCCACCGCGATGCCGAGCTTGCGCATCCGCTCGATCCCCCACGCGAGGTTCAAGCTCACCCCTTCGATCGCGGCGCGATAGAGCACCGCCGGATCGAGCGAACCGGCGCGCAGCCCGTGGATCGAGCCCGTCGCATTCGGGAGATCGGGAACGCGCTCGCCGGCGAGGTACGGCACGAAGATCACGCCGCCGCAGCCGGGCTCGACGCGCGCTGCGCGTTCCGCCAGCGACACGTGGTCGTTCGGCGGCGCCGCCTGCGCGCGCACTTCCTCGAGCACGCCGGTCGCGTTCATCGTGCACAGAAGCGGCAGCCAGCCGCCGGTCGAGTCGCAGAACGGCGCGATCAGACCCTCGGGATCGACAACGGCCGCGGGGCTCTGGGTGAACGCCGTCGCCGACGTGCCCAGCGAGATCACGAACACGCCCGGCCGCGTGGCGCCCGCGCCGATCGCGCTCATCATGTTGTCGCCGCCGCCGGGCGCGACGAGCACGCCGCGCGGGAGTCCGAGCTCCGTCGCGACGTCGTCGCGCACCGGACCGATCGGCGCGTCCGGCGCGACGAGCTCGGGCACGCACGCGGCGAGCCGCGCGTCGATCGCGTCCATCGCCCGCGCGTCGAACGCGCGCGCGTGCACGTCGAAGAAGCCGGTGCCGGACGCGTCGCCGGCCTCCATGCAGGCGCGGCCGGTGAGCTGCCGGTTCACCCAGTCGTGCGGCAGCAGGACGGTGCGGAGCCGCGCGAAGTGCGCGGGCTCGTGGCGCGCGAGCCACAGGATCTTCGACGCGGTGAACCCCGTGGGAATCAGCCGGCCGAGGCGTTGCGAGAGCTCGCGCGCCTCGGCGCTCGTCGACGTGTCGCACCACAGCTTCGCGGGGCGGATCACGGAGCCGCGCTCGTCGAGCGGCACGAGTCCGTGCTGCTGTCCCGAGACGCCGATCGAACGGATCTCCGCGGCGCGCGGTCCGAGGTCGCGCACGAGGCCGCGCACGACCTCGACGGTGGCGCGCCACCACGTGTCCGGGTGCTGTTCGGCGGCTCCCACGGGCAGGCCTTCGATCAAGCCGTACGCGCTGCCGCCGCGCGCGAGGACCGCGCGGGCATCCACGTCCAGCGCGAGCCCCTTCGTCCCCTGCGTGCCGACGTCGATCCCGAGCGCGATCGTCACGCCGAGCGCGCCCCGAGCAGGTGCTCCATCATCAGCTGGTCGAGGCGCTCGTAGCGCAGGCCGCGCCCGGCGACCGCGTCCACGTCGATGGGCGCGGCGCGCAGCTTCGCCGCCTTCTCGCGCTTGTAGCCGGCGAGCAGCGGATCGAGCGCCTTGTCGCGCTGCGCCGCGACGAGCTCGCGCACCTCGGGGTCGGCGTCGAAGGCGCGCGCGCGCGCGGCGAGGATCTTGTACGTGCGCATGCAGCCCACCGCGAAGTCCCACACGCCGGCCTCGTCCTCCGTGCGGTAGGCGTGCGCGTCGAAGTGCAGCGGACCGGTGTAGGGCGCGCCGCCGGCCGTGCCCTCGAGCAGGCGCACGAGCAGGAACGCCTGGCGCACGTCCTCGGAGCCGAAGCGCAGGTCCTGGTCGTAGCGGCCGATGCGCTGCGCGTTGAGATCGATGTGAAACAGCTTCCCGGCTTCCATCGCCTGCGCGACGGCGTGCGCGAAGGAGAGGCCCGACATCGTCTCGTGCGCGACCTCGGGGTTCACGCCGACCATCTCCGCGTGCGCGAGCGTCGAGATGAAGTGCAGCATGTGGCCCGTCGTCGGCAGGTACATGTCGCAGCGCGGCTCGTTGGGCTTCGCCTCGAGCGCGAAGCGCAGCTCGTAGCCCTTGTCCTTGACGTAGCCGCACAGGAAGTCGATCGCGTCGCGCATGCGCTTCAGGGCCTCGCGCGGATCTCGGCACGCGTCGGCCTCGGTCCCCTCGCGCCCGCCCCAGAAGACGTAGGTCTTGGCGCCCAGCTCGACGCCCAGGTCGATGGCGTCCATCGTCTTCTTCAGCGCGAACGCGCGCACCTTGGGGTCGTTCGCGCTGAACGCGCCGTCCTTGAAGATCGGGTGCGAGAACAGGTTCGTCGTCGCCATCGGGACGACGAGCCCGTGGTCGGCGAGGGCCTTCTTGAAGTCGCGCACGATCGCGTCGCGCACCTTCGCGCTCGATCCGAACGGCACGAGGTCGTCGTCGTGCAGGTTGACGCCGAAGGCGCCGCACTCGGCGAGCTTCGCGACGATGTGCGTGGGCGCCATGCGCGCGCGCACGGCCTCGCCGAACGGGTCGCGGCCGGGGTTGCCGACCGTCCACAGGCCGAAGGTGAACCGATCCGCCGCGGTCGGCGCGAACGGATCGGACGTGCGGGACTTCTGCGACGCGCTCTTCGCCGTGCTCTTGTGGGCCATGGGACGCGCAGCCTAGCCGAGCCGCGCGCCGTGCGCTCCGGGCATCCCGCCCGGTCGAGTTCAGCGGCCGGACGCGAACCTGGCGCGCCAGCGCGAACCGGGCTTCGACTCGAGGAACGCCGCGTAGGCCGGCGACCGGGCCAGCTCGCGCCAGTCGACGACGAAGTGCTCGTCCATGCGCGTCAGGAGCGAAAGGGCCTCGTCGTAGCGCTCGCCCTGGATCGCGAGGCCGAGCAGCGTCCAGTACGCCTCCTCGAGCCGCGGATCGCCTTCGAGCGCGCGACGGCTGGCCGCGCGCGCTTCCTCGAGCCTTCCGAGGTCGCGCAGGATCGAGCCGCGCAGCGCGTCGAGGTACGGGTCCTTGATCTCGCCCCGCGCCAGCGAATCGAGCGCGTCGAGCGCGCGGGCCGGTCGGTTCGTCGCCATCGCGACGTCGATCGCCAGGAGCTCCGTCGACGGATCCGCGCGACCGGCCGCGCGCACTTCCTGGAGCGCGGCGTCGAACGTCGCCGTCCCGGCGGCAAAAGCCGCGCGCAGCCGCGAGAGTACGACCGACGGGTCGCGCCGCAGAGCCTCGGGCAGCGTGCCCCAGGTGGCGAGCGCGTCGGCGTTGCGGCCGGCCTCGAACGCCTGGTCGATCGATTCGAACGTGCGGCCGGCCTGCGCGAACGCGCGGTCCTCGCCCGCGATGCGCTCCGGGAGCGAGCGGCCCGCGTCCGCGACGAGCGCGAGCAGCCAGCGACGCAGGACGCGCGAGTACGGCACCGCGTCCGTGCTCGAGCGCACGTCGACCGCGACGGCGCCCTTGTCGCCGTGCGGCGCGAGGACGACCTCGATGTACTCCGGCGCGCTCGTCTCGGCGCGCGTCAGCCGGAAAACGGCCGTGCTCTCGCCGTCCTTCTCGACGACGTGCAGCCAGCGCAGCGTCCCGCCGCCCGCGACGGTCGCGAGCGTGGAGCCCACGACGCCGGAGTCGGACATCCAGGACTCGTGCGCCCCCTCGCGGAAGTGCTTCTTGACCTTCTCGGTCGCCGGCACGCCCTTCGACGCGCGCTCGAGCAGCGCGGCGTGGTCGATCAGCGCGAAGCACTCGTCGCGCGCCCCGCGCTTCACCGCGTCCTCGAAGGACAGCGCCAGCGCGCGCGCCGCGCCCTCGGGCAGCGTGCGCGCCGCGGTGGTCGAAATCGAACGCGACTTGGGCGGGTCCTTCAGCGCGGTGATCTGCGCCGGTGCGGCGCTCACGAGCAGGGCGACGAACGACGGGATCAGCGTTACGGTGCGGAACACGGGGAAACCTCGATCGGAACGGAGGGCGCGAGACCGATCCGGGTCGATCGACCGAAGGCTGCCGTGGACTGGAGTCCGAACCGCGAATCGTGTCCGGTTCAGGCCGGGCCGGACCTTGACTTCGTTTTCGAGGACGACTCGCGGCCGCTCCGCGACGATCGACCGCGCGCGCTCGATCGTCTACACCGTGTGCGAATTGGACGGGGCTCCAGGCGTCAGGATCTGGACCTATCTCCTACCCCAAACACACGTGGCAGCGAACAACGAAGGCAGGATGCGGGTTGACACGGTGCATCACTGGCATGGTTCGATCCGACTTAGACCTATAGACCAGCCGCTCGGAGAACCCGAGCACGTCGCCGTTCTACCGCATGAGCTCCGTATAGGAAGCGCCCTTCGAGCGAAGGTACTTCATCAACCACCACAGTTCGGCCTGAGCGAGGTGGAATTCGGGGTATTCCTCGGCCGGGATCTTCACGGTGCGAACCTGCATCATTCCGTTGGGCAAGCGCTCCTGTGTACCTCCGATCGACGTCATCCCCTTGCTGTTTCCGACGACAGGCTTCCCCTCTTCACCTTCGGCCAGCACTTCCTCCTCGTAAAGGCCGTCGCGAAGACGCTGTTGGATGATTGCTTGTTCCTGCTCTTTCACGCGCTTCTTCACGAGCGCCATTGCTGCGTAGATACCTTCTAGCGTGGTTCCTTCGTACTTCGCAGCGTATCCATTTTCATCGTCGACGGCGACTGGATTCGCGCGCAGGACACGATCCAAAGCAGCCAATGCTCCAGCGACGTCGAGTTGCGTCGTCGGCACGGTCAGTGCAGGCGTGTCGGGATTCGCGACCGACACCGCGGCCGTGCGCTTCGGTGCCTCCAGCTCCGGGCCGACGGTCGAAGTCCGCTCCTGGTTCGGCAAGGGCATCGCGGTGCCGGACCGCTCACCGGAATCGACGGCGATCGGGGGACGCCAGATTCGACCGAAGGCGAAACTCGTCGCCGCGACGACGAGAACAAGGACGACGACGCCAACGTTTCGGGTCATGTGAGGATCCTCGCGATCGAGACGTGTGGTCCTAGATCACTGGCACGCACCGCATCGAATCGATCGGAAGACGAAATCCGCGCCTGTGCACGGGCACGGGAGCGCGCAACCGATACGCGCACCGCAATTGAGCTCACCGATGCACAGGAGAGGCGTCGAGGACACGCCGTCGCACGTCATCGACGCCGACACGGAGTACGTGCATCCGTTGCAGTCGCCTTCGGATGCCAGCGTGATCGAGAACGACGAGGTGTACCAGCACACGCAGCCGGTGATCGCCTTCGTGCATGTCTGACCCGGATCGACTGACTCCGGGATGCAGTCCTGCGGCAGAACCGAGTTCGTCGCTGATCGAGCCGAAACCAAACCCGTCAATGCGAACACGCCGAGAATCAGAAGTCGAACCGTCACGAGCTGTCTCCAGAACGGGGAAGTGGAATCGTCGGAGAACGATGAGGGGCAGCCTACCCACCCTTTTTCGCTCTGTCAATCGACTTTCAAGCAGCGCCGGACGTCCAGACCTTGACCTCGTTCTCGAGGAAGACTCCCGTCCTATCGGCGACCGTCGTTCGAGCAAGCTCGATCAGCGCCAGCAGGTCGCGCGCCGTCGCGTTCCCGCGGTTCACGAAGAAGTTGCCGTGGAGATCGGTGATCTCGGCGTCGCCGATGCGCGTGCCCTTCAAGCCGACCTGGTCGACGAGCTGGCCCGCCGTGCGTCCGGCCGATGTCTCGGGGTCGGGGTTCTTGAAGATGCAGCCCGCGGACCACAGCGACACGGGCTGGACCTTGTTCTTCGCCTGCAGGAACTCGCGCGTGCGCTCCTTCACGGCCGGCACGGAGTCGAGGCGGAACTTCAAGAGCACCGACGCGACGATCTTCCGGCCCAGTCCGCCGTTGCGGTAGCGCGGCGAGCACTGATCGCGCATCAGCTCGACCAGGTCGCCGCGCTCGTCGACGACGAGCACGCGCTCGACCTGGTCCCACATCCCGCCCCACTTGCCGCCGGCGTTCATCGCCACGCCGCCGCCGACGTGGCCGGGGACGCCGGCCAGGCCTTCGAGTCCGCTCCAGCCGAGCTCGCTGGCCGACGTGAGCAGCTTCTGGTGCGTGGTCCCGGCCCACGACACGAAGCGCAGGCCGTCCTCGCGCGACGCGGGCGCGATGCGCGCGTCGGGTTCCTCGACGAGGTTCGTGCTCATCACGATCGGACGGAAGATCCGCTTCATGCGGTCCGTCGTGATCACGACGCCGGGCAGCACGCCGTCGTCGACGATCAGGTTCGCGCCGCCGCCCAGGATGCGCGGCTCGTGGCCGAGCTCGCGCGCGGCCACGACGGCCTGGCGCAATTCCTCGGGCGTCGCCGGCTCGAGCAGCCACTCCGCGCGTCCGCCGACGCGCATCGTGGTCCTAGGCGCGAGCGGTGCGAGCGGCAGCGCCGCGCAGGGCCACGGCTTCGAGGAGTTCGTCGTGAGCAAGGTCGATGTCACCGGCGCCCAGGATCAGCGCCGCGCAGTGGCTGGGCAAGCCCTGCGCGAGTTTCTTGACCGCCGACGACGGATCGCCGGCCTCGTGGGCGTCCACGCCTGCGCGGCGCAGGCGCGCGACGAGATCGGGAGCGCCGGCCGCCTCGCGGTCGATCTGACGCCGCGCGCCGTAGACCTCGGCGACGAGCACGCGATCGGCCCCGCGCAGCGACTCGACGAAGTCGTCGAGGAAGCGCGCGGTGCGGCTGTGCTGGTGCGGCTGGAAGAGCACGTGCAGGGGCTTCCCCGGGAACGCGCGGCGCGCGGCCTCGAGCGTCACGCGCACCTCGGTCGGGTGGTGCGCGTAGTCGTGCACGAGGTCGATGCCGCCGAAGGTCCCCCACGGCTCGAACCGGCGCCGCGCGCCCTGGTAGCGCTGCACGCCGCGCGCGGCGGCATCCGCACACTGTGTGGGAGACAGCGGTGCAGGGGTGAGCGAAGTGCTGCGACCGGCGAGCGCGACGGCCAGCGCGATCGCCAGCGCCGCGTTGTCGACGTTGAACGATCCCGGGATCGCGAGCTGGACGTCGGGCGTGGCCCAGCCCGGCCCGCGCAGGCGGAAGCGGAAGCGACCCTGCTGTTCGCCGCGCAGGTCGACGTGCAGTTCGCGCCCGAGGCGCCACACGTTGCAGCGCGCCGCGTCCTCGACGCGCGCCGAGACGTCGCGGCCGACCACGAGCAGACCCTCGGGATGGATCCGGTCGACGAAGCGCGCGAACGCCTCCTCGATCGCCGCGAACGTGCCGTAGTAGTCGAGGTGGTCGGGCTCGACGTTCGTGACGATCGCGCCCTCGGGCGAGAGCTGCAGGAACGAGCGGTCGTACTCGCAGGCCTCGCACGCGAACCAGCCGTCCGGTCCCTGCGCCACCGCGTTCGCGCCGACGGCTCGGCACGTCCCGCCGACCAGCGCGCCGGGCGCGTCCGTGCCGGCCGCCTGCGCGATGCCCTTGAGCGCGTGGAAGAGGAGCCACGAGCTCGTCGTCTTGCCGTGCGTGCCCGCGACGGCCAGCGTGCGCCGCGCCGGGCCGAGCAGGCCGAGCAGCTCGGCGTACTTCAGCACGGGGATGCCGCGCCTCTCGGCCTCGACGATCTGCGGATCCTCGAGCCCGATCGCCGCCGAGCGCACGACCATCTGCGCCTCGGCCGGCAGGTGGCGCGCCTCGCTGTCCCCCACCGCGATCGAGACGCCGCGCGCGCGCAGCGCGTCGACGAAGCCGGATTCCGCGCGATCCTGGCCGCTGAGCGCGTGTCCGCGCTCGACGAGCAGGAGCGCCGCGCCCGAGACGCCCGCGCCGCCCGCGCCGAGCAGGTGCACGTGCTGCGGGATCGCCGCGGTCGTCGCGCGGCCCGCGGACGACCTCCCCGCTCCGCGCTGCACGCGGGCGGACGCCGAATCGTCGCCGGATGCGCTGCGGCTCTGCGCGGCCTGACCCGCGACCTGTCTCCTCGTTTCGTCGATCACTTCATGTCCTCGTCGCTGCGCGAGCTTGCTTGTTTCTCCACGAGCTGTCCACGACGCGTGGACAACTCACGTGTGCGCGCGCACGACGGCGCGCAATTCGTTCCAGATGCGCTGCGCGCCGTCGAGCGGCAGCGCGCGCGACAACGCGTCCGACATCGCCGCCCGCTCGCGGGCGCCCGATTCGGAGGCGAGTCGCGTGATCGCGTCGGCGGTCCACGCGCCGAACTCCGTGTCGCGCACGATGCGCACGCCGCTCCCCAGCTCGAGCGCGTTGCGCGTCTGGTGATCGTCCGCCGCGCGCGGATACGGCGCGACGAAGGCCGGGATGCGCAGCGCCGCGACCTCGAACAAGGTCGACGCGCCGGCGCGACAGAGCACGACCGTCGCGGCCTCGAGCGCCGTGCGCACCGGATCGAGGTACTCGACCGCGCGGTACGCCTCGACGTGGAGCGCGGCCTCGCCCAGCTTTCCCGGTCCCGTCTGGTGCAGGATCTGCACGCCGCCCGCGTGCAGGCGCGCCACGTTCGCGCGCACGAACGCGTTCAAGGCGCTCGCGCCCTGGCTGCCGCCCAGCACGAGGAGCACGGGGCGCCCGGGATCGAGGCCGAGCGCCGCGCGCGCCGCACGGACGCGCTCGCGATCCGGCGCGCCGCGCGTCAGCTCGGGCGGAAGCGGCGGTCCGGTGTGGACGTCGTGGGCCGCGTTCCTCGCGCTCGACGCGAAGCCGTGCAGCGTCCGGAAGGCGAGCCGGCCGAGCCAACGCGTCGCCGCTCCCGGGATCGCGTTCACCTCCAGCAGGACGACCGGGATCCCGAGCCCGCGCGCCGCGACCACCGCCGGCAAGGACGTGAAGCCGCCGAGGCCGAGCAGCACCTCGCTCCGGTGCGCGACGAGCGCGCGCCGCGCCGCGAGCACCGCCGCCGGCGAGCGCAGCACGAGCTGCGCGCGCGACGGTGCGCCGCCGCCCGGCCGTTCGAGCGGCAGGACGACGCGCTCGTGGCGCAGGCCTTCGAAGTGCGCGCCGGCTCCGGCGAAGACGCGCTCCTCGACCGGCCGGCCGCTCGTGAACCACACGAGGTCGGCCAGTCGCTCTCCGTTCGCGCGCGCCGCGGCCAGGAGGTGCAGACCGGGCACGACGTGACCGCCCGTGCCGCCGCCGACGAAGGCGACGCGCAGGCTGGGCGCGGGCTCGATCGCGATCCCCTCAGGGAGCGTCGTGCGCGGTCTCGAAACCGGCGTCGCCGTGGGCGTCACCGTGCGGATCCTCGGGAACGGAGGGGACGTCGCGGGACACGGCGTTCGCGAGATCGGTCTCGGACGCGTTCACGCGCCGCAGCGCGTAGGGCCCCAGCAGGTCCTCGGTGACGACGCGCGCGGAGTAGGGACTCACGAGCGCCGCCACCAGGACGCAGCCGCCCAGCAGGGACAGGCGGAAGCCCGGGCTCATCGGACGCGCGGCTTGCTGGAGGAGGACGACGAGGGAGCCGGGCCGGCGGCGGCCAGGAGCTCTGCGCCCTTCTGCGGCAGCTTCACGCGCATCCCGATCGCGAGCTTCGCCGGGTCGAGGCCCGGGTTCGCGCTGGCGATCTCCTTCCAGCGACGCTCGTCGCCCAGCTCGCGGCGCGCGATCGAGCGCAGCGTGTCGCCCTTCTGCACGATGCACGCGCGGCCGGCCGCGGCCGACTTGTCGCTCGTCTTGGGCGCGGCCGAGGCCACGACCGACTTCGTCGCCGTCTTGGCGGCGGGCTTGGCCGCCGGCTTCGGCGCGGCGCTGCTCGGCGTGCTCGACTTCGCGACGGCCGGGGCCGCGCCTTCGGGCAGGAGGATCTTCTGGCCGACATCGAGCGACTTCGGGTCGATCTTCGGGTTCAGCGCGGCGATCTCCTGCCAGCGCGACTCCGCGCCCAGGCGATTGCGCGCGATGCGCGCGAGTGAGTCGCCGCGCTGCACGACGTACTCGTTCGTCGCGGAGTTCGCGGCGGAGTTCGCGGCCGGGGCCGCCGGCGGCGTGACGACGTGCGGCTGAGGCATCGGCTGCACCGGAGCGGCGCCGGCGGGCGAGCCCAGCGGCGGCTGTTGCGCGCCGAAGGCGACCGTCGCGTCGGGCGGCTGGACGGTCGTGAGACCCGTGGCCGGCTGGTCGATCGTCGTCATCGGCGCCGGGCCGCCGAGCGAACCGACGGCTTGCGGCACGTCGATCGGCGCCGCGGGCGAGGTCGGCAGGCTCGGATCCGAGATCTGGGGCGGGAGCACGGGCGTCTCGATCTTCGCGACCTCCTTGGGCTGGTTCTTGCCGGTGAGGCGCGACCAGAAGCCGGGCGACTTGCTGTCCCCCCAGAAGGAGATGGCGACGATGGTGACGAGCAGGAAGACCAGGGCGATGACGCCGTAGCGTTCGATCTGTTGCATGGCCGGATGAGCGAGAAACGGGGAGCTGGGATGGTGCGTGCGGCCCGAGGGCCGACGCGTGTGGAGCGGCGCGGCGACCGATGGGGTCGACGCGTGGACGGGTGTGCGCGGCGGTCTAGGCGACCACCGCCTGGGCCGGAACGGAGGTGGGGAGCTTGCGCGGACGGGCTGCGCCGAGGGCGAGTCCGACCGCGAGGGACGACACGACGAGCGAAGTGCCGCCGTGGGAGACGAATGGCAGGGTCATGCCCTTGGGCGGCGCGAGCCCGCTGACGACCTGCAGGTGCACCATCGCCTGGAGCGCGACGGAGAGCAGCAGGCCGAAGCAGCACAGCGCCGCGTAGCGATCCTTGATCGAGAGCACGAGCCGCAGCCCGTACCACAGGAACGCGACGTACAGGCCGACGAGTGCGAGCTGGCCGAAGAGGCCGAGCTCCTCGCCGACGAGCGCGAAGACGTAGTCGGACTCGAGGTACGGGACGCCCGCGTTGCGGAAGAGCCCCTGACCGAGGCCGACGCCGGTCCAGTCGCCGCTCGCGATCGCCTCGGTGGAGCGCACGACCTGGTCGTTCTGCTGGTGGCCGAGCCACATCTCGAGGCGGTGACGCACGTACGAGACACCCGTCAAGAGCGCCAGCGCGGCCGCGCCGACGGCGAACACGAAGGGACCGGAGAGGTGCGTCATGCGCGCGCCCCCGACCCACATCGTGATCAGGAAGCACGACAGGAAGAGGAGCGCGCCGCCCAGGTCGGTCTCGCACACGATGAGCGCGAAGACCGCGAGCCCGAGGCGCAGCATGGGCCACACGCCGCGCTTCCAGTCGGTCACATCGGCCGCCAGGCGGATGCAGCGGTCGGCGACCCACAGGATCATCACGATGCGCGCCAGCTCGGACGGCTGGAACGTCATCCCGCCGGGCAAGGGCAGCCAGCGCCGCGAGCCGTTGACGGCCGACGGGATGCCGGGGACGTAAACGAGCGCGAGCGCGAGGATCGACGCGACGACGAGCCCGGGGATGAAGCGCCGCACGCGATCCGGCCCCAGGCGGAATCCGACGAGCAGCGCTGCCAACGCGGCGCAGCGGAAGAACGCCTGGCCGAACAGCCCGCTCCAGAAGACCTCGGGCGCCTGCGTGGTCGCGGCGTGGTTGGCCTGCATGAGCAGTCCGAAGCCCGACAGCGTGAGCACGATCCAGAACAGGCGCACGGCCGGTTCCGTCGGATCCACCTCGGTGGCGCGGGCGCGCATGTCCTCGAGCCGGTCGAGGAAGCTGAGCTGGTTCTCGCGCGGGACGATCGTTCCGGGCGGCAGGGCCGCCGCTGTCTTGAAGCGTGCCATGTCACCGCACCTTCAGGAGGGAGAGGCTGGCCATCGCGCACAGCGCGGCCACGATCCAGGCGCGCGTGACGATCTGGGTCTCGGGCCAGGGTCGCGGGCCGGGACGGAAGATGCCGCCCTTCACCTGCAGGCCGTGGTGGATCGGCGCCATCGTGAAGAGGCGCTTGCCGCCGGAGCGCTTGTACCACTGCGTCTGGAGCGCGCTGGACAGGAGCTCGGCGAAGAACACGAAGCCGAGCAGCGGCAGCACGAGCTCCTGCTTCGCGACGAGCGCCATCCAGGCCAGGAGTCCGCCGAGCGGCAGCGACCCCGAGTCGCCCATGAACACGCGCGCCGGGTGCGCGTTGTACCAGAGGAACCCCATGCAGGCGCCGCAGAGCGCGCCGCCGACGACGGCCATCTCCGAGGCGGCCGACACGTGCGGGAGCCCGAGGTACAGCGACCAGTCCGGACGTCCGGTGACGTAGCACATCACCGCCAGCGTGAGGCCGGCGATGATCATGCAGCCGGCGGCCAGGCCGTCGAGTCCGTCGGTGATGTTGCACGCATTGCTCGTGCCGACGACGACGAACCACTGGAAGACGACGAAGATCGCGACCCCGCCGAGACCCAGCGCCGCCAGCGGGATGCGCGCGTCCTTCAGGACCGGCGGGAACAGGTCGAGCAGCGTCCAGCGGCCCGTGCTCCAGGCGTAGTAGGCGAATCCGCCGACCGCGAACACCGTCGCCAGAGTCAGGCCGACCATCTTCGCGCGCGGCGAGAGGCCCTTCGACTTCAGGACGGTCAGCTTGCGGAAATCGTCGACGAAACCCGTCGCCGCGAGCCCCAGCGTCAAGAGGATCGCGAGGACGACGTGGATGTTGTCGAGGCGGCCCCACAGGACGACCGAGGCCAGGAGCGACGCGACGAGGAAGCTGCCGCCCATCGTCGGCGTGTCGCGCTTGCCGCTCTTCTGCGTGACCGCGTCGAGTTCGGCCGAGTCGCCCTTGACGCCCTCGCGCACCTTGCGCGCCGAGAGCCACGCGATGGTCGGCTTGCCGAACACGATCGCCAACGCGAAGGCCGTCAGCGCGGCCATCGCCATGCGGAAGGAGATGTACCCGAAGAGCTGCACTCCCAGGACGTCGTCGAAGATGCCGGGGAACATCAGGCTGCGTTCCCCGTGGCGGCGAGCTCGCGCTCGACGAGTTCCTTCACGAGCCGGTCGAGCCCCGTGCGCCGGCTGCCCTTCACGAGCACCACGTCGCCGGTGTCGAGGACGCGCGGCACGGAGGCGATCGCCTCGTCGGTGTCCGCGACGTGGACGACCTTGTGCGCGGACATCCCCTCGCTGAGCGCGCCGGCGGCGGTCGCGCGGGTCAGCTCGCCCACGAGGACCAGCAGGTCGATGCCGCTCCGCGCGGCCTCGACGCCGATCTCGTGGTGCAGCTCCGGCGCGAGCGGCCCGAGCTCGAGCATGTCGCCCAGCACCAGCACGCGGCGGCGATGCCCGTGCAGGCCGGCCAGCGTGCGCACGCTGGCGCGCGCCGACTCGGGGTTGGCGTTGTAGCTGTCGTCGATGAGCGTGTAGCGCCCGCACTGGATGCGGTCGAGACGTCCGCGGCCCGCGCGCAGGCGCGAAACGGCCGGCAGGACCTCCTCGATCTCGAGGCCGAGCCCGCGGCACGCGGCCAGCGCGGCCAGCAGGTTCTGCACGTTGTGCAGCCCGAGCAGCGGCGACGTGATCTCGCGGCCCTCGAGGCGGAACGTCGTCCCGCCCGGGTGGAACCACACGTCGCGCGCGTCGAGGTCGCCCTCGCCGTCGAGGCTGAAGGTCAGGACGCGGCAGCGCGCGCGGCGCCGCATCGAGCGCGTCCACGGGTTGTCCGCGTTCAGCACGCAGAACCCGTCCTCGGGGATCGACTCGACCAGCGCCGACTTCTCGGCCGCGACGCCCTCGACGGAGCCGAGGCCCTCGAGGTGCGCGGCGCCGACGGTCGTGACGATGCCGGCGTCGGGTTGCGCGATCGAGGCCAGGTTCGCGATCTCGCCCGGGCCGTTCGTGCCGATCTCGACGACCAGCGCTTCGGTCGCGTCGTCGGCCAGGAACAGCGTGAGCGGCACGCCGATGTCGTTGTTGAACGAGTTCGGCGAGCCGACCGTGGTCATGCGCGAGCCGAGCAGCTCGACCAGGATGTTCTTCGTCGTCGTCTTCCCGCACGAGCCCGTGACGCCGATCACGCGCGCCGGGATCCGCGCGCGGTGCCAGCGCGCGAGGTCCGCGAGCAGCGCCCGCGGATCGGGGTGCAGGAGGACGGGAACGTCGCGGCCCACGAGCGCGACCTCGGGCGGAACGCGTCCGGCCTCGCCGCACAGGACGATGCCGGCCGCGCCCTTCTCGCTGGCTTCGCGCGCGAAGCGGTTGCCGTCGTGGCTCGGACCGCGCAGCGCGAAGAACAGCTCGCCGGCCTGCAGGCTGCGCGTGTCCGTGCTGACGCCGGAGCACAGGCGGCGCGGATCGCCGGCCGCGAGGATCGCACGGGTCGCGGCCAGCACGTCGGAGACGCGGAATGCGTTCATGCGAGCACCTCCCGCGCCACGGCGCGGTCGTCGAAGGAATGGACTCGTGTCCCGATGGTCTGCGTCGTCTCGTGGCCCTTGCCGGCGATGAGGACCACGTCGCCGGTCCGGGCCTCGCCGCAGGCGATCTCGATCGCGCGGCGCCGGTCCGACTCGACGATGCGCCGCGCGCGCGCGGGCTCCATGCCGGCCACGATCTCGGTCAGGATCGCCGCGGGATCCTCGCTGCGCGGGTTGTCGCTGGTCACGATCGCCAGATCGGCGAGGTCGTTCACCACGCGGCCCATCGGCGCGCGCTTGCCCTTGTCGCGGTCGCCGCCGGCGCCGAAGACGACGATGAGGCGGCCGTTCGCGGCGCTCGGCGGGGCGACAGCGGGTTCGCCCGCGTCGTGGGCCTCGAGCGATTGGCGCAGCGTGCGGCACACGTTCTCGAGCGCGTCCTCGCTGTGCGCGTAGTCGACGAGCACGGTGAAGCCGCGGCCGTTCGTCGGCACGACCTCGAGCCGACCGGGCGCGCTGGGCGCGTTGGCGAGTCCCTCCAGGATGCTGGAGGGACTCGCCCCCGACACGAGCGCACACGCGGCGGCGGCCAATGCGTTCTCCACGTTGAATCGCCCAGCCAACGGGAGCCACAGCCTGGTCCGCGAGATCCCCATCCCATGCAGGATCAGGTGCGTACCGCGCAAGCTGGAGCGAAGTTGGGAGGCGCAGAGATCGCCACGCAGGCGTGCGCTGTAGGTCACGACCTCGGCGTTCCGCACGCGCGCTGCGGCGGACATCCGTTCCGAGGCCGGTTCGTCGGCGTTCACCACCGCCGTGGATCCCGGGCGCAGCGACTCGAACAGTCGCTGCTTCGCGCGGGCGTAGGACTCGAGGTCCCCGTGGTAGTCGAGGTGATCGCGGGTGAGGTTCGTGAAGATCGCGACGTCGAAGTCGAGGCCGGCCGTGCGCTCCTGGTCGAGCGCGTGCGAGCTGACCTCCATCGCGAGCGCATCGCCGCCGAGTTCCCGGTGGCGCGCGATCAGGCGTTGCAGCTCGGGCGCGTCGGGCGTCGTGTGCGTGGCCGGCACGAGCTGACCGTCGGCGAGCCGGTTGCCCGCCGTCCCGAGCACGGCGGGCCGGCGGCCGGCGACGCGCAGGAGGTGACCGGCGAGGTGCGCCGTCGTCGTCTTGCCGTTCGTGCCGGTGACGCCGGCGACGAACATGCCGCGCGCGGGATCGCCGAGGACGCTCGCCGCCGCGACGCCGACGACGCGGCGGGCTTCGGGGTGGATCCACAGCGCGGTGCCGGGCGGCACGTCGAGTTCGCGGTCGGCGAGGACCGCGACGGCGCCGCGGCGCACCGCGTCGGCCGCGAAGCGCGCGCCGTCCTCGCGCGAACCGGACAGCGCGCAGAACAGGTCGCCGGAGCTCACGCGCCGGCTGTCCAGGTGGACGCCGGCGACGCGCGCGTCACCGCGCGCTCCGCCCGCGAGCGTCCCCCCGGAGTTCGCGACGAGCTCAGCGAGGCGCATCGTGTTCCTCCGCCCAGGGCTGGTCGCCGGAATCGGGATCCGCGCCGTTCTTCGCGGCGGCCTCGATCGCGTGGAAGCCCTCGTCGCCGACCTCGATCGACGCGTCGCCGAGGTGCGTCAGGCCCAGCGCCTCCTGGAGGATGCCGATGCCGGCCGGACCGGCGACCTGCGAACCGAAGTGCACGTTGCTGCGCGGCTCGTCGACGACGACGAGGACCATGACCTCGCGTCCGCCTTCCTTCAGCCGGCCGACGGCGCAGATCGAGCTCGTGTAGCAGCGCGCGTGCGGCGGCTTGCCGCTGCGCGCGAGCTCTTGTCGGCAGGCCTTGGCCCCCTTGCAGCCGTGCGCGAGGTTGTGCTGGAGCTCGAGGTGCAGGCACAGCTCGCCGCCGACCTTCTGCGCCGTGCCCGTCTTCGTGCCGACGTCGACGATGTCGCGCAGCGGCTTGCAGACGTCGCGGCCGGTGCCGATCGTCGCCCCGAGGCGCATCATGTCGCGGACCTGCGCGCAGGCCTGGCTGCCCAGCGGGTCGTGGGCCTGCAGCGGGTGGTCCTCGACCAGCGGCAGCTCCTGGCGCCGGCCGTTCCACTCGACGGCCTTCACGGTCCGCAGCGGGCGGAAGTGGCCGCCGCGCATCACGGTCGCGAGCGCCTGGGCGTGCTGCCAGAGCGTGACCGAGATCTCGTGGCCGAACGAGACGGAAGCCTGCGTGAACTTCTTCTTCCAGGGCGGCGAGGCGAAGAGCCCGCGGCGCTCGTTCCCGAAGCCCGCGCCGGGGGCGCGTCCGTAGCCGAGCCCGGCGAGGTGGCCGTGGAACGCGACGTCCGTCATGCGCGTGCCGATCTGCACGAGCACGGCGTTGATCGAGTAGGCCAGGCCCTCCGCGGCCGTGACGACGCCCTTGTCGTCGCCGCCCTCGGCCTCGCCGATCGCGCGCCCCTCGATGCGGAACTTGCCGTTCTGCGAGTCGAAGCGCGTCTCCGGCGTGATCACGCCTTCGTCCAGCGCGCTGGCCATGACCGCGACCTTCAACGTCGAACCGGGCGTGAACGTGTGCATCGTGGGCACGAACCCGCCGATGCCATACACGTCGATCGCGTCGACCGCCAGCACGTCGCCGGTCGCGACGTCGACGACGATCGCCTGCGCGAGCGCGGGCTTGTGGCGCGCGACGGTCGCCTCGAGCAGCTGGCGCACGCGGCGCTGCAGCCCGATCTCGATCGTCGTGATCACGCGCGGCGTCGGATCGCCGGGCACGAGCTCCTGGAAGTAGCGGTGCAGCGGGCGGCGCGGCGCCTGGTTCGAGAGGAACGTGTACTCCTCGCCGCGGCGGCCGATCCAGGCGAAGTCGGGCTGCGCCAGGATGTTCCAGGAGAGCAGCTCGAGCCCGCTGGTCGGGCTGGGTTGGTAGACGAGCGCGTCCGTCAGCTCGGAGAGCGCCGCGCGGTCGGCTTCGTCCCACTGGGCGTCGTCCGGATCCAGCCCCAGACGGCGGATCGCCGCGGCGCGCGCGTCGTCCGGTTCGAAGGTGCTCCAGCGGCCCAGCACGGCGAGCGGCGTGGACGCGCCGCGCTCGCGGCCCTGGACGGGATACACGCGGCGCGCGTTGCGGCGCAGCTCCATCTGCAGGGGCTGCACGCGCTCGTCCTTCAGCACCGCGGCGAGCGCCGGGGCGGCCGCGGGCGGGACGTCCTTCCTCACCACGCGGAACTGCGTCGGGATCAGCGCGCGCCACACCTGTTCGCGCGCCTTGTTGCGCGCCTCTTCGGTGTCCTCGGCGACGTCGGCTCCCGGGAGCTTCTCCCCGCGCACCGCGGCCAACAGCCCGTCGCCGAGACGCCGCGACCAGTCGCGCGGACGCTCGAAGCCGTGGCGCGCGCGCTCGGCTTCGGACAGGGCCGTCTCGGGGTGCCACGCGACGCGGAACTCGCCCGGCTGCGCGCCCTGGACGAGCGCGAAGCCCTGCATGGGCACGGCCGGCTTCTCGGGGTCGAACACGGCGCCCGCGATCCAGGCCTGCACGCGTCCGGCGGCGCGGGCGTCGAGGACGAGCGGCTCGCGGTTGCACGTGATCCAGCCGTCGCGCGCGTCCTCAGGCAGCATGCGCTCGAGCAGGTCGTGCGCTTCCCCCGGCACGCCCAGGGCAGCCGCGAGCGCGCGCGCCATCGGGCCGGGCGTGTGCGCCTGCCACATCGCGTTGGGCGACATGACGAGCTCGATGTACTCGGCGGATCCGGCCATCGGCACGCCGCCGGCGTCGCACAGCTCGAACGCGGCGGGCAGCACCGGCAACCGGCGCAGGTTCGCGGGCTGCTCGCCCTCCGAGGCGAGCGCGATCATCCCGGTGCGGGCGGCGACGAGCGCCAGGATCCCGCCGATCGAGAGGAACACGAGCCCCGGACGCAAGCCGACGCGCGGCTGGGCGGGCTGGACGGTCGGATTCGCGCGCTCGCTCACTGGGCACCTCGCGCGCGCTGCGCGTTCTTCTTGCGCGCCTCGGTCTCGTCGGGAAGGCGCGGGAGCGGTCCATGATCGGCCTCCAGGATCGCCGCGCGCTGCGCGCCGTGGACGGCCTCCAGCAGCAGGCAGTCCTCGCGCAAGGCGTCGAGCCGCGCGCCCTCGCCGCGGTTGTGCGACTGCACGATCGCCGTGAGGAGCCCCAGCGCGAGCGAAGCGCCGAGCAGGGCCGTGACGAGCACGCCGCGGGTCACGGGCGGCCCTCCCGCGCGAGCGGAACTTCGATCGGTGCCTCGCCGTGATCCCCGCCGCGCGTGCGCACCGCGGCGCGCAGCTTCGCCGAGCGCGAACGCGGGTTGGCGCGGCGCTCCGCCGGGTCGGCTTCGATCGGCTTCTTCGTGAGCAACTCGAAACGACCGGCGCGCGCGAGCGCGGCCAGGTGACGCTTCACGACGGAGTCCTCGCCCGAGTGGAACGTGATGACGAGCAGGCGGCCGCCGTCCGCGAGCTCGCGCTCGGCGGTCGACAGGGCCGCGGCGAGTTCCTCGCCTTCCTGGTTCACGGCGCGGCGCAGCGCCTGGAAGACGAGCGTCGCCGGGTGGATCTTGCCGGACTGGCCGCCGAACGCGCGCGCGATGCAGTCGGCCAGCGCGCCCGTGCGCAGGAACGGCGCGCGACGGCGCGATTCGACGATGGCGCGCGCCGCGGCGCGCAGGCAGGTCTCGCCACCCTCGTAGTAGAAGAGGTCGGCGAGGTCGCGCTCGTCCCAGTGGTTCGATGTCGGCCGCCGTGCGGTCGAGGCCGGGATCCATGCGCATGTCGAGCGGTCCGTCGGACTGGAAGCTGAAGCCGCGCTCGGCCTCGTCCAGTTGCATCGAGGACACGCCGAGGTCGAACAGGAAGGCCGCGGGGCGCACGCCAGCTCCTCGCGGACGATGCGCCCGAGCTCGCTGTGGCGCGCCTTCACAGGCCGCACGCGATCCCCGAAGCGCGCGAGCCGGCGACCCGCGAGCTCGAGCGCGCGGGTCGCGATCCGCCGAGGACCTTCGTCTCGGGCGGGGCCTCGAGCACGCGTTCCGCGTGCCCGCCGAGTCCGACCGTCCCGTCGACGATCCAACCCGGAAGGAGACCGGGCGTCAGGCTGCGGAGGAGCCCGACCACGGAATCGGCGAGCACAGGCACGTGCAACGGAGACTCCCCCCCGGGCGCTCCGTGCACAGCGTTCTCCTCCGTCTCCGTGTCGAACACTTCCCCCCTCCCTCCGCAAGCCCGACGCCGGTCAGGTTGCTCCCCCTTGGCCTCCCAGGATCCGATCGATGCGATCCAGGAGACCTTCGTTGCGCGATTGGTATTGCTCCCACGTCTGCTTGCCCCAGATCTCGGCGTGATCGTTGTTGCCGATCACGACGAGCTCGCGCTCGTCACCGAGCTGGGAGCGCAGCTTTTCAGGCACGAGCACGCGGCCCGAACCATCGAGTTCGAGTTCGAAGGTGTTGGCGAGGAACACGCGCGACACGGCGCGTTGGTCTTCGCCACTGAAGGGAGCGAGGCGCAGCGACGACATCGCGCGTTCGAACCCCTCCTTCGAGAACAGGTAGATGCAGCGGTCCTGACCGCGGGTGAGGACGCAGGTCTTCTGACCCTCGCCGCCGCGACCGAGGTGGTCCGAGATCCGCTTGGGGACGACCAAGCGGAACTTGGCATCGAGGGTGTGGGCGGACTCACCGTGGAACACGGTTCGGCCCCCCACCGGCACCCGTCCGCGGACGGGAGCGCTCCCACCTGTTGCCACCGACCACCACGAAGGCATCCTCCACTGCCACTTCGCGGCTGTCTATGGCCTCCTGGGCATCCCGCCGCGGGTGCGTGCTCCCGAGGGGCCGAACTCAGGCCCTTGGGCGGCCGGCCTGTGGGGGCCGGACCCAGCCATCGCGTTGTCAGTCAGGAACACCCCCCAGGGATTGTGGTGGTCCGGTCAAGATCCTGGCGAGCGTCCCAGCCCCACGGCAGCCTTCCCATTTCTGGGACGAACACAAGATTTCTTGAGCCTGCCGCTTGTCCCGTCCGCGTGACTCGTCAGCCGGCGGCGGCCAGCGCGGCGGGCGCTGCGTCGGAATCGAGTTCGTGGCGCGCCGCGGCGCGCGCGATCGCGAGCCCGATCGGGCGGAACTGGCGCTCTCTCCCTCGTCCCCGGGCTCGCCGGAGCCCGAGTCGGGCGACGATTCGCCCTCGCGTTGCGAAGGCTCGGCGCCCTCGAGGAGCAGCACGAGGTCGGCGCGCAGCGCCTGCATGCGCTCCGGGCTGAAGTCGAACACGAAGACGCGGAACGACTCCTTGCGTCGCGGCCGGTGGACGAGCATCGACTCGCCCTCGGCGTCGCGCAGGATGCGATCGACCTTGATGCGGCGCTTGCGCAGGAGCAGGAGGGCCAGGAGGTAGCGCATCTCGCGCACGCGCGGCTCGGGCCGCCCCTCGAGGCGCACGAACAGCGCCTCGAGCGTCCCCAGGTCGAGTTGGAGACCGCGCTTGCCCGCGCGATGCCGGGTGAACCAGTGGAACAGCTCCTCGCGCCCCGCGCGGCCGAGCCAGCACCCGGCGCAGACGTCCTCGCGCGTCAGCGCCTCGCCGACGATCACGAGGGATGACGCGTGCCGCTCGCCCTCCTCGAAGCGCTTCGCGCAGGCCTCGCACTCGTGCAGGCGCCGCCGGAAGGTCCAATCGGTCATGGCAAGTGGAATCGGGAGGGTGTGCCGGACATCGACGCGGTATGCAGCTTCCTGGAACCCAAGTCAATGACCGGGCTGGGCTGGTCGCGGACCCGCCCGAGCGTCGGCCGGGGATGGCTCCGGTCAGGGGCGGGCGAACGCACGCCACTCGGCGAGGGAGCGCCGTTTCGTGTCCCCGGCGAGCACCCCGAGGGCGTGCTCGATCGCCTGGACCAGGGCCACCTGTCCGTCGTCCGCGGCGTGGGCCAGGCCCTCGACGAGCCGCGGAAGAGCGCCGCGTTCCCCCAGCGTCTCGAGGCCGACGGCGGCGCTCGTCCCGACGGCGGGGTCCGCATCCCGCAGCGCGCGCAGAAGGACTCCCGCCGCATACCCCTTGTGATCGTGCCGGCTGCCGCGGGCGCCGAGGGCCCGTGCGGCCTCCGCGCGAACCGGCCACTCGGGATCGTGCTCGACGCGATCGGCGAGCAGCTTCTGCACCTCGATCTCGGCTTCGCCGATGTGGGGCAGCCGGCCGAGGAGCTCCGCCGCGCGGCGACGCGTCTCGCCGCGCTCCGCCGCGAGCAGCGGCGTGACGAAGGGCACGGATGCGGCGCCGATCGCCGCGAGCCGGTCGGCCGCGAGGAACGCGACGATGCCGTCGGGAGGACGCAGGAGCTCCGCCAGCACGGGCGCGGAGACCGGCGCGAAGGCGACGAGGTCGGCCTGCGCGCGCTCGAACCTGCCCGGTTCGCCCCCCGGTCGTGCGAAACCGGAGCGGTCGTAGGAGCGCACCATCTCGCGCACGAGGTTGTCGACGACGAAGCGCGTCAGCGCCGGATCGCGTTCGACTCCGGCGCGCTCGAGCTCGAACGCCGCGTCGCCCTTCTGCCAGGCGGACCAGGCCGTGCGGTACGAAGCGGGCAACTCGCCGAGAGGCACGACGCGCGCGTCGCCCGCGGGCTTCTTCGATTCGGTCGGCGCGGCGCACGCGACCGCCGCGAGCACGAGCAACAGGCCGGTCGGGAATTCGGCGTGCCTCATCGCGGCTCCTCGCTCGCGCGGCGGAACGATTCGTCCCAGGCGCGTTCGGCCTCCGCCTGCATGCGCTCCTCCCACCAGGCGGGCGTCCGGCCGGCGGCCGGCGGAGGCTCCGTCCCGAGCGCGGCCTCGTATCCGGGGAGGTGCGCGGCGGCGTCACCCGTGTCGGCGACCCGCGTGAACCTCGCGCTGGGGAGCGGAAGAGCCAGCGCGCGCCGCACGAGATCCTCGGGGCCTGCTTCCGCGCAGAGCGGATCGGCCGCGAAGACGTGTCGCGCCAGCGCGATCTCGTTCGACGTGTCGCGCAGGCGCTCCGCGACGGCCAGGTAGCGCGCCTCGATCGGAACCCAGGGCGTGCGCCCCGCGGCCGATTCCGCGCAGGCGAGACACGGCGACGGCCCGAGCGTCCGCGTGCACGGATCCTCGGGCGCGTCGCGGCGCACGCGATCACCGACGAGGCAGCCGAACCAGGCGTCCGAGATCGTGACCACGGCGCGGATGCCGGCCGCGCCCGACAGCGCGACGAGGTCGCGTGTCAGCCCGCGCCAACCGAGCACGTGGACGAGATCGGGCGCTTCCTCGCGCAGCACGCCGCGCACGAGCGCGGACGCGGCCGCGGAGCGCGATCGCTGCCAGTGATCCGGCGCGGCGTCCGTCCGCACGAGTCGGAGCACGCCGCCCTCGCGCTCGATGCGCGGCTCGCCGTCGCCACGCATCGCGGCGAGCACGGAGGCCCTCGATCCGGCCGCGGCGATCCCGCGCGCGAGCCTCGACGCGTCGTCGCGCTGACCGGCCGAGTCCCCGGCGACGACGAGGACCTTCACGGCCGCGCTCCCTTCCGCTCGTAGCGCTCGATCACGGCGTCGACGTGCTCCTCGAACGACTGCAGGTCGGCGCTGCCGGCGTACAGACCGGCGAGTCCCGCGCGTCCTTCCAGGGCGCGCACGAGGATCGCCGACAGCGCGTCGACGTCGCCCGCGGGGAAGCGCAGGCCGTTCTGGCCGGGCACGACCAGCTCGGCCATGCCGCCCAGGTCGGAGACGAGGAGCGGCGTGCGGCAGGCCATCGCCTCCTGGATCGCGAGGGGCGAGTTCTCGAACCACAGGCTCGGCACCACGAGCAGGTCGGTCGCGAGGAGGAACGACGGCACCTCGGCGCGGCTCAACGGCCCGGGGATCTCGGCGCCGCTCGCGCGCGCGAGCTCGAGCAGGTGCTCCTGGTACGCGGGGCCGTGGCGCGCCGGCCCGTGCAGCACGAGCCGGCCGCGAGCGCGGATCGCGGCGGGGACGCGGCGCCAGGCCTCGAGCAGGACGTGCGGACCCTTGAGCGGCACGAGCGTTCCCAGGAATCCGATCCGCAGCCGTCCGTCGGGCGACGGCGGGCGCGGCCCCGAGAACTGCGCGCGGTCGAAGCCGAAACGCAGCCATTCGACGCGCTCCGGCTCGATCCCCCACTCGGAGACGAAGCGGTCGCGCAGGAACCGGCTCGGCGCGAGGAAGAGGTCCACGTTCGCGCCGACGCGCTCGCGCAGCTCGCGCCAGCGCTGCGCGGCCTGCTCCGCCAGCTCGCGCGCGGCAGGATCCGCGGGGCCGGCCGTCGATCCGACCTGCGGCGGGGCCGGACTCGCGGCAGCGACGCGCGCCGCCGCGGGCGGAGCCGCTTCGAGCTCGCCGCCCGGCGGATTCGTCGCGCCCGAGGCCGGAATCGGCGCCGAAGGCTGCGTCGCCGCCGGCCTGGGTCCGAACCAGAGCCGCACGCGCCGCGCCGTCTCGGCCAGATCGATGCCCGTCGTCTCGTGCAGCGCCGCGATCACCGGCCCCGCGGCGCGCGCCGCCCACGGCTGGGTCCAGGGATGGTCGACGAGGCACGTGCCGCAGCGCGCGAAGTCCACCGTGTGGCACAAGCCGCCGTCGGAGTGCACGCGCTGGCCGAGGCGCGCGCACGTCAGCCAGTAGTCGTGCAGCGTGTACACGACGCGCGCGCCGGACTCGCGCGCGAGCCCGACGCAGCCGGCGGACAGGTACATGAGGTGCTGCACGTGCACGACGTCGGGCCGGTGCGCGGCGAGCAGCTCCGCGAAGGCGCGTTCGACGCGCTCGTTCTCCCACGTCCCGCGGAAGTGCGCGTGGTAGAGGTTGTTGACGATCTCGCGGATCTCGACCGCGCCGTCGCGTCGCACGAGCACGCGCCCGTCCTTGCGCCGGATGTCCTTCCGCGCGGCGAAGACGGCGACGGCGTGGCCGCGCCGCGCGAGCTCGCGCGCCAGATCCGCCGTGTAGGTCTCGGTCCCGGCGTTCCCGTGGGGCGGGACGTTGTGGCTGACGAGTAGGATGCGCACGGGCGGTCGGGCAGCGTAACCGATCGCCGACGCGCTCCACGGTCGCGATCGCGCGCATCCGAGGGCGGAACCGCGTTCAGCGCCGCGGGCGGCGTCCGGGACCGGATCGGGCTCTACTTCCCCCGACCGGGAACACTAGGATCCCCCGCATGAAGCGCTGGATCCTCCGCATCGTCGTCGTCCTCGCCGTCCTGTTCCTGGCGATCCAGTTCGTCCCCGCCGGGCGCACGAATCCGGCCGTCACGAAGAGCATCGAGGCGCCGCCCGAGGTGCTCGCGATCCTGCGCCGCTCGTGCTTCGACTGCCACTCGAACGAGTCGCGTTGGCCCTGGTACGCCTACGTCGCGCCCGTGTCGTGGCTCGTCGTCCACGACGTGGACGAGGGTCGCCGCGAGCTGAACTTCTCGCACTGGGGCGACATGCCGCAAGGGAAGCGCGATTCGAAGGCCGGCTCCGTCGTCGAGGAGATCGAGGAGGGCGAGATGCCGCTCGGTCCGTACCTGTGGATGCACGCGGACGCCAAGCTCTCGCCCGCCGACGTCGGGGTGCTGAAGCGCTGGAGCGAAGGCGACGTGTGATCGCGGGTCAGCCCGCGAACGGGCGCGCGATCCACCACCACGCGCGCAGGGTCGCGCCCAGGAATCCGTCGAGCGCGCCACGGATCCCCGCGGCCTTGAGCGCCGGCGTGATCGTCAGCGGACCGCCGACCAGCAGCGCGCGATCGGGCCGCGTGCGCGCGGACTGGAAGCGCGCGCGGTCCGCGCGCCGCCGGTCGCGCAGCGCGAGGAACGCGCGCTTGCCGCGCCACCAGTCGCGGGCGTGGCCGTGGACGAGCGCGAAACCGAACCAGGCGGCCTCGTAGACGAACAACCCGGGCAGCGCGACGGCGATCGTCCGCGCGCGGTAGCACTTCGCCACGAAGGTCCAGCGATTGCGCGAGTGGAAGAACACGCGCGAGCCCGGATAGCGCGGGCCCTCGCGGAAGCTGATCCCCGGCGTGCCGCCCTTGTGCAGCACGAGCGCGTCCTCGACGGACACGATGCGGGCCCCGGTCGCGCGCAGGCGATACGACAGGTCCAGGTCCTCGAACAGGATGAACATCGTCTCGTCGTACCCGCCCGCGGCCAGCAGCACGTCGCGGTCCACGAGCAGCGCGACGGCCACCGCGCAATCGACGTCGACCGTGCCGCGCCCCTCCGCCGACGCGAGCGGGCGGTAGAAATTGCGCAGCGCGATGAGCCCGGCATAGTGGAACGCGCCGCCGTCGTAGTGCACGCGCCCCGGTTCGGTCGCGAAGACGCTGCGCGGCTGCGCGATCGCGATGCGCGGGTCCGACGCGGCCGCGGCGGCGAGCTTCGCCAGCGTGTCGGCCTGCACGACGGCGTCGTTGTCGAGTGCCAGCACCCAGCGGTTGCGCGCCGCGCGCATCCCGGCGTTGCGCGCCGGACACGGGCCGTCGTTGCGCTCCATCGCGATCACGCGCACGTCGGGGAAGCGCTCGCGCACGATCGCGACGCTCGCGTCCTTCGACGCGTTGTCGACGACGATCACCTCGTCGACGGAACCGGCCAGCGCGCGCACGGCGCCCAGGCACTCGTCGAGGTACGCCGCGCCCTCGTAGTTGACGACGACGACCGACACCGGCCCGAGGCCGGAGTTCGCCATCGAGCGCGCGGCTTCGGTGCCCACGTCAGTGAAGCGGCAGCTCGAAGTCCGGCGCGCGGCAGGGCGCGCGGTGCTTGAGACAGTAGGGCACGTTGAGCAGCACGTTGCCGCCGGCCTTCAGCAGGATCCACCACGCGCCCGGGGTCTCGCGCAGCGAGCGTCCGATGCCGATGGTGCCGGTGGCGTCGGTGACCGTGCCCTCGGCCTCCTTCGCGCGTCCGCGGAGGAGCACCTTGGACACGACGAGCCAGGGCATGCGCACGAGGTCCCCCGCCGGCGCGTACTTGAACATCGAGAGCCACGCGTTGCGCGCGTGGAAGTACAGGCTGCGCTTGCCCATCTTGATGCCGAACGGCGTCTTGTGGTGCACGAAGCAGCCCGGGAACTGCAGCACGCGGTACCCCAGGTTCAGGAGACGGCAGGTGAGGTCGCGCTCGTTGCCGTAGATGAAGAGCCGCACGTCGTAGTAGCCGGCCTCCTTCAACGCGGCCGAGCGCGCCAGCGACGCGCAGCCGCGGAACGTGGACATGTAGCGCTCCTCGTTGACGGCTTTCGACGCCAGGTAGCTCGCGGGCGTGCCCGGCTCGATCACCTGCGTCGAGACGATCGCGGTCGTCGCCGGCTCGCGCTGGAGCCGCCGCGTGGCCTTCTCGAGCCAGTCCGGCGGCATGACGATGTCGTCGTCGAGGATCGCCGTGAGCTCCGTGTGGACCGACGCGAACCCGATGTTGAACGTCTCGCACGCGCCGTAGCGATCGTGCGGCATCACGATGCGGCGCACCTCGGGGAACTCGGCCGCGAGCATCGCCGGCGTGCCGTCGCGGCTCGCGTTGTCGACCACGACGATGTCGTCGAAGGGCAGCACCTGCGCGCGCAGGGACTCGATGTTCGCGCGCAGGTCCTCCTTCTTGTTCCAGGTCGAGACGACGGCGGTCGTGCGCGGCGCGGCGGGGTCGCGTTCGGGGCGCGCGATCGAGAGCGCGGCGGAGCTCGACGCGCGGCGCACGGCCTGGCTGCCGGCGCACGCGACGAACGCGCGCTCGGCCCGTTCGCGACCGCCGACGCCAGCGCCAGCAGACAGGCCCGGTCGCGCACGTTCGCGCCGGACGCGCCGATCACGGCGGCCGGCGCGACCTCCGCGGCGATCTGGCGCAGGCGCGCGACGAGCGTCTCGTCGCTCTCGGGACGGCCGCCGGGCGACGCGAGGAAACGCAGCGCGTGCGCGCCGAGCCCGCGGAGGCGCGTGCGCGCCGCATCGTCCTCCGCGCCGGCGAGCACCGCATGGACGCGGATCCCGCGCGCGGCGAGCTCCGCGAGGATCGGTCCGAACGCCGCGGTCGCGGACTCGGGGTCCGCGGCGAACGCCAAGACCGGCCCGGCGAGGTCGGCCGTCTCGACGCGCTCGTCGCCGGGCATCTTCGAGGGGGCGGACAAGGGCGGAGAGGATCGGGCGGAGGACGGGCTTTGGGAAGGGGCGGGCCGTCTCACGCGCGCCGGTCGGCCTGCTCGGGCTCGGACGCCGCGAGGGCCGCGAAGCCCAGGACCACGAACGCGAGCGCGGCCGGCGCGAGCGCGAGCACGGCCTCGCCGATCGGATCGCTCGTGCCGACGCCGGGCAGGAGGATGGCACGCCACGCCGCGACGAGGTGATGGAGCGGGTTCCAGGCCGGTGCCGACTCCGCCGCGGGCGCGTGGACGAGCCAGGCGCCGGGCGAGGCCAGGACCCAGGCGGGCACGAGCACGCGCGCCGGGAGGAATCGGCCCACCGCGGTGCGCGCGAGCGCCGTCGCGAAGAAGCCGAGGCCCGCGGCCAGCACGGCCTGCAAGGCCAGGACGAGCGGCGCCCAGGCGAGATCCGCGCGCAGGCCGTGGATCGCGGCCGACGCCGCGACGGCGACGACAGCGAAGAGCGCGAAGACGCGCTGGGCCGAGATCGCGGCCTGGATCTGCGGCAGGCTCGCGCTGCCGCCGCGCGTCGACACGGCCGACTCGCGCGGCAGGATGGCGGCGGACGTCGCGCCGGCGACGAGCACGACCAGCGCGAGCTCCTGCGCCGCGACTCCGGCCGGGAACGCCCCCGTCGACGCGGCGCCGATCAGCGCGCCGCCGGCGAGCGCGACCGCGAGCGGACCGAAGTCGTGCGCGAGCGCGCGCGCGGAGGCGGAGAGCCGGCTCGCGCCGGAGACGGCGGCTCCGGGCAGATCCGCGGCGATCGGGGGGACTCTCGACATGCGCTGCCGGGGGGGCCGGCGATCCGTTCCTATCGGCAGGGCGAGCCTCCCGGGCTGAACGCGGCTTCTTCCCCCGAGGTCCGGCCGCGCGGAAGCCCCCGCGAATCGAGATCAGCCGCCTCCGGCCGGTCCCATCGCCGCCGGGTTGTTCTTCGGGCCCATCTGGAACTCGCGGCCGAACACGGTCTGCATGTAGCGCACGATCCGCGCCGCCGCGTCGCGGTCGTCGGGAGCCGACTCCCACTTCGCCCGCGCCAGCTCGAGGGGCTTGGCCAGCTCCTCGTTGGTCTCCTTCTCGACGCGCACGTAGACGTGCCACTGCGCGGCGCCCTTCTCCTCGTACTGGACGTGCGCCTTGGAGCGCGTGCCGTCGCCCTTGAACGGCTGCAGCTCGACGCGCCAGCCCGACGAGACCGTCGACTTCGCGCCGACCTCCTCGGTCCCGGGCGGGAACCCGTTCTTCTCGAGGGCCAGCGTGGCGACCTGGCGCAGGACGCGCTCGCTGGCGACGTTGAAGTCGGCTTCGGCCCAGTCGCCTTCGCGCGAGCCAGAACTCGTGCAGGCTCCCGTGACGAGCAGCGCGAGCGCGAACAGCGGAGCGAAGCGGAGCGCACGGGTATTGCGACCGACAGTCCGCCGACTCCCCGTTTGGAGTCCGCCCGAAGTCCCTCCCCTGCTCGCGCTCATCGCTGGTCCTCGTCCGTCATGTGCTGCGGGTCGCGGAGAACGATCCGCACCGGGATCTCGGGGAACGGCAGCTCGTCCCGGATCCGATTCTGCAGGTAGCGGATCGAGTCCTTGTTCATCAGCGTCTTGTCGTTGACGAACAGCACGAAGGTCGGCGGCCGGACCTCCGCCTGCGTCGCGTACCGGATCCGCAGCGCGTGCCCGCCGGCCGACGGCCCGCGGCCCTGGAACGCCTTCTCGAGCACGCGGTTCAGCTCGCCCGTCGTGACGCGCCGCTGCGCCTGGTCGAACAGCTCGAGCGCCAGGTCCAGCGTCTCGTCGACGCCCTTGCCGTCCTTGGCCGAGAGGAACGAGATGGGCGCGAAATCGAGCTGCGGCAGCTCCGCGTCGATGTAGCGGCGGAAGTCCTCGGGCGTGTAGCCCGTGGCCAGGTCCCACTTGTTCGCGCCCAGGATCACCGGCTTGTGGTGGTCGAGGCAGTAGCGCGCCAGGTCCTTGTCGATGCCCGCCATCGGCTTCGTGACGTCGAACAACAGCACGACGACGTCGGCGCGGCGCATCGAACGGTGCGAGCGCGCGTCGGAGTAGAACTCGATCGCGTCCTGGATCGAGCGCTTGCGCCGCACGCCGGCCGTGTCGATCGCGACGAACGCCTTGCCGTCGCGCTCGAACAGCACGTCGACCGAGTCGCGGGTCGTGCCCGGGATCTCGGACACGATCATGCGCTCCTCCTGCGCGAGGCGGTTGATGAGCGTGGACTTGCCGGCGTTGCGCTGGCCCACCACCGCGAGGCGCATGACCGGCGTCAGCGCGGGCTCGGCGTCGTCGTCCTCGGGCGGGAGCAGCTCGAGGATGCGCTCGTAGAGGTCCTCGAGCCCCTCGCCGTTCTGCGCGCTGATCGCGTACGGGCCGTCAGACACGCCGAAGCGATGGAACTCGCCGGCGTCCCACTGCCGCGAGCGGCCTTCGGCCTTGTTGGCCACCAGGATGAGCGGCCGCCGGACCCCGCGCATGCGGCGCGACACCTCCTCGTCGAGCGGCGTGATGCCCTCGCGCGCGTCGACGAGCCACAGGACGACGTCCGCGGTCGCGATCGCGCGCTGGATCTGCTCCTCGACGAGCGCCTCGAGGTCGTCGCGGTCCACGATGCCGATGCCGCCGGTGTCGACGACCTCGATCCAGCGCTTCCCGCGCGCGGTGCGCAGCTCGGCCGGCACGGCCACGCGGTCGCGCGTCACGCCGGCCGTCGGCTCGACGATCGACACGCGGCTGCCGCAGATGCGGTTCGTGAGGGTGGACTTGCCCACGTTGGGCCGGCCGACGATCACGACGCGCGGCAGTCGTCTTCCGGTCTCTGTGGTCATGGATCCCGTTCCGAGGGGCGAACAGGGTACGGGCGGAGTGGCTCGCCCGTCCATCGCGGCCGGCTGCTAGGCTCCGCGCGCCCGCATGACGACCGCGACTCGCCCGGCTCGGCCCTGGACGTTCGTCCCCGGCCTGTACGTCCTGCAGGGGATGCCCTATTTCGCCGTGCAGGCCGCGTCGAACACGTTCCTCGCGGCGATGGGCGCCCCGCCGTCGGTCGTCGGCCGCTGGAGCAGCGACCTCACGCTCCCGTGGATGCTGAAGCCTCTGTGGAGCCCGCTGGTCGACCTCTACGGGACGAAACGGCGCTGGCTGGTCGGCGCTTCGTTCGCGGTCGCCGCGGCGGTCGCGCTGCTCGCGGTCGCGGCCGGACGCGCGGACTACCTGGAATGGACGATCCTCGTCTGCGCGGTCCTGGCCTGCGCGTCGGCGACGTACGACATCGCCTGCGACGGCTACTACATGCTCGCGCTCGGGAAGCGCGACCAGGAGGCGTTCGTCGGCGTGCGCAACGCCTGCTACCGGCTGGGGCGCATCCTCGTCACCGGCGGGGTCGTCGCGCTCGCCGGCGAGCTTCAGCGCGCGCCGGGCGAGCACGTCCTCGGCCGCGGGATGTCGCGCGGAGACGCGTGGGGCGCCGCCTTCGCCGTCGGCGCGGGCGTCTACGCGGCCGGCGCGATCGCGATCGC
>JBGAOR010000044.1:0-33411 GCA_044221705.1 Planctomycetota bacterium
CCGCGAGGATCCAGGCCGCGCGCTCCCAGCGACCGCGCAGCACCGCGCGCGCTCCGAACCAGGCGGCGATCACGAGCGCGGGGATCGGCGCGGCGCAGTTCCATCGATCCGCTTCGAGACCGATCGCGGCGGGCAGGTAGACGAGCGCGGCGGCCTCGGCCGCTGCCAGGACGACGATCGCGATCAGAGTCGTGCGCACCGCCCAACGCGGCGCCGCGAACCCCGGCCGCAGGCTCGCCGCGACCGCGATCGAGAGCGCCGGCCAGGCCGGCAGCACGTAGTGCGGCAACTTCGTGGCGACCAGCGTCATGAAGACCAGGGTCGACGCGGACAGTCCGAGCAGGAGCAGCCAAGTGCCGCGCCCGGCGACGTCGCTGCGCGCGCGCGCCCAGGCGAGCGGCAGGAACGCGCTCCACGGCGCGAAGCCGACGATCAGCACGGGCAGGTAGAACGGCAGCGCGAGGAAGAAGTTGCCGCCGTGTCCCTCGAGCGGCGTGCTGACGCGCTCGACGACGTGGTGACCCAGGCCGCGGCGCAGGAACTCCCCGCCCGTCCGCGCGTTGGCCGGGATCGCCCACGCGAGGAACAGCGCGATCCCGATCGGCACCGCGACCGCGAGGGCGCGACCCAGTCCGACCGGCGGCCGCGGTTCCGTGCGCGCGCGGCGCAGAAGGACGTGCGCGACGAGGATCGCCAGCACGGGCAGCGCCAGACCGACGGGTCCCTTGGCGAGCTGCGCGCCGCCGAGGCACAGCCCGAGGACGAGCGCACGCGCGACGTCGATCCTCCCGCCGAATCCGCCGGCCCACGCCGCGACGGCGCCGGTGACGAACACGAGGAGGAGCGCGTCGGTCGTGGCGAGCGTTCCCTCGACCAGGAAGAGCGGCGATGTCGCCAGGATCGCGGCCGCGAGCGGCGCCGACGTCCGGCCGATCCACCGACGCGCGAGGTGCGCGACGAGCAGCAGCGCGGCGAGGGCCGCGAGGATCGAGACCGATCGCGCGGCGAGCCCTGTCGCTCCGAGCGCCGCGACCGCCGGAGCCATGAGCCAGTAGACGAGGATGGGCTTGTCCGCGCGCAGCTCGCCGTCGAACGTCGGGACGATCCAGTCTCGCGACGCGAGCATCTCCACGGTGGCCTGCGCGAAGCGCGGTTCGTCGCGGTCCCAGAAGGACGAGCTGGCCGCGAGCAGCGCGTACACGACGAACGCCGCCGCGACGACGAGCGCGACCTGCGCGGCCGATCGATCGCGGTCCGTGCCCGCACCCATTCGCATCTCTGGGGACACTTGTCGCCGGAGTATGCGCGCCGGCTGCGGGACGCGGAAGCAGACCTGACTGCACGCATCGACCTGCCCCGCGCGTCGGCGCGTCGCCGAACTACTGCAACAGGAGGGTCACGCTGTTCGACACCGTGTTCGCTACCGCGACGTCGAGCCGGCCGTCGCCGTCGAAATCAGCGATACCGATCCCGCTCGGATGGTCGCCTGCTCCGTAATTGGTGCGGTCTCCGAGCGGGGTACCCACCACGCCGCGCAGGACGCTGACGAACGGCGAGAAGTTGCACGTGGTCACGGCGTCGAGGAGGCCGTCGCCATCCAAGTCCGCGAGTTCGACGTCGTACGGGTCGTACCCCGTGGACACTTCCTGCCGCGGACCGAACGCGCCGCCGCCGAGACCGGGAAGGATGCTCAGACTGTGCCCGATGATCTCTCCGAAGTCGGTCACGACGAGGTCGACGATGCCGTCGTGGGTCACGTCGCCGATCGCGACGCTGCGCGGGCGCAGCAGGAGCGCATGCGGGACACGCGGAGCGAATGCGCCCCCGCCCAGGCCGAGCGACACCGACACGGTGTTCGCGAAGTTCTCGACGACGATCAGGTCCGCGATCCCGTCGCCGCTCACGTCGCGCAGCGCGACGTCCACCGGCTGTGCGCCCGTCGCCAGATTCGTCCGCGGGCCGAGCGCTCCCGCGCCGTCTCCGGGGAACAGGCTGACCGTGTTCGAGCCCTGGTTGGCGACGACGACGTCCCGCCGGCCGTCTCCGTCGTAGTCGGCGATCACGACTCCCTGCGGAGTGTTGCCCGTCGCGTAGGCGACTCCCGGTGCGAACAGCCCGGCGCCCAGGCTGCGGTACACGCGCAGCGTGGCGTTGCCCGTGTTCGACACGACGAGATCGGGGAAGCCGTCGTTGTCGAGCTGGCCGATCGCCACGTTCTCGGGCGCGGCGCCGGCCGCCAGAGTCGAGGGCGCTCCGAGTGCGCCCACGCCGGTCCCGCGCAGCACGCTCACCGAGTTCCCCTGTGAATTCGCCGTGACAACGTCCATCCGACCGTCGAGGTCCAGGTCGGCGATCGCGATGCCGACCGGTGCCGCGCCGGTCGCGAACTCCGGCGCGCGACCGAACGCGCAGTTGCCGAGGCCGAAGTGCGTCGTCAGCGAGCTCGCGAACGTGTCCGCAGAGACGTAGTCCAGGTTCCCGTCCGCGTCGTAGTCGCCCACGGCGAGCGCCAGCGGCCCATCGGGAGTCAGCGCGTCGATCTTCCCGTGGAAGTCGCCGTCCCCGCGGTTGCGCAGGCACGAGACCTTGCCGTTCGCGTAGCCCGCGACGAGGAGGTCGTCGAATCCGTCGCCGTCGAAGTCGCCGGTTTCCACTGCGAGCGGCTGGTCTGCCGTGCGGTGCTCGACGGATGCCGCGAAGGACCCGTTCGGGCGCGCGAGCAGCACGGACGCGTCGTTCGATCCGGCGTTCGCGGTGACGATGTCGAGCCGCCCGTCGTGGTCCAGGTCCGCCAGGGCGACGTCCAGTGGCGTCGTTCCGCAGGGGAGAACCGTCGCGGGTGCGAAGAGTCCCGCCCCGAGGTTGCGAAAGACCGACACGCTGTCGTCGCCGGAATTGCTCACGACGACATCGATGTCGCCGTCGCCGTCGATGTCTCCACTCGCGATCCCGGACGGCCAGAGTCCAGAGGAGTACGCAGCACCCCCGGAGAATCCGCCGCCCGGCAGCGAGCGGTGGACGGAGAGCTGGCTCGTCGTGCCGCTCGTGCACAGCAGGTCGTCGCGTCCATCGCCGTCGACGTCGGCCATCCCCGCCGTCTCGGGGAGCGTCGCATCCGGTACGCGGATGCCGACCGCGAAGGTCCCGTTCCCCAGGCCGCGAAAGACCGTCGGCGCATCGCCGCTCCAATAGGCGCACACGACGTCGGCGATGCCGTCCCCGTCGACGTCCCCGCGCGCCAGCGCATGGGCCTGCGCCGGCAGGGGGAGGCGCAGGCTGTCCTGCAGTGCGCCGCCGATGTTCCGCAGCACGCGCAACTCGAAGCACGCGAACACGACGTCGATGTCGCCGTCGAGATCGACGTCCATCGACACGGCGTCGTCGATGTTCGTCTCGGCGTCGAACGCGAGGTAGTCGGCTCGGAAAAGCGGCGCGGACGGCGGCGGCACCCAGGGTGTCCGCGCACGCGCGGCGTGCGGCGGCGCGTGCGAGACCTGCGCGTGGAGAGTGGCGGATCCGAGGAGACAGAAGGCCGCGAAGAGTGTCGATCGCATGGAGCTTGGTCGTGCCGGGATGAGGGGGAATCGAGGTGCCGCGCGCATCCTCAAGGTGCGTGCCGATCCCTCGCAGCCCGCGAACGGGGGCGAGCACGCGGCGGCGCCGACGTCGGCGCAGGACGCCGTCCAGATCCGGGACGAACACCCGGAATCCGGATCGCGACGAGGACGGCGAGCGCGTGCGCACCCGCGCCTCGTCTGCGACGAGACCGCGGCGCCCGTCGGACGCCGCGGTTCCTCGATCGGAGCGTCGAGCTCCCGCTCGACTTCAGCTCCGCGCCGGCGAGGGCATCACGGCACCCAGGTCAGCCGGTGCGCATTCGTGAGGTTGAACGTCGACGCGGTGCAGTACGAGGCCGCGTTGCGGTACCAGACCTGGTAGTGGCGCACCCCCGGCTGGGCGACGGCGCCGCGCAGGCTGATCGGCAGGTCGCCCGCCGCCGGATACTGCGAACCGCCCGCGGAGTTCGCCTGCGTGCCGAGGCGGACGATCGCGCCGCCGACGCAGCGCAGGCCGTCCCCGAACGCCGCGCCGAACCCGCCGGCCACGGCGTCGGTGCCCTGGAAGTAGAGCGCCGAACTGTTCGGCATCTGAGTTCCCGAGAGCACCGCCGTGTCGGCGCTCAAGCTGGACATCCCGCTCGAACGCAGGCTCCCGCCGAGCCCGAGCGAGTTGAGGCAGCCCACGTTCGCGCCGAGCGCGCTCTCGTTGTTGCACGGACAGGAGACGACCGCGTCGTCGCCGAAGCACTCGTTCGCGCCCGGGGGCGGCGGCGTGATCGTGACCTGGATCGAATCGACGACCGCGAAGAAGACGCCCAAGTCCTGCGCGCCTCCGCCCTCCACGCGCAGGCTGTCGAAGGCGACCGAGTTCACGGACAGCGTGTGGTGGCGCACGATGAAGCCGGCCAGGAAGGTGAACGAACTGCTGGCCACGACGTTGCCACCGGAGATGGCCTCGAGCGTCACCGTGTTGCCCACGTAGTTCGCGAACTCGTAGACCTCGACCTGCGCGGCGGACGCGTAGCCGCCGGCCCAGTGGACCTCGAACGACTGGACGCGGCCGAAGCCGACGGGAGCGCCCGGCACGAGCGCGCTGAAACCGAGCACGTTCTCCGGCGTGAAGCCCGGCATGCCGGCCAGCGTCCCGTCTGCCCGGTCGATGTGGAACTCGTCCGTGTGCGGGTAGGGCACCGCGCTCTCGAAGTTCGAGACCGTGATCGCGCCGTCGGTCATCGTCGCGCCCGAGGCGCCTTCGACGAAAGCGTCCCAGTTCGCGGTCAGGGTCTGTGCTGCCGCGCCGGTGGACGCGGCGAAGACGCCGAGGGTGGAGAACGCTGCCAGGCGCAAGGTGGATCGCATCGTGGTGATTCGAAACGTACTGCGAGGACTCGCAGCAGGCGCTCGCCTCGGGCGAGCACAACCTCGGGTCGCTCGCGGGTGGGTCGTGGAATGGGAGAGGCCCGCGGGCCGAACTCGTCCTTCTTCTCAACGGGCGTGCCGCTGCGTTCTCGAGGTCCCCCGGGGTCCAAGCCCGCACCGAGCGCGAGCGCGCGTCCACGACCTGGACGCGCGCTGGATTCCTGGACGCTCCGCGCGCGCACCGGATTCCTGTCGGGCTACGCGCACAGACCTCGATCTGGCGCCATCGACCTGGTGATGTCCGCGCGCGCGCGCGGAGCGCCGGGCGCATCCGCCCTCCTCGAATCGCCTTCCATGTCACGCACTCTCCTCCTCGCACTGGCCGCGATACTCGCTGCCGACGCTCGCGCCCAGTCCGATCGCAACTCCGAGCCGCGCACGCCGCGCCCGCTGCCCGTGCCGACGGACGCGAAGTTCACGGCCGAGTCCGTCCAGCCGACACCTGCGAGGACGCGCGACGCGCGATCGCCGGCGACGAGCAAGCGGACGACTCCGATCGGAGACGGAACCCGCACGACGCGCGTCGATCCGCGCGTCCCCGACGAGCTGCGATTCTCCGCGGAGGCCGACGGCGCGATCTGGGTCCGCGGACGCACGTACAAGGCGCGCTTCGGGCCCGGCGGCGCGACGTACATCCCCTTCCTCGGCTCGCGCGCGCCGCGCAACTTCCCGGTCGATCTGTCGCTCACCGCGGCCAGCGTCGACGGTGACCCGCTGGCCCTCGCGCCGGTCGAGCGCGCGGTCCGCGACGGCGATCGGATCGTGATCGACCGCGGCCCCGTCGACGAGGTCTACGAGCTCGCGCTCGACCACGTCGAGCAGACCTTCCTGGTGTCCGAGCGACCCGCGCACGGCGCGTTGAAGCTCGTCGTCGGGCTGCACAGCGACCTCGCTCGCGCGGAGACCGCGCACGGCATCGAGCTGTCGAACGAGTTCGGCGCGGTGCGCTACGGCCGCGCGTTCGTCCGCGAGTCGAACGGCGTCCAGGTCCCGGTCGCGTCGCGACTCGCCGCCGGCGGCGTCGAGATCGAGCTCGACGCCGCCTTCGTCGCGGCGGCGCGCTTCCCGCTCGTGATCGATCCGATGGTCTCCACGTTCGCGGTCGACGAGAACTTCCCCGTCGACCACTTCGACCCAGACACCGCCTACGACGTCACCACCGACCGCTACCTGATCGTGTACGAGGAGGTCTTCAGCATCGCCGACCACGACGTGTTCGCGCAGACGCGCGGTGCGAACGGCACGTTCGCCGCGGGCGCTTACCTGGACATCTCGACCGAGAACTGGACCGGGCCGCAGTGCGCCGGCCTGAACTCCGCCGACCAGTTCCTGTGCGCCGCGCAGGTCGGCGGCGCGATCCGCGGCCGGACGATCGGCGCGGCAAACTTCGGCCTCGGCGCGAAGTTCGACATCAGCACGCCGGACGCGAGCGGCAGCAAGGTCCTCGCCGACGTGGGCGGCGATCCCTACGGGTTCTCCGGGACCGACGTCGCGTACTACTGCGTCGTGTGGCAGCGCGACTTCAGCGCCTCCGATACCGACATCCACGCGCGGCTCGTGCGCCCGAACTCGAGCCTCGTCGGCACCGGGACGCTCATGATCGACAACTCGGCCGGCTCGCTCGACCAGCGGCCGTCGATCTCGAAGTCGAACGGCCAGCTCGGCAGCGCCGCCGCCTGGACGATCGCGTGGCACCGGGCGCTGTCGACCTCGGACTACGACGTGCGCTTCGCGCGCCTCGCCTGGGACGGCACGATCCTGACGCCATCGACGCCGCTCGCCTCGAGCTCCGCGCTGGAGTCCTTCGCGCGCGCGTCCTCGCCTCTCGACGACGGCCGCGTGCTGGTCACGTGGTCCGTGGACGAGGGCACGGATCACGACGTGCACTACGCGGTGCTCGCGGGGGCGACGGTCGAGACGAGCGGGAACCTCGGCGAGCTCGAGGCGCTGCCGACCCTGCGCCACGACCAGATCGACTCCAGCGTCGACTCGGACGGGCAACGCTTCGTGGTGGCCTACTCCGAGAACTTCACGGACGGCGCCGGCGACTACCGCACGTGGCTGAGCGCGTTCGCCCCGTTCGGCGGCGCGCTCGAGTGCGTCGAGGCGCAGCAGTGGCTGGACGCGCACACGTCGCTGCACGCCGACGTCGTGTCCACATGGTCCGGCGGCGGCGCCGCGGCGCGCAGCTTCGCGGTCTGGGACAAGCGCGACGTGAACGACCAAGGCGACATCCGCGGCACGCTGTACGACCGTCCGCTCGGCGGCGGGCGCGTGCTGTTCTGCCCGGGCGACGGGAGTGCGATGCACTGCCCCTGCTCGAACGACGGCGTCGCGCCGCGCGGCTGCGGGAACTCGGTGCACACGAACGGGGCGCTGCTCTCCTCGACGCTCGACGCGCAGACGGGGAGCGCAGACACCATGACGTTCTGGGCCGGAGACATGCCAGCGAACGTCTCGTGCACGCTGTTCCAGGGAACGACGGGTGCGTCGACGACGGCGTTCGGCGACGGGCTGCGCTGCGTCGGCGGCACGCAGGTCCGGATCCGCACGAAGCTCGCGGACTGGAACGGGACGGCCGGCTGGCCGACGGGCGGCGAGCCGAGCGTCTCGGCAGCGGGCGCGGTGCCGCTCGCCGGCGCGGTGCGCTACTACCAGGTCACGTACCGCAACGCGGCGAGCTTCTGCACGCCGGCCACGTTCAACATCACGAACGGCGTGCGCGTGTTGTGGCTGCCGTGACGCGCGTGGGATCCACGGAGCGCGCGGACGGCTGTGAACCGTCCGCGGCATCCAGGTTCGGCGATCGACGAGGGGCGCGGGCCCGACGGACTCAGCCCAACCTCTCGAACCGCCGCTTCCAGCCGCTCCACGCGAGCCAGCCCGTCGCGATCGCGATCGCGAGGAGCACGAGGACGTCGACCGCGATCCCGCCGAGCCCCTTCCCGTACCACAGGATCCCCTGGTAGCCGTCCATCGCCCACGCGTTCAGCGTGAAGTGACCGATCGTCCGGAACCACGCCGGCACGATCGCGAGCGGGAACCAGCTGCCGCCCAGCGCGCTCATCGTGAGGATCAGGAGCGTCGAGAGCCCCTCGAGCTGCTTGCGCGTGCGGCACAGCACCGCGAGGCACAGTCCGAACCCCGCGGCCGCGCTCGCGACGGCGACCGAGTGCACGAACAGCGCCACCGGTTCGCGCAGAACCGGGACTCCGAACACGAGGCCGCCGTACGCGAAGAGCAGCACGAGCTGGGCCAGCCCGACCGCCACGGTGAAGATCATCTTGCCCAAGAGCACCGCGACGCCCGCGTTCGGCGTCAGGCGCACGCGCTGCAACGTGCCCGACTGCTCCTCCTCGAGGATCGTGCCGCCGCACGCGGTGAGGCCGAAGAGCAGCATCATGACTGCGATGCCGGCGATCGCGTGCGAGCCGCCGGCGGACTTCTGCTCCGCGTCGGGGCCGCCGGCGACGTCCTCGACGTGCAGGCCCAGCGCTTCGGCGCCGCCGGTCTCGAAGTCGAACGGGTTCTGCGAGCTCGACGCGCCGTCCTTCGGCTTCGGCTGCGCGTCGTACATGGTCTCGGCCATCTCGCGCATGCCGGCGGGGAAGCCCATGGCCTCCATGCCGCGCTTCATCATCTCCTTCGCGACCGCCGGCCCGCACGCGCGCATGAGCACGGGCACGAGGTTGCCGGCCAGAATCTGCTGCTCGATCTCCTTGCCCGGGTCGCGGTAGAGCACGAGCCGCGGCTTGCGGCCGGCCTCGACGTCCGCGCCGAATCCGGCGGGCACGAGGATCGCCGCGGGCGCAGATCCGCGCGCGACGCGCGAGCGCACGTCGGCGCGCACCTCGACCTGGAGCGCCTTGCTGGATTGCAGCTCGGCCAGGAGCGCCTTCGATGCCGGCGATCCGTCGAGGTCCTCGAACAAGATCTCGATGCGATTGGCGTCGCCGCCGCCGCCGAACACGCTTCCCATCGCGGCGCCGAAGACCGTCGCGAGCACGATCGGCAGCGCGAACGACATGAGCAGCGCCACGCGGTCGCGCAGGAAGAGCCGCAGGTCCTTGGCCGCGACGGTGAGTGCGGTGCGCAGCATCAGGCGTCCCCGTCGCGCAGCGCGCGGCCCGTCAGCGTCAGGAAGACCTGCTCGAGGTCGGGCAGCTCCTCGTCGAAGCGCGCCTCGATGCCGGCCGCGCGCAGGGCGGCGAGCGCCTCGGCCGAGCGCGCGCCGACCTCGATGCGGCCGCGCGTGCCGTTCGCGCGACCGATCCCGCGTCGCAGCTCGTCGAACGTACCCGCGGCGATCGTGCGGCCGCGATCGAGGATCACGATGCGGTCGCACAGGCGCTCGACCTCGCCCAGCTGGTGCGTCGTGTAGACGAGCGTCGTGCCGGCCGCGCGCAGCCGGTCGACGAGCTCGAACACGTGGTTGCGCGACTGCGGGTCGATGCCGACGGTCGGTTCGTCGAGGAACACGAGCTCGGGCTCGTGCAGGAGCGACGCGACGATGTTCAGGCGGCGCTTCATGCCGCCCGAGTACGTTTCGACGCGATCTCCGGCGCGCTCGGCGAGCCCGGCCTCGTCGAGAGCGCGATCGGCGCGCTCGTCGAGCCGCTTCGGATCGAGGCCGTGCATGCGGCCGAAGAACTCCAGGTTCTCGCGCGCCGTCAGCCCATCGTAGAGCGCCAGCTCCTGCGGCACGACGCCGATGCGTCCGCGCAGGCGCGCGCTGTCGCGCGCGGGATCGAGACCCAGGACGGAAATGGACCCGGAGGTCGGCGCCGCGAGGGTCGACAGGATCCGGATCGTCGTCGTCTTGCCGGCCCCGTTCGGTCCCAGGAAGCCCAGGCTCTCGCCGCGCCGCACGGCGAGCGACAGCCCGTCGACGGCGCGCGCGGACCCGAAGGTCTTCACGAGATCCCTGACCTCGATCGCGGGAACGGAATCCGTGGGCGACATGGCGGCTCTCTATACTGTGGAGCTCCACGGCCGGATCCTTCGCGGAATCCGACGAGACCATGCCGACCGTCCCCCACGAGTTCCGCGATCCGGCGCTGCTCGAGCTGGCCCTGACCCACAGCTCCGCCGGCCGCGAGCGCGACAACGAGCGCCTCGAGTTCCTGGGCGACGCGGCCCTCGACCTGGTGATCGCCGAGGAGCTGTTCCGCGCCGCCGGCGCGGAGCTGCCCGAGGGCGAGATGACCGAGCGCAAGGCCTCCGTCGTGTCGCGCAAGTCGCTGGCCGAGGCGGCGGCGCGCATCGGGCTCGACCAGCTCGTGCGCCTCGGACCGGGCCTGCAGGAGCGCGTGCTGCCGCGGTCCGTGCTGGCGAACATCTACGAGGCCGTACTCGGGGCCGTGTACCTCGACGGTGGGCTCGAAGCCGTGCGGTCGTTCGTCCGCGCGACCCTGCAAGAGGCGCTGGCCCGCGTGCGCGAGCCGAGCCTCGGCCAGAATCCCAAGCAGGAATTGCAGCAGATCTGCCAGCGCGAGCTGGGCGGGTTGCCCTCGTACGTCCTGCTCGACGAGCGCGGCGCGGCGCACGCGCGCGCGTTCCAGATCGCGGTCGACGTCGCCGGCCGGCGGTTCCCGAGCGCGTGGGGGCGCACGCGCAAGGAAGCCGAGACGTGGGCAGCGCGCGAAGCCCTCCTCGTTCTCGAGGACAGTCCGGCGGCGGGCGAGGCGGCTGGAGCTTGAGCACGGCCACCGAGCCGCCGAGCAGCGCCCAGCCGGCGCGGGCTCCGATCGTGTTCGACGCGTCCTCGACGTCGACGCCCGAACTCGAGCGACTGGCGCAGGCGCTCCAGCGCGACCGCAACGTGCTGGCCGGGAGCCTGTGGGGTTCGTCGCAGGCATTCGTCCTGGCGTGGCTCGCGTCGCGCGCGGCGGGTCCGTGGGTCGTCGTCACGTCGGGCGAGGCCGAAGCGCAGGGCTTCGCCGACGATCTCGCCGCGTTCGGGGCCGATCCCGCCTGGTTGCCGGCGCGCGAGGGCGTGGGGACGGCGCTGCGAACCGGCGAAGCGGACCTGGCCGGATTGCGCGCGCGCCTGCAGGTGGCGCAGCGACTCGCGGGCCCATCGGAAGCGCGACCGCGAATGATCGTCGCGTCTCTCGTGTCGCTGCTTCAGCCGGTGCCGAGCCGCGCCGACATCGAACGCGAGTGGCTCGGGCTCCAGGTCGGCTCGAAGCTGGATCCCGAGGGCCTCCTCGAGCGGCTCGTCGCCAGCGGCTACCAGCGCACTCCGCTGGCCGAACGGCCGGGCGAGGTGTCGCTGCGCGGCGAGATCCTCGACTTGTACACGTTCGCGAGCGAGCTGCCGCTGCGCATCGAGCTGTTCGGCGAGGAGATCGAGTCGCTGCGCACGTTCGATCCCGTCGACCAGCGCAGCGTCGCGACGCACAAGCAGGTGCAGATCAGCCTGGCGTCCGACGCAGGCGGCATCGAGGACGGACAGGGCGCGCTGCCCGCGAGCCTCGTGGCCCCCACCGCGGTGTTCGTGCGCATCGAACCGCTGCGCATCGAGGACCGCGCCAGCGGGCTGCGCGTCCAGTCGGCCGCGCACGCGCAGGCGTTGCTCACGCTGGGCGAGATCCTGCGCGAACGGCGCACGCTCGACCTGCAGAGCCTGCCCGGCGGCGTCGCGTTCGACGCGCGGTCGGTGCAAGGGCTCGGCGTCGGCGCGCGCGAAGCGCCGAAAGCGCTGCGCGAAGCAGCGGCCGACGGCACGCGCGTCGTCGTGTTGTGCCAGACCGAGGCCGAGGAGGCGCGCTTCGCCACGATCCTGGCCGAGAACGGCGGCGGCGAAGGCGTCGAGCTGCGCGTCGGTTCGCTGGCGCGCGGGTTTCGCATCCCGGCCGCGAAGTTGCTGGTCGTCAACCACCGCGAGCTGCTGGGCATCGTCGGGCGGCGATCGGTGGCGAAGACGCGCGAGCCGCACAAGGTCCGCGCGCTGCAGTCGTTCTTCGAGCTGAAGGTCGGCGACCTCGTCGTCCACGCGGTGCACGGGCTGGCGCGCTTCGCCGGGCTGAAGCGCATGGAGCGCAGCGGCGGCGAGGAGGAGCACCTGCACCTCCTGTTCGCCGAGGAGGTGTCGCTGTTCGTGCCGGCGTCGCGCATCGACCTCGTCCAGCGCTACATCGGGACGGGATCCGGTTCGCCGCCGCTCGACCGCATCGGCTCGAGCTCGTTCCGGCGCCGCAAGGAGAAGGTCGAGCGCGCGATCCGCGACCTGGCGACGGAGCTGCTCGAGGTCCAGGCGCGCCGCGCGTTGCGCCAGCGGATCCCCTGGGCGTTCGACTCCGCGCTGGTGCAGCAGATGATCGACGAGTTCCAGTGGGCCGAGACCGCGGACCAGGAGACCGTCGACAGGGAGATCGGCTCCGACCTCGCCGCCGACCGCCCCATGGACCGGCTCCTGTGCGGCGACGTCGGGTTCGGGAAGACCGAGCTGGCGATCCGGGCGGCGTTCCGCGTCGTGTGCGGCGGCGGGCAGGTCGCCGTGCTCGTGCCGACGACGGTGCTCGCGTCGCAGCACGAAGCCACGTTCCGCGAGCGCTTGGCCGATTTCCCGGTCGAGATCGCCTCGCTGTCGCGCCACGTGACGGGCAAGGAGGAGCGCGCGATCGTGGAGCGCGTGGGCAAGGGCGAGGTCGACATCCTCATCGGCACGCACCGCATCCTGTCGAAGGACGTGAGCTTCGCGAAGCTCGGCCTCGTGATCGTCGACGAGGAGCAGCGTTTCGGCGTCACGCACAAGGAGCACTTCAAGAAGCTGCGCGCGGAGATCGACCTGCTCACGCTGTCGGCGACTCCGATCCCGCGCACGCTGCACATGTCGCTGTCGGGGCTGCGCGACATCTCGGCGCTCACGATCCCGCCCGAGGGCCGCCAGGAGATCGAGACGATCCTGGGTTTCTGCGAGGACGACGACCTGATCCGCGAGGCGCTACTGCGCGAGAAGAACCGCGGCGGACAGGTGTTCTTCCTGCACAACCGCGTGCATTCGATCGAGCAGGTCGCGCTGCGCATCCAGCGCCTAGTGCCCGAGTGCTCGTACGCGATCGGTCACGGCCAGATGAGCGCGAAGGAGCTCAAGCGCGTCATGGACGCGTTCATCTCGGGCGACGTCGACGTGCTCGTTTCGACGACGATCGTCGAGAGCGGCATCGACATCCCCACGGCCGGCACGATCGTGATCGACCACGCCGACGAGTTCGGGCTGGCCGAACTGCACCAGCTGCGCGGCCGCGTCGGGCGCGGCAACGCCAAGTCGCACTGCTACCTGCTCGTCGAGAAGTGGAAGCCCCTGCGCGACGAGGCCAAGGAACGCCTGAAGGCGCTCGAGGAGCTCACGCGGCTCGGCGCGGGATTCCAGATCAGCATGAAGGACCTGGAGATCCGCGGCGCGGGCAACCTGCTCGGCCCCGAGCAGTCGGGCCACATCGCGGCCGTCGGCTACGACATGTACTGCCGTCTGCTGCACCAGACGACGGAGAAGCTGCGCGCCGGCGGCGAGATCGACGTCGACGGCGTCGTGACGTCGCAGGAATCGCAGGGCGCGGAGCTCGAGCTCGGCCTGCGCGCGTACCTGTCGGATGCCTGGATCCCGGACTCGCGCGCGCGTGTCGAGGTCCTGCGCAGCCTGAGCGCGGTCCACGACGACGAGGAGATGAAGCGCGCCCTCGACGGCCTGCGCGATCGTTTCGGGCGCGTCCCCGAGGAAGCGGGGAACCTGGCCAGGCTCTTCCGCCTCAAGGCGCGGCTCGAGGAGATCGGCGTGCGCCGGCTGCTGTGGCGCGACGACGTCTACGTGATCGAGTACGCCGACCGCGTCGCGCTCGAGAGCGGGCTCGACCTGCGCGGCGTCGATGTGCGGCCGATCCGGACCGGGATCCTGCACCTGCCCATCCCGCCCGAGAGGAAGACGGGGCCGCAGGCCCTCCAGTGGTTCGAACGGCTCTTGCGCCGTGCCGCGCCGGCGACCACGATGCCGCGATCGCGATGAAGATGCTCCTCCTCCTGCTCGCCGCGCTCGCGCCGATCCACGCCTCGCGCGCCGAGCCAGGCGCCACGTCCGAGGCCGGCGCGGCGCCCTCCGAGGCTGCCGCGAGCCAGGGGTCGGCTCACGAGCCGATCGGTCCCGCGCCGGCGCAGGACTCCGGGCGTCCGTGGCGCACCGTGGACGGCATCGTGATGATCGTGAACCAGGACATCATCACCGAGTCGCAGCTCATGAAGGGGCTGGCGCAGATGCAGACCAAGCTGGGGCGCAAGTTCCAGACGGACACCGAGCGCCGCCAGGCCCAGATGCAGATCCTGGGCGAGAACGTGCGCAAGCGCCTGCGCATCCAGGCGGGTGCCGTCCTCGGCGTCGACGAGAAGCTGATCGACGCGCGCGTGAGCGAGAGCATCGAGCAGATGCGCAAGCGCCAGAACGGCGTCGTGGGCCTCGCGAAGTACCTGGAGTCGGTCGACGTCTCGGGCCCGGACGTGCGCCGCCTCCTGCGCGAGGACATCTACGACCAGATCTACAGTGACGGGCTGACGGGCGAGGCGCCGGGCCCGCTCGGGCGCGTCACCGCGGACCGGTACGTGAGGCCGGGCTCGCTGAAGCTCCTGTTCGAGCAGGCGATCGAGCGGCCGAACGAGATGGAGGCCCTGGGCGGCAGCGTCGGTCGCGTGAAGTTCCAGCAGATCGTGCTCGACGTCTCGCAGAACGGCGGCCCGGAAGGCGCGCGCGAGGTGGCGCGCACGATCCTCGCGCGGATCGGGGCCGGCGAGGACATGGGCGAGCTCTCGCGGCAGTACGGCGGCGCGCGCGACGGCGACGGCGTCACCGAGGTCGAGGAGGCGCGCCTGCGCGAGCTCTTCCCCGAGATCGCCGCGTTCACGTCGAAGGCCGAGCCGGGCCAGCTCTCGGGCCCGATCGAGACCGCGCCGCGCGGCAAGCCGGTGGTGCGCATCGTGCGCTTCGTGGAGCGGACGCCCGCGGTCGTGCCCGACTTCTCGACGGCCAAGGTGCAGGACACGCTGCGCGAGCGCGCGACGGAGCGCCTCGAGCAGTACCGCCTCGAGAGCGGCTACGCGGCCCTGCTGCGCGCCTCGTACGTGTGGCCGCCGGAACTCGCCGGCCGGCAGCCCTGAACCGCGCGCCGACTCGTCAGCACACGCGCCGCGTGAACGGCGTGAGGAACTCGAGGACGTGCGCGCGATCGCGCGCGACGACGGCGCCCTCCGACGTCGAACTCACGCGCACGACCGTCGACGGCAGTCCCTCGGGCCCATCGCACCGGATCGTGATCGTCGCGGTCCCGGCCAGGAGGCCGGCGCGCTTGCGGCACGTCAACACGCGCTGCCGCTCGTCGCTGGACACGATCTCCCAGCCGTCGAGGTCCTCGACCATCTCGCGCGCGGACTCGAAGACCTGGTCCGAGCGGATCGGCACCTTGAGCGGCCGCAGCCGCTCGTCGGAGGCGTCGTCGCGCGTCTCGAAGACGGATCCCATGACCAAGGCGACTCCCGCGGACCGGGCGGCTCGCGGGAGTCGCGGGCGCGCCGGCTCGCGGAGGGCGCGGACCTAGCGGCCCGACGCGATCTTCTTCGCGAGGCGGCTCTTCAGGCGCGCCGCGGCGTTGGGGTGGATCACGCGGTTCTTGGCCGCCTTGTCGATCTTCTTCATCGCGTCGGGCAGGATCGCCTTGGCCGCGTCGGCGCTCTCGGCCTTGCGGACCTTGGCGAGGGCGGTCTTCATCGTGCTGCGCTGCACCTTGTTGCGGGTGCGGGCCTTGATGTTCTGGCGGTTGCGCTTCGCTGCTTGCTTGGTGTGAGCCATCGTTCCTACCTGAGTCTCTCCATCCTCGTCGCGACGTCGCGATAACCGACGTCGACCCCGAAGATGCGTGCGTAAAATGCCCGCGCGTCGGCGGGCTTGCCCTCGGCCTCGGCGATTCCGCCGAGATGGTACAGGATCTCCTTGCCGCGCTCGTCGAGCGGGCCGGAGGACTCGAGCGCGCGCTCGTACTCGGCGCGCGCGAGGTCCAGGAAGCCCTTGGCCTGGAAGCACTGGGCCAGGAGGACCTGAGCCTCGCGCCGGGCGCGCGGATCCGTCGCGGCCTTCTGCAACTCGGCCATCGCGCCGTCGATGTCGCCCGACTTGTGCAATCGGCGCCCGAGCTGGAGCCGCGAGGCCATGTCGGCCGGCCGCAGATCGACGCGGCGGCGCCAGTCCTGCACCTCGGCCGCGAACAGCTCGCCCTCGAGCCTGTCCGCCTCGGCCTGGTCGCCGCGCTTGCCGGCCTCGGCGATCTGCTTCTTGAGCTGCTTGGCGCGCAGGTCGCCGACGCGCGCGACGAGATCGAACGAGTCCTTCTTGTACGCCAGCGCGCGCTCGGCCCACGACACGGCCGAGTCGAGGTCCTTGAGCTTCTCGTTGACCTCCGACAGGCGGACCATCAGGTCCGGTTCGGGGGCGTCGGCGTAGCGCGTCTCGAGGCGCGCCAGCTCCGTGCGCAGGTCGTCGTCCGACAGGTGCATGCGCGTGGCCCGGTCGAGGTCGCGCGCCTGGTCCTTGTCCTTGATCTGGTCGCGGCTGTGCGCGACCGGCGTCCCGCGCCCCGTCAGCGCGAGCTCGGCCGCGATGTCCTTGCGCGCGCGCAGCGCCTCCTGATCGCGCGGGTCGGCCTGGAGCGCGCGCTCGTAGTACTCGAGCGCCTTGGCCGGATCGCCCAGTCGGCGCGTCATCGAACCGGCGCGGCGCAGGCCTTCCGCGCTCTTCGGCGCGATCTCGGCCAGGAACTCGTAGACGGCGCGCGCCGAGTTGTTGTGTCCCGCGCTCTCGAGCGACGATCCGAGGAGCATGTTGGCCTCCTCGTCGAGCGGGTTGGTGGCCAGGTAGCTCTCGAGCTGCTTGGCGGCGGCGTCGTGCTTGCCGGCCTTCGCCAGCGTCTTCGCCATCGCCAGCGGGGCCGCGCCGCCGAGCGCGCGCAGGAACTTGCTGCCGCCGGCCTTGGCCTCGTGGCGTTTCTTCAGCGCCTGCCGGAGACCGCCGCGCGCCTCGCCCAGGTCCGGCGAGAGCTCGAGGAGCTGCTGGTAGAGCTCGACCGCGAAGTCCCAGTTGCGCCGGCGCAACGCCTCGTCGGCCTTCTCGAGCTGCTTGGAGAAATCCACGGGATGCCTGGGTGTCCCCGGTCCAGGGAGCGAGGGGCGAAAAGGATAGGAGAGGCGGTCGAAACGGTCAACGCGGGCTATTCTGCCGGTTGGCACGCGCCCCCGAAGAACCATGAGCCAACCCCTCGTCGACGCGCCCCTCGATCTCGACTTCGTCGTCGTCCGCTACCCCGATCCCGTGCTGCGGCGGGTGGCCGACCCGGTCGGCGAGTTCGACGCCGGCCTGAAGCGCGTCGTGGAGGCGATGTTCGCGCGGATGGTCGCCAGCAAGGGCGTCGGCCTCGCCGCGCCGCAGGTCGGGATCTCGAAGCGGATCCTGGTCCTGAATCCGACCGGGGAACGCGGCCCGGACGACCTGGCGCTGATCAACCCGACGATCGTCGCGCGCGCCGGGGACGAGGACTGGTACGACGAGGGCTGCCTCTCGTTCCCGAGCATCTACGCCGAGGTGAAGCGCCCCGAGCGCTGTCGCGTGACCTACCAGGACCTCGACGGGAAGTCGCACGAGCGCGAGTTCGACGGGTTCACGAGCCGCATCATCCAGCACGAGTACGACCACCTCGAAGGCGTGCTGCTCGTCGACCGCATGTCGCCGGCGGACCGGCAGCGTCACAAGGCGGCGCTCCAGGAGCTGGTCGACCGCTGGAAGCGGAGCGCTCCCCCGGCTCCCGGCCGGTGAGCGCGCGACCCGCGGTCGTGTGCGCGGAACCCTGCCCAGGATCGAGAGCCGCGAGCACGCGTCATGATCGAGAGCCTGGAGCGAACGTCCTGATGGCCAGCGTCGAGCACGCGCCATGATCGAGAGCCTGGAGCTCGACGGCCTCTTCGCGCCGGCGCCGAACGGCAGCGTCGTCAGCGTCGGCGTGTTCGACGGCGTGCACCTGGGCCATCAGGAGATCCTGCGCCGGAATCTGGCCGCTGCGCGCGAGCTGGGCGCGCGCCCCACCGTCGTCACGTTCCGTCAGCACCCGAAGTCCGTACTGCTCGGACGTGCACCGCGCACGCTGACGAGCCTCGAGCACCGGCTCGAGCTGTTCCGGCGCGCGGGGATCGAGCACACGGTCGCGCTGACGTTCGACGACGCTCTGCGCTCGATCCCGGCGGCCGAGTTCGCCCACGAGTTCCTCGTCGCGAAGCTCCACGCGAAACGGCTCGTGCTGGGCTTCGACAGCAAGTTCGGGCGCGGTCGCGAGGGCACGCCCGAGTTCCTCGGCCGCCTCGGCTTCGCCGTCGACGTCGTCGGACAGGTCGTCGTCGCCGGCCGGCCGGTCTCGAGCACCGCGATCCGCGAAGCGGTCGAGCTCGGCGACCTCGACGGCGCCACGGCGATGCTCGGGCGTCCGGTGGCCGTGTACGGCGAGGTCGTGCCCGGCGACAGGGTCGGCCGACGCATCGGGTTCCCCACGGCGAACCTCGACCTCCACCACGAGCTGCACCCGCCGACGGGCGTCTACGCCGTGCGCGCTCGCGTCGTCCGCTACGGGCGCGACACGCGCGTCGGCCCGCCGTGGCTCGGGGTCGCGAACATCGGGTTCCGGCCCACGCTCGAAGGCGTTCGTCCGGAGACGCCGCGGATCGAGGTGCACCTGCTGGATTTCGCGGGCGACCTCTACGGCCAGCACGTGGAGCTGGAGTTCGCCGCGCGGCTGCGCTGCAGGCGCGGACTTCGGAACGCCGCGCGTGCGATCCCCGGGCGCGCGCGATCCCCGCGGCGCGACGGATTCTTCCCCCGAGCGTCCCCTGTCGCAGCGACGATTCCTCCGCGTCCATGAACGACGAGAGCACCAGCCCGAGCGTCGTGCGCCGCAGCGATCCTGCGCGCGTCGAGATCGAGTGGCCGGACGGCGCGAAGTCCGCCTTCACCGCGGCCGACCTGCGCCGGGCCTGCCCCTGCGCGCAGTGCGTGAACGAGCTCACCGGCGTGCGCACGCACGACCCGGCGACGGTGCCCGACGACCTGACGCAGGCCGATCTGCGCCTCGTGGGAAACTACGCCGTGTCCATGACGTTCTCGGACGGACACCACACGGGCATCTACACCTTTGGCATCCTGCGCCGGCTGCGGCCGGGGGGCGCGTGAGGTGGCCGCCGAGCCGCTGTTCGTCCGGCCCGGCCTGGTGATCCCGGCCGAGGAACTCGACCTGCGCTTCGCGCGCGCCGGCGGCCCCGGCGGGCAGAACGTGAACAAGGTCGAGACCAAGGTCGACCTGCGCTACCGGCCCGCGACCTCGCGCGTCCTGACCGACGATCAGCGCGCCCGGATCCTGGCCCGGCTCGGCGGGCGGCTCACGCTCGAGGGCGAGTTGATCGTCGTGTCGACGACCTACCGCGACCGTGCGCGCAACGTCGAGGACGCCCGCGCGAAGCTCGCGGACGAGCTGCGCGATGCGCTACACGTCGTGAAGGCCCGTCGCCCCACGAAGCCGACCCGCGGCTCGGACCGCCGCCGGCTCGAGAGCAAGCGCCGGCGCTCGGACACGAAGCGCGACCGACGAGGCGACGCATGAGCACGGAACCGTCCCTGACGGAGGTGTTGGCCGAGATCCAGGCCTGGATCGGCCGCGGCAAGGCCCCCACGCGCCACCATGCGCGGGCGATCCTCCTGGGGCTCGGCGACGCGCTCCTGGAAGATCGCGCCGGCGACGAGGCCGAGGCTTTCGCGCGCGTCGCGGCCTGGATCGAGCGTTCCCCGGAGGCCTGGCGCGAGGCGTTCGCCGGCGAGCTCGCGATGGCCACGACCGAGCACGTGCGCTCCGCGGACCCGCGCTGGCTCGGCAACCCCAAGTACGACCTGGCCTACACCGTCTGGGCCCGACACCGGCTCGAGGCTCGGCTGGCGTGTGCCGAGCACCTGGGGATCGAGGTCCCCGAGGAGTTGCTGGAAGCCATCGCCCGCGCGGACGCGCTCCTCGCGCCGTATCTGGACGAAACCACGGCGGGTGGAACGCCCGAGTGATGCGCGCGCCGGCAGCCGCCCGCGCAACCTGCATTCGCGCCACAGGCACAAGCAAGCTCGGCACTTTCTACGAACGTGCTTTGTGCCGCTTGCGCCGATCGCCCGATGTCGCAGCCGCGGGACGTACCGAGCTCACGGCAGCGATCCACGCTCAACGCCAGCTCCAACCTCGCGGCCCTCAACGGCTTGAGAAATGCGCGTTGCTAGTCGCTGCGATTCCGGGACAGGTCACCCGGAAACCCGCCGATGGACTTCGAAGCCCGTGGTCCGCGAGCCGTCATCCTCGGTCTTTTCCGTGGACGGCGGGGGGCTCACTCGGCATCTTCTCCGCGCTTCTACATCCCCATCCTGTAGATCGAACGGAAGTCCTCTGACTCTTCAGTCTCATCTCTCTCTCAGGAGTGCATTCCTCATGAAGAAGTTCGCGTACGGCGCCCTCGCGCTCGCGGCCGTCGGTGCTGCGGGCCAGGCGACCGACAGCGGTTGGTCCGGCCTGGATCAGGAGATCAACAGTCTCTCCGCCAGCCTCGCCACCCAGAACGCCACGGGCCCCAAGGTCGGCGGCTACATCATCACGGCCCTGGACTACGAGTCCGATCCGCCCGTGTGGGACGACGCCAACGACGACGGCATCGTCGACAGCGGCGAGGTCACCGAGGGCGACGACACCCTCGGATGGGACTTCCGCAACATCCGCCTGCAAGTCGCCGGCGACCTGGGCCACGACTACTCCTACAAGGTGAGCTTCGACCTCGCCTCGCAGACCGCCGTGCTCAAAGACGCCTACGTCGACTGGAAGATCACGGACGGCATCAAAGGACGCTGGGGTCAGTACAAGATCCCGTTCCTCCGCTCGGGCCTCATCTCGAAGCAGAAGCTCCTCTTCCTGCAGCGCACGGCGATCGGTGAAGTGTTCGGCGAGCGCGGACTCGGCTTCACGGTCTCCGGCCAATTCGAGATGGTGAACTTCTGGGTCAACGCCCAGAACGGCGTCGACGGCGTCACGAAGGACATGTTCTACAACGCGCGCGTGACGTTCGACGTCATGGGCGACGGCGTGGCCATGCTCGAAGGCGCTTACGGCGCCGGCGATGCGCTCGGCCTGACGTTCGGCGCCGCGGTCGGCGACGACTCGGCCCTCGACGACGGCACGGTGTGGGGGCTTGAAGCGGCGCTCACCAGCGGGCCCTTCTCGGTCGCGGCCGAGATCGCCAACATCGAGGCTGGCTATCTCGACACCGACCTCGACGGCAGCGGCGAGGACATCACGCCGTGGGACGCGACGGCGAGCTTCATGTTCACCGAGCAATACGAGGTCGCTCTCCGGTACGAAGACCTCGATGACCCCGCCAGCTCGGTTCTCTACACCCTCGGCGTTAACCGCTACGTCGCGGGCCACGACATCAAGTGGACGCTCCAGTACCAGCGCCTCGACACCGACGCCGAAGTGGATGGCATCCAGCTCGACCGCGACCAAGTCTCGCTCGGTCTGACCGTCGGCTTCTGATCCACGCCGGCCCCACCCGCGCGTCGGGTGAGCGGCTGGAACACGAGGGCCTCGCGCGCGTCGCGAGGCTCTTTCGTTTCCAGACCGCCGCAGACGAGGCGGTAGCTCTCGCGCGCGTCGCCGAGCGTGCACGAGAACCGGGCACGCCTGGAGCCACGTCCGCGCGCCCGTACCACGAGAGTGGTATCGTTCGCCGCCGATCATGTCGGCCAGCCCCCAAGCTCGCGAGAACCGGCTCGCGCGCGAGACGAGCCCTTACCTGCTCCAGCACGCGCGCAACCCGGTGGACTGGTATCCGTGGGGCCCGGAGGCGCTGGCCCGCGCCAAGGCCGAGGACAAACCGATCTTCCTGTCGGTCGGCTACTCGGCCTGCCACTGGTGCCACGTCATGGAGCGCGAGTGCTTCGAGGACGAGGCGATCGCGCGGCTCATGAACGAGCACTTCGTCAACGTCAAGGTCGACCGCGAGGAGCGGCCGGACGTCGACGAGATCTACATGAAGGCCGTCCAGGCGCTGACGGGCTCCGGCGGCTGGCCGATGAGCGTGTTCCTGACGCCGGACCTCGAGCCGTTCTACGGCGGCACGTACTTCCCGCCGCGCGGCCTGCACGGGCGCCCGGGGTTCCCGCAGGTGCTCCTCGGCCTGTCCAAGGCCTGGAAGGAGGACCGCGCGAACCTGGCGAAGCGCGCCCGGACCCTGGCCGAGCACATCGCCGACGAGGGCCGCGCCAAGGCCGTCGGCGACGTCGATCCGGCGGTGCTCGACGCGTCGCGCGCCGCGCTCGTGGGCCAGCTGGACCCCCGCTGGGGCGGATTCGGGGACGCGCCCAAGTTCCCCCACGCCCTCGACCTGCGCCTCCTGCTGCGCCACGCGCAGCGCGGTGGCGACGCGACCGCACGGCACGCGGCGATCCTGTCGCTCCAGCGGATGGCCGAGGGGGGCATCCACGACCATCTCGGCGGCGGCTTCCACCGCTACAGCGTCGACGAGCAGTGGCTCGTGCCGCACTTCGAGAAGATGCTCTACGACAACGCGCTCCTCGTCCCGGCCTACCTCGAGGCCTGGCTCGTCACGGGCGACGCGCGCCACGCCGACGTCGCGCGCCGGGCCTGCGACTGGGCGCTGCGCGAGATGCGCACGGCCGAGGGCGGGTTCGCCAGCTCGCAGGACGCCGACAGCGAGGGCGAGGAAGGGAAGTTCTTCGTCTGGACCCTGCGCGAGCTCGAGGACGTGCTGGGCAAGAAGGTCGGGAACCAGGCGGCCGCGTGGTTCGGGGTCACGGCCGAGGGCAACTTCGAGCACGGCAACAGCGTGTTGTGGCGCCACGAGCCGTCGGAGAAGGTCGCCCAGCAGCTCGGGATGCCGCTCGCGGAACTCGAGGGCGCGATGCGCACCGCTTCCGCGCGACTGCTCATGGAACGGGAGAGACGGGTGAAGCCCGGCACGGACGACAAGGTCCTGGCGTCCTGGAATGGGCTCTTCGTCTCCGCCCTGGCGCAGGCGCACCAGGTCCTCGACGAGCCACGCTACCTGGACGCGGCGCGCGCGGCTGCGAACTGGATCCTGACCGGGATGCGGCAGCCCGACGGGCGCCTGTTCGCGACGTCGCGCCACGGCCGCGCTCACCTGAACGCGTACCTGGACGACTACGCGTTCACGATCCAGGGCCTGCTCGACCTGTACGAGAGCGACTTCGATCCGCGCTGGATCCGCGAGGCGCTGGCGCTCGACGAGGTCCTGCGCAATCGCTTCGAGGACCAGGACGGCGGCTACTACACGACGGCGCGCGACCACGAGAAGCTGATCGCGCGTCTGAAGGCTCCGCACGACGGCGCGCTGCCGTCCGGGAACGGCGTGCAGGCACTCAACCTCCTGCGGCTCGCCGAGCTCACCGGTCGCCGCGACCTCGCCGATCGCGCCGAGCGCACCATCCGTTCGATGGCGGGGCTCGTGAATCGGTTCCCGCAGGCCTTCAGCGCGCTCCTCCTGGCGGTCGACTGGTTGGCGGTGGGACCGCGCGAGATCGTGCTGGCGGGTGACCCGGCGAGCCCGGGAATGCGCGCGATGCTGCGCGCCGTACGCTCGACCTTCGCGCCGCAGCGCGTCGTCGCGCTGTCCGCACCGGGCGCGGACCTGGACCTCGTACCGCTGCTGCGCGACAGGCCGACGGGTGCGAGCGGCGCCCGCGCCTACGTCTGCCGGAACTGGTCCTGCACGAACCCGATCGACGACGCGGCCACGCTGCGCGCCGAACTGGCCACCGCGCTCCCCGCGGTCTGATCCGCTCGCATTCACGACGAAACCAACTGGAGTATCCATGCCCTTGCGAGTCCTGGTCACCGGCGGAGGTCGCGGCATCGGGCGCGCGATCGCGCTGCGCTTCGCGCGCGAGGGCGCGCACGTCGCCGTCGCTTCGCGCAACTCGGGCGAGCTCGACGCCGTGGCGGCGGAGATCAACGCCGCGGGCGGGAAGGGCCGCGCGCAGCAGATGGACGTGGCCGATCACGGCTCGGTCGAGGCCGGCGTGTACCGCGCTGTCGAGTTCCTGGGTGGGGCGATGGATCTGCTGGTCAACTGCGCCGGCGTCTTCGACGTGAAGCCGATCACGTCGATGGACGTCGCCACCTGGTACCGCGAGATCAGCGTGAACCTGAACGGGCCGTTCTACGTGACGCTGGAGTCGCTCGACTCGCTGCTCGTCGGAGAGCGGCCACACATCGTCAACGTGGCTTCGATCGCCGCGCGCACGGGTTTCGCGGGGAACGCGGCGTACTGCGCCAGCAAGGCCGGCCTGCGCGGCTTCAGCGATGCGATCCGGCTCGACCTGAAGGACAAGGGCGTGCGCGTGTCGACCGTCTATCCCGGCCCCACGGACACGAAGATCTTCGACCGCGTTCCCGGCAACTGGGACCGCACGAAGATGAACAAGCCCGAGGACGTGGCCGAAGTCGTATGGAAGGCGAACCGCGCCCCCACGGGCACGCCGATCGACGACCTCGACGTGCCGCCGCGCGCGTGAGCGCGCCTCACGGGCAGAACGTCACCTCGAGCCCGGCCGTCGTGTTGAAGCCCGCCCCGGTCGAGGACGAGTCGCGATAGATGAGCTGGTAGCTGCGCACGTCGCCGGGCTGCACGTTTGCATAGGGGATCGAGGCCAGGTCCTGGAACTGGATCACGCCGCCGCTGCTCGCCTGCAGCACGCCGAGGCGCTTCAGCGTTCCGCCGACGCAACGCAGCCCGTCGCCGAACGGGACGGGCGGCACGACGCGCGTCGTGCCGTGGAATAAGACGCAGGCGCTGCCGTCGGGGATGTCGAGCGCGCTGAGCACGATGTTGTTCAGCGCGAAGCTCGGGGTGCCGGTCGACTGGATCACCGCCGACACCCCCATCGAATTGGGCTGGGCGGAGCAGAAGTTCTCGACGAAACACTGCGGCCCGAGATCGACCATGTAGGCCTGGAGCTGGCCGTCCTGAGGTCCGCCGACGAGGTTGGTCGCGTCGGACAAGATCGTCAGGTAGCGCCCGTCGGTCGACACTCCGCGCAGGTCGATCGAGCCATTGACCTGCGCTCCGCCGACGCCGAAGACGAGTCGGCGCGTCGTGCCGGTCGTGAAGTCGTGCTCGAAGACGTCGCTGACCCCGTTCGTGTCCCCCGGGACGAGGTTCGACGCAAACGAGTCGTAGATGACGCGCGAGCCATCGACCGCGATCCAGGCGTTCAGCGTCGGCGTCGAGCCGTTTCCCTGCTCGCCCGTCGAGCTGACGCTCGCCCGGCGCAGGTCGCCGAGGAACCGGTCGGCCACATAGAGGTCGAACGTGCCGTTCGTGTCCGACGGCACCGCAGGCGCCAGCGTCGTGAAGACGAAGTACCGCGTGTCTGGCGTCACCGCGCCGGCGTTCGAGTCGAGGGCGAGCTCACCACCGAATGCGTCGACGCTGTAGCGATCGGTGAACCCGAAGCCGTAGTCCTTGTAGAACGCGTCGTTCCGACCATTGCCATCGCCCGGGACGATGTCCGGGTCGGCGGTCGTGAACGTGGCGATCGCGCCATCGGCGGAAAGGTGCCCCGCGATCGCGAGCACCGTGTTCGGCATGCCGGTGTACGTCGCGGACACGAGGTCGTCCGTAGCGGTCGAGAGTTCACGCCGCACGACCTCGCGCGGTCCGCCGGTGCCCGCGTCGCCGCGCATGAACAGCGCGAAGCGTCCGTCAGCCGAGAAGCGGCACCCGGTGCTCATCCCGGGGAGCACGGACAGCGGCATCTCGGAGTTCGTGGCCAGGTCCACGACCGCGCCGACGACCGAGAGGTGCCGGTAGTACGACAGGCGCGCGGCGTCCGGCGTGAGGTCGACGACGATGCCGTCGGTGCGGACCCGGGTCGTCGTCCCGAGGAGCCGGTCGCGCACGAACACGTCGCGCGTGAGCGTCGGATCCGGGAAAACCAGGTTCGTGGCGATCGTGGTGAACGCCGCGAAGCGCCCGTCGTCGCTCGGCCGCGTCAAAGTCTCGGTCTCGCGATTCGCGAGCACGCCGGCGGTGGAAATAGAGATGCGCTCGATCGTCTGTGCGCCGACGGGTATCGAGGTCGCGAGGAGGGCGGCGGCGAAGCAGGTCGTGTGCGCGGGGTTCGTCATGGCTTCGCGGCCAGACTAACCTGGAGTGCGCCCGTGCGGGGCGCCTCAGTGTCCGATGCTGCGCACGAGCCCCAGGAACTCGCTGCGCGTCCGGAAATCGCTGCGGAAGGTGCCCAGCAGGCAGCTCGTCATCGTCGAGCTGTTCTGCTTCTGGACCCCGCGCATCATCATGCACAGGTGGCTCGCGTCGGCCACGACGCCGACTCCCTTCGGCGAGACGACCTGCTGGATCGCCTCGGCGATCTGCACCGTCATGCGTTCCTGGACCTGCAGCCGCCTCGCGAACACGTCGACGATGCGCGGAATCTTCGAGAGCCCGAGGATTCGGCCGTCGGGGATGTAGGCCACGTGCACGCGCCCGAAGAACGGCAGCATGTGGTGTTCGCACAGCGAGTAGAACTCGATGTCCTTGACCACGACCATCTCGGAGCAATCCTCGTGGAACACGCCCTCACCGACGGCGTCCTCGACGCTCTGGGCGCGGCCCTGGGTGAGCTCCGCGAAGGAGCGCGCGACGCGGTCTGGCGTGCGCAGCAGACCCTCGCGCGTGGGATCCTCGCCCAGGTTCTCCAAGAGCCGGCGAACCAGTTCCTCGGTAGGTAGCGCTTGCGTGCGCGTCGTGCCGTCCATCGCCTAGTCGCGCCCCCCACGGTATTCGACGAAGTTGTTCCGGCTCTCGTGCACCCTCACGGAGACGAGTTGCGCACCCTCGAACTGCGCCACTCGCGGCTGGATCCGGTTCCAGAACGCGACCGCTACGTTTTCCGCCGTCGGAATGACGCCGGCGAGGAAGGGCACGTCGCGATTCAGGTGCTTGTGATCCACCGCGGTGACGATCTCCTCGCGCAGGATCACCATCAGGCGGTTCAGGTCCATCACCATGCCGGAGCGCGGGACCGGGCCTCGCACCGTCACCTCGAAGGCGTAGTTGTGGCCGTGGTCCGTGTTGCAGGGCCCATAGAGCCGTGCGTTCTCTTCGTCGGTGAGGCGCGGGTCGTGCAGCCGGTGCGCGGCGCTGAACTCCTCGCGGCGCGTGATCTCGACGATGGGCTCGGGCATGGATGCGGCTGGCGGGCGATGTCGCTCCGCGGGATTGTACGACGGCGCACCAGCTCCCCGATGCAGCGCCCTCCGGAGGACCTCGACCGGGACCCGCAGCCGGTGATTTCCCGTGCGCTTCGCCTGGGATTGGCGTTCGAGAGGTCTAGGAGGGTTGCCATGAACCGTCACAGCTACGATCCCGAACGCGCGAGCGCGCTGCTGCCGCTCCTCCGTTCGATCACCGCCGAGATACGGGAACGTTCCGAGGCGATCGACGCTCTCGTGCTGGAGCTCCAGGGCCTGGGGCACACGCGACGCGCGCGGGACCGCCGCGGTGACATCGAGGCTGACCTCTCCGTGCAGCGCCGAGAGCTGCGCGTCGCACGCCGCGAGCTCGAGCGCCTGGGCTGCTCGCTGGACGAGGATCACCCGCTGCGCGTGCTGATCCCGGGCGCCGACGGAGCCCTCGACCACGGCTTCGCGTGGAGCCCGCTGGACGAGAAGCTGCAGAGCTTCGAGCTGCTCCCGCGCTGACGCGATCCAGCGGCGCGCACGAAGCGCTGATTCGCATGCGACCCCGACCGCCGTGAAAAGCGCGGTCGGGGTCGCTCATTTTTCTTCGACGCCGCTCGGACGAGCCCCCGATCGCGGGATCGATCCGGCGCTCAACGGCGCGGCTCGCGATCGCTCGGCCCGCTCTCTCTGGGCTTCTCGGGGGTCAGGCGCGCCCGCAGCTCCTGGAAGTCCGTCCGACCGATCGATCCGTTGCTCGCGCGCAGCTCCATCCGGTCGAGGACCTCGTTCAGCTCGGCAACGGTTCGCACGACGCGCACATCGTCGGTGCTCGGCAGCAGGCTGCCCGCACCCTGGACCAGGCGCCGCGCGCGGTCGGGAACGAGTTCGCGCAGAGCGGCCCAGTCCGCGCGCGTCGCGACCCGCGCGAACACCTTGGCCTCCACTTCGGCCAGCCCGCGCTCGAACCGCGTTTCGATCGTCGGGCCCGCCGCGCGGTCGTCCGCCCGTGCGCTGGGCGCCCCCGCCTTCGGTTCCTCGGGCGTCACCACGCGTCGCGATCGAGCGTCCCAGGCCGCGCGGAGCCCCACGAACTCGCCCCGCGCCACCGAGCCCGCTCGGGCACGGGCCTCCAAGCCGTCGAGGGCTCGCAGGAACCTCGCGCCGAGCTCGGCGGTTGCCGACGAGGCGTCGCCCAGCCCGCGAACCAGCGTCAGGCGCTCGTTCCACAGCGCGCGCACCCGGTCGAAGTCCGCCCGGACCGCTCCGCGGCCGGCGGCGCGGTCCTGGAGGTCCGACAGGGCGCGCTCGATCCGCGCATCCAGCTCGAGGCTCTCCGGCGTCGCCCCCCAGGCTGGATCGGTACGGTCCGCGAGCCGGCCGGCCGCCGGCCCCTGCCGCGAACGCGATTCGTCGACCGTCCGCGCGCGACGGAGGGCCAGGACGCGCACGACCTCGGCCTCGAGGTCTGCTGCCGGCCGGCCGCCGGAGCGCAGGAGGATCGTCCGGTAGTGCACCGTGAACTCCTCGAGCGACCAGGCTCCGTCGCGATCGAAGTCCTCCTCCCGGAACTCGCGGTCGGTGACCGCGATCTGCCGGTCGCGCACCTCCTGGAGGGTCAGGCGCGCGTTTCCGTCGCGGTCCGCGGACGCGTACACGGCGCGCGCGCGCGCGAGCCCGTCGGCCGGTGCGGCCTCCTGAGCGGCGCCGGTGATCGGCGCGAGCGCTGCACACGCGCAGAGGAACGGGGTACGCATGATCCGCACGCGCGCGGACGAAGAGCGTGCCAGGGGTTCGCTCCCGCGACGGTGCGCGCGCGACCGAGGCGAGCGCGGCCCCCGCTCCTGTCCGTCGATCTCGGCGTCCCCCGCGGAGGACACGAATCGCCGCGCGGACCACGTCAGAGCCTAGAATCCTGCACCCGATGAGCCCGAGCGATTCCTCGTCCTCCCGTTCCGCCTTCCCGTTCGCGGCCGGGTTCGCCGTGGCCGCGGCCGGCGCCGTGGTGCTCTGGCCGAGTTCGGAACCGGACCTGGAGCGCTACCGCGCCGTCCGCGATTGGACGCGCCAGGCGTACGTCCGACCCGTCGGCGACGAGAAGCTGCTCGACGACGCGCTGCGCGGGCTCGCGGACGGTCTCGACTCCTGGTCGAGCTGGTACGACCGCAGCGATCTGGCGCAGCTCGACCGCGAGACCGAGGGACGCTTCCACGGGTTGGGCGTTTCGTTGCGCGCGCCCGCCAGCGAAGGCCGGATCCTCTTCCCCTTGCCCGGCGGTCCGGCCGAATCGGCAGGAGTCCGCCCCGGCGATCGCATCGTCCGCGTCGCGGGCCGGAGTTGGACGGACATCGGCCACGAGGGATTCCGCGCGATCGTGTCGACGCCCGAGCCTCGCGAGATCGACCTCGTCGTGGCTGGACTCGACGGCGCCGAGCGCGAGCTCCATGTGACGACGGCCAGCGTCGTCGAACCGACCGTGCGGCACGAGCGCTTCCTGGATCGCGAACGGCACGTCGGATACGTCGCGCTGCGCGCGTTCAGCGCAGAGTCGCCGCGGGAACTCGACGACGCGCTCGAGCGGCTCGCGCACGACGGACTCGACGGCCTCGTGCTCGACTTGCGCGGCAATCCCGGGGGCATGCTGAACGCGGCCGTGCAGATCGCGTCGCGGTTCGTGCCCGAGGGCGAGATCGTGCGCACGCTGGGCCGACGCGAGCGCGTGATCCACACCGCTTCGCCCGCGAGCGCACGCTGGAGCAGCGTCGCGCTCGTGTGTCTGGTCGACGAGGGCTCGGCGAGCGCCGCGGAAGTGCTCGCGGGCGCTCTCCAGGACCACCGCGCGGCCGTCCTCGTCGGCCGGCCGACCTACGGCAAGGGCGTCGTCCAGACGATCCACCGTCTCGAGGACGGTTCCGGTGCGATCAAGGTGACGACCTCGCGCTACGAGACGCCCGCCGGGCAGCAACTCGACCGGCCGGCGGACGGGCTCCCGCACGGGCTCGTGCCCGACGTCGAGGTCGAGACGGACGTCGCCGTGCAGCGCGCCGTCTACGAGTTCCTCCAGCGCGCGAGCCCGCCCGAGCGCTGGCGCGAGGCCATCCGGCAGTGGGAGCAGGACGAGGGCGGTCCCGTGGTCCCCGTTCCGCCGGACGATCCCCAGCTCGACGCGGCCCTCGCGCTCCTGTCGGGTGCACGGCCGGGTCCTCAACCGATCGCGCGCGCACCGTGAGCGCCTCCGTCGGGAACGAGCTCGTCCTCGGGATCGAGTCCTCGTGCGACGAGACCGCCGCGGCGCTCGTGCGCGGCGGACGCGAGATCCTCTCCTCGGTCGTCCACAGCCAGGCGGCCGAACACGCGCGCTGGGGCGGCGTCGTGCCCGAGATCGCCGGCCGCTCGCACCTCGTGCAGATCCTCCCCGTCGTCGAGGCCGCGCTCGCGAAGGCGCGCATCCAGCTCGACGAGGTCGACGCCGTCGCCGTGACCCATCGACCGGGCCTGATCGGATCCCTGCTCGTCGGGCTCTCGGCGGCGAAGTCGATCGCGTGGGTGAAGAGGAAGCCCTTGATCGGCGTCCACCACATCGAGGCGCACGTCTACGCGGCGACGATGGAGCATCCGCGCGCGCCGTGGCCGTGCGTCGCGCTCGTCGTCTCGGGCGGCCACACGGCCCTCTACCGCGCCGCCTCCCCGCTCGAGCTCGAGCGCGTCGCCTCGACGCGCGACGACGCGGCCGGCGAAGCCTTCGACAAGGTCTCGCACATCCTCGGGCTGGGATATCCCGGCGGTCCCGCCGTGAGCCGCATCGCCGAACACGGCGATCCGCGGCGCTTCGCGTTCCCGCGCTTCCGCCCCAAGGACGGTTCGCTGGGCTTCTCGTTCAGCGGCTTGAAGACCGCGGTGCTCTACCACGTGCGCGGACAGGACGCGGCCCGTGCGACGCCGATCCCGGAGGAGATCCCCGACCGCGAGCACGTCGCCGCGTCGTTCGAGCAGGCGGTCGTGGACGTGCTCGTCGACGAGACGCTGCGCGCGGCGCGACGCGAGCGCGTGCGCACGGTGCTCGTCGCCGGCGGCGTGGCCTGCAACCGGCGCCTGCGTCTCGAGATGACGCGGCGCGCCGCGGACCAGGGCATCGAAGCGGTCTTCCCCTCGCCGGCGTATTGCACCGACAACGCGGTGATGATCGCCGGGCTGGGCTGGGAGCTCCTGCGCGCCGGGCGCATCGCCGAGCTCACGCTGGACGCGACGCCCAGCTGACGTCCGGTTCCGAATCGTCGACGCGCAACGCGCGGGCCGATCCGCGCAAGGAGCACGCATGCGCGCCCACCGATCCCCCGCCGCCCTGGCCTGCCTCCTCGCCGCCGCGCCGCTCGCCCGCGCGACCGACTGGATCGTCGACGGCAGCGGCGGGCCGGGGTCCCAGTTCACGACCATCCAGGCGGCGGTCGACGCCGCGCAGACGGGCGACCACGTGCTCGTCCGCGGTGGCACCTACGCGGGGTTCGTCGTCGACGGCAAGGGCATCGTCGTCGCGGAGGCGCCCGGGAACACCGTCGCGATCTCCGGGAGCGTCCGGGTGATGCAGATCCCGGCCGGTGCCGGCGTGCAGATGATCGACCTGACCGTCGACCTGTCGGGCACGCCCGGCCTCCCGCCGCTCGAGGTCGCGTCGTGCACCGGGCCCGTCGTCGTCGCGCGCTGCATCCTGCGCGGCTTCGACGGCCCGGCGCCGACGGACGCCGCGCGGGTCGCGTCCTCGACGCGCGTGTTCTTCCACGACTGCGAGCTCGCCGGCGGCGATGCTCCGTGGAGCTTCAACCTCGACCGGGGAGCACGCGGCCTGCGCGTCACGAGCTCGGCGGTCGAGGTGCACCGCTCCACCGTCACCGGCGGCCGGGGCGGCTCGAGCTGGGACGGCACGGACCAGGACGACATCTGGTTCGGGCAGGACGGCGGCAGCGGGATGTCGCTGACGGGCTCCAGCGCGCTGGTCGAGCGATCGACGATCACGGGCGGCGCCGGCGCCGACTCGTCCTCGGACGTCTTCGACCCCGGTCCCAATTGCCCGGGCAACGGCGGCGACGCGGTCGAGGTGCTCTCGGGCGGCGCGGTGGAGCACTTCCTGTCGACGCTCACGGGAGGCCCGGGCGGCCTCGACGTCGGCTGGTGGTGGTGCCAGGGCTCGACCGGGCTGCCGATCGATCCGCCCTCCGCGGCGTCGGGCGCCGACCGGATCCCGCTCTGCCCGGCCCTGTACACGCGCTGCCCGTGCGGCAACGAGGGCCTGGGCGCGAACGGCTGCGCCAACTCGATCACGAGCGCCGGCGCGCGCCTCGACGTCGCCGGTGCAGCGAGCCTCGCGGGCGACACGCTGACGCTGACCGTCTCCGGCATCGGAGCGGCCGCGCCGGCGTTGTTCTTCCAGGGCACGGCCGTCGTCGGGACGGGAACCGGCTCGGCGTTCGGCGACGGGATCCGCTGCGCGGGCGGGTTCGTCACGCGCCTCGGGTCGCGCACGGCCGCGGGCGGGACGGCGTCGCTCGGCTTCGGGACCGGCAGCCCGCCGATCTCGACGCTCGGTCAGGTGCCCGGACCCGGCGCCGCGCGGCTCTACCAGGTCTGGTACCGCAATTCCGCGGCGTTCTGCAGCGCGTCGACGTTCAACCTGACGAACGGCTACGAGATCCTCTGGGCGTCCTGACCGTCCCCGGCGATAGGCCCGGCGCGGACGGGACGGTATCCTGCTCGCGCTTTGATCGAGGACGTCGACAACCTGTTCGCCGCCGTCCAGCGCGGGGAATTGTCCGCCGACGCCGCCCGCGCCCGCCTCCGATCGCTGCCGCTGCGCGACCTCGGCCACACGCGGCTCGACATCGACCGCGAAGCGCGCTGCGGCGTCCCCGAGGTCGTCTTCGCCGAGGGCAAGACCCCCGCGCAGGCCGTCGAGATCGCGCGCGCTTCGCTCGAGCACCACGGGCGCTTCCTGGCGAGGCGCGCCTCCGTGGCGACCGCCGGGGCGCTCGTCGCGGGGGTCCCGGGCGCCGTCCACCACGCGCGCGCGGGCTGGGTCGTCGCCGATCGGCGCCCGGCCGTCGCCATCGACGGCCGCGTCC
>JBGAOR010000003.1:0-147789 GCA_044221705.1 Planctomycetota bacterium
AACCTCGACTCCGCCGCCGACGAGTACGCGATCACGCTGCTGCCGGCCCCCCAACTGCGTCGGGTCCTCGAGCTGTCGAACGAGCTCGCCTACGGCACCGCGACCCCCGACCCGCTGCGCATCCACGACTACACCTACATCCAGCGCGGCACCGTGCTGGCTCCTGCCCTGACTCGCTGATCGGACCCGTCCACCATGGAGCACACCCCCCAGATCCTCGTCGTCGGCTCGGACCCTCTCCTGAAGGACGAGTTCGCCGCCGCGGTCGCCGGCTTGCGCGGCTGGAAGCCCGTCGTGCACTCGGTGCGCGGCGCGCGCCAAGGCATCGAGGTCGCGCGCAATCGTCGCCCCGAAGTCGTCTGCATCCAGGTCGAGGGCGACCCGCGCTCGCTCAAGTCGTTCGCGGAGGAAGTCTCCGCGGCCGCGCCGGGCACCGCGATCGTCGCGCTCTACCGGCCCGACGGCCTGGGGTTCAGCGACGGCGAGAGCACGGTGATCATCGAGGCCGTGCGCGCGCAGGTGCAGGACTTCCTGCGCCGTCCGCTGTCCTCGGGCGAGCTCCAGCAGTTGCTCGATCGCGTCCTGCGCCGTCCCAAGGAAGTGAAGAAGGACCTGGGCAAGGTGCTGTCCTTCGTCAGCAACAAGGGCGGCGTCGGCAAGTCGACGATGTCGGTCAGCGTCGCGTGCGAGATCGCGCGCCGTCTGCCGCCGGGCAAGGTGCTGCTCGTCGACTGCTCGGTCCACCTGGGCAGCTGCGGGCCCATGCTCGACCTGTCGCCGACGACGACGCTGGCGCACGCGGCGCGCGAGCAGACGCGACTCGACGAGACGCTGCTGCGCAAGCTCACCGTCCGTCACTCGTGCGGGCTCGACCTGCTCGGCGCGCCGATCGACCCGGTCGATGCGAGCGTCGTGGACGACGAGACGTTGTCGCGCACGCTGACGCTCGCGCGGCGCTCGTGGGACTGGGTCATCGTGGACACGTTCCCGATGCTCGACGGGATGATCATGTCGATCCTCGACATGTCGGACCGCGCGTACGTGGTCGTGCAGAACACGGTGCCGAACATCGTCGGCGCGGCGCGGCTCCTCCCGGTCATCCACCAGATCGGCTTCCCGAAGGAACGGACGCGCATCGTCCTGAACAACAACTTCGAGAAGGCGCCGGGCGGCCTGCCCATCGAGGACGTCGAAGCGCGCCTCGACGCCGACGTCGACTACGTCATCCCGTACCAGAAGCGCCTGATCACGGCGCTCAACACGGGCCGGCCCTACATCCTGCACGGCACGCAGCTCTTCGGCTTCGGCAAGGCGGTCAAGCGCCTCGTCGACGACGTCATGGCCGGCACCGCCACGGAATCCGATGCGGAACCTGCGCCAGCCCGTCCGCGTCCCGCGCCGCCGGCCGGCGGATCCGCGAAGGCCTCCTTCGCCGACTGAGCCCTGAGGAACCCACGTGGCCGACCCCATGGACCGAGAACAGGTACGCGCGCGCTTCGGACGCTCGCTCTCGACGGATCTCGCGCATCGCATCTCCGGCGAGCAGCGCGAGCCGGCGTGGCGTGCGGCCCCCGATGCGGCGCCGGCCGCGCGTGGGGCGACCGTCGACTTCCTCACGATCAAGGCGCAGCTGCACAGCCGCCTGCTCGACGAGATCGGCGAGCGCTCGATGTTCGGCAGCGGCGAGGACGCGATCGCCGCGGCGGTCCAGGACTTCGTCGCGCGCGTGCTGCAGACGGAGGACATCCCGCTCAACGCCTCGGAGCGCGAGAAGCTCGCCGACGAGCTGACGCAGGAGACGCTCGGTCTCGGACCGCTCGCGCCGCTGCTCGCCGACCCGGCGGTGTCCGACATCCTCGTGAACGGCTTCGACCAGGTGTACGTCGAGCGCTTCGGCCGCCTGATCAAGACCGACGTGCGCTTCCGCGACGACGAGCACGTGCAGCGCGTCATCGAGCGCATCGCCGCGCGCGTCGGCCGCCGCATCGACCAGGCCTCGCCGATGGTGGACGTGCGCCTGCCCGACGGCAGCCGCGTGAACGCCACGATCCCGCCGGTCAGCCTGGATGGCCCGACGATCTCGATCCGCCGCTTTGGGCGTCAGCGCCTGCGCCGCGAGGACCTGATCCGGCTCGGCATGTTCACCCGCGACATGTACACGTTCCTCCAGCACGTGGTGGTCGCGCGCAAGAACGTGCTGATCAGCGGCGGCACGGGCGCGGGCAAGTCGACGCTGCTCGGCGCGCTGGCCGAGGCGATCCCCGACCACGAGCGCGTCGTCACGATCGAGGACACGGCCGAGCTCATCCTCGACCAGGAGCACGTCGTCCGCATGGAGACGCGCCCGCCGAACGTCGAAGGCCGCGGCGTCATCACGGCGCGCGACCTGGTGATCAACAGCCTGCGCATGCGCCCGGACCGCATCATCGTCGGCGAATGCCGAGGCGCCGAGGCGCTGGACATGCTCCAGGCGATGAACACCGGCCACGACGGCGGCATGACCACGGTGCACGCGAACTCGCCGCGCGACGCGCTCAACCGTCTCGAGACGATGGTGCTGATGGCCGGGCTCGAGCTGCCGTCGCGCGCGATCCGCGACCAGATCGTCTCCGCGCTGCACCTCGTCGTCAGCGTGCGTCGCTTCGACGACGGCGTGCGCCGCGTCGACGCGATCGCGGAGATCACCGGCATGGAGAGCGGCACGCCGCTGCTCCAGGACGTGTTCCGCTTCCAGCAGACCGGTCGCAACGGCCGCAAGGTCGTCGGTGCGTTCGCGCCGACCGGCATCGTGCCCAAGGTCGTGCACGAGCTGCGCGAGAAGGGGATCCAGATCCCGCTCGAGATCTTCCAGCGCGAAGGCGGGGGGGTCGGTGGGTAAGTTGCTCGGCATCGCGGTGGCGATCGCGGTCGCCTTCGTGTTCGCGCTGGCCTTCCGCCACGCGCGCTTGCAGCGCATGGCGCGCGAGCGGCTCAACGAAGACGTCCACGTCAACGTGCGCGAGCGCGCGACGGGCCTGACGCCGTCGCTGCGCCGCCAGCGTTGGATCCCGATCGCGGTCGGGATCGTCGTCGCGCTGCTGTGCCGCGTCGTCCTCGGGATCGACATCGTCTACGCCGCGGCCCTGGGGGTCATCCTGGCCGTCATCGCCTTCCTGATCGAGGGCTGGCGTCACGCGCAGAACCGCCTGAAGCTCGAGACGCAGCTGGCGAACTCCATCGACCTCATGGTCGCCGCGCTCGGCGCGGGATCGGGCCTCATGTCCGCGATCGAGGGCGCCGCGTCCGAGGCCGGCAAGCCGCTCAAGCCCGAACTGCAGGAGACGCTCGGCCGGATCCGCTTCGGCGAGACGCCCAAGCAGGTGTTCGAGGACCTGGCCGAGCGCGTCCCGCTCGAAGCGTTCCGACTGTTCGCGTTCACGATGGCCGTGCACGGCGAGACCGGCGGCAGCCTGGCGCCGACGCTCGCGACCGTCGGCCGCACCATCCGTGACCGCATCGAGATCGGCCGACGCGTGCGCGCGCAGTCGACGCAGGCGCAAGCCTCGGTCATCGGCATCGTCGCGATCACGTACTTCCTCGGGATCCTGATGTGGCGCACGAACCCCGCGGGCTTCGAGGAGTTCCTGCAGCACCCCGTCGGATCGAACATCGTCGCCGCGGCCATCGTGCTGCAGGCGGTCGGCCTCCTGTGGATCACGCGGCTGACCCAGCTGCGCTTCTGAGCTCGCAAACATGTCCCTCCCATACCTCGCCTTGATCGAGTGGCGCCTCGTGGCCGTGCTGGGCCTGTGGGCGCTCGCGTTGACGGGCGGATGGATCGTCTACACGCGCTGGCACGCCGCCGAGATCGCGCGGCGGCGCGCGTGGGCGGACGACGAGGCGATGGCGGACGCGGAGGTCGAGATCGAGGACCTCGACAACCTGAGCGGCCTGCGCCGCTGGCTGTACCTGGCCGGATTCCGGTCGGCGACCGCGCCGGCGATGTTCATGGCCGCGACGGCGGTCGGCACGATCGCCGGACTCGCGCTCGCGCTGACGATCACGAGCAGCGGGATCGTCAACGAGACGGTCCACGCGGCGGGCGAGATCCCCGGCGGGGTCGGCGACCTCGTGCGCCCGATGCTCTACGGGGCGCCGTGGATCTTCATGACGGTGCTGGCTCTCGCGCCGTTCGCGATCGTGAGCTCCGCACGCACGCGGCGGGCGCTCGAAGTCGAGCAGGACATGCCGGTGACGCTCGAGATGCTCGCGACGATGAGCGAGTCGGGACTCTCGTTCGACGGCGCGCTCAACAAGGTCATCGAGACGAGCCCCGAGAAGCGCCCGCTCTTCCAGGAGATGCGCACGTTCCAGGTGGAATCGCTCTCCGGCGTCGGTCGCGTCGAGTGCTTCCGCCGCCTCGCGCGCCGCATCGAGCTGCCCTCCGTGAACGTGTTCACGTCCGCGCTCGTGCAGGCCGAGCAGGTCGGCGCGGGCTTCACGAAGGTGCTGCGCAACCAGGCCGACGACCTGCGCAGCCGGCGTCGCGAAGACGCGAACATGCTGGCGCAATCGCTCACGGTGAAGCTCGTCTTCCCGCTCGTCATCTGCTTCCTGCCCGGGATCTTCGTGTGCACGCTCGGGCCGACCTTCCTCCAGTTCCTCAAGCTCGCCGAGGGCATGACGCGCGGCGGATGACGCCGATCCCAACCCCACAGAATCCTGCCCCGCCGCGAAGCGCGGCTGCGGACTCGAACCCGGACACGGGTGTGTCGAGCCGCGCGCGACGGGGCACGGCCACCGAGATCGACACGAGAGACCCCCCATGAACTTCGAATCCCCGTTCCCGAGTACCCAGCGCGCGGAGGTGCTGCGATGAGGCTCCTGGATGCCCTCAATCGGAAGGCGCCTCGCCGCAAGCACACCGGTACGACGATGTTCGTGCTCGGCGCCTGCGCCGTGCTCGGCCTCGGTGCGGCGATCCCGCTGTACGGCGCCGGGCCGCAGCAGGGCGGCAGCGCGCTCACGGACTTCCAGACGAACGGCGGGATGCGCGACGGCGCATCGTTGACGCTCGTCGAGGGGTCGCTGGCGCGCCTGAAGTTCTCGAAGGCGATCTCCACGGACCAGTCGGCGGTCAGCGTGAAGATGGCCAACAAGGAGATCGCGACGGTCGATTCCGCGCGCGCGAACGAGCTGCTCGTCACCGCGCTCAAGGTCGGTCGCACGAACCTGATCGTGTGGTTCAAGGACGGCGAGCCGGAGACGTACGAGATCGTCGTCAAGCGCGACCTCTCGATGCTCGAGGGCGCGCTGAAGGGCATCCACGGCTCGATCGCCGTGCAGTCCGCGGCGGATCGCAACGCGCTCGTCCTGACCGGCTCCGTCCCCGACGGCGTCTCGGCCAAGCGCGCCGAGGACGCCGCGCGCGCGTTCGCCGAATCGATCGGCGAGAACGCCAGCGCCGGCAAGGTGATCAACCTGATCCGCGTGCAGAGCGTCGCTTCGGCGATGGAGTCCACGCTGACGACGCAGATCGCGAAGCTCGGCGCCCCGGGCATCACGGTGACGCGCGTGCAGCGCGGCCCGCTCGCGGACGACGCGAACGACGTCTTCGTCGTCTCCGGGACCGTCGCGGACCTGCGCACGCTCGACGATGTGCTCGACCTCGTGCGCGCTTCGATCGGCGACGCCGCGGGCAAGAGCTCGCGCGTCGTCAACCAGATCGCCGTGGCCGACCGGCCCAGCACGATCGACTCCGTCCTCGAGCGCGCGATCCACGAGCAGCTCGGCCACATGAAGGTGAAGGTCTCGCGCGTCACCGGCATGGACACGCAGGGCGACGGCGACATCCTCGTGCTCTCGGGGACCGTGAACTCGCAGACGGCTCTCGTGCAGACGCTGGCCCTCTCGGCCAAGGTGTTCCAGCAGCAGACGTTGCTCGCGCGCAAGCGCAACGGCGAAGTCGAACGGCTCATCGAGTCGCTGCCCGGTGGCGGATTGCGCACCACCGAGAAGCCGCTCAAGCTCGAGAACGGCGTCGACGACGTCCGCGTGCTCGCCGACGAATCGGGGGCGCTGTACGGTCAGCGCGACAACAACGCGCAGGACGGATCCGCACTGCGGTCGATCCTGTCGACGCCCAACGGCGGTCTCGGCGGCGGCGGTTCGGCCGGGCTCGGCCAGATCCTCGAGAACCGGATCGGGTCGAACCTGGCGCGCGCGAAGGCGGTGGAGCTGGCGGAGGGGCGGATCCTGTCCTTCATCCAGGTCACCGACATCCCGCAGGTGCGCGTGAGCATCCGCCTGTTCGAGGTCAGCCGGACCGACCTGCTGAACTGGGACTCGAACATCAACAAGCTCGGCGTCGCGGACTTCGACACGAACGGCATCAACCCGAACACGCCGCTCTTCGGCGCCGACGACACGATTGTCAACAACGCCAACGGCGATCCGATCCTGTTCGCCTCGAACACCGACGTCTCGAACGTCGTCTCGTTCCTCGAGGGCGGCTTCGCCAACCAGATCATGGTCGGCGGCGAGCACTTCAACCTCGACGCGGTCTTCAAGCTGCTCGAGAGCGAGGGCGTGGCCCGCACGCTGGCGAACCCGACCCTGACCGTGCTGTCGGGCGAGGTCGCGGCCTTCAGCGACGGCGGCAGCGTCAGCGTCACGAGCAGCGTCTCGACCTCGGTCGGAGGCGTGAACGGCGGCAATACCGGCGTCTTCGAGTCCGTGCAGCAGCTTCCGTTCGGCATCCAGCTCGCCGTGCGCCCGCTCATCGACGAGGACGGGTTCATCACGCTCGACGTGGCGCCGTCCGTCTCGAACCCCGACTTCGCGCTCACCGCGCTGGTCCGCACGACGACGGGGACGCCGCAGGAGACGGTGGCGTTCGCCGAGAAGAACCTGCGCACGAGCGCGCGCGTCCGCGACGGCGAAGTCCTCCTGATCGGCGGTCTCCAGGACCGCTCGCGCAAGGACGAAGCCGGCAAGACGCCGTTCCTGGCCGACATCCCGATCGTCGGTTGGATGTTCCAGGACAAGAAATTCGAGGACAAGGATCGCGAGACGATGATCTCGGTCAGCCCGACCATCGTGCGCGATCGCCCGACCCAGGCACGCCTGTGGTCGTACCCGACGACGAGCGAACTGCTCGGTCGCGGGCCGAAGCCGGAAGCGCCGGCGCAACACGAGCCGCAGTCGACGACTCCGGCCAAGCCGGCGGGGAAGTGAGGAGCGCGCCATGAAGATCCACGACGTGAACCTCTCCACCTTCTTGCTCGGTCTCGCGGCGCTGTGCCTCGCGGGATGCGCGAGCTCGTCCTTCAATCACCGCGACGACGAATCGACGGCCGACGCGCAGCTCGACAATCTGCTGACGGCCTACGAGACGGGCCGCAACGACGGCATCAATTCGTCGGGCAATCTGCTCGCCGACGGCGCGCGCGCGCGGAACAGCATCGAGCGGCTGGCGCTCGAGTTCCCGTCCCACGTGCGCACGCTCATGGCCGCCGGAACTCTGGCGTACGAAGCCGGCGAGCCCGAGAAGGCGCAGAACTACCTGGACCAGGTGTTCCGCCTGCAGCCCGCGGCCCCCGAGGCGGGCATCCTGCGCAGCCGCATCGCGATCGACGAGGGCAATTTGCCGCTCGCCCAACGCGTGCTGGCGATGCAGGTCCAGTACACACCGGACCACGCCGGACTGCGCGAAGCGCTCTCCGGGGTCCTGTACATGATGGGTGACCTGGACGGTGCGCGCGCCGCGATCGACGCGGCCGCAAACCTGGGGGCACCGGCCTGGCGCGTGGCCTACCACCGCGGGCTCGTCGCGGAAGCGGCGGGCAAGGCGGACGAGGCCCAGGCGCAATACCAGGCCTGCATCGATGCGAACCCCTCCTTTCTGGCCGCAAAGTCGCGACTTTCCGGCATGAAATCGCAAGGGGGGTAGAATGGTCCTCGCGCTCCGACCCGGCAGGCCGGATCGCGATGACGCCACAGTGGTCCAAGCCAAGGCAGCGGCACGGACCGGGGATCCCCAAGGCTGTCACCTGAACCCTCCAAGGAAACTGACATGAAGATTCTCAAGAACAACAAGAGCGCGAAGCGCGGGGCCGCCCTGGTCGAGTACGGCCTGATCGTCGCCGGCGTTGCCCTCGTCTCGCTGGTCGCGGTCTCCGTCTTCGGCGGCAAGACCTCCAAGCTGTTCGGCGTCGCCGCCTCGGCGATCCCGGGCGCGACGGAAAACGACAACGGCACGATCGTCAGCGGCAAGGTCGCCGCGGTGAAGAAGGAAGGCGACAACATCGTCCTCGACGCCGGACTCGAGAACAACCTCGAGCGCAACCTCGGCATCGACACGTCGGACCTCGTCACGGACCCGACGACGGGTCAGTAAGAGCGACCGAGTTCTCCCCTCCGCGCACGCGGACCGGGCTCCCGCGCGGGCCCGGTTCGCGTCGTTCCATGTCCGGGGACGGGGCGCTCGGCGTTCTGTCGTGTCAGCGCGACAGCGCGACAGCGGTGCGACGAGCGGACGCTGCCCGCGAGCGCTGACGAGCCTGCGGTCCCGAGATCGAATCGGCGCGACGACTCGCGGCTCGCGATCGGCCGACTGTGACTCCCGCGACGGATCCGTGTCGCATCCGCGGACGGGAGCGTCCAGCTCCTGGAATCAGCGTGCGACGGGTACGCCGCGCTCGCCGGCATCGTCCGCCGAACGCGCCAACGCAGGGCCGGAAATGCACGCTGCGATGCGCGCCCGCGGTCCTGCGAACTCTGGCCACCTTGTCGCGAGCGGCCGCGGAACGAAAGCTGCAATCGCGGTCCGGCGTCCACGCTCAGCGCATTCGGCATCCAGGAGTCCATTCGTGTCCACGAACGCCGTCGGTCTGCTCTCGCTCCCGATCCTCCTCTCCCCGGCGGCGATCGCGCAGGTGCCGAGCTACCGCGTCGAATTCCTCGGAGCCGGATCTTCGGCCGCCGCGCTGAACGAGTCCGGCGTGGCCGTCGGGTCGATGAAGATCGCCGGGGACGTGACGGTCGCCGCGATCAGCCTCCCGGGCCAACCCTTCGTGCCGCTGCCGCTGCCCGCGGGCTACCTGAGCTCGACCGCCTACGACGTGAACGACTCGGGGCTCGTCGTCGGCGTGCTCAGCACGTCCACCGTCCCGAACATGTCCGCGCACGCCGCGGCCTGGCGCCCGACGCCGGGCGGCTACGTCGCCGAGGTCCTCGGCGAACCGGCCGGCGACCTCCACAGCTACGCGACCGGCGTCAACAACCTGGGCGACATCGTCGGTTCGTCGGGGCCCGTGCCCTGGGCCTACGTCACGCACGGCGTGCACTACGCGAGCACGGGACCCGTGATCCTCGCCGGGCTCTCGAGCGAGGTCGCGGACGTCAACGACAACCGCAAGGTGATCTCGCGCAACGAGCTGTTCGACCTGAACACGGGCCAGATCCAGTTCATCGCGCTGCCGCCGGGAAACTGGCAGGGATTCGGCGCCGCGGCGCTGAACGAGCTCGACGGGATCTGCGGCGTCATCCAGGGGTACTCGTCGACCTGCGCCAACTTCCCGATGCGCTACAGGCCGACGGACGGTTGGCTGACGGTCGGCGGCTGCGCGCAGCAGACGGCCGCCGTGGCGATCAACGACCTCGGCGACGTGCTCACCTACGTCGCCTACGGCGGAGCGCGCGTGCGGTTCGAGGGGCTCGGCGACTTCCCGATCGGGCAGCTGATCGACCCGTCGCAGGGCGCGTGGCTCGTCCAGTACTACGGGGCCTCGGACATCAACAATCGCCGGCAGATGCTGTGCGCCGTGCAGGACCCGGTGTCGTTGCTGATCGGAGCGGCGCGGCTCACGAACATCGATCCCGTGGCGCTCTTCTGCGCCGGCGACGGCAGCGGCACCGCGTGCCCGTGCGCGAACGAGAGCGCGAGCGGCGCGGACGCGGGTTGCCTCAACTCGCTCGGGACGGGCGGCCAGCTGCGCGCGAGCGGCACGCCGAGCATCGCGAGCGATTCGCTCGTGCTGCAGGGCGCCGGGATGCCGAACTCGTCGGCCCTCTACTTCCAGGGCACGACGCGCGTCGGCGCCGGAGCGGGCAGCATGTTCGGCGACGGCCTGCGCTGCGCGGGCGGCTCGATCGTTCGTCTGTCCACGCAGGCGAACTCCGCGGGCGCGTCGCAGGATCCCGCGATCGGAGACCAGCCGATCTCGATCCGCGGACTCAACGGCCCGGGCGCGCTGCGCACGTACCAGGTCTGGTACAGGAACGCGGCCGCGTTCTGCACGCCGAGCACGTTCAACCTGACGAACGGGCTCGAGCTGGTCTGGACGATCTGACGGGTGCGTGGTCTCGAGCCGCGCGAGGCTGGCTGTGATCGGTCGGTCTCGTTCGCTTGGGCGAGCTGCTGCGGGGGAACCGTGAGGAATGGACGGCGCCGGCTCGACTTCCTGGCCGCTCGCCGCGATCGGTCCCCGGTGGACGTGGTTCGCGCACCGCTGCGCCGGCGCCGCGCGGACGCCGCGCAGCCGGCCTCGAGAATGCACCTCGAGCCGCCGAGCTCGCCGGAGCGGGAGCGATTCTCGCCGCCCGAGGAGTCCTCCTGCTGCGTGAGCGCCGGCGCTCGGGTGTACTGTGCTTCCGTGCGGAGCTCGTGGACCGTGCTCTCCGCCGCCGCATCCGCCCTTCCGCGAACGCCATGCTCGCCCTCGTCTCGATCTGCCTGATGTCCATCGCCGCGTCCGCGTCCCGCACCATCCAGGCCGGCGAGCCACGGCTGCCTCCGACGACACGACCGTCTGAGCATGCACGTCGCTTCGCCGAGCTCGCGGCGCGCACGAACGCGCTCACGAGCTTCGTCGCCGAGTACCGCACGAAGGTCGGCGACGCGGACCTGCTCGTCACGCTCGCCTACGAAGCGCCGTCGCGCGCGCGGGTGCAGTGGCACGGCCCGGGGATGAACGTCGACACGTGGGTGATCGGCGGTCGGATGTCGATCCGCGGCGACTTCGGCCGGGGCCCCGTCCAGGCGGACGTTTCGCTCCCCGAGATCGTGTGGCTCGGACCCGAGTTCGACGCAGCGCTGCGCGAACCGACGGCTGCGGCCGACGGAACGACGAACGAGATCGGCCCGGGTCCCGTGTTCGCGATGGAGGTCGTCGCCGATCCTTCGCGCCCCGATGGCCGCTCCATGCGCTGCCAGGTCGGGTGGGAGCCGCGCCGCGCGCACCTCTTGACGTGGCTCGCGACGCCGAACGCGTGGGACGCGGCGCGGCTGGAGGACGATCGCCTGCTCCGCGACGGGCCGGCCGGGTCGGCGCTCGCGCTCTCGCTGAAGAGCGGGTTCTTCGAGTGGATCCGCATGAAGGCGACGCTGCGCCTCGACGTGCTGCGCGTGAACGAGGCCGTGCCCGCGGACACGTTCGTCGTTCCACGAGCGGCGGCCGGCGCGCGCGACACGTCCGACGAGGTCCGCAAGGAGCAGGAGCAGTTCGCCGCCGCCGCGGGCCGGATGCGCGCGTACCGCTGGGCCCTGGAGTCGGCCGCGAAGCCCGGCCAGGATGCGTCGCGCGACGTGGAGCAGCGCGAGCGCGTGTTCGGGGCCTTGCACGCCGAGCTGCAGCGGCGCGCGCTCGGGCCCTGGCGTGCGCAGACGTCGACGCGCATCGACGAGTTCCTGGCGAAGTGGAGCGCCGAGGCCCGGCGTGTCGAAGCGGGCACGCCCGAGCGCAAGGCGCTCGACCGTGCGGCGGCGGAATGGCGGGCGAGCCTCGCGAAGCTCCTCGACGACGCGGGCGAGACATGCGCGGCGGGACTCGTCGCGCCCAGCGACATCGCCGGCGATCCCGCGATCCTGGAGTCGATCCGCGTCCTCGAGCAGAAGATGGTGCACGCGGTGTTCGACCGCGACACGGCGGCCCTGCTGTTGTCGCGCTTCGACGCCGGGATCCGTGCAGCTGGCGACGGCTGATCGGTCGGATGCGAGGAAGCCGGCGCGCACTGCGCGACCTCGGCCGCCGCGGAGCGCGAGCCCACGGGGGACAGCGGTCCGGAGCGCGCGCAGGGGGTTCTGTCGGCGCCCCGAAAATCCAGGGCTGCGGTAGAAGTGGGGCCCCGCCGCGCGACATGGGGGCGAGCTCGCTGCTCAACCACCCACGAGGACACCGAACCATGCAATACGCCATCCTGGTCTACGAAACGCCTTCCGATCTCCAGTCCCGCGAGGACCCCGCGCGCGCGGCCGCCTACTGGGGCGCGCACGCGAGCTACTGCGCCGCGCTCAAGCAAGCCGGCGTTTTCGTGGGCGGTTCCGCGCTGCAACCGCCGCGCTCGGCCACGACGATCCGCACGCGCGGGGGCAAGCGGATGGTGCAGGACGGACCGTTCACCGACACGCGGGAGGAGCTCGGCGGATTCACGCTGATCGACGTCCCGAACCTCGATGTGGCGCTCGAATGGGCCTCGAAGTGCCCGACGACCGCGACGGGCTGCGTCGAGGTGCGCTCGTGCGTCACGCCTCCGTCCGCGTTGTTCCATTGACGGATGGAGCGACAGACCGCGATCGAGGCCGCCGAGTTCGCCGCGCGCAACGCGTACGGACGGCTCGTGGCCTCGATCGCGGTGCGCACCGGCGATATCGCGGCGGCGGAGGACGCGCTGAGCGAAGCGTTCGTCGCTGCGCTCGAGCAGTGGCCACGCGCAGGCGTTCCCGAGCGCCCGGCCGCGTGGCTGCTCGCGGTCGCGCGCCGCAAGTCGAGCGACGTGGCGCGGCGCGACGGCGCGCTCGAGGACGCGGTTGCGGCCATTGCACGCGAGACGGGTAGCGCGGTGAACATGCACGCAGGTCCCGGGAGCGACTCCCCCGACGGCGAGATCGGCGACGAACGCCTGCGCATGCTGTTCGCCTGCGCGCACCCGGCGATCGACGAGTCCGTGCGCGCCCCGCTGCTGCTGCAGGTCGTGCTCGGTCTCGACGCCGACCGCATCGCGGCGGCGATGTGCGTCGCGCCGAAGACGATGGGGCAGCGGTTGTGGCGCGCCAAGCAGAAGATCCGCGAGGCCGGCATCGCCTTCGAAATCCCCGTGCGCGAGCGGCTGGCCGAGCGCCTCGACGTCGTGCTCGAGGCGATCTATGCCGCGTACGGAGCCGGCTGGAACGATCTCGACGGTTCGGACAGGAAGGTACGCGGCTTGGAGGAGGAGGCGTTGTGTCTCGCGCAGGCCTCGTCGGAGCTGCTCCCGGGGGAACCGGAGGCCGCCGGCCTGTACGCGCTGCTCCTCTTCGCGTCCGCGCGTCGCGGTGCGCGTCGCGACGAGCGCGGCGAGTACGTGCCACTCTCACGCCAGGACTCGGCCGCCTGGGACGCTCAGCGCCTTGCGTCGGCCGAGCGCGTGCTGCGCGACGCCTCGCTCTTGGGATCCATCGGCCCGTTCCAGATCGAAGCGGCGATCCAATCCGCGCACATCGAGGAACGGCGCACGGGCCGCGACCTGTCGGAGGGCATCGCGATCCTGTACGAGGGCCTGGCGCGGATGGCGCCGACGTTCGGGGTCCTGGTCAGCCGCGCCGCCGCGATCGCGAGAGCACACGGGGCGACGCGCGGTCTCGCAGCGCTCGACGAGCTGGCGCCCGACGAAGTGCGCTCCTACCAGCCCTACTGGGCCGTGCGCGGCAGCCTGCTCGCGCAGAGTGGCGATCGCGACGGGGCGCGCGAGGCGTACGGACTCGCGATCGGACTCGCCGAGGACGCGGCGACCCGCGCGTTCCTGGTGCGCGCGCGCTCGGCGCTCTGAAGCGCGGGGTGGAAACAAGGCGGCCCGACTGCATCGCGCAGTCGGGCCTCGCACGTCGTGGCGCTTCGGTCGTCAGCACCGAGCGCAGGGGGGAAACCCGTCCGTTCTCGAACGACCCGTGCTTCGGGGGGAGGGAAGTCAGGGCGTCGAATCGCCGAGGACGCCGACGAGCAGCAGGTCACCGTTCGTCTGCGCGCCGGTTTCGAAGGGTAGGTCGCAGGCACCGCGCCCGAGGGGCAGGCTTTCGACCAGAAGAGCCAGGATCGAGGGATCCTGCACGACGGCCGCGCTCGAGCTGGCGATCCGGCCGTCCAGTCGGAACCAGCCTGTTTCGAGGCTCGGCGCACCGAGCACTTCGTCCGGGTTGTCGTTCGTGGAGGCGAGGAACGCTTGGCTGAACGCGCTGTTGATCTCGAGCAGGGAGCGCTTCTCCCAGCACACGAAGCTCGATTGGGCGGAGAAGACCTCTTCGTTGTCGTTGTAGACGAGGTAGTCGACGACGACGTCCCAGTCCTTGCCGCCCGACAGGTTCAGGAGCACGAGGTCGGAGCTGAAATCCGTCGGCGGCACTCCGCCCTGGAAGTTCGGGTCGGGCGGGGACTGGCCGAAGAACCTCGGGAACAGGAGCACGTCCGGCGTGCACGAGTACTCGAGGTTGTTCAGGTCGCGCACGCCGTCCGCGTCGTCGTCGGTCGGCGAGCCCGGCGCGCCGACGCCGAGGTAGGCGTACGGCTCGAACGAGTAGTCGGCCCCGGTGAAGTCGTCCAGGATCAGCCCGCTGCCCACGAGGTGGTTGAACACGATCGCCTGGCCGGTCGCCGGGTTCTTCGCGAACACGTAGACGAAGCCGCGGTTCTGGTTCGGGTTCTGCGCGCGAGCGACGACGGAGAGCGTGTCGTTCGGCGTCAGCCGGCGCGTGAAGTTCGTCTCGAGGCACGGGATCGGCTGGCCGGCCGCGTTCTCCTTGCCGATGTAGACGTACTCGATGTCGACCGTGCCGGCGTACAGGTTGCCGTTCGGCGTGAAGTCGCCGTTCGTGTTCGAGACCGTGATCAGCGTCGTCGACATCGGACGGCTGTCGAACTCGGGGAACACGAGCAGGCTCGCCGGCTTGCGGATGCCGACCGGGCAATCGGTGCCGGGGCCGGGGCCCGCGAGCCCCTCGATCGTGAGGTCCTGCAGCACCGGCGTGATCGTCGAGCTCGGCGGGCGCGTGAACGTCGCGAGGACGTTCACGTAGCGGCCGAAGACGCCCGAGATCGCCAGCCCGTTCGTCGCCGGCTGGAACGGCACGTTCTGGATGGCGACCGGGTCGTCCGACGTACGGAACTGGACGGCGAAGCTCGTGCCGCCGGGCACGACGGCGTTCCAGGAGATGCGGCCGTACTCGTTGTTCGCGACGTGGCTGTCGTAGAGCACTTCCCACGTGCCGTCGTTCTGGGGAGCCGTGACGGCGTTCGTGCCCGTCATCTCGCCGAAGTCGAACGGCCGCGCGGTGCGGCCCAGCGGGACGGTCAGGTCGACCGCGCCGAGACCGTCGCCGCCGCCGTTCGGATCGATGCGCTTCGCCGTGTCCGAGAGCGTGCACGCGACCCAGATCTTGCCGCGGCTGTCGATGGAGATGCCGCGCGGGCTCTGGCCGTCGAGCCCGAGGTCGATCGCCTTCAGGAAGTTCCCGTTGGCGTCGAGCCGCGACACGGTGTTCCCGAGGCTGCCGCCGACCCACGCGTGCCCGTCGACGGGCGTGATCGCGACCGAGCGGTCGCGGCCGTCGCCGAACGTCGGCTTGGGGAAGCCCGGGACGAGCGTGCCGTCCGGGTTGAACTTCAGGACCTGGTTGAGGTCGAACTGCGTGACCCAGACCGAGCCGTCGGGCCCGATGCCGAGGCCGTGGTTCTCGCCCGTGTTGTTCATCCCGAACTGCGTCAGGTCGATGCACGTCAGCGACTGCGTCGCGATGACGTAGCGCATGAGGTCCGTGCCGCCCTCGCCCGTCGTGGACCACAGCACGTCGTTGCGGTCGACCACGCCGCCGTAGGCGCCGCAGGTCGGGTTCGCGATCGTCGTGAGGATGGCGCCCGTCTGGCCGTCGAGCAGGTCGAAGTCGTCCGACACGAACGGGAACCCGCCGACCCAGACGTTGCCGCTCGCGTCGAGCGACACGTGGTGCGTGTTGATGCCCGAGGTGCGCTGGTAGACGAGGATGGCCTCGTCGACCGCGTCCTGGACGATGCCGTCCGGACCGCCGGCTCCGTCCGTGACGTTGGGCCAGGCCAGGACGTCGCCCAGCCCGCGCGAGGTGCGGATCAGGCCGTCGCCGTTCCGGTCGACGCACGTGTTGTAGGCGAAGGGCCCGCGCAGGAAGTTGCCCGTCGGGTTCGGCGTACCGTTCGCGTCCACGCGCGTGCCGCCGATGCACAGGCCGATCTTGACCACCGAACCCTTGGGGATGCGGCCGACCGTGCCGTCCTCGTTCCGGTTGCCGACCCACACGTTCCCGAACGCGTCGGTCGCCGTGCGCGAGGGGTTGCGCATCAGGCCGTCGGGGGAGGTCGCGTACTCGGCCAGCACCGCTCCGGTGGCGCCGTCGATCCGGACGAGCGTGCCCCGGCCGGACGCCGCGATGTTGACGACCGGGAAGGGCAGGGGGTCACCCGCGACGTTCAGCTGGAGCTGGTCGGGGACGACCGTCGCGTTGACGTTGAAGGAGAGGCCTTCCTGGAAGTCGGCCGTGGTCGTGTAGGTGCGGGAGGTCTGGGACCAGGCCGAGGTCCCGGCGGCTACCACGATGGCGCACGCCAGGACGACGGACCGACCGACCCCACGGGGGTGGGGAAGCTGGGACATGGGATCGCTTGAGGAGCCCGGACGAGCGGCACCCACCCCGGCCGCGGGTCCCACATTGGGATCCGACGCGCTCGGGTCGGGTTCTGCCCCCGCCGTCCAGGGAATGCGAACTCCTATGACTCATTGGAAACTCCTTCCCTGTAGCGGTCAACTAGGAAATTGCATCCATGTGGCGGCGCGCTCCCGACCACCACCCAGGGCCGCTCCACGAGTCCCGGCGCGGGACGGCGAGTTGCTCAGCGACCCGCAGGCTCGAGGCCGCGCGCGATCGCCATCCAGGCCACCCCGAGGGTCAGCACGAGCCCGGCCACGGTCCAGGCCGTCGCCCGGAGCGACCCGGTCCCGTCGAACACGAGGCCGGCCACGATCCCGCCGCAGGCGAAGGCCAGGTTCATGAACAGCGCCTCGAAGGCGTAGATCCGCCCGCGGAACCCGGTCTGCACGTGCCGCTGCCAGAGCACGGTCGAAGCGACCCACAGCGTCGCTCCGCCCAGGTGGGCGATCCCGACCCAGAAGCTCGCCGCGGCGAGGTGCTGCACGACGCCGAAGATCGCGTAGCCGAGAGCGGCGACGAGGAAGCTCCAGCCGATCTGGTTCCGCAGCGCGCGGTCCGACGTGCCGAACAGCCGCTGCGCCAGGTACGGCCCGATCCCCGTGCCGACGCCGCGCGCCGCGTACAGCACGCCCGTGGCGAAGGCCGCATCGCTGGCCGCGTGCCCGGTCCCGGCGGCCCCGCCTTCCTCGTGACCCATCAGGGACAGGAGGACGAGGAACCCGCCGGCGCCGCCCCAGAACGTCTTGGCCCACAGCGCCGGCCCGACGCCGGCCGCGCGAGCGTGCGCGTAGCCCCGGCGCAGCTCGCGCAGCACGACGACGTCGGCCCAGCGGAACGGTTCGGCGTGCTGCGCGACCGGCGGAAGTCGCAATCCCCACAGGCACAGGGCGGACGCCACGTAGGTCGCGGCGTCGACCAGGAAGACCGGATGGATGCCGATCGCGCTGACCAGGGCGCCGCCCGCGATGGCGCCGACGCTGAGCATCGTGCTCCACGTCGCAGCGGACAGCGTGTGGGCCGCGGCCAGGTCCTCGCGCGCGACCGTGTCCGGGACTGCGGCGCTGCGCGCGGCCTCGAAGACGATGCTGACCGCCGTCTGCGCCGCGATCAGCGCGTACAGCCAGGGCAGGTGCTGCGCGTCGCGGACGAGCCACATCGCAGCGACGATGCACGCGCGCACGAGGTCCGTCGTCACGAGCACGAGCCGCCGCGGCAACCGGTCCGCGATCGGTCCCGCGAGCGGACCCAGCACCGCGCCCGGGAGCAGCCGCAGCGCGAGCTCGAGCCCGAAGAGCAGCCCGATCCCGGCCGTCGCCCCCTCCCCGCCGACGGACCCGATCAGGGTCAGGATCGCCATGCGGTTCAGCCAGTCGCCGGCCTGGCTGACGACCTGCGCCGCCCACAAGCGCGCGAACGCCGGATTCTCTCGCAGAAGTCGCATCGCGGGCCGCCCGGCCGGGCCGCCACGCTACCCGCCCGACGCCGACCCTCCGAGCGACGCGCCTGAAGTCCTGAACTCCTCGCTGCGGTGCCTGGCTCACTTCACGCGAGTTCGAGAGCGGGCACGCCGTCCGAGCGCGCTGACCTGCCTCACCCGCGAACTCGCGTGAAGTGAGCCAGGCACCGCAGCGAGGAGTTCGGGCGCGACGGCGTCCGGCGTCCGGATATCCTCGCGGCGGACATGACGGACGATTCCGATCTGCGCGGGAGGCGCGCGCTCGTCACGGGGGGCGGCGAGGGCATCGGGCGCGCGATCGCGTTCGAGCTCGCGCGGCGCGGTGCGGACGTCGTCGTCACGGGGCGGCGGGCGGATGTGCTGGAGAGCGCGGCCGAGACGGCGCGAGCGGCGGGAGTGGGCCGGGTTCGCGCTCTGGCGGGGGACCTGACCGCGAGCGACTTCCCGCGGCGCGCGGTCGAGTTCGCGGGCGACCTCGACGTGCTCGTGCACAACGCGGTCTGGTTCCCGCCGTACGGGAACCTGGAGGACGTCGATCCCGCCGACTCCGCGCGCGTGCACGACGTCCTCGTGCTGGCGCCGATGCGGCTGACCGCGGCGTTCCTGGCGGGGATGAAGCGCCGCGGTTTCGGTCGCCTCGTGTTCGTCGGCTCGATCGCGGCCTCGGAGGGTGCGCCGCGCCAGGTCTCGTACACCAGCGCGAAGTCCGCGCTCCACGGCCTCGCGCGCAGCCTGGCGCTGGAGGGCGCGCGGAACGGCGTGACCTGCAACGTCGTCGAGCCCGGCGTGGTCCTGACGGATCGCGTCCGCGATCGCGTGCCGGAGGCGACGCGCCGCGCGTTGATCGCGGCGACGCCGATCGGTCGCGCGGGCGAGCCCGAGGAGATCGCGGCGGTCGTCGGGTTCCTGGCCTCGCCGCGCGCGAGCTTCGTGACCGGCGCGGTCATCCCGGTCGCGGGCGGGCTCGGCCTCGGCCTCGGGATCGCGTGAGCGCGACGGCGCGCGCGGCGTTCGCGACCGCGCACCGGCCGTGGCCGGTCCCCGAGGCGCCGTGGGTCATGGCCCAGGTCTGGCACGACCTGCTGTTCGCGCACTGGCCGGTCTCGCCGGAGTCGCTGCGCGCGCGCGTGCCGGCCGAGCTCGAGCTCGACACGTTCGACGGATCGGCCTGGATCGGCATCGTGCCGTTCCGGATGAGCGGCGTGCGCTTGCGCGGATTGCCGGCCGTGCCGGGGACGTCTGCATATCCCGAGGTCAACGTGCGCACCTACGTGCGGGTCGGCGACCGTCCGGGCGTCTGGTTCTTCTCGCTCGACGCGGCCAACGCGTTGGCGGTCGCGGTCGCGCGCGGCTGGTTCGACCTGCCGTACTTCCGCGCGCGGATGAGCTGTGCCGCGCGCGGCGAAGAGATCGACTACGCGAGCGAGCGCACGCATCGCGGCGCGCCCGCCGCGGCATGGCGCGGGACGTACGCGCCGACCGGGCCGGTGGAGCTGGCGGCGCGCGGCACGCTCGAGCACTGGCTCACGGAGCGCTACTGCCTCTATGCGCGCTCGCCCGCCGGTCGGATCCGGCGCGGCGAGATCCACCACGAGCCCTGGCCGCTGCAGCCGGCGCGGGCGCGCATCGCGGTCGACACGATGGCCGCCGCGCACGGGATCGCGCTGCCCGATCGGGCGCCGCATCTGCTCTTCGCGCGACGGCTCGACGTGCGGATCTGGGCGCCGCGGCGAGTGATCTGACGCGCGCGCCGGTCCGCGGCCGCCGCAAGCGCGACGGCGAACCCTCGGTCGCGCGTTCGGACCGGGCCTACTTCGTCTCGGTCACGAGCACGCGCCGCAAGAACGCGCGCGCCACTTCCCAGGCCTTGCCGGCGTTCGCCTCGTCGTAGCGCGGGTTCGACGGGTTCGCGAAGGCGTGGTCGGCGTCGTACTCGCGGATCTCGAACTTCTTGCCCGCGGCCGTGAGCGCGCTGCGGAACGCCGAGACCTTCTCCGTCGGGATGCTCTTGTCGCGCGAGCCGAACACGCCGAGCAGCTCGGCCTTCAGCGGCGCCAGCGCGTTCGGGTCGGTGATCGGGTTGCCGTAGTAGACGATCGCGCCGTCGAGCTCGGGCTCGGCCAGCGCGAGCTCGAGCGACTTCCGCCCGCCGAAGCACCAGCCGATGCTGGCCGTGCGCGGCGCGCGCACGCGCTCGTCCTTCACCAGGAACTCGTGCCCGGCGCGCAGGACCGCGAGCGCCTTCGCGTCGTCGACCTTCTGGATCGCGGCCATCGCCTCGTCGGCCGTCTTCGCGATCGTGCCGCCGTACAGGTCGACCGCGAGCGCGGCGTACCCGTCGGCCGCGATGCGGTCGGCCCAGTGCTTCACGTTGTCGTTCAGGCCCCACCACTCGTGCACGACGACCACGCCCGGCAGCGGCGCCTTCGCGCCGGCAGGCAGCGACAGGTACGCCTTCGCGCCACCGACCTCGACCTCGACGCCCTTCAACGCGACGGCCGCGCCGGCCGGGGCCGCGTGCAGAGCCTTGAACTCCGCCTCGGTGAGACCGCCGGCGATCTTGTCCGCCGGGCGCGGCGAGGGCGTCTGTCCCTTGGTTTCGTCGGCGTTCGCGGCGGCCGTGACGGTCGCGTCGTCGCCCGAGCCCTTGGGCTCGGCGGGCATCGAGGAAGTCCGGCCGTTGCCTTGCGACGTGCAGGCGGCGCAGACGAGGAGGAGGGCGAGCGGGAAGTGGCGGCGATGCATGTTGCTGGTCTCGAGTCGGGGTTGTGGGCCAGCGATTGAACCCGGGCGGCAGGCTCCTGCCAACGGTCGGTGAGTCTGAAGACTCCGGACCGCGAGCCCTCGACGGGTGCGGAGATCCCGGAAAACGGGCGTGCGCGATCTCCGCTACCATCGATCGCGTGATCCACGTCCAGCCTCATCCCACCCTCGAAGTCGCGGCGTTCGAGACGGTGTTCCCCGGCCCCTTGGAGACGGCGAGCATGTCCGACCTCGTGCGCGGCTTCCTGCGCGGGGACGCCGTCGCGCCGCTCCGGACCGACGAGTCGGTCCGCAAGGCGGTACGCGATCTCCTGCGGCACGGCGGATACAAGCCGACGGGTCGCGGGAAGCCGGCCAGCGAGTACCTGCTCGGCGCGCTCGTGGACGGGACGTTTCCCTCGATCAATCCCGCGGTGGACGCGTGCAACGCGGTGTCCCTGCACTCGGGACTGCCGATCAGCGTGGTCGACCTCGATCGCGCGCGACCGCCGTTCTCGATCGCGATCCCGGCCGAGGGCACGAGCTACGTGTTCAACGCCGGGGGACAGACGATCGACGTCGGCGGACTGTTGTGCCTGTTCGACGCGGACGGGCCCTGCGCGAACGCCGTGAAGGACGCGCAGCGAACGAAGACGTCGGGATCGACGCAGCGCACGCTGTCGATCATCTGGGGGACGAGCGCGCTGCCGGGCCGCGCGTCCGCAGCCGCGCGCTGGTACCGGCAGCTCCTGGCGTCGTGCGGCGCGGCGACGACCGACGTCGAATGCGACCGAACGGCCCCGGCGCGGTAGACGGGCCGGGCCTGCATCCAGAACAGATCCATGAATCGAGCAACACCATGAAGTCACCGATCCTCCGCTCTCTCGCGCTCCTCGCTCTCGCGAACGCCGTGCTCGCGCAGACCACCGTCGAGCCCTTCACGAACGGCTCGAACCAGGGCGCATGGACGTGGGGTGCCGGCGATCAGATCGTCGCCACCGGCGGGAATCCCGGGTACTACCTGCGCACCTCGGTGCTCGACACGTTCGCGCCGCAGCCGCGGACCGGAGCGGGCGTCGCTTCGGTCTTCACCGGCGACTTCCGTGCGCGCCGGGTGACTTCGACGGGCATCGACCTCGTCACGACGAGCACGCAGTTTCCGTTCCAGCGCGAAGTGACGTTGATCCTGGAGAACGACGCGGGCACTCCCGGCAATGCCGCCGACGATTTCGCGGTGTACTGGATCACGCCCGGGTTCGTGCCGCAGGCCGGTGCGGGCTGGGCGAGCTTCGACGCACCCGTGCCTTCGCAGTCGGCGACCCTGCCGGCGGGCTGGCAGGTCCTGCAGGGAGCGGGCACGCCGAACCAGGTCTGGAACACCGTGATCACGAACGTGTCGCGCGTGCGTTGGTTCTATGGCGACCCGACGTTCTTCTTCATCTTCGACATCTGGCAGGTCGGACTCGACAACGCCCGCATCACGACGGAGCTCGGGTCCCCGTTCTGCTTCGGCGACGGATCGGGTGCCCCGTGTCCGTGCGGCAACGGGGGTGCGGCACCGCGCGGTTGCGCGAACTCCACCGGCTCCGGCGCGTTGCTCGCCGCGACCGGCACGTCGAGTCTCGCGGCGAACGACCTCGTGCTGCACGCGAGCTCGATGCCGGGCTCGACTTCGGCGCTGCTCTTCCAGGGCACCTCGCCGGTGAACGGCGGCGCGGGCGTCGTCTTCGGCGACGGGCTGCGCTGCGCCGGCGGCAACGTCACCCGTCTGGGAACGCGCGCGGCTTCGGCGGGCGCGGCGTCGTGGGGGCCGGGACTCCCGCACGGAATCGGACTTCCGACCACGCTCCAATTCCAGGTCTGGTACCGCAACGTCGTCGGTCCGTGCGGCAGCGGATGGAACCTGAGCAACGGTCTGGCGGTCGCGTTCACGCCCTGAGCGGGGTGAGCTTCGACTGGAGCCGCAAGAGCACGACCATCGCGGCGCCCCACGTCAGCACGACGAGCGGGATCCACACGAGTGCGCGATCGTGCAGTTCCAGGGCACCCGCTCTCTCTCCGGCCCAGTACGAGAGCGGTGACCCGATCGCTCCGAACGCGACGCCGAGCAGGTAGCGTCCCCGCATCCAGCTCATCGACTCGTTGAACAGCGTGGCGAAGAGCGGCCACAGCGCGAGCAGCCAGAGCGGCCCGGTCGCCGGCCCCGGCGCGACGACGGCGCCCGTCGTTTGCAGGACCGTGTTCACGGTCAGGCCCAGGGGGATCGACCACGCGAGGAGCTTCCATTCCCCGCGCCGCTCGCGCGCGAGCACGAGGTGGACCGCGAGCAGGACCGCGACCACCACGACGCCGAGCCCGCCTCGTCCGGCCGCGCCGCCGAGCACGCACGCGAACCAACCGGCCTGGAACGCGGCGAAGTTGTAGAGCTTCCGCCCGAAGCCCGCGGGCCCCGCGTCGCTCACAGCGCCCCGAGCACGGGCGCGCGGCGGTTCATCGGCTTCGCGTACAGCATCTGCACGCTGCCGATCTGCCGCTCGGCGAAGCCGCCTTCGCAGTAGCAGAGGTAGTACTCCCACAGCCGCGTGAAGCGCTCGTCGAACCCCAGCGCGCGCACGCGGTCCATGTTCGCGAAGAACCGCTCGCGCCAGAGCTCCAGCGTGCGCGCGTAGTGCGGAGTCAGGTCCTCGTGATGGACCAGGTGCATGTCCGTGACGCGCGCCGCGCACGAAGTGATCGCGCCGACCGACGGGATGGTCGAGCCGGGGAAGACGTGGCGCTGGATGAAGTCGACGCTCCTCTTGGCCTCGTCGTAGTGGCGGTCGTCGATGACGATCGCCTGCAGCGCCATGAGCCCGTCCGGTTTCAGGAGCTGCGAGCACGTCCCGAAGAACTTGTCGTACCAGCGGTGACCGACGGCCTCGATCATCTCGACCGAGACGAGCTTGTCGTAGCTGCCGCGCAGGTCGCGGTAGTCCTCGAAGATCACGTCGATCCGGTGCTCGAGCCCGGCGGCGCGCACGCGCGCGCGCGCCATGTCGTGCTGCTCGCGCGAGATCGTCGTCGTCGTCACGCGGCAGCCGTGCTCGCGCGCCGCGTGCAGGGCCAGCCCGCCCCAACCGGTGCCGATCTCGAGCAGGTGGTCCGAGGCCTTCAGGTCGAGCTTGCGGCACAGCCGCTCGAGCTTCGCGGTCTGCGCCTGCTCGAGCGTCGCGTCCGCGCGCTCGAACAGCGCCGCCGAGTACATCATCGTCGGGTCGAGGAACGTCGCGTAGAAGTCGTTCCCGAGGTCGTAGTGCGCGGCGATGTTCCGGCGCGAGCCGTGGCGCGTGTTGTCGCGCAGCCTGTGCCAGGCGCGCTGGAACGGCACGAGAAGCCGGCCCACGCCGCGCTCCATGCCCGTCATCGCGCCGCGATTGCGCACGAAGACGCGCATCACGCTCGTCAGGTCGTCCGTCGTCCACTCGCCGTCGATGTACGACTCCGCCGCGCCGATCGAACCGCCGAAAGCGACTCGCGTCCAGAAGGCCGGGTCCTTCACGCGCACGGACGCGCGCACGGGGAACGCGGCGGTCTGTCGTCCAAAGGCGTGCTCTTCGCCGGCCTCGAGCAGGCGGAACTCGCCCTCCGCGATGTCCTGGAACTTGGCCAGCAGCGCGCGCCGAGCGATCGCCTGCAGCGGGCCGCGACGAGCCTTGAGCAGGCCCGAGACCGGTGCGCGCCGGGTCGCGGCCGTCAGTGTGTTGTGCCGGATCGTTGCGTCTTCCATTGCGGGTGCTCGTGGAAGGGGATGCGGTTCAACCAGAGCAGAGCGGCTTGCCAGTGGATGCCCGCAACGACCTTCGCGCTCATGAGCGGGCGGCGCGCGAGCACGCTCGCCAGGGCGAGCCCGTCGATCGGGTGCCGCTGCATCGACAGCGTGGCGTCGAACAGGCGCTCGCCTGCGCGCCAGTTCTCCATGTGCACGGCCAGCGTGTCCCCGGGGACGGTGAAGCGCCAGTCGTAGTCGACGTCCATGGGCATGAAGGGAGATACGTGAAAGGCCTTGGCGAACTGCCAGCGCAGGCTGCCCGGCGTCGTCCTGTCAGCCTTACGCAGATCGAGGACGTACGGATGTCGCTCTCCCCAAGGAGTGTTGCTGACCTCGGCGACGATCGCCTGCAGGGCGGTCCCCGCCGCATCCCAGCAGTAGTAGAAGCTGACCGGATTGAAGCCGTACCCGAAGTACCGCGGGCCGGTCAGCAATCGGACCGGTCCGTCCGGTCGGAATCCGAGCGACTGCGCCACGAGCTCTCGGACCGATTCGTCCAGCGGGACCCGCGGGTCGCCCAGGTAGTCCTCGCGACGCCAGCGGACGATCGCCGGGCGCCGCGTGGACCACAACCAGCGGCCGGCGAACACGGCGTCCAGTTCCCCGAGGTCGAGGAGCAGCAGGTGGAGCGCGTAACGGAAGTCGTGCCGTTTCGGCGCGAAGCGGCGGTGCGAGACCACGCCTTCGTAGAGGCAGCTCTGGAGGCCTGGTCCGCTGGTCACGGCGCGGCGGCTCCCGCCGCGACGCCGGCGGTGCGGCGGCTCGACCCGTCGCGCGTCTCGCGCTCGAGGTCGTCGAGCGATCGGCCGAAGCGCTCGGCGACGCGCAGCGCGCTCTTCACGCCGTCCTCGTGGAAGCCGTAGCTCCAGTACGCGCCGCAGAACGACGTGCGCCGGACCCCGTCGATCTCGGCCCAGCGCTTCTGCGCCGCGACGCCCTCGCGACGGTAGACGGGATGGTGGTAGGTGATGCGCCGGAGGACGTGCCGCGGATCGATCCCGTCGACGTCGTTGAGCGTCACGAACCAGTTCGTCGGGCCCGCCAGCGTCTGCAGCTCGTTCATCCAGTACGTGACGGCGACGCCGCTCCGGTCGATGCCGAGGTGATAGTTCCAGCTGGCCCACGCCAGCTTGCGCTCGGGCATCACCGACGCATCGGTGTGCAGGACCGCGACGTTCTCCTGGTAGGGGATCGCGCCGAGCACCTCGCGCTCGGCGGCGGACGCGTCGCGCAGCATCGCCAGCGCCTGGTCGCTGTGCGTCGCGATCACGACGTGGTCGAAGCGCTCCGGAGCCCGGCCGCGCGCCGTGAGCTCGACGCGGTCCTCGTAACGCTGGATCGCCAAAACGGGGGATCCGGTGCGGATGCGATCACGGATGGGGGCGACCAACGCCTCGGCGTAGACGCGCGAGCCGCCCTTCACGACACGCCACTGCGGCCGGTCGTCCACGGACAGCATCCCGTGGTTCGAGAAGAACTGCACGAAGGACAGCGCGGGGAACTCGCGCATCGCGGCCGGCTCGGCCGACCAGACCGCGCCGCCCATCGGCAGCAGGTAGTGCTCGGCAAACTCGCGCCCGTAACGTCCGCGGTCCAACAGCGCGCCGAGCGTCAGCGTTTCGTCGCCGTCGGCGAGCACGCCCGGCGCTTCGCGGTGGAACCGCAGGATGTCGCGCACCATGCGGTGAAACGACGGCCGGAACAGGTTCGCGCGCTGCGCGAAGAGTGCGTTGAGGCTCGTTCCGTTGTACTCGAGGCCCGTGCGGCGGCAGGCCACGCTGAAGCTCATCTTCGAGGGCTGCGTCTCGACGCCCAGGATGCCGAGCAGCCGCATGAAGCCGGGATACGTGCGGTCGTTGCAGACGATGAAGCCGGTGTCGACCGGGATCGAGCGCGCCCCGTCGCGCACGTCGATGGTGTTCACGTGGCCACCGATGCGTTCGTCGGCCTCGAACAGCGTCACGTCGTGCGCGCCCGCGAGCAGGCGCCCGGCGAGCATTCCCGAGACGCCCGTGCCGACGACGGCGATCTTCACCGTGCCGCGCGGCGCCCGATGCGGGCGCGCTCCATCACGTGCGCCGGAACCGGGTGCAGATCCCAGATCAGGCCGAGCTTCTCGAGCGCGAGCAGCATCCACCACGTCGGGTCGAGCTCGTAGAACGCCAGGCCCGACCGCGCCGAGCGCGGCGAGTGGTGGTGGTTGTTGTGCCAGCCTTCGCCCATCGTGATGACGGCGAGCAGCGGGTTGTTGCGGCTCGTGTCGGGCGTCTCGTACCGGCGCGATCCGAACAGGTGCGAGAGCGAGTTGATCGTGAACGTGCCGTGGAACAAGAGGACCGTCGAAACGAGCGTCCACACGCCGAGCTGCGACGCGGTGACGCCCAGCGCGGGCGCCCAGGCCTCGAGCGCCGCTCCGAGAGCGCACGACGCGCCGATCAGGATCGCCGGGATCAGGATGTCGAAGCGGTCGAGGAAGCGCAGCTCGCGGAACCGCGCCAGGTCCGGCACGAGCTCCAGACGCGTGCGGAAGTTCGGCCGCGACATGATCCAGCCCACGTGACTCCAGAAGAGCCCGTGGTGCTTCGGCGAGTGCACGTCGCCGGGCTGATCGCTCTGCTGGTGGTGATGGCGGTGGTGGCCGGCCCACCACAGCGGACCGCGCTGCGCCGACGCGTTGCCGGCGATCGCGAGCACGAACTGGAAGGCGCGCGACGTCTTGAACGACTTGTGGCTGAAGTAGCGGTGGTAGAAGCCGGTGATCGCGAGCATGCGCAGCGCGTACAGCGCCACCGCCCACCCGACGGCGAACCAGCTCCAGCCGACCCAGAACACCGTGAAGCACGCCAGGTGCACGGTGAGGAACGGCAGGCAGCGAACCCAATCGATCTTCTGCGGGGCGTCGGCCGGGATGTCCTGGGCTCCGGCCCAGGAGTCGAACCAGCGCAGGAACGTCAGCGCGAGGCGGCTCTTGGTCTTGGTCGTGGCGGTCGTGGCGGTCATCGGCGCGAAAAGAGGTAGTGGGAGACGATCCATTCCTGGCCGTTTCGATAGCTCCACAGCTCGGCGCATGCCAGGAAGAAGACCCGCCAGCGTTCGACCCAGGTGGACTCCTGACCGGCCCCGTACGTCGCGGTGAACAGCGGCTCCACGGCCGCGCGATTGCGATCGAGGTTCTCGAGCCAGTGCTCGGCGGTCTGCCCGTAGTGCTGCCCGTTCACGCGCCAGTGGTCCTCGAGGACGAGGTGGCGCTGGAAGTAGAGGAACAGGTCGTCGGACGGCATGTTCCCGCCCGTGAAGAAGTGGCGGCCCATCCAGTCGCCGCTGCCGCCCGTCTCGAACGGGTAGGCGTGCTCCTTGTGCGTGAAGACGTGCGTGAAGAACAGGCCCCGCGGCTCGAGCCAGCCGGCGATCCGCTGGAAGACGACCTCGTAGTTCTTCACGTGCTCGAGCATCTCGACCGAGATGATGCGGTCGAACGTGCGGCCGGGATCGAAAGCGGACACGTCGCTCGTGACGACCTCGAGGTTCGTCAGGCCGCGACGGTCGCGCTCGGCCTCGATGTGGCGGCGCTGGACGGCCGAGTTGCTGACCGCGAGGACCTTGCAGCGCGGATAGCGTTCGAGGATCCAGAACGACATCGAGCCCCAGCCGCAGCCGAGGTCGAGCACCGTCATCCCGTCCTCCAGGCGCGCGCGCTGGCAGGACAGTGCGAGCATCGCCTCCTCGGCCTGCGCCAGCGTCTCCGAGCCCGTGGGGTACAGGGCGCCCGAGTATTTGAGCCGCGGGCCGAGCGCGAGCTGGTAGAAGGCCGTGGGCACCTCGTAGTGCTGCTCGTTGGCCTTGTCCTGGTGGATCGCGATCGGGCTCGCCTTCAGGGTCGCGATGAACTCGCGCAGGCGCTCGTGCTGGGCCTCGACGTCGCCGGCGTCCTCGTCGTGCAGGCGTTCGGCCAGGAGCTTCCGGATGCCGAAGCGGATCGCGGCGTCGGGCAGGACGCCCCGGTCGATGAGGGTCTCGTACCACATGGGTCAGCGCGCTCCCTTCGGGAACCAGGGCACGAACGCGCTCGTCGTGCGCTGGTAGTCGAGGTAGTCCTGGCCGCGGCTCTTCACCGCCTGCGCCTCGGCCGCGGGGATGCCCGTGACCTTCCACAGGAGGTAGAGCATCACGGCCGGCGAAACGAGGCCGGCCCATCCGAGCGGAGCCGACCAGGCGACGAGCGCGATGCCGACCCAGTAGAGCCACTCGAAGAAGTAGTTCGGGTGGCGCGAGTACCGCCACAGTCCGTCGCGGCACGTCCGGCCCTGCGCTCGAGGCTTCGACTTGAAGCGGTCCAGTTGCACGTCGGCGGCAGTCTCGCCGCACACGGCGAGGACCGCCACGGCGGCCCCGACGATCTCCGTGCCCGACAGGCTCGCACGCGCGTCCGAGGCGATCAGCAGGAACGGCAGGGACAGGAGGACGTCGAGCACGCCCTGCGCCTGGAAGAACCAGAAGAAGTTGCGGTTCGCGCGCGGACCCCAGCTCCGGCGCAACTCGGCGTAGCGCGCGTCCTCGGGCCGTCCCGAACCGATTCGGTGCCACGCCAGCCATCCCGCGAGGCGCGCCGCCCAGATCCCGCCGAGCGTTCCCACGAGCACGCGCCGCGCCGGATCCCCGTCCGCCAGGACCGCGTACACGATGGCGAGCAGCCCCAGATTCGCGGCCCAGGCGATGTCCACCGGCGTCGCGTCGCGCCGGACGGACTGCACGATCCAGACCGCGAACATGACGGCCGCGCACAGCGCGGAAGCGACGAGGAGGAGGCTCCAGTCGGGCATGTGGGCGGAGGTGGGCACGAACGGGGTGCGTCCGAACGGGCGCACACGAGACCTTCGAAACGACACCGCGCGCTGGATTCAGCGCGCGGGTCCGAGTTGCGGTTCCGAGGCCGCGACCGAGGTCAGGGTTGTGTGCCGCGTCCCGCGGCCCCCGGGTGCGTCACCAGCTGCGGCTGACGAAGTCCTGCATGGTGAACAGGATCATCAGGACCACCCAGAAGAAGCCCGCGGCCGCGAAGACCCAGACCAGCTTCGAGCTGTACTTCACGTGCATGAAGTACAGGATCACGAGGCTCGCCTTCACCGTGGCGATCACGAGCGCGACGATGACGTTGAGTCGGCCCAGGTCGATCGTGGCCGTCCAAACGGTCAGCGCCGTCCCGACGACCAGCGCCAGGAAGACCCCCCAGTAGACCGGCAGGGGCAGGACGTGGTGCTCGCCGCCGTGCGCGGCGTGCTGGTCAGTGTTCGACGCCATGGACGTGGGCTCCGAGCAGGTAGAGCATCGGGAACAGGAAGATCCAGACGAGGTCGACGAAGTGCCAGTAGAGGCCGACGTTCTCGAGCGCCAGGAAGCGCTGCGGCGTGAAGTAGCGCTTGCGCGCCTTGATCAGGACCCAGGTCATGATCCCGAGGCCGACGATCATGTGGAACGCGTGCAGGCCGGTCATCGCGAAGTAGATCGAGAAGAAGATCCGCGCCTGCGGCTTGTGCTCGCCGAACGCGTCCGTGAAGAACAGCGTGGGGCCGGGCATCAGGCCGTCGTGGTACTTGTGCATGTACTCGAAGTACTTGACCACGAGGAACGTCGCGCCCAGCGCCATGGTCGCGATCGTCAGATAGATCACCTGCTGGTACTTCGCCGTCTGCGCCGCGCGGATGGCGAGCGCCATCGTGAGGCTCGAGACGATCAGGACGAGCGTGTTCAGGCCGCCGAGCTTCCAGTCGAGGTGCGAGCTCGCGAGCATGAACGCATCGGGGTAGAGGTTCCTGTACACGGTGTAGGCCGTGAACAGCGCCCCGAAGAACATGACCTCGGTGATGAGGAAGGCCCACATCCCGAGCTTCTCGGTCTCCTCCTGTTGGGCGAGGTCCTCGAAGTGCGAGTACGTCGGCGGCCGGACTCCGGCCGGCAATGCGTGCGCGTGATCAGCGGACACTCGTGGCCTCCTTGTGGCCGTGAGAGGTCGGCGGGACGTGGCCGGCGCCGTGCGCGGGCTCGTCGCCGTAGGCGTAGGCTTCCTCGGTCACCGTGACCGGACCGTGGAAGTTGTGCGTGATGGGCGGCGATTCGATCTGCCACTCGAGGCCCTTCGCCTCCCAGGGGTTCTGACCGACCTTCTTGCCCCACTTCAGCGACCAGGGCAGGTAGAGCATCGGCAGCAGGTAGCCCGCTCCGAGGATCGACGCGCCGGCCGAGGACAGCAGGTTGAACACCCCGAATTCCTCGGGATAGACGTGGTAGCGCCGCGGCATGCCCTGGAAGCCGACGATGAACTGCGGCATGAACGTCAGGTTGAAGCCGATGAAGACCACGACCGCGGAGAAGCGCGCCAGGAATTCGGGGTACATGCGCCCGAACATCTTCGGCCACCAGAAGTGGATGCCGCCCAGGTAGGCCATCACCATCGAGCCGACCATGACGTAGTGGAAGTGCGCGACGATGAAGTACGTGTCGTGCAGGTGGCGGTCGACGGCCATGATGCCGAGGAACACGCCCGTCAGGCCGCCGATCGTGAACAGCGCCATGAAGGCCAGCGCGTACAGCATCGGGGTCGTCAGCTCGATCGTGCCCTTGTAGAGGGTCGCGGCCCAGTTGAACGTCTTCACGGCCGACGGCACGGCGACCAGCATGGTGATCACGGAGAACACCATGCTCGCGTAGACCGACTGGCCCGTCGTGAACATGTGGTGGCCCCACACCATGAAGCCCAGGATCGCGATCGCGAGGCTGGAGAAGGCCACGAAGCTGTACCCGAACACCCGCTTCTTGGTGAACGCGGCCATGATCTCGCTGATCACGCCCATCCCCGGCAGGATCATGATGTAGACGGCCGGGTGCGAGTAGAACCAGAACAGGTGCTGGAACAGCACCGGGTCGCCGCCGATCGTCGGGTCGAAGATGCCGATGCGGAAGATGCGCTCGAGCGCGACCAGGAAGATCGTGGTCGCCAGCACCGGCGTCGCCAGCACCATGATCAGCGCCGTGGCGTACTGCGCCCAGATGAAGAGCGGCAGCCGGAACCAGGTCATGCCCGGCGCGCGCATCTTGTGGATCGTGACGATGAAGTTCAGGCCCGTCAGGATCGAGCTGAAGCCCGTGATGAACACGCCGACCGCGGTCAGCGCGACCTGCGAGTTCGAGTACGTCGAGCTGTAGGGCGTGTAGAACGTCCAGCCCGTGTCGACGCCGCCGGAGATCGCCACGATCAGCGTGAAGATCCCGCCGACGATGTAGATGTACCAGGACAGCAGGTTGATCTTCGGGAACGCCAGGTCGCGCGCCCCGATCATGATCGGCACGAAGAAGTTCCCGAGCACCGCCGGGATCGACGGCACGAGGAAGAAGAAGATCATCACGATGCCGTGCATCGTGAAGAGGCGGTTGTAGGTCTCGGCGTCGACCACGTCGCCCTTCGGCGTCGCGAGCTCGAGGCGCATGAGCACCGCGAACAGGCCGCCGATCAGGAAGAAGAACGAGACCGAGATCAGGTAGAGGATCGCGATCCGCTTGTGGTCGATCGTGAACAGCCACGACTTCCAGCCGTAGCCGTTGGTCAGGTAGTTCTCGCGCGGCTCGTCGGCCGTCGCGTGCGCGGTGCCTGCGCTGCTCATGCTTGTGCTGCTCATCTAAGGGGTGACCTTGAGCGACTTGATGTAGGCGGCGAGCTGCAGGATCTGCTCCTCACCGAGCTGGCCCTCGTAGGAAGGCATGACCGGCTCGTAGTTGGCGACGACCTTGGCTTGCGGCTTCAGGATCGATTCGCGGATGTACTCCTCGCTGACCGTGACCTTGCCGCCGCCCTTGAGCTCGACTTCCTTGCCGTAGATCCCGGCGAGCAGCGGGCCGCGCGGCGGAGCGCCGCCGATGTCCTTCGTGGCCGGGTCGACCGGGTGGCAGCTCGCGCAGCGCATCCCCTCGAAGAGGTTCTTGCCCGCGACCTCGGGCGCCTCGCCCGTCGAGCCGGAGAGCCAGCGCTCGTAGTCGACGCGCTCCATCACGGTGACCGTGCCGACCATCCGCGAGTGGCCCGTGCCGCAGTACTCGGCGCAGAAGATGTGGTACTTGCCGACCTTGGTCGGCTCGAACCACATCTGCGTGTAGCGGCCCGGGACGACGTCCTGCTTCGTGCGGAAGGCGGGGATGTAGTAGCTGTGGATCACGTCCTCGGACGTCATGGTCAGGCGGATCGCCTGGCCGACCGGGATGTGCAGGTCCTGGTTCTCGCGCACGCCCGTCGGGTGCTGCGCCTTCCACATCCACTGCTTGCCGACGACGTACATGTCGACGCAGTCCTGCGGCGCCTTCTGCATCGCCACGTAGAGGGTCGTCCCCCAGGCGAAGAGGCCGATCACGATGGCGAGCGGGATGCCGGTCCAGATCAGCTCCAGGAGCAGCGAGCCCTCGATCTGGACCGCCTTGCGCCCGTCGTCGGTCTTGCGGAACCAGGTGCACAGCCCCACCACGACGACGCCGATCAGCACGACGAAGAAGACGGTGAGGGCGACGAGGAACCAGTAGAGGAGGTCGACCTGCGTCGCAAACGTCGACGCGTTCTCCGGTACTAGGGGGATGTCTTTCCACATGGCGGTGCGTGTCCGGTCGGCCTCGCTAGGAGCCCAAGGCGGGATGCGTCGCGGCCGCGCGCGCCAGCGCACGCTCCCGTCGCAGCATGAAGACGATGAAGCCCAGCAGCAGGACCAGCGTGAGCCCCGCCAGCATGCGGACCACGTTCGTGATCACGAGGCCGTACTTGCCGGTCGCCGGGTCGTGCTGGTAGCAGAGCAGCGTGATCGCGTCGACCAGCGTGCCGATGCGGCCCTCCGACGATTCGACGAGCGCCAGGCGCAGGTCGAGCTTCGGGAACACGACGTCGATGAAGTAGCGCGAGACGCGGCCGCTCGGGGTCAGGATCACGACCCCGCCCGCGTGAGCGAACTCGCCCGTCTCCTCGTCGAAGAAGTAGTGGAAGCCCACGGACTCGGCCAGCGCCGTGATCGCCTCCTGCTTCCCGGTCAGGAAGTGCCAGCCGCGCTCCGCGCCCGGCGCCCCGAGAGCGGCCACGTAGGCGCTCTTCTTCTTGGCGGCCAGCTCGGGCGTCTCCTTCGGGTCGATGCTGACCGTCACGACGTCGTAGTCGTCGCCGATCGCCAGCGAGTCCTGTTGCCGCAGGCTGGCCGACAGGCCGTTCAGGACCTGCGTGCACAGCATCGGGCACTCGTAGTAGACGAGCGACAGGACGACCGGCTTGTCCCGGATCAGGTCGCCGAGGCGCACGTCGCTGCCGCCGGAGTCCTGGAAGTGGAGGTCGAGCGGGACCTGCCCGTCGAGCTTCTGCTCGTACTTGACCTCGCGCGTGATGCGGTTGAACTGCTGCGCGTGAGCCGCGCGGTCCGACGAAGCGACCAGCGCCGCGAGGACGAGTCCTGCAGCGCGCGCGGTCGATCGGAACGCGGGGTGGTTCACGGGGTGATGCCTGGAAACGCTCGTCCTCAGTCCTTCGGCTTCTGCTGCACGGGGAAGCCCTTCTGCAGCACCAGCTCCATGGCGCGCTCGATCGGCACGTGCACGATCTTCGCGTTCTGGTCGACCCAGCCGTAGGTCGAGATCTTCTTCTGCGCGTCGGCCTTCATGTCCGGCCACATCTTCGTGGTGAACGGCTGGCGCTCGGACTGGTCGATGGTCTTGCCATCCCAGCCCTGCTTGACGCCCTTCTTCATCTCGAGGTTCGGCGCGGGCGGGATCGGATCGTTCTGCGCCGCGAGCGGGTGCGGATCGCGCTCGCCGATGGCCGGGATCTTCTGCATGGCGCGCAGCATCCCGTAGGTGGCGAAGAAGGCGATCGCGACCGCGACGACGAGCCAGAACATGAACTTCAGGAGCGGCGCGAGCTGCGCGTCCCTCGTCTCGTAGGCGGGCGTGTATTTCTCGGTGGCCATGGGGATGTGCGCGGCGCGCTCAGTGGTGGGCGTGGTCCAGGGCCGTGGCGACCGCCGCCTCGTAGCGCGGCGACGTGATCGGGAACGCCTTGAGGCGGTTCATGAAGTAGGCGAGCCAGATCCCGCCCAGGCCGATCGGAGCCGCGAAGTCCATCCAGTGCGGCGCGAGGCCCTCCTTGTGGAAGACCGGGATGATCTGCCAGTACAGGTCGACGTGGCGCATCACGATGATGAGCAGCGCGACCGGCACGACGTACGAGGCGTCGCGCTTGATGCGGCGCATGAGCAGCAGGAAGAACGGCAGCGCGAAGTGCAGCAGGCCCAGGGCCATGAGCACGAGCTGCCAGCTCGTCTCGGCGCGGACCAGGTACCAGGGCGTCTCTTCCGCGAGGTTGCCGGACCAGATGATCAGGCCCTGGCTGAAGCTCGTGTACGCCCACAGCATGACCATGGCGAACGTGAGCGTGCCGAGGTCGTGGAAGAGGTTGCCCTTCGCGAACGCGCGGAACGGCTCGTGGTCCTTGACCCAGTTGATGAACACGATGGCGAAGGCCATCGTCCCCAGCGCGCAGCCGACCATGTAGATGACGCCGTACATGGTCGAGTACCACTTCGGGTCGAGCGACATCATCCAGTCGAACGTCGCGCCCGTGGCTGTCAGCGAGAAGATCAGGACGCCCGGACCGCTGATGTAGCGCGCGCGCTTGGCCGCGGCCGGATCGCCGGTCTCGTCGAACTTGGCCGCCGCGCGCAGGACGCCGAAGCCCAGCGCGATCCACAGCACGAAGTACAGGACCGTGCGGCCCAGGAAGAAGTTCGTGTTGAGCCACGGCTGCTTGTGCTGCAGCAGGTGGTCGTGCGCGACGAGGTCCGGATCGGCCCAGGGATAGAGCCAGTAGTTGCCCTCGTAGCCGTGCTCGCCGTGGGCGCCCGCGGCGTGCTCGGGGTGCGTGACGAGCCCGATCGCGACGGGAACGAACAGGATCGCGAGGAGCGGCAGCGTGCGGATGCCGGCTTCCAGCGGACGGCGGATCGCGTGACCCCAGAAGCCGCCCGTGAGCTGGTGGATCATCATCAGCACGAGGCTGCCGAGCCCGAACATCGCGACGCAGGCGTACGCGAAGAGGTACGAGCGGAAGAACTGACCGCGGTCGGAGGTGAACCCCCAGGCGAGGAGGGCCGCGCCGATCACCCCGAGGACGAGGGCCGTGCGTTGGATGCGGTCGAGCTTGGAGCGCAGTTCGTTGGTCAATGGATCATTCCCCGCGCTGGAGACGGTCACGCTCGGACGCCGGAACGTCCTCGATGGTCGAGTTCTGGCTCTGCTGGAGCGCGCGTACGTAGGCCGTGATCGCCCAGCGGTCTTCGGGCCGGATGCGGTCCGAGAGGTCGTACATGACCCCGAAGCCGTTCGTGATGACCCCGAAGATGTAACCCGGGGGCGCCTGACGCAGGCGGTCGATGTGGTAGCTCGGCGGCCGCTTGAGGCCGCGCGAGACGATCATCCCGTCGCCGTCGCCGAGCATGCCGTGGCAGTTGATGCAGTAGACCCCGAAGCGCTCGCGTCCGCGGGCCAGGATCTCCTTCGTGATCGGCATCGGGAACGTCTCGGCATCCTTGCCGTCGACCTTCCCGAGGTTCATGTGCGTGTCCTCGTACAGTCGCCCGCGGGCGACCGTGTTGGGCACGAGCGGGCGCATCGCGCGCTGGTCGGCGAAGAACGCCGACTTCGCGAACGGCTTGAGGCGCGGCTGGTCGTGCATGTCCTGGCGGCAGCCCGCGAAGAGCGGGGCCGCGAGGCAGGCGACGAGGGCGAGGAGCTTCTGGTTCATCAGTTCGGAACCTCCTCGATCGAGAGCGGCTTGCGGCGAGCCAGGAACTCGCGCGTCGCGTTCGCGTCGAACTTGGGGTCTTCGGCCTCGATGAGGAAGAAGAACCGGCTGCGCGTGGCTTCGGCGAACCGCTTCACGTGGAAGAGCGGGTGATAGGGCTGCGGCAGCCCGTTCATGATCAACATGCCGAACACCGCCGTGAGCGCGGCGAACAGGATCGTCGTCTCGTACATCGGGACGATGAACGCGGGCCACGAGAAGTTCGGGCGGCCGCCGATGTTCACCGGGTACTCGATGACGGAGACCCAGTACTCGAGGCCCATGCCCACGGCCATCCCGGCGAGACCGCCGAGGAGCACGAAGAGCGGCAGCCGGTTCTTGAGGCCCATCGCCTCGTCGATGCCGTGGATCGGCATCGGCGAGAAGGCCTCGACCTTGGTGAAGCCCTCGGCCCGCGCCTGACGCGCGATCTCGATGAGCGCCTCGGGCTTGTCGAACTCGGCCAGGAGGCCGTGGATCGCCGTCGTCTTCTTGGAGGCCATGTCAGTTCCTCCCGCCGTGGTCGTGCATCGTCGGTGCCGGGGAAGCGTGAGCCGTTCCGTGCGAGCCGCCGTGCGCGACTTCCTTGCCGGTGATGCCCGACTTGGGCACCAGGAGGCGCATCTCGAAGATCGCGATCATCGGCAGGAAGCGGATGAACAGGAAGAAGCTCGTGAGGAAGAAGCCGATGGTCCCGAGGTACATGCCCCAGTCCCAGATCGTCGGCGCGTACATGCCCCACGAAGACGGCAGGTAGTCGCGGTGCAGGCTCTGCACGATGATCACGAAGCGCTCGAGCCACATGCCGACGTTCACGGACATCGACACGGCGAACAGGATCCAGATGTTCCGGCGGGCCGGCGCCCACCACAGGATCTGCGGGATCGTGCAGTTCGTGAGGATCAGCGCCCAGTAGAACAGCGCGTACGGTCCGCTCAGGCGGTTCTGCAGGACGTAGCCCTCGTACACCGAGCCCGAGTACCAGGAGGCGAACGCCTCCATCGCGTACCCGTAGGTGACGATGAGTCCCGTGGCGAGCAGGACCTTGGCCATGTTGTCCAAGGTCTTCTCGGTGATGAAGTCCTTGAGGCCGTAGAACGCGCGGATCGGCAGCGCGAGCGTCAGCACCATCGCGAAGCCGGCGAAGATGGCGCCCGCGACGAAGTACGGCGGGAACACGGTCGTGTGCCAGCCCGGCACGATGCCCGTGGCGAAGTCGAAGGACACGACCGAGTGCACCGAGAGCACCAGCGGCGTCGACAGGCCCGCGAGCAGGATCGTGGCCGTCTCGTAGCGGTTCCAGTGGCTCGCCGCGCCGCGCCAGCCCATCGCCAGCGTCCCGTAGGCGATCTTGGCGATCTTGTTCTTCGCCTGGTCGCGCAGCGTCGCGATGTCGGGGATCAGGCCCGTGTACCAGAACAGCAGCGAGACCGTCGCGTACGTCGAGACGGCGAACACGTCCCAGATCAGCGGCGACCGGAACTGCGGCCACATGCCCATCGTGTTCGGATACGGCAGCAGCCAGTACGCCAGCCACGGGCGACCCGTGTGCAGCAGCGGGTACATGCCGGCGCAGGCCACGGCGAAGATCGTCATCGCCTCGGCGAAACGGTTGATCGAGGTGCGCCATTCCTGGCGCAGGAGCAGCAGCACGGCCGAGATCAGCGTCCCGGCGTGGCCGATGCCGATCCACCACACGAAGTTGATGATGTCGAACGCCCAGCCGACCGGGACGTTGTTGCCCCAGATGCCGATGCCGGTCATCACCAGGTTGATGATCGTCACGACCAGCGCGATCACGCCGATCGACGCCACGCCCATCACGGCGTGCCAGCCCAGCGGCGTCTTCGCCAGCGGGGACAGCACGATCTCCGAGATCTTGTCGGTGATCGACGCGATCGTGTGGCCCGGGCCGATCAGCGCTTCGTGCGCGTCGGTTTTGGGGTGATCCTTCATGGGGTCGTGGGGCTAGGGGAGGCTGGATCCGCGGCACGAAACGCGCCTCGGATCCGGATCTGTCGTCGGGGTTCGGATCGCGGTTCGCGCGATCAGGCGCTCTCGAGCCCGGCGAGTTCGGGGTTCGGGTTCCTGATCTTGGCCAGGTAGGTCGTGCGCGGCTTCGTGTTCAGCTCTTCGATGAGGCCGTAGTCGTGCGGCTCCGTCTTCAGGCGCGCGACCGCGCTCTTCGGATCCGCGACGTCGCCGAAGGTGATCGCCTCCGTCGGGCACACCTGCTGGCAGGCCGTGACGATCTCGCCCTCGCGGATGCGGCGCTGCTCGCGCTTCGCCGCGATGCGGCTCAGGTTGATGCGCTGCACGCAGTACGTGCACTTCTCCATGACGCCGCGCGAGCGCACGGTGACGTCCGGGTTGCGCTGCAGCTTGAGCGTCTCCGTGACGTAGTCGGAGTAGAGGAGGAAGTTGAAGCGGCGGACCTTGTACGGGCAGTTGTTCGAGCAGTAGCGCGTGCCGACGCAGCGGTTGTAGACCATCTCGTTCAGCCCTTCGGGGCTGTGCTGCGTCGCGCCGACCGGGCACACGTTCTCGCACGGCGCGTTCTCGCAGTGCATGCACGGGATCGGCTGGCTGTGGAGGCGCGGGTTGTCCTGCGGGCCCTCGAAGTAGCGGTCGATGCGGATCCAGTGCATCTCGCGACCGCGCATCACCTGGTCCTTGCCGACCACGGCGATGTTGTTCTCCGCCTGGCAGGCCGTGACGCAGGCGCCGCACGCGGTGCAGGCGTTCAGGTCGATGACCATGCCCCACTGGTAGTCGCCGATCGGACGGCCGCCGTTGGCGATCTCGCGGTCGACGGACTTCTTGTAGAAGTCGGTCTGGCCTTCCTCGTGGTGGCGATCCTCGGCGTCGAGGCTGTGCGGATCGGCCGCGAAGCGGTCGACGGTGCGCACGCGCAGGACCTGGCGCTTCTTGACCTCCTGCTGGACGACGTCGTAGTCGACGTGCTCCTGGGTCGAGGCGATCTTGACCGAGTCGCCGACCTTGGCGATCTGGGCGCCGAGCGCGCTCCACGTGGCCGCGCTCGTGCGCAGCGCGAAGGCGTCGAAGCCCGCCGCGTTGCCGATGTGGCCGGCGCGCACCCGACCGTAGCCGACGTGCAGCGTGATCGCCGCGTCGGCATGTCCTGGCGAGACCCACACCGGTCCGCGCACCGTGCGGCCGCCGACCGTGACGTCGACGACGTCGCCGGTCGCGAGCCCCATGCGGTTCGCCAGCGCCGGCGCGACCTGCACCGTGTTGTCCCACGTGATCTTGGTCGCGGGCTTGGGCAACTCCTGGAGCCAGCCGTTGTTCGCGAAGCGGCCGTCCCAGATGGTCGGGTCGGGCCGGAAGACGACCTCGACGTCGCCCGCGACCTGCGCGGGCCCGGACGTCACGGGCTTCGGGCTGCCGGAGACCGCGGCCGACGCCGTGTTCGGCACGAGGCCTTCGTGCAGCCAGCGACGCCAGTTCGTCTCGAACGCGTCCGGGCGCTCCTTCTGCCACGTCGCGCGCACCGCGTCGTAGCCGGTCTCGCCGCCCTTGTTCAGGATCGCGTTGGCGATCTCGACCGCGCTCTTGCCGCCGAAGAGCGGCAGGATCAGCGGCTGCACGATCGAAGCCGTGCCGTCGGACGCGCGCGCGTCGCCCCAGCTCTCCAGGAAGTGCGCGGCCGGGATGTGCCACTCGCACGCGATGCCGGTCTCGTCGAGGAAGAGCCCGCTGTGCGCCTTGAACGGCACCTTGCCCATCGCCGCGGCGAACCCGAGGTCCGCAGGCGCGTCGAAGACCGGGTTCACCGACAGGAGGACGAGCACCTCGACCTTGCCGGCGTTCATCTCGGCGGCGAGATCGCGCAGCGCTTCGACATGGCCCTTGTCCTGCGGCAGGCAGTCGACCGGCGGCAGGTAGCGCACCGTCTTGCCCGCGTTGCCGAGCTTCTCGTTGATCGCCGCGACGAGGTGGTGGACCACCGCCGGCTGCCAGTCGCCGGCCGTAACGACAGATGCGCCGCCGTTCGCCTGGAGATCCTTCGCCACCGCCGCGATCCACGCGTCGCGTTGGGGCGTCGAGCTGTCCGGCGCCTTCACGTCGAGGCCCAGGCGGCGCGCGAGCTGGCGCGCGAACGACTCGACGTCCGCGCTGCGGATCGGGAGTCGGTGATCAGCCATCATGCCGGTCACCGTCGGCGCGCACTCGACCACGTACAGACGGCTCATGGCCGTCTGGTCCTTGCGCACCTTGCGCTGCTTCGTGAACTGGCGCGCGGCGCGGACGCCTTCCGGCCCGCCGCCCAGGAAGTCGCTGTCGAGCGCGAGCACGACCTTCGCCTTCGCGAAGTCGCACGCCGGCACGACGTCCTTCCCGAACGCGGCGATCGCGCCGGCGCGGGCCTCGTCGCGGTGGATCGCGTCCCACTGCACGATGCGCGCGCGCGGGAACGCATCGCGCACCTCGCGCATCTGTCGCGCGAGCGTGGGCGACACGATCGTCGGCAGCACGATCGCGAGGCCGGATCCCTGCTTCGCGCCCTGCACGTTCAGCTCCGCGCGCAGTTCGGTGAGGAAGCCGTCGTACGACTCGAGGCGGCCGCGCTTTTGGATCGTGGTCGAGCGATCGGGGTCGTACAGCTCGAGCACCGACGCCTGCGCGAAGGCGTCGGTCGAGCCGAGGCTCGACGGGTGCTGGTCGTTGCCCTCGATCTTGGTCGGGCGGCCCTGGTGGTTCTCGACGAGCAGGCCGATCGAACCGCGCGCCCACGGCATCGCCGTCGCGAAGTACAGCGGAACGCCCGGCGTCGTGGACTCGGGGTTCTTCGCGTAGGGGAGGATGCGCTCCTCCGGCTGCTTCGTGCAGGCCGCGAGACCGGCGAGACCGAGCGACGCGCCCATGAGCTTGAGCACCGTGCGGCGCTCGGGCTCCTCGAGCATCTTCTCGGCCTGGTCCGGGTACTCACGGCGCAGGAAGTCCTGGAAGCGCTCGGTGCCGGAGAGCTCCTCGAGGCTCTGCCAGAACGCGGGTCCGGTCTTGCCGGCGAGCTCGGGGAGCGCCGCGCCGACGTTGCCGGGCGTGGCGCCAGCCTGGACCGCGGAGGGAGAGGACGTCAGGTTCTCTTCGATCATCGGTGGCAGGTGGAGCAGTTCGTCAGGCTCTTGACTTGGTATTCGGCCTTCAGCTCGGCCCCCAGCTCGGCTTGGGACTTGCCCAGCGCGGCCTGCGGATCCCAGCCCATCTCGAACACCTTCGAGCGCGGGCGGAGGAACTTCTCCGGCTCGCGGTGGCACGCGAGGCACCACTCCATGTTGAGCGTGTTCTGCTTCCACATCAGCGGCATCTGGTCGACGCGGCCGTGGCAGCTCTCGCAGCCCACGCCCTTCGCGAGGTGCACGCTGTGGTTGAAGTAGACGAACTCGGGCAGGTCGTGGACGCGGACCCACTCGATCGACTTGTCGTCGCGGTAGCTCGCGCGGACGGGCTCGAGCATCTCGGCGTTCGTCCAGATCTGCGAGTGGCAGCTCATGCACGTCTTCGTCGGCGGGATGCCGGCGGAAGCGGCCTCCTCGACGGACGTGTGGCAATACCGACAATCGATGCCCAGCGCTCCGACGTGGTGCGTATGGCTGAACGGCACCGGCTGGATCTTCGGGACCTCGACGTCGGTCACGATCGAACTCCGGTTCGACTGCAGCGTCGCTCCACCCACGGCGCTCAGCAGGAGGACCGCAACGACGACCGAAGCCTTCGAGAGGGTGTTGAAGCTCGGGTGGAAGATCTGCGCCATGCCGGGTCGCGGCGCCGCGGGGGACGCCAGCTCGAGAGACCGGCGCCGTCTCGTGCGCGCCAGCCGGGGGTTTCAGCAGCGCGCCGAAGTGCTCGAGAGGAGGCCCCGCCGAGATCCACGCCGCGACAACGAGGCGAAAGGTATAGGGGCTGGCCCAGTTCACGGCAAGCAAAGTCATCCCGTCCGCGCGCGCAAGTGGAGCGGGCTGCGAGCCTTCCGAAACGGGTCCGGGCCGAACCGAGTTCCGGACCCGGAATGCGAGCTCCTGACGCGCACGGAACGTGCGGGTCCGCGGTCGCTGGCAGTCGGAAGCAGCCCGGACCTCCGAGGCCTGCGGCGACGAAGGGCCGGCGGGCCGGTGCGCCGACCGCCGACGGAGATCGGGCGCGCCACGAGGTCCGGCGGCGGTGGGCCAATTCGGCGGCCAGTTGATGGCCTCTTGCCGCCCAGTTGGGAGTCCAGTCGCGTGGCGCTCCCCCCACGCCCAAGCGCTCGTCCGCGGTGCCGCGGAGGGTGGCTCGGCGGCCGTCCGACTGCCCTCGGCCGCGAACGGCTGATCCGTCGTAAGCTACTGTTCAGTCTCTACTTAGGTGCGTGGACCGCCGCCCCCGGGCAGGCCGTGGGGATCCTCCCCATCTTGGCCGTCCCTTCATGGGGTCTTTGCAGGTCGGGGCTCTCCTGATCGCCGTCCCAACGAACCGCGACCAGCGCTGGCCAGGCCAGCCTCGACAACCAGCCTCCGGGCCGGAGACCCCAACCCATGACCGCCTTCTTCCTGCGCGCGCTCGGCACGAGCGCCGCCGCCTCCCTGATCGCGACCGTCGCGACGGCCCAGGCCGTCCAGGTCGACCGCAAGATCGCGCCCTACACGCCGATCGCCGGCGTCTCGGGCAACGTGAAGAGCATCGGCTCCGACACGCTCAACAACCTGATGACGCTGTGGGCCGAGGGCTTCAAGAAGCAGTACCCGGCCGTCTCGATCGAGATCGAGGGCAAGGGCTCCTCGACCGCGCCGCCGGCGCTCATCGAAGGCACCGCGACCTTCGGCCCGATGAGCCGCGAGATGAAGCAGAAGGAGATCGACGACTTCGAGAAGAAGTACGGCTACAAGCCGACCGCGATCCCGACGTCCATCGACATGCTCGGCGTCTACGTCCACAAGGACAACCCGCTGGCGAGCCTGACGCTCCAGCAGGTCGACGCGATCTTCTCGAAGACCCGCAAGGGCGGCTTCGAGAAGGACATCGTCACGTGGGGCGAGCTGGGACTCACCGGCGAGTGGGCCGACAAGCCGATCAGCCTCTACGGCCGCAACTCGGCGTCGGGCACCTACGGCTACTTCAAGGAACACGCGCTCTTCAAGGGCGACTTCAAGGACTCCGTGAAGGAGCAGCCGGGCTCGAGCTCGGTCGTCCAGGGCGTCGCCGCCGACAAGTACGGCATCGGCTACAGCGGCATCGGCTACATGACGGCCGACGTGCGCGCGGTCCCGCTGGCGAAGGACGCGAAGAGCTCGCCCGTGCCGGCCACGCCCGAGAACGCGTACACGGGCAACTACCCGATGGCGCGCTTCCTGTACGTCTACATCAACCACAAGCCGGGCACCGAGCTCGACCCGCTGCGCCGCGAGTTCGTGCGCTACGTGCTCTCCCGCCAGGGCCAGGAGGACGTCGTCAAGGACGGCTACTACCCGCTCCTCGCGAAGCACGTCAACGATGCCCTGAAGTCGATCGGCGTGTCGACGGCCACCGCGGTCCCCGCGGCGGCGGGTCGCTGAGGAATCCGTCGCGGCCGGTCCACGGCGCGGCGGTCCTCGCGCGCCGCGGCGCGGGGCTCGAGCACCTCGCGCCGCGGTCGCTCCACGATCCGAGCACCTCGGGATGAGCACACAGTCCTTCACCGGCCGAGGCCGACGCCGTCAGACGCGGCGCGGCGTGCTCGTGGCCGAGAGGGTGGCGCGCTTCCTCATCTCCGTCGGCGGGCTGGGCACGATCCTGGCCGTCACCCTGATCCTGGCGTTCCTCGTCTGGGTGGTCACGCCGCTCTTCCGCGGGGCGGAGTTCGAGGACCGCGGGGTGCGGCACCTCGCCGGGATCAGCGACGCGAGCCCGCGTCCGCTGGCCGCGGGCGTGGACGAGTACCAGGTGATCGCGTGGGCGCTCGGCGCCGACGGCGTCGTGCGCGCGTGGCGGCTCGACACGGGCGAATCGCTGCGCGAGGAGCGCGCGTTCGGCGACCAACGACCGACCGCGATCTCGCTCGCGATCGACGGAGGTCGCTACGTGATCGGCTTCGGCGACGGGACCGTGCGGCTCGTGCGCTTCGCCTTCGCCGCCGACTTCGCGCAGCCCGCGGAGCACGACGAGATCGCGCGCGTCGTGGGTCCCTCGGGCCGCGGGACCTGGAAGGGCGGGGTCGTCCAGCACACGCCCGAGGGCCAGTACCGCACGCAGAACCTGTCCTTCGAGGCGGGCGAGCCGGTGGACATCGGCGCACGGTCGCCGATCGTCGCCGTCGACGGCGTCGAGGACGACGGCACGACGCGGGTCTTCGCCTACGAATCGTCGGGCGCGCTCCGCATCGCGGACGTCGAGCGCAGCGAGAACGCGTTCACCGGCGAGCTCACGAGCCGCGTCGCGACGCACGACGTGGCCTGGCTTCCGCGCCACGACGGCGTCGCGCCTTCGCGCGTGCTCGTGGCAGGGGCCGGCGATCGGCTGTTCGTCTGCTGGGCCGACGGCGTGACACGCCGCTACGACGCACGCGACGTCGAGCACGTCGTACCGGCGGAGGAGCTCGACCTCGTCGACGGCGAGGGCACGCTGGACGCGGCCGCGTTCCTCATCGGCCGCGGGACGCTGGTCACCGGCGATTCGCGAGGCCGGGTGCGGGCCTGGTTCGGCACGAAGCCCGTCGGCGCGAAGACGAGCGACGGCGAGGTCTTCGTGCGCTCGCACGAGCTGTCCGGGGAGGGCGCGCCGATCCGCTGGATCGCCTCGTCGGCGCGCGGACGATCGGTGGTCTCCGGCTCCGCCGACGGCAGCATCGCCGTGCACCACGTCACGAGCGACAAGGAGCTCTTCACGACGCGGCTGGAGGACGCATCGGCGATCGACGCGGTGGTCATCGCGCCGAAGGACGACGGACTGTTCGCCCTGTCCGCGGGTCGCATCGCGAGCTGGCGTGTCGACCTGTTGCACCCCGAAGCGACGCTCGCGGCGCTGTTCCGTCCGGTCTGGTACGAGGGCTACCCGGCGCCCGCGCACGTGTGGCAGAGCTCGAGCGGCACGGACGACTTCGAGGCGAAGCTCGGGCTGTGGCCCCTGATCTTCGGGACGATCAAGGCGACGCTCTATTCGATGCTCTTCGGCGTGCCGCTGGCGTTGCTCGCGGCGATCTACACGTCCGAGTTCCTGCATCCGCGCCTGCGCACGCCGCTGAAGTCCACGGTCGAGATCATGGCCAGCCTGCCCAGCGTGGTGCTGGGCTTCCTGGCCGCCATCGTCTTCGCGCCCTACGTGCAGGGCGCGCTGCCGCGCGTGCTGGCGGCGTTCGCCTGCGTGCCGCTCGCGCTCCTGCTCGGCGCGCGTCTGTGGTCGCTCCTGCCGCTCAAGAAGTACGTGCAGTGGTCCGGTACCCCGCGCTTCGTCGCGATCGCGTGCATGCTGCCGGTCGGCATCGCGCTGGCGTGGTGGATCGGTCCGGCGGTCGAGCGCGCGTTGTTCGGAGGCGACCTGCAGCTGTGGTTGCACGGCGGAACCGGGCGCGCGTTCGGCGGCTGGCTCCTCCTGCTGATCCCCGCGGCCGCCGCCGCCTTCGCGCTCGTGTCCTCGCGCCTCGTCGACCCGTGGTGGCGCGGCAAGCAACGCGACTGGACGCGCGAAGCCGCCGGACGCTACGAGCTTCTACGCTTCGCGCTGGGAGTGGTCGCGGTGATCGGGATCGCGGCGGTCGTCGCCTTCGGCCTCGACGCATCCGGCTTCGACGCGCGCGGCGGCGTGCTCGACACGTACGTGCAGCGCAACGCGATGATCGTCGGGTTCGTGATGGGCTTCGCGATCGTGCCCATCGTCTACACGCTGGCCGAGGACGCGCTGAGCTCCGTGCCCGGACACCTGCGCCTCGCATCGCTCGGCGCCGGCGCGACGCCGTGGCAGACCGCGACGCGCGTCGTGATCCCGACGGCGATGAGCGGGCTCTTCTCGGCGGTGATGGTCGGGCTCGGCCGCGCGGTGGGGGAGACGATGATCGTGCTCATGGCGACGGGCAACACGCCCGTGATGAGCTGGAACGTCTTCGACGGATTCCGCACGTTGTCCGCGAACATCGCGGTCGAGCTGCCCGAGGCGGTCAAGAACAGCACGCACTACCGCACGCTCTTCCTGGCGGCGCTGTGCCTGTTCGCGATGACCTTCGCCTTGAACACCGTGGCCGAGGTCGTGCGCCAGCGCTTCCGCAAGCGGGCCTACCAGCTGTGACCCTCGTAGCCGAGGAGACGGTCGCGCCGCCGAAGGAGTCCGCGCCGCGACGCCGCAGCGGACGCCGCGTCACGTCGCTGGGCGCGTTCGGCGAGCCGATGCTGTGGCTCACCGGCGGCGCGCTCGCGATCGCGCTGGCGATGATCGTCGGCCTGCTCGCGCTCGTCGTGTACGAAGGCACGTCGACGTTCTGGCCGACCGCGGTGCCGCGCATCGAGACCGTCGACGGCCGCACGCTGATGGGCGAGGTCGCGACGACCGAGACGTACCGCCCCGAGTCCCAGGCGTTCGACCGGCTGCCGGAGGCGCTCCGCGCGGCCGCGCGGAACGCCGTCGACGCGAACGGCGGCGAGAGCACGCGCGAGATGCTGCGCACGGGCAACTTCGACGTCTCCGGCACGCACTTCACCTGGGTCAGCGACTTCGAGGTGGCGCAGCGCACGCTGCCCGAATGGGCGGTCGTCGTCGAGCGACTCGCGTGGGGCCGCTTCTACGGCGTGCCGAAGGAATTCCACCTCGGCGACGAGGTCGTCGCGCGCACGCCCTCCGAGACGTGGGCGCGGTTCCGCGAGCTGCACGGTGCCTGCCGCGCGCGCCACGCGGAGGTGAAGGACCTCGAGACGCACGCCATCGGCGCCGTGAACCGCGAGCTCGAGGAGGCGCGGCTCGCGCTGCGCGCGATCGAGCTCGCGGAAGGCAAGTCCTCGCCCGCGTACGTAGCGGCCGAGTCCGCGGCACAGCGCCACGAGAGCGAACAGCGCGCGCGTTTCGCCGAGATCGAGGGCCGGATCCGCGAGCTGACGCAGGAGAGCGCGCGCTACCGCATGGTCCTGGAGGCGGCGGACGGCAAGACCGTCGAGCTGAAGCTGGCCGACATCGTGCGCGCCTATCCCGCGAACCAGCTCGGTACCGTCGAGCGCGTCGGGGTGTACCTGTCGCGCTGGGGCGAGTTCCTCTGGGACGCGCCGCGCGAGGCGAACAGCGAGGGTGGCGTCTTCCCGGCGATCTTCGGCACGGTCGTCATGACGCTGCTCATGTCGATCCTGGTCGTGCCGTTCGGCGTGCTGGCCGCGCTGTACCTGCGCGAGTACGCCCGGCAGGGATTCCTCGTGAGCTGCGTGCGCGTCGCGGTGAACAACCTGGCCGGCGTCCCGAGCATCGTGTTCGGCGTCTTCGGCCTGGGGTTCTTCTGCTACATCGTCGGCGCGAACATCGACGAGCTCTTCCACGCCGAGCGCCTGCCGAACCCCACGTTCGGGCGCGGCGGCCTGATGTGGGCCAGCTTCACCCTGGCGCTGCTGACGCTGCCCGTCGTGATCGTCGCGACCGAGGAAGCTCTGTCCGCGGTGCCGAGCTCGATGCGCGAGGGCTCGTACGCCTGCGGCGCGACGAAGTGGCAGACGATCTGGCGCATCGTCCTGCCGCGCGCGATGCCGGGTGTCATGACGGGCATGATCCTCGCGATCGCGCGCGGCGCGGGCGAGGTCGCGCCGCTGATGCTCGTCGGCGCGGTGAAGCTCGCGCCCGAGCTGCCCGTCGAGGTCGGCTCGTCGTTCCCGTTCGTCGCGCTGCACCCCGAGCGCAGCTTCATGCACCTCGGGTTCCACATCTACGACCTCGGCTTCCAGAGCCAGAACAGCGAAGCCGCGAAGCCGATGGTCTTCACGACGACGCTGCTGCTCATCGGGCTGATCGTCGTCCTCAACGTCGCCGCGATCTGGGTTCGCGGACGGCTGCGGCGCAAGTTCCAGGCCGGCCACTTCTAGGCAGCGTCAACTCACGTGGAGATCGATCCCATGGAAGTCACCGTGCGCGGCAAGATGCCGCGTCAGAAGGTCGTGCGCGCGGCCGCAGCGAGTACCGCGGAGGATGCTCCGGCTTCCAGCCCCGTCTTCGAGGCCATCGCGCGCTCGCAGGCCTTCGCGACGGAAATGCACGCCGCGGTCTTCGCGGAGGATCCGGTGCTCGACGTCAAGGACTTCCGCCTGTGGTACGGAGCGAAGCAGGCGCTGCACTCGATCTCGCTGCCCGTGCCGCGCGGGAAGGTGACGGCGCTGATCGGCCCCTCGGGCTGCGGCAAGTCCACGCTCCTGCGCAGCGTGAACCGCCTGAACGACCTGAACGACACGGTGCGGATCGAGGGCGATATGCTCCTGAACGGCGACTCGATCTACGGACCGGGCGTCGATGTGATCGAGCTGCGCAAGCGCATCGGGATGGTGTTCCAGAAGCCGAACCCGTTCCCGATGAGCATCTTCGAGAACGTCGTCTACTCGCTGCGCATCGACGGCGAGCGCAACAAGAAGGTCCTCGAGGAAGTGTGCGAGAAGAGCCTGCGCGGCGCCGGCCTGTGGGACGAGGCCAAGGACCGGCTGCAGGACAGCGCGCTGGCGCTGTCGGGAGGTCAACAGCAGCGCCTGTGCATCGCGCGCGCGATCGCGGCCGAGCCCGAGGTGCTGCTGCTCGACGAGCCGTGCTCCGCGCTCGACCCGATCGCGACGGGCCGCATCGAGGACCTGATCGAGGAGCTGAAGGGCAGCTACTCGATCCTGATCGTGACGCACAACATGCAGCAGGCGTCGCGCGCCAGCGACTTCACCGCGTTCATGTACCTCGGTCGGCTGATCGAGTACGGGCCGACGAACGACCTGTTCCTGAACCCGCACCTCTCGGAGACCGAGGACTACGTGACGGGCCGGTTCGGCTGAGAGCGCTCCGCGGAGCCGTGCGCCATCACTGCGCCGTGCCGCGCAGCCGCACGCGGAACGGCTGCGACACGTTGGGCGCGTCGTGCGTGAAGTCGAGGTTCGCGTCGCGCGTGCCGGTCGCCGTCAGCGGGTTGAACCGCACGCGGTACTGCACGTAGTCGCCGGCGTTCAGGGCCGCGTCCTGAAGGCAGCTCGAGTTCACCGCGCTGCGCATGATGTTCGCGCACACCGGGTGGAACTCGAGGTCGATGTTGTCCATGCCGCCGCACGTGTGGCAGTAGCTCATGATCGTGCCCTGCGAGCACACGGTCGAACCATTGCAGTTCGCATAGCACAGGTCGAGCGGCGGGCAGTACGAGTGCGTGTGGCTCGACCCGAAGTTGTGGCCCATCTCGTGTGCGACGACGACGAAGTCCCACGTGAAGTTGCCCGGCGCGCCGGTCCACGTGCCCCAGTCGATGTTGCCGTTGATGTTGCCGCTGACGCCGTACCCGAAGCTCTGGTTGCACAGCACGCCGACGTAGGCGATGCCGCCGCCCAGGCTGGCGCCCGAGATGAAGTGCGCCAGGTTCGCCTGCACCGGCCAGCCGCTCGTGTTCCAGGCCGCGCGGAACTCGTCGAGCAGGTTGCCGGAATTGCCGCCCGAATCCTGCGAGAACCACGGGTCCGACGCGCTCGAGTGCAGGCCCAGGTACGCGACCTGGATCGTCGTCTGCACGTCGGTGAAGTACTGGTCGCTGACCGCGGCCATGAGCTGCGTGACGTACGTGGTCGCCGCCGGTGTCGCGCCGAAGCGCTGGTAGAACTGGTAGTCGGTCTCGATCGCCACGCGGCAGTTCGCGGCGGTCAGCGCGCCCGTCGACGGCGGTGCGAACCCCTGCGTGGCCAGGTCGAGGTCGGGTTCCGACCCCGGCACGACGCGCTCGCCGCCGCAGATGTCGGGCGTGCCGCCGGCGCCCAGCGCGGCGAGTTCCGGGCTGCGCACGACGCGGCACGCGGCCGGCGCGCCCGTGCTGTCCGGTGCACGCTCGGTGTAGAGGTGCACGTAGCGATCGACCTGGACCGGCAGCTCGACGAACCCGCGCGCGCCGCTCGACGAGAACGACAGGAACGCCCGCGAACCGGGCAGGTCGAGCACGCTGCCGCTCCACACGGTCAAATCGCCGACCGCCGCCGCGAGACCTCCCGGGACGTCGACGCCGTCGACGCGCAGCACCGCGTCCGGCGCGATCGGCAACGTCAGCCGCCGCAGGTCGAGCGTCACGTCGCCCATCCCAGGCACGGGGAACGCGTACAGCGTCGCGCGCGGCATCGCGGCGAGCTCGGCCAGCAGCTCGCCGTCCAGCGTGAACGCGATGCCCGGACCGTTCGACGCCTCCGGCGCGGAGAACGGCGCGAGCGCTGGCGGCGCCAGCACGAACCCCTCCTCGCCCGGCCCTGGCGTCGGAGCGATCGGCGCGGCGTCGACGACGACGTCGAAGTCGTTCGGGTTCGTGCCCGACAACGTGGGCGTGCCCAGGTCCATCGCCGAACCGCCGGCGTTCGAGATGCGGACCAGTGTGCCCGCGTTGCCGCCGGCTCCGACCGTCTGCGTCCCGAGGTCGACCAACGTGTCGTGCGCCAGCACGTTCTCGGTCCCGCTCGCGCCCTGCGTGACGATCAGCGCCGGAGCGCCGGACGCATCGTCGTCCTGGATCGTCATCACGTGCAGCGTGTTCGAGCCCAGCACCGTGCCCGCGCCGGGTGTCGAGACCTGCAGGCGCACGGTCTCGTCGGTCTCGATCGCGGAGTCGTCGAGCACGAGCACCTCCGCCGACAGCGTGGCGCCGTCGAGGCTGCCCGCGGCGAAGCTGATCGTCTGCTGTAGGATCGAGGCGTAGTCCGTGCCCGACACGGCCGATCCTCCGCCCGCGTCCGTGAGCCGCGCCGTCGCCGCGACGCCCAAAGTCGTCGCCGGCGGCAGGTCGAGGACGACCGTGATCTCGTGCGGCACGCCGGTCTCGTCCGACTTCGTGCTCGTCGCGGCCGCGAACTGGATCGTCGCGACGTTCACGTCGGTCACCGTCGCCGTGTAGGTCGTCGTGCCGTACGCGACGCCGCCGGTCGGGCTCGCGAACCCGAAGCGGACCGTTTCGCTCGCGCCCTCGATCAGGTGGTCGTCGAGCGCGCCGAACGGGATCGTCTGCGCGTCGCCGTCGACGCTGCCGATCGGGAAGGTGACGGTGATCGGCGCGAACGCGCCGTAGTCGCTGCCGCTGGTCGCGGTGCCGGTGCCCGCGTCGACGACCGAGACGCTGGCCTCGGTCGAGAGCTCCGCGAGCGTCGTGTGCAGGACGACCGACAGCGACAGCGGCGCCGCGCCCTCGGCCGTCGTGGCGCCCGAGCTCGCGAACGAGAATGCGACCGCCGGCGTCTCCGCACCGCCGCCGCCGCCCCCGCACGCCGCGAGAGCGACGATCGGGGTGAACAGAGCGCCTCGCAGTACGCCCGCCCACTTGTGCTCGCTGACGATGTCCATCGCGGAACCTCTCCGATTCGAGGGCTCCGCTCGTCCCGAACGCGCACGAGACTCCTCGTGCCGCTGAAGACCCGGCCACGACCCCCCAACGTGGATCGGTCGCGGGACAGACGGGCCTGAAGGATCGTCCCGGAGACGCTCCCTCAGGCTCCATGTGCACTCGGAAAGGCCGTCCGAATCCTGTCGGGGGCGATTCCCCGACCGGTCACCGGCGCGCGCAACCGGCGTGAGATCCGTCTACAGGAAGGTGACCGCAACACCGTTCGTGAGGTTGAACGTCGAGACGCAGCTCGCCGTCGCGTCGCGGTAGTAGCCTTGGAATCGCCAGGTCGAGCCGACGAGGATCGTGCCGGGCGCGCCGAAATTCGTGCTCGCGTGCGCCACGAGCCCGGGACCTTCGATGATCCCTCCTCCGACTGCATGCCGCACGGGGAAGCGGAAGAAGCCGACGCCCGGAGGAACGCCCGGCGGACCCGGCGACACGCACCTCAGACCGTTGCCGAAGGGGACGCTGGCCGCCGCGGGACCCATGTACAGGACGCCGAACGTCGAGCTCGGCAGATTCGACATCACGAGCACGAGATCGTCCTGTGCGACCCGGGCCGTTCCAGCGGCTCGCAGTCCGGCACCCCGGCCCGTCGAGTTCGCGCAGCCCCCGTTCGGATCGTCGTTGGCGCAGGGGCATCCGATGCCGAAGCAGTACCCGACGCCCGGGTCCACGCTGAATGGCGGTTGGATCAGCGGGTCGTCGGACGTGATCACCATCGCGAACCCCGTCAGGGCTCCGTGGTCCTCGAGTTGGAGGCTGATCAGGTTCTCTCCCGGACGCACGAATGCCGCGGGCACGTCGACCACGTGCTCCCAGCGTCTCGCGTCGCCTTCGGCGTTGAAGGAGATCGTCGTCTGGATGCCGTTGAGGGCGATGTTCTGGACACCGTTGTCGACGGCGAACCAGATCGTCAGCGGGACCGCGGCGGGGAGCGTGAACCGCGCCCTCAAGTAGGGATCGCGGTTGGCGCTCCAGGCGGTCCCGCCCGGGAACTGCGCGGCGTCGGGCGTCCCGGGTCCGTGGGCGTTGGCCGCGTCCGGCCCGAATCCGGTTCCGAACGCTCCAGCCCCGACGAACCAGGCGGAGTCGTCGAAGGACTCGAGGAACCAGGTCGGGGGCACCGAGCCGATGTCCGTCGCCGCAGTCGCGTTCACGTAGCGATAGACGGCGTTCTCGGGCAGGTAGGTGGTGAGGGTTTGTGCTGCAGCGGGCGCGCAGAGCGTGCTCAGGGCCAGCAGCATGTTTCGGGCCTTCATGGTCATTCGCCTCCTCTCCGTCCCGGCTGGGGAGCGGTTCCACCTTCCAGGGCGCGGACGGCGCGTGGCACACGAGAATTCTGCTCGTGATCCCGGACTCGGAGGATCACCGACCGAGTCGGACCCGGAGGAGTCTCCCGAGCTTGATCTTGGCGCGGTAGTAGAGCTGCTCCGTCGCGTGGACGTTTGGGCGCCCCATCTGCTCGGTGATCCACTCCCAGGACCCCTCCTCGTAGTCGCGCAGGAGGATGACCTCGCGGTGATCCGGCTCGAGCTGCTCGACGCAGGCGTCGAAGATCTCGCGCAGCTCGGCGCGCGAGAGTTCCGTCGTGGGCGAGGCATCGCGACCGCTGAACTGCATGTCGACTTCGCCACCCTGGGAATCCTGGGCGACGCCGTGCATCGGCACCGTCCGGCGCAGGTCGCGCTTGTCCGCCTGGTGGTGATCTCGCGCGTCGCGGATCTGGTTGACGAGGATCCGCTCGAGCCAGCGGAGCAGAGCCGCCTTGTTGCGGGGCTCGAAGTCGGGGAGCTTGCGCGCGGCCACGAACATCGTCCGATTCACGATTTCGGCCGAATCGAGGTGTCGGCGGAGATCGGAGCCGAGGCGGATGCGCGCGATCCGGTAGAGGCGGTCCTGGTACCGCACGAGCAGGGCGTTCAAGGCCGCACCGTCGCCGGCCTGGGCTTGCCGGACGAGGTCGAGGGACTCGCCCAGCTCCGGCACGGGGGCGACATCGGCCTCGGACTCCGGGTCCTGAGCCTCGTCAGGGGTCGATCGATCCGGCTCGGACGGGTCGGTTTCGTCGGGATCGTTCTCGTCTGCCATCGTTCTCATGAGCCTACGCCTCCGTCGGCAGGGTTTCCGCCATCCGGGACGTGAGGGGCACGGCGACGCCGCTCCCACTGGGAAAGCCCGGGATTCGCGGACACCCGGGAGCTCGGGGGGACGTCGTCCACCTCGATCAGGCCGAGCCGCTTTCCAACTCCAGTCTCCGCGTCCTCCGACGCTGCAAGTCCGCATCGCGTGATGGAGCCTCGCGATCGTGAATCTGCGTGGATTCCTGGCCAGACCTCCCCTGGTCGAGGCGTGGGCGCGCGAAAGCCGCGGATGGGCCGCGGCCCGCCCGCCCCGACTCCACCTGGAAGGAGATGTCATGAAGCTCGCTCGAATCCTCTGTCTGTCCGTGATCCTCCCCGTGCTGATCAGCGCCTGCGCCAGCGATTCCACCGCGCGCAGGGACGAGACCTCCGACGTCGCGCTGCCGCCCTACGCCGGCCCCAAGGCGCGCATCATCATCGACGACTTCGAATGGGGCGTTCAGTCCTCGGGGTACGAGGTCACGCAGGAGTACGAGGACGAGGGTGGCGCCACGCGGCGCTCGACCTGGACCGTGAAGGGCAACGAGGTCTCGTCCGGGCTCCAGGCCTCGCTGAAGAGCTCCCTCATCTCGACGAATCGCTTCATCGTCGCGGACCGCAAGGGCCTCGAGAAGCTGAAGAAGGAGCGCCAGCTCGCGGACGAGGGCTTCGTCAAGGAGTCGACCGCGCCGAAGAAGGGCGAGGTCAACAGCGCCGACCTGCTCGTTCGCGGGACCGTCCTCGAGTGGGAGGAAGATGCAGGCGGTTCCGGCGGCGGGATCGGCGGCCTGGTCGGCGGAATGCTCGGCGGCATCGGAGTCGGCACGTCGAAGGGCAAGGTCGTCATCGCGATGGAGATCATCGATCTCGAGACGCTCGACACGCTCTTCGCCGAAACGGTGCGCGGGGAGGCGAGCTCCACGGGGCTGACGTTCGGCGGCTTCGGCTGGGGCGGTGGCGCGGTGCTCGGAGGCGCCTTCTCTCAATACGAGAAGAAGCCGATGGGAGACGCGATCCGCAAGGCGATCGCGGAGTCGATCCGGCTCCTCGCGACCCGCGTGCCCGAGGCGTACTACCGCAACTGATCTCGGGCTCGCGGGCTGCGGGCGGAGAGGCTCCGCCAGGAATCACGGTGCGGCTCGGCGTCCAGTTCGGACGGAGCTCGCAGGGTTCGCCGATCCAGGAATGCGGGCCATGCACCCGACTTCCGATCGGGGCCGGGTCGCACCGTGTCATCGCGCGGAGGCGGAGGCGACCGGGCCTCCGTCTCCGCGTTCGGCAAAGGCTCTAATGAAGGAGAGTGCGCAGCGCCGCACTCGAAGCAGGTCCGCCGAATTCCCGGAGGTGTAGACATGGCCGAAGTCGATCCGAGCGCGCTCCAGAGCGAAGCGGAAGCCGTGCTGGTCCGTTGGCAAGCTCGACGAGCCGCCGGCGAACACGTGGCTCTCGAGGATCTGTGCGGCGGCCGTGCGGACCTGGTCGCCGCGGCGCAGCGCATCGAATCGGAGTTGCGCGATCTCGACGTGGTGGAGCGCCGTGTCGAGATCGGAGCGCCGGTGGATCCGGACGTGCCGCATGCGCCGAGATCCAATCTGCGCCCGTGGGACCGCGAATGGAGCGCGCGCAGCACGCGCGAGGCACTCCAGCGCCTGGCGACGCACTCGTCGGCCGGCGGGCGCTACCAACGCCGACAGCAGATCGCCGTGGGCGGCATGGGTCGCGTGCTCGAGGTCTGGGACGAGGAACTCCGCCGCCCGCTCGCGATGAAGATGATCCGCGAGGACCTGATCGACGACATCGGGGACGAGGAGCGGCTCCTGCAGCGTTTCCTCGAAGAAGCGCAGATCACCGCGCAGCTCGCCCACCCGGGGATCGTCCCCGTGCACGAGGTCGGCCTCGACTCACGCGGGCGCGTCTACTTCACGATGCCGGTCGTCGTGGGCAGCGACCTCTCCGAGGTGTTCGACAAGGCGCGCAGCGGCAAGGACGGGTGGACCACGAGTCGCGCGGTCGGCCTCCTCGTCCGCGTCTGCGAGACGATCGGCTTCGCGCACGCGAAGGGTGTCGTGCACCGCGATCTGAAGCCGGCCAACGTCCGCATCGGAAAGTACGGCGAAGTCTACGTGATGGACTGGGGGCTGGCGCGTGCGCTGGGGTCGGCCCCCGATCCGCGCGGCGACGCAGCCGTCTCCACGACGCGGCGCGACGAGATCAGGACGGACTCCGATTCTCCGATGGCCACGATGCCGCGCCGGCACGTGGGCACCGTCTATTACATGTCGCGAGAGCAGGCGGAGGGCGAAGAGCCGACGACCTCGTTCGACGTGCATGCGATCGGCGCGATGCTCTACGAGCTCCTCGTCGGAAAGCCCCCGTATCGAACAGCCAACGGGGCTTGCGATCCGGCCGCGGAGCGGGCTGCGGCTCGGGACGCGCTGCTCGCCGGTGCTCCGACTCCGATCGAGGCCCTCGTCGATTCGGCACCGACGGAATTGGTCGCCATCTGCGAGCGCGCGATGCAGCGCGACCCCGAGCTCCGGTACGCGAGCGCGCTCGACCTCGCCGAGGATCTGCAGGCCTGGCTCGACGGACGCGTGGTGCGCGCCCACGCGACGGGACCGTGGGCGGAGCTCCGGAAGTGGGTAGGCCGCAACCGGAAAGTCGCGGCGACCGCTCTGGGTGCGCTCCTCTTGCTGCTCGCTGCGGGAGGAGTGTTCCTCCTCGTCCTCTCGAACCGGCAGGTCGAGATCACGGAGGCCAACGCCAAGCTGAGCACGGCGAACGCGGAGATCGTCGCGAAGAGCCTCGCTCAGGCTCGTGGCCGCGGGAACTGGGCCGCGGTGCTCGACGTACTCGATCGGGGCGGGAGTTCGATCGTGGATCCGGTCGAGGCGGTGCTGCTTCGCGCGCAGGCGCTCTCGAACCTGCAGCACTACGAGGAAGCCCGCGTGGTCCTCGAACCGCTGACCGGTCGCGACGATCTCGGCCAGCACACCGGTCGGGCGCTCTACCTGCTGGGTGAAGTCGAGATGTACCTGACGGGTTGGACGCCCGAGGTCGAGACGCTGCTCCGCTCTGCGCGAGAGCAGCCCCTCGCGGAATCCGAGTCCGCACTCATCGACGGACTCCTGGCCGAGACGATGCCGGAGGCCGCGGAACGGTTGGGACGGGCACTGGAGCTCGACCCCTACCTGCACGATGCGCGGGTGCAGCGCGCGTTCATCCTGACCTGGCTCGAACGGCGCGACGAGGTGCGGCGGGAGCTCGACCTGCTCGCGACGCTCCATCCCGAGAGCCTCAGCGCGGGCGCTGCCGCACTGGCCATCGGTGCGCTCATGGGGCTTCCCGACGCGGAGGCCCGCGCCCGCGAGCACATGGCGAACCACCCCGACGAGGTGAACGGCAGGGAACTCGAGCTCGCGCTGGAGATCGCCGGCATCGCGCGCCGCGCTTCGGCGGCCGGCTTCCTCGGCGCGGTGGTTCCCCAGGAGGTCCTGCTCGATGTCAAGTCGATGGGCTCGCTGCGCTCGCTCAGCCGTGACTCGGGCGTCGCGCTGCGGCTGACGCATCCGCTCATGAGACGCGTATCCGAGGCCATCTCCGAGTTCACGAGCCAGACGTCCACCGACGGGAAGAGACTCGAGTCCCTCCATGCAGTCGCTCCGAACAGCCTCACCCTCTGGTTCCTCGCGGCTCGCAGCCTGGATTCCGCTGTCGCTGCCGGTCGCGCCGAACCCACGAGGATGAGGGCCGCACTGGAGCATTGCGCCAGCCTGTTCGACGAGTGTGCGAGGACGGCACTCCTGATTCCGGGCATGGGTCGGGCTGCTCGGAATCGGGCGACGCTCGCGAATGCGCTCCTCGGGAAGAAAACGGCTACGGGTGAAGATCCGGCTCGGATGAGCCTGGCCCATCAGGGGGCCCTGTGGATCCTGGCGCAGGACGACGCGACGCTCGAGGAACTCGAGGCTTGGCGCTGGCCGTTCGGAGAGATCGGCGATTCAGCGCTCACGGCCGTCCTGGAGTCACGGATCACGACCCTGCGCGAAGCTCGCGAGCGCGCGAAGGCGGCGAATCGCAGTGCGCAAGTCGAGGCGCTGCTCGTCGACCTGCGGAAATCGATGGGGGAGGAGAAGCTCCTCGTCGCGCGCAGCCTCGCGACGCGCATCTTGAAGCGTGACCCCGAGAACGCGGAGGCGAAACAGGCGCTCGAGAGGATCGCGCAACTGCGCGGCGAGGGCACCGCCAAGTAGCCACACCGGCCATCCTGGCCGGCGCGGATGCGACGAAGTCCTCTGCCCGGAGACCTGCGAGTTCCACGTTTCCCCGTGGGTTTGCACTCGGCAAGTCCCTCGTCTCCGGGGGAGGCCGCCGCCGCCTTGGACCTTCTCGAGAAGGCCTGGCTCGATCCGGCGTCGTGAATCTCCTTCGCGTCGGAGTCCCTGGGTCCTGCGAGGGGGCTCCGCCGATCCCCTTCTCCTCGCCTGGACGCTGCCCATGAACTCGCACTGCCGGAAGACTCCGTCACCCGCCTCGATCCTGGCCCTGCTGCTCTCTCTCGCGCTTCCCTCCTGCACGAACTCCGCTCCGACGGAACACGTCGCGGTGGTATCGGGTTCGGTGCTGACGCCGACGGGCGAGCCGATCGCCGGGCTGACCGTGCGGGTCGACCACACCTCGGCCTCCACGAGCTCGAACGCGAGCGGCTCGTTCGAACTCGCGGGAATCCCGGTCTCCGAATCCGGAACGAGCCGCGTCACCCTCGTGTTCGACGCCTCGACGGGATCGCCGCCCAGCACGTTCCGGATGTCGATGCCGGTCGAACTGACGGCTTCGCAGCGGCTCGACCTGGCTCTGCCGATCCATGTGCCGATGTCGGACGCGAGCTCGGCGACCCGGCTCCACGGCCTCAGCACGCAAACGGTGCTGACACCCGGACATCCGGGCGCATCGCTCCAGGTGGCGCCGGGACAGACGGCCTTCGACTCCGCGAATGGAGGCGAGAGTGCCCGTGGAACCCTGGCCATGGTCCACATCCCGCGGCACCTGCTTCCGGGAGCCCTCCCGAACGGAATGGTCTCGGACGTGATCTTCTCGATCCAGCCGTCGGGGGTCGTCTTCGATCCCCCGGCCTCGATCACCTTCCCGAACTACGACGGATTCGCGCCGCGCGAGAACGTGCCGATCATGCAGGTGAGTCCCGTCACCGCCGAGTGGGTCCAGGTCGGTACCGCGACGGTGAACAACGCCGGCACGCTGATCGTCTCCGATCCGGGTTCCGGAGTGCTCTGGGGTTCGTGCACGGGATGCTGCTATCCGCCCTGTCGGGCGACGATCGAAGGCGTCGTCGAGCGCGAGTCCGGAGCGCGCGTCCAGCCCGTCGAAGGCGCACGCGTGCGCGCCGGTGGTGGTGCGCAGGCCACGACGGACGCGGCCGGTCGATACCGGTTGGAGAACGTGCCCATCGGCAACTGCGCGACGACGCAGGGCCCGTTCGACGTCGAAGTCGTGGCCTACTACACGACCACGAATGGCGCAGTACTGACCCAGGAGAGGTCGGTGAGCCTCTCGAACGGCGGCACGGCGCAGGTCGACTTCCTCTTCCAATCGATGACCCTGAGGTTCGTCGACGACGAGAACGACGGCACGCTTTCAGTCGGCACCGAACCTTCGTCCTTCGCCGGTGCTCCCGTCGACACCGTTGCCGCGGACGGATCGACCTCCGTGGCCATCGCCTTCCTCGTCGGGGCGGACCCGGCGCTCGAGAACGCCTTCGCGCGCGTGTGGATCGACGAAGAGGCCAGCGATCCCGGCGAGCCCGGCGAACTCATCCTCGACACGAACCCAGGCGACGGGCTGCCCGGCGTCAGTGAGGGCGCCACGCAGCCCATCCCGCTGCCCGACCTCCTGCAGGGTCGCAGCGTTCTGCGCTACGCTGCGCCCGCGCGGCTCGGGACGGGTTCGATCGATCCCGCAGACGGGCGCGAGAGCCGCCGGGTGCGCTTGAGCGCGCAGGTCTTCGTCAGCGACGCGGGGGAGCGCTCCGTGCTCTACGACATGAAGGAACCGGCGGAGATCCGGCTCGTACACCCGCAGCTCTTCTTCGTCCACGGCCTGCTCGCCGACGGGTTCGTGTGGGCGCGGCAGACGCTGCTCCAGGGCGGCGGCTTCCACCCGTTCGAGTACGTGAACTCCTTGTGCCAAGGCGGCCCGCTCGACACGACGGCGTTCGAAGAACGGCTCGCGCCCGTGATGGGGCGGACGCCCTATGCCGCCTACGTGGCGGACTACAGTGCCCAGAGCGGCAGCTCGCGCGACGTGGTCGCGCCCATCGTGCGGCAGCAGCTCCACGGTCTCGACGCGATGCTCCGAAACGCTGGGATCGCTTCGACGAGCTACGACGTCATCGCGCACTCGTACGGCGGTCTCGTGACCCGCCGACTCATCGAGGAGTTCGAAGCCGCCGCCTCGGCGAATCCGGCCGTTGCGCGCCGGATTCGAGGCCTCGTGACGTTGGGCACGCCGCACCTCGGTTCGACGATGTCGGACCGTGTGCGGAACCTGACGGAACCGGAGGCCAGTTGCCCAGGCGCGACCGCGATGCGCGAGGAGCTGCTGGCGACGCTCGATGACTCGGGGCTCGACTCGTACTGCACGTCCGCGCCGAACAACGTGGCCGCGATCCAGGCCATGCTCACCCCGTCTTCGGTGCCCCGCACGGCCTACGACGAGACTTCGTCGGCCTATCGCATGCAGTCCGGCTTCGCTCGCGAGGGATTCGTCGAGGGAGTTCGCGAGCTCTTTCTCTACGGGATCACGAACGTCCTCTCGTCCGCGAACGACGCGCTCTACGGGGGCATGAGCTCGTGGACCCTGGGCAACATCGAATCGCCTGGAGATTTCCTCGTGTCCACGCAGAGCGCGACGGCGGGCAACAACCCGAACTCGGTCGACTTGCCGGGCCTGCACCACTCCGAGCTCCCCGGCCTCGATCACGTCGAGGTGGGGATCGCCTTCCTCCACTCGCCGAGCGTTCCCGAGTACGTCCCCGTGCAGGACGCATCGGTCCGCGGCCCCGTGATCCTGCGCGTCAACCGACTCGAGGTGCCGACGACTGCGTTCTCAGGTGACCCCAGCTACGACTTCCGGATCCAAGGTCGGGGCTTCGGTGAAGGCGGCGTGGCCGTGGTCTTCCCCACCGGACATGGCCCTGTGTCCGTCGTGCCGCCGGCCGAGTTCGTCGACGACACCGAGATCCGGTTCCGCTACCCGGAGAATCCGGTTCCGGGCGGGACGTTCCCGGCCTCGACGACGCGTGCAGTGCCGGGGTTCGTCCGCGTCGAACTCGGGAACGTGCGCTCGAACTCCGTCTACGTGAACTTCGGCTACTACCCGTCCGCGCCGGATCTCGTGGCGCTGAGCGAGGCAGCGCTGGCCGCAGCTGGCTCTGAGCCGCGTGTGTCCGCCCTCGTGAGGCATCCCTTCCAAACCCTCGCCGTGCCCGTCGTCACCCTCGCGGGTGTGACGTCCCCGAACGTCACCGTGGTGTCGACCGTCCCGGTCGCGGGCGGGAGCTTCGAGAGCGTGCTCGAGTTCACGCTGCCCGCCGAGACCACCGCGGGTGACGTCGTGGTGCGAGACGGATTGGGGCCGGTGTCGAATCCGCTCGCGTGGAGCGTGACACCGACCCTGACGAGCGTCGCCCCGGCACTCGCGGAGGTCGGCGCGCTCGTCCGGATCGAAGGCACCCACTTCGGCGCGATCCCCGACCGCGTCGAGGTCCGCATCGGAGGCGTGCTCCAGAGCCTCGTGTCCGTCGAGCCGCAGCGGATCGCCTTCGTGCTCTCGGACGGAACCGCGAGCGGTCGGCTCGAGGTCTTCGTCTCGGGAGTCCCGGCCAGCGGAGATATCCAGGTCGCCGTGGCCGTCGACTCGGACCGCGACGGCATGCCCGATCCCTTCGAGCTGGACCACGCGCTGGATCCGTTCGACCCCGTCGATGCCGGCGGCGACCCGGACGGCGACGGTCTCGTCAACGTCGAGGAGTATCGTCGGCGCACCGACCCACGCGCGTCCGACTCCGATCGCGGCGGACTGCAGGACGGGCTCGAGGTCGCGCTCGGTCTCGACCCCACCGATCCGGTGGACGACGTCGGCGACGTCGACGGCGATGGGCTGTCCACGACCGACGAGCTCGAGCGCGGAACGGACCCGAGCGACGCCGACACGGACGACGATCTCCTGACCGACGGCGACGAGGTCACCGGTCGCACGGGGTTCATTACGAACCCGCTGGACGTGGACACGGACGACGACGGACTCGGCGACGGCTTCGAGATCCTGGTCTACTTCTGCGATCCGACGCGTCCCGACTCCGACTTCGACGGACTCGGAGACGCCGCCGAGATCTTCGGCACCTACGGCTGGACCACGAGCGCGACGGATCCCGACAGCGACGACGACGGCTTGTCCGACGGCGACGAAGTCCTCGTCTACGGCACCGATCCGCTCGATGCGGACACGGACGGAGATGGCCTTCTCGATGGAGCCGAGATCGACGTGTGGGGTACCGATCCGACCGACGAGGACAGCGACGACGACCACCTCTCCGATGGGCTCGAGGTCGACCTGAACACGGATCCGTCCGTCGCCGATCCGCTGACCCGGATCGAGGGCCGCGTCGAGTTCGCGGACGGCGGAGCGGCGAGCGGCGCCAGCGTCCGCCTGGCCGCGATCGCCACGGATTACTTCTCCACGACGGCCGGCTCCTCCGGCGCCTTCGTCATCCAGGGGTTCCCGGCGGCCCTTTCCCCGGTGACCGTCGTCGCGATCCTGGGGGATCTCGAAGCGCGCTCGGCGCCCACGACCTGCATCCCTGGCGGGGTCACGCACGTCGGCACGCTCGTCCTGGCGACGGGCTCAGCGCTCCCGCCGTACCCCTGCGTCGACCTCCTCCTCGAGGCTGAAGAGCACGCTCTCGCGGACGTCGATCGGGACGGCAGCGACGACCTGATCCTGATCGAGGACGATCGCGTCGTGCTGCGGCGTGGTCTCGGGGCGGCACGCTTCGCTCCGCCGATCACCTTGACGACCCTGAGCGGGCTGTCGTCGATCGTCGCGGCGGATCTCGACCGGGACGGCTGGACGGATCTCGCGGCCTCGACCTTCGGCTACGGCATCCGCGTGTTGTGGAACGACGGCGCAGGATCGTTCCCCACGGCGACGAGCGCCCCGCTCCCGACCTATGGATTCTCCATCACCACGGGACGCATGGACGCCGACCCGGGCCTCGACCTCGTCCTGTGCGACTACTTCGGCAACGTGACCGTCCTGCCCTCGCGCGGCCGGAGCTTGCTCGCCGCGGTGTCGCGATCGATCGGGACGCAAGGAGGCTTGGTGGTCACCGGCGACGTGGATGGGGACGGGCTCGACGACGTCGCCGCTGCTCTCGGGTTCTATGGCGACGTCGCCGTGCTGCGGAACCTCGGAGACGCCCAACTGTCGCAACCCCAGATCGTCGCGACCGGCCAGCACCTGCAGTCCCTGCTGCTCGATCTCGACGCGGACGGGTTGGCCGACCTCGTCACCGGGAGCGCGAACCAGGTCCGCGTGTTCCGGGCGCTCGGGGGGTCGGCGTTCCAGGCCTGGCAGACCTTCCCATTGGCGGCGAACGGCGGGTATCTCGCTGCCGCGGACTTCGACCGCGACGGATCTGTCGACGTGGCGGCCTCCGACTATGCCCTGGACTACTCGGTCGGCTGGGGGAGTCGTATCTCCACGTTCCACGGTTCGAGCACGGGCATCCTCACCCCGTGGGGCGGGATCTCGGTCTCGGCCTTCGGTTCGTTCGACCTGGGACGCCCGCTCGTCGTCGGTGACGTGAATGGAGACGGCTCGAAGGACATCACGGCACGCGGCAGCGAGGAGCTCGGGATCCTCGTGAACCACGGCGATGGCACGTTCGGGACACTGCGGACCCGCTACGTTCCCTCGAGTGCCTCGGCGTTCGCCGCCGCGGACTTCGATGGTGATGGTGACACGGATGTGGTCGTCGCTCACTCCGGCTCCACGTACATCTCGAAGCTGTGGAACGAGGGCGGCGTCCTTTCGGAAGCGGTCACCGAGACGATGAACGCGGGAACACGGGAGGTGGCCGCCGGTCGGATCGACGCTGACGCGCTGCCCGACCTGCTCCTGGCTGGCGGCAGCGCAGGGATCGCAGTCGCCCGGAACGACGGAAGCGGAGGGTTCCTCGATGCGGTGCTGCTCGCCGCAGGAGGGTCGTTCTCGGCACCGCGACTCGCAGACTTCGACGGCGACGGGCGGCTCGACGTCCTCGCGCTGCTCGGATACGACTCGATCGCGGTGTTCAGGAACCTCGGGAACGGCTCGTTCGGCTCGTTCTTCCAGTACCCGCTGGGCTTCGCGAACACGTGGATCCTGCAAACGGGCGACATCGACGTGGACGGTCTGCTCGACGTCGTCGCCGTCAGTACCGGTTCGGCACCGGTCGTCCTCCGGAATCAAGGCGCATTCGTATTCGGCCCGCCGGTGTCGTTGGTGGTCCCGGGCGACTTCCAGTACCTCACCGGTCTGACCCTGGGCGATTTCGACGCGGATGGCCGGGCGGATCTCTGCCTGAGTCAGCTCGACCTCGCGACGTACACGTGGCGACTCCAGTTTCTCAGGAACGCCGGTCAGCTGCAGTTCTCGCCCACCGATTCCCTGGCGGTCGAGCAGTCCACGTACCTGCACGACCTGCACGTGTGCGATGTGAACGAGGACGGAAGGCCGGATGTGATCGGCCGGGACACCAGCAATCACTTCGGTCTCGCCCTGGGTCGCGGCGACGGGACCTTCGCCTGGAGCCACCTCTTCCACGCCGGAGCCGGCGATTCCGTCCAGCTCGGCGTGGCCCCGATCGACGGGTCTCCCGGCCCCGAGGTTCTGCTTCTCGACGGCAGCTTCCTGAACGTCGCCAGTCGCGAGCCCTGATCCGCGGACGCGGAGAGGGCGTCAGCGAGGCTTCCCGCGGCCCACCGCGCGGGGGCCTCCTGATCGTCCTCTCGCGCACCGGTAAGCTCTCGGGCTGCTCGCCATGCGTTCGCTCCCCGGACTCCCCATCCCGACCTTCGTGTTCGACGACCGTGCCGAGCTCGCGCGCACGCTCGCGGACGAGGTCGAGCAGCTCGTCCGCCGTCCCGCGGGCGCCGTCCTCGGCCTCGCGACCGGCAGCACGCCGATCGACACGTACCGCGAGTTCATGCGGCGCCACCGCGTTTCGGGCCTCTCGTTCGCGCGCGTCACGACGTTCAACCTCGACGAGTTCACGGGGCTCGCCGCCGAGCACGCGCAGTCGTTCCGGCGCTGGACGCGCGAGAACCTGTTCGAGCAGGTCGACTTCGACCGCGCGCGCACGCACTTCCCCGACGCGGACGCGCTCGATCTCGCCGCGGCGTGCCGCGCGTACGAGGACGCGATCCGCGCGGCCGGCGGCATCGACCTCCAGATCCTCGGCATCGGCCGCAACGGTCACATCGGCTTCAACGAGCCCGGCTCGCCGCGCGAGAGCCGCACGCGCGTCGTCGACCTGCACCCCTGGACGCGCGAGGACGCGGCGAAGGCGTTCGGCGCGCTCGAGCTCGTGCCGCTGCGCGCGGTCACGATGGGCGTCGCGACGATCCTCGACGCGCGCCGGCTGCGCGTGATCGCGCTCGGGGCGAAGAAGGCCGAGATCGTGCGCGCGACGCTGCGCGCGCCGCAAGACAGCGCGCTGCCCTCGACGTGGTTGCGCGGACACGGCGACGTGCGGCTCTACCTCGATCGCGACGCGGCCCTGGCCCTCTGAGGTCGGATTCGAGGCGCGATCGTCGGTCCCGTCCTCATCATCACTCCGCGCGCACGACCAGCCGATCCGGGATCTCGTTGCGATCGCCGTCCGCGACGGGGAAGTGCTTCGTCAGCACCTCGCCGCACGCCTGGATCCCGTCGACGAGCCCCGTGGCCAGGTCCTCGCGGTCGATGCCGGCCAGAACGGCGTCGCGCGTACGGGCCCACTGTTCGTCGCCGACCTTCGCGTGGATGCCCGCGTCGCCCAGGACGACCACGCGGCGCTCGAACAGGGTCACGAAGAGCAGGACGCCCGTGCGCGCTTCGGTGCGGTGCAGTTCGAGGCGCTGGAACTCGAGCGAGGCCTGCTCGAGCGCGACCTCGGTGGCGCGCGTCTCGGTCACGAACATGCGCTTCCAGCCGGGCAGCGCGCGCGCCAGGCCGAAGCCGATCGCGCCCAGCCCGACCTGGCACAGGATGACGAGCCACGGGCTGTGCCAGGGCAGGACGCCTTCGAGCAGCGCGGAGCCGAGCACGAGTAGCACGAGCCCCGACCGCCATTCGCCCGACGGATGCGCGTCGGATCGGCCGAGGACGACCGGCACGACCTCGCCGACCGTGCGGCGCTCGATCTCGACGAGCGCCGCGTGCACGCGCGCCTCGGCGTCCTTCGCGATGACGGAGTCGGTGCGGAAGTGGTGCGCGCGGTAGAGAGCACGCGCGAGGAGCACGAGCACGCAGGCGAGCAGGATCCACGGGCCGGCGCGCTCGAACCACTCGAGCGCTGTGACGCCGAACGCGTCCCACCGGGCCTGCGCGCCGAGCTGACGGGCGTTCTCCTGGATGGTCGCGTTCATCACCAGCCTCCCGACGCGCCGCCGCCACCACCGCCGCCACCGCCGAACCCCGAGAAGCCTCCGCCGCCTCCGAAGCCGCCGCCGCCGCGCCCTCCGCCGAATCCTCCGAAACCACCGCCGAATCCGCCGCTGCCGAGGAACGGTCCGATTCCGCCGCCGCCTCGCCTGCGTCCGGCGCCTTGCACGCGCCGCGCGATCGACGCGAAGACGAGGATCAGGATGAGGACCATCAGCGCGACGGCGCCGGCGGCGGCTCCGCGCTTCTTGCCCTGCAACGCGGGCACGGAGTCGACGCCGCCCTCGACGACGCCGATCATCGATTCGACGCCGGCGCGAATGCCGGCGCTGAACGCCTTGGAGCGGAACTTCGGCGCGATGACGTCGCGGATGATCCGTCCGGAGATCGAGTCGGTGAGCGCGCCTTCGAGTCCGTAGCCGACCTCGATGCGCATCTTGCGGTCGTCGCGCGCGACGAAGAGCAGCGCGCCGTCCTGACGCTCGGCAGTTCCCACGCCCCAGCCGCGCAACACGGCCAGCGATGCCTGCTCCAGCGACTCGCCCTCGAGCGACGGGATCGTCAGCACGGCGATCTGGTGGCCGGTGCGCTTCTTCCACTCCTCGAGCCGCGCTTCGAGCGCGCTCTCGTCCGCGGACGACAGGATGTCCGCCCGGTCGGTGACCCAGCCGTCGTTCTTCGGGACCTGGAACTCGACGGCCGGCGTGGCGATCGCCGCCGGGCTGATCGCGAGCGGAGAGAATCCGCGCGCCGGCGCCGCGAGCGCCAGCGCGAACGCCAGCGCGAAGGCGATCACTTGCCCGTGCCGCCCTGCCCGAAGTCGATCTTCGGGACCTGGCGCTCTTCGGGCGTCGCCGACTCGAGCTGCGGGAGCTTCGTGTGCCCGAACATGCCGGCCACGACGTTCGAGGGGAACGTGACGAGCTTCGTGTTGTAGGCCTGCACGCTCTTCACGTAGTCGATGCGCGCGGTGTTGATCCGGTTCTCGGTGCCCTCGACCTGGTCCTGGAGCGACAGGAAGCCCTGCGTGGACTTGAGGTCGGGGTACTGCTCGGCGACGACGAGCAGGCGCGACAGCGCGCCGCCCAGCTGGCTCTGCGCCTCCATGTAGCGTTTGAGCGCCTCGGGATCCGACGTCGCGTCGGCCGGGAGCTGCATCTTGCCGACCGACGCGCGGGCGCTGACCACGGCGTCCAGCGTCGACTTCTCGAAGTTGGCCGAGCCCTTCACGGTCTCGACGAGCTGGGGGATCAGGTCCGCGCGGCGCTTGTACTGCGCGTCGATGGCGGCGAACTTCGCGTTCACGTCCTCGCGCTTGCTGCCGAGCCCGTTGTAGACGCCGACGAGCGAAACGACGGCGACCACCAGGATGCCGACCAGCACGAGGCCGACGACGAGACCGGTCGCGAGCGCGCCGCGGCGCGCGTGGGGGAGTGACGGAATCGGGCGGGGGCGATGGATCATGGGGGCGAACTCCTCGGATCGAGCGGCGCGCAGTATGCCCTTCCGCCGCGCGGATTCAGCCTGCTCTGCCCACGACTTCGATCAACGACCCTCGGGACGACGACGCGGGAGCGCGACGAGCGGACCGATCGCGACCGCGCGCGTGCCTCCCTCGGGGACCTCGAGGCGCAGGACGTCCTCCTTGCGGTTGCTCGTGAACGTCGTGCGCGCGATGTGCGTCCATCCGCGCGGGACGTGGGCCGGCAGGGTGACGCGCTGCACGCGCCGCGGATCGGTGGGGATCGTGAAGGTGAGCGGCGGCAGCTCGGCGTCGCCGGGCGGCAGGTAGACCCACAGCTCGTGCAGCCCCTTCTCGGTCGCGCTCAACGCCCAGCTGGCGCTGCCGTGCGGCCCCGCGGCGAGCGTCGAGTAGGGGATGTCCGCGTCGACGTCCACGAACGTGCCCGAGTCGTTCACGAGCTCGGCCATCTCGGCCGGCGGCCGCCACGCGACGCCGGCGCGCCAGGGCAGCGTGGCGCGCGCGTAGTACGGCGCCTCGATGCCCTGGTTGAGGACGTCGGCCAGCACGTTCTCGCGCGCGTGGAGCGCGGCGAACGAGCTCAGCAGCTCGCCCTGGTACGGCTTCGCGCGCGCGGCGGCGAGGTCCTTGGCGAAGTCCTCCGTGCTCGTTGCGTCGTCGAGCGCGTGCCACAGCGCGGCGCGTCCCGGCGAGCCGGCGATCCAGGCCGCGAGCGCCGCGGGCACGTCCTTCGCCCCGCTCGAAAGCACCACGAAATCCAGCGGTTTCGCGTCGGACGGCCAGGCGTAGCGCGGGTCGGTCGCGGCCCAGCCGACGACCATGGACTTGTCGAAGGCGCGCAGTTCCTCGCGCCACGCGGCGAGCTCCTTCGACGCGTCGTCGAGCGCCTTCTTGGCCGCCGGATCGCGCGCGTCCTCGACCGTGAAGGCCGAGAGCCCGTTCCACAGCACGAACCCGTCGATCTCGGCGGCCTTCGCCAGCTCGAGCGCCATCTCGCGCGTCACAGCGCGCACGGCGGCGTCGCGCGGATCGGGGCGGTCCTTCGCGCCGGCGGCCAGCGCGAGCTTGGGCGCCGGCGCGGCCGGATCGATCGTCAGCGCGCCGTCGAGCCCGACCAGGACCTCGAGGCCGGCGCGGTGCGCCTCGAACACGATCTCGGACAGGACGTCACGGCCCGGGAACGCCGCGGTCTCGCCGAAACCCGCGGCCGCGAGCGCGGGCGACGGGCGCAGCGTGCGGCCGCGCTCCCACGCCATCGGCACGACGGCGTCGAAGCCGATTTCGCCGAGGCGCTGCATCGCTTCGCCGACCTTGCCCGCGTCGGCGAAGACGTCGAGGTCCGACGGCCGGACGACGAGCGCGCGGATCTCGACGGGCTCGAGGAGTCCGGACGGGTCTTGCGGCAGGGACGGGGAGAGGACGGTGAGGAGCGCGCCGGCGAGCATGCGCCCATTCCAGCGTCGGCCGCGCCGCGCGGCTACTGCCGCGAGATCCGCCGCCGCGCTTGACGGGGAATGCGCGCGCGCCGAACCTCGCCCGGCGTTCCCATGACCGACGAACCCGTGCTCGCGATCGGCGTCGACGGCGGCGCGAGCGGCGTGCGCGCGCTGGCGGTGCGCCGGCGGGTCGACGGAGGGCTCGAGGCGGCGGGGGGGATCGCGCGGTACGACCACGATCCGTTCGCGGCGGTGGACTTCGGATCGCAGTGCGCCGAAGCGGACGATCCGCGGCGCGACGACGCCGAGATCGCGAGCGCGCGCGCGCGGCTGCGCGCGACCGCGGACGCCGTCGAGGACGCGGCGGACGGAGCGCGGCGGATCGTGATCGGGATCTGCTGGCCGGGCCAGAAGACGGCCGATGGTCGCGGGGTCGTCGTGATGCGCAACGGGCCGCGCATCCCGGCATTCCTGGACGAGCTGGAACCCGAGCTCGCGCGGCGCGGACTCGAACTCGCCGCGCCGATCCCGCGGCTCGCCAGTGACGGCGTGAGCGGCGCGCTCGGGGAGCGCTGGGCGAGCGCGGGCGGTCTGCGCGACGTGCGCGACGCGCTTTACTTCGCCGGCGGGAGCGGGCTCGCCGAGGCTCTCCTCGTAGCGGGTCGCGTGCGCGCGCTCGACGAGGTCGAGCCGCCGCTGCCGAAGGCGTACGTGCTGCGGGTCCGAGCCTGGCAGTTCACGTGGAAGGACCTGGATCGGAGGCTCGCGCTCTACGAGGACGCGCTGTCGCCCGGTCGATGGCCGGCACCCGCGCCGCTCGCGAACCGCGCCCGCGACCTGGGCGCCTCGCGCGGACACGTCGACTGGTCGGTCGCGGTCCGGCGCGATCCGCTGCGCACGAGTTCGACGCTGCGCATGGCCGCGGACGCGCTCGTCGGCTACATCCAGGATCGCATGCAGCGACTTCGCGACCTCGGCTCCGCGACGCCCGAACGCGCGGTCGTCGGCGCGCGGCTGGGACAGTTGATCGCGCTGCCCGAAGCGCGCACGACGCTGCACGATCCGATCGTCGAGCACCTGCGCGCCGCGGGACTTCCCGACGACTTCGTCCGCGCCTCCACGCTGCTCGAAGCGCCCTGCTTCGGCGCCGCCGCGCTGGCCCTCGGCCTCGAGGACGAAGCGTGCCCGAGCTGAGTCGCTTCACGGCGGTCGACTGGGCCGTCGTCGCGGGCATCCTCGTGCTCACGACGCTCGTCGGTTCGCTGCTCGGGAAGCACGCGACGATGCGCGACTTCTTCCTCGGCGGCCGAAGACTGCCGTGGTGGGTCGTCTCGGCCTCGATCATCGCCACCGAGATCAGCGCGGTCACGCTCGTCGCGATCCCGTGGGTCGTCTACCGGCCGGGCGGCGACATCACGTCGCTGCAGGTGCTCGCGATCGGCTCGATCCTGGCGCGCTTCGCGATCGCGTGGAAGCTCGTGCCGATCTACTTCGCGCGCGAGGTCTACAGCCCCTACGACGTGCTCGGCGAGCGGCTGGGCGAGGGCGCGCGGCGCGTGGCGAGCTGTCTGTTCGTCGCCGGCAACGTGCTGGGCCAGTCGGCGCGCGTCTACCTGATGGCGCTGGTGCTCGAGGTCGTGCTGCACGAGGACCTCGCGTCGCTCGAGGCGCGCACGGGCATCCCGTCGCTCGTGATGTCGATCGGCGTCGTCTCGCTGTTCGCGATCTTCTGGACCTGGATCGGCGGCGTCGCCACCGTCGCGTGGACGGACCTGATCCTGCTCGGCGTGATCCTCGTGGCGGTGATCTCGATGCTCGTCGTGATCTCCGGCGGACTCGACCTGGGTTTCGAGCGCATCTGGCGCGTCGGCGTCGACAGCCACCGCTTCCGGTTCCTCGACTTCGACACGAGCCCGGGACGCGCCTACACGTTCTGGGCGGCGGCGATCGCGAGCTCGTTCGGCAACATCGGCGCGTACGGCGTGGACCAGATGGTCGCGCAGCGCCTCCTGTGCTGCCGCGACGCGCGCGACGCGCGCAAGGCGATCGTCGCCAGCTCGCTGGCCATGGTCGTCACGTTCCTCGTGTCGCTCGTCGGCGTCGGCCTGTGGGCCTGGTACGAGCGCCATCCGATGTCGACGGCGGGAGCCGCGCTCGTGGAGAGCGGCGACGACCGCATCGTGCCCGTGTTCGCGCTCGAGTACATGCCCGAAGGTCTGCGCGGCCTCGTCATCGCCGGGATCCTCGCGGCGGCGATCTCGACGCTGACCGCGGCGCTCGGGGCGCTGTCGCAGTCCACGCTCTCCGCGCTGTGGCAGCCGCTCGCGCGCCGCATCCGACGGGCGCGCGGGATCGTGCTCGACGCCGCGGGCCTGGACCGCGCGTCGCTGCGCGCGTCGCGCGGACTCGTCGTCGTCTTCGGCCTCCTGCTGGGGACCATCGCGGTCCTGCTCCAGCCGGTCGCGAGGAGCTACGGGTCCGTGCTCGACCTCGCGCTCTCGCTGCCCGGTTACACACAGGGTGCGCTGCTCGCCGGCATCCTGCTCGCGATCACCCGCGCGCCCATCGACGGGTCGGGATACGTGTGGTCGGCGCCGTTGTCGGCGTTCTGGGTCTTCTGCTGCGCGTGGCACGGACCGCGCACCGAGTTCCTGGTGCCGCCGTTCGTCTTCGCCGCCGTCGTCGCGTGGCTCTGCCTCCGCGCGTGGCCGGACCTGCGCGCCGGAGCGGGGATCGGGCGCGTGGCGTTCCAGTCGGCCATGCTCGCCGCGGGGCTCGGCCTGTGCGCATGGGTCGCCTACCACGGCGAGTTCTGGTGGCAGCCGATCGCCAGCGAGCCGGGACGCTGGACCTCCCTCGCGTTCCCCTGGTACGTGCCTGCCGGGTGCGTGTTCGCCTTCGTGCTGGGGCACCTGCTCGCGCGCACGCGGGAACCCGAGCGCGCGGTCGACCGCGCCGCCGACCCGACGGCCTGATCCCTGCGCCGATGTGCGGATGAACAGGTCCGCGACGATTCTGGCCGATAGGGGACATCCGGTCCCGTCACCTCCCGACGTACCCATCTCCGCTCGCCCTCATCCCGTTCCTGAGGTCGTTCGTGCTGGACACCCGATTCGAAGAGCTCCGCCTCACCGGCAAGCTGCCGTCGCCCACCGGCGTGGGCCTCAAGATCCTGCAGCTCACGCAGACCGACGATGCGTCGATCGACGACGTCGCGGCCGTGCTCCAGACCGACCCGACGCTGACCGGGCGGCTGCTCAAGCTCGCGAACTCCGGCACGAACGGCAGTCGCTCCGTGGTGACGACGGCCCACGCCGCCGCGGTGCGGCTCGGCATGGCGTCCGTGCGCAACATCAGCCTCGGCTTCAGCCTGCTGGCCGGGAACCGCAGCGGCCGCTGTGCGACGTTCGACTACGACGGCTTCTGGTCGCACTCGCTGGCGGTCGCGGCCGCGGCACAGACCGTGGCCGAGCTGCGCGGAGACATCGCACCGACCGAGGCCTTCACGTGCGGCCTGCTCCAGGGCATGGGGCGGCTCGCGCTGGCCAGCGTCCACCCGGCGGCCTACGAGGGCGTGCTCGAGCGCGCGCGCGGACAGCGCTCCTCGCGCCTGGCGGAGATCGAGCGGGACAACTTCGGCATGGACCACCGCGAGGTCGCCGCCGCGCTGCTGCAGGATTGGAGGCTCCCGGAGCACTTCTGCAAGGCCGTGGCCCACGTCGGCAGCGGCGTGCCCGTCGAGGAACTGCGCGACCCGCCGTCGGTCACGCTGGCGCGAACACTGCAGGACGCCCGCGACCTCGCGCGCGCGCTGACAGCGGACATCGACGCCACGCCCGAGGAATGCGCGCGGATGCAGCGCGAGCTGGAGCGGATGCGGACGCGCCTCGAACTCGACGAGCAGGCCTTCGCCGCGCTCTGGTCGCGCGTGATGGCGAACTGGAGCGGCTGGGGCGAGGTCATGAGCATCCGCGCGAAGTCGGCGCTCGGCGCCGCCGACATCCGCGACCGCGCGCAGTGCGACCGTCCGGCGCCGGCCGCGGTCGAACCCTCGGGCGAAACGGCTGCCGTCGCACCGGCTTCCCCGCAAAGGGTCGGGTTGCGCATCCTGATGGTCGGCCGGGAGCTGTCGCGAGCCGCCGACCTGCGCGAACTGCTCGGGCAGGACGGGCACTCGGTCACGGTGACCGAGGATGGCCGCGACGGCCTGCGACTCGCGCTCGAGGGCGCTCCGCACCTCGTCTTGTGCGACTGGGATTCCGAGGGGCTGAACGGCTTGCAGCTCGTGCGCACCCTGCGCCAGAGCGACGTGGCCGGCCGCGTCCACTTCCTGGTCGTCGCCGACCGAGACAAGCAGTCGCGCCTCCTGGAAGCGTTCGACGCCGGTGCAGACGAGTACGTGCTGCGACCGTTCGACCCGCGGATCGTCCTGGCGCGAGCACGTGCCGCGCTGCGCTTCGTGCGACTCGACGAGCGCGTCGAGGATCTCCTGGCCGAGCGCGAGGGACAGATCGGACAGCTGGCGATCCTCACGCGCAAGCTGCAGATCGCGGCCGTCACGGACCCTCTGACCGGTCTCTACAACCGCCGATTCGCGGTCGAACGGCTCCAGAGGGCGTTCGAGATGGCTCGCAACGGGACCATGGAGCTCACGGTGATCACGCTGGACATCGACCGCTTCAAGTCGGTCAACGACGTCCACGGACACGACACAGGCGACGTGGTGCTACGCGAGACCGCCAAGCTAGCCGCGTCCCGGTTGCGCAAGACGGACGCGCTGTGCCGGATGGGCGGCGAGGAGTTCCTGGCGATCCTCCCGCGAACCGACCTCGCGGCGGGCGTCGACGTCGCCGAACGGCTGCGCGCCGCGGTCCGCGAGAACGTCATCCGTTTCGGGACCTTCGACCGTCCCGTGACCGTGAGCCTGGGCGTCGCGCAACTGGAGCCCGGCCACTCCGACGTGGACGCGCTGCTCAAATCCGCCGACCGCCGGGTCTACCTCGCCAAGGAAGGCGGCCGCGACCGCGTGGTCGCGCACGACACGCCCGAGCTCGTCCGCGCCGCGGGCTGATCGGCCCGCGCTCGTCAGGGCGCCGACGCGGAGCGGTTGTTCGGTGGCTTCCGGTCCGCGTGCCGTGGTACGAACCGCGGCACGCGGCCGTGCGCGAGAGCGCGGCGGCCCCGCCGAACATGACCAGACCCATCGCCCTCCTCCTGGCTTTCGCCGCCGCGTTCCTCTCCGCCTGCTCGAGCGTGCCGCGCATCCCGACCGAAGGCGTCGGTCCGGAGCGAGCCATGTGGGTCACGCGCTTCGACTACCGCACGCGCGAGGACGTCGAACGCATCGTCGACGACTGCGCCAACGCGAAGATCGACACGATCCTGTTCCAGGTGCGCGGCAACGCGACCGCGTCGTACAAGTCGAAGCTGGAGCCCTGGGGCGAGCAGTTCGGCTTCCAGGACCCGGGCTTCGATCCGCTCGGGGTCGCGCTCGAGCGCGCGCACGCGAAGGGTCTGCGCCTGCACGCCTGGGTCAACGCCATCCCGGCCTGGTGGGGGACGACGCCGCCGAGCGATCCGCGGCAGGTGTGGAACGCCCACCCGGAGTGGACCTGGTTCGACCAGAACGGCGAGCGCCAGCGCTTCAGCGAGAAGTTCTACGTCTCGCTGAACCCGTGCCTGCCCGAGGTGCGCGCGTACGTCGTCGAGGTCGTGCGCGACCTCGCCATCCACTACCCCGTCGACGGCGTGCACCTCGACTACATCCGCTTCCCGAACGAACCGCCGGCGACGCCGAAGGGACTCGACTACCCGCGCGACGAGCGCACGGTCGGGCTCTTCCGCGCCGCGACGGGCAAGGATCCGGCCAAGGACAAGCCCGCGTGGGACGCCTGGCGCGCCGCGCAGGTGACGCAGCTCGTGCGCGACATCCGCGCGATGCTGAAGCAGGCTCGTCCGCGCGCGACGCTGTCGGCCGCGTGCGGTCCGATCCCGGAGAAGGCGTTGAAGGAGCACTTCCAGGACGTGCGCACGTGGCTCACCGAGGGCCTCCTCGACGTCGTGTACCCGATGAACTACGCGGCCGACTTCGCGACGTGGACGCAGCGCGCGCGGATCTGGACCGAGATCGCCGGCAACACGAAGGTCGTCATGGGCATCATGGCCGGCGGACGCGACGCGGAGGCGCACCGCGCGTTCCTCGACGCGGGCCGGCGGATGTTCGACGGCTGGAGCCTGTTCGCCTACGCGAAGATCTTCGATTCGCGCGCCGACGTGCAGGACAAGACGACCGACGAGGCGAAGTTCGAGCGCTCGCAACTGCGCAAGGCGCTCGTGCCTATCCTGCGCGAGCAGGCCGGCCCGTCGGGCGGCTGAACGCGTCGCGCGTCAGCGCGCGAGCTCGCGGCCCACGACCTCGCCCAGCGCGGTCAGGAACGGATCCGCGACCTCGTCGTACTCGTACCGGCCGTCGTTCAGCACGCCGTCGGCGTTCGTGTAGAGCGTCGCGGCGACGAACATCCCGCGGCCGCTGGGCACGTGCACGACCCAGGCGTTCTCGACGCTGAATCCGTACGCGCGACCGATCTTGTTCGCGATGCGCCAGGCCGTCCGAGGCGCGACCTTCTCGAGCCCGGGCAACAGGTACTTGCCCCAGGCGTCGGGATACTCCGCCCTCGGGTAGCGCGGATCGCGCGAATCGCCGGGGAATTCGGCCGCCGTGGCCAGCAGGAAGTCGCGCTGGGCCGGCGTGATCGCGTAGGGCTCGCCGTCGAGCACGAGGTCCGGCTTCACGAGCTTCGCCAGCGCCTCTTGGAGCTCCACGAGCTGGATCGAGTTCTTGCGCGCGAACGACATCGGACCGTCGACCTTCCGCGTGCCATCCACCGACGACGTGCCGACCAAGATGCCCGGCTCGCGCGAGTCCGCGATCCGCAGCCTGCTCGTGCGCTCCGGGATCGTGACGCGTTCCGTGTCGGACAGCACGAAGTCGACGCGCGGCGCGCGGCGGTTCTCGTCCTCCGGGCGCGATTCCGACAGGCGGTGCAGGATGCGCGCGGTCGAGAGCCCCGCGTGCTCGAGCCGCTTCGCCAGCGCTTCTTGCCCCACGTACTCGTACAGGCGGTTGAAGGCCGCGTTGTCCGACACGAGGAAGAGCTTCCGGATCTCCTGGCGCAGGGTGATCTTGCCGCCGGCGAGGTGCGTAGCGTCCGCGTCCTCGATGTCCTCGCCGGCGAAGAGCGGGTGGAAGACGAGGGGCGTGTCCTCCGTGAGCCGCGGTTCCTTCGCGCGGCGCTCGTCGAGGTCCTCGAGCGCGGCGATCGCGGCCAGGAACTTGATCGAGCTCGCCGGATAGAAGTACTCGGCGTCGACGCGGTAGCCGCGGCGCGACAGCACGGGTCGTCCCTTCGCGTCCGCCTCGACCGTCGCGAGCAGGACCTGCACGCGGTGTTCGCGCGCCTCGTCGAGCACCGCGCGCGCGGCCGGGATCGCGCGCAGGGCCTCGACGAGCCCCGGGTCGTCGCGCACGGGCGGCGACTTCTGGACGGCGAGCACGAGCAGCGCGCAGGCGGCGATCATGTCGCCACGTTAGCGCCCCGGCTCGTGCACGCCATCGACGAGATCGCGGAGGGTGCGCCGCTCCCCGACCTCAAGCCTTCGGAGCGGCCAATGCCGCGGCGATGCGCTTCTTGAACAGCTCGACGCGCTTCTTCGCGGTGGGCGACTTGCGCGCCATCCACTCGGCGTTCTGCAGGATCGTCGGCGAGATCTCCTTGCGCATGCGCGGCAGGTGCGGCTCGAGCTTCGCGTACAGGATGAAACCCTCGCCGCCGTTCTCGGCCAGGAGCTCCGCGTTCACGATGCCGTGCCGCGCGAAACCGTAAGCCATCTCCCAGTACGACGAGACCTGGCGCCACGCGGCGTTGTGCGGGTGCGTCGGCTGCGTGATCGCGACGACGTCCTCGTACGAGCGCGGCTGCCACTGCACGATCGCGCTGCGCGAGGCGCGCATGACCTCCTCGCGGCGCAGCTCGTACAGCTTCAGGATCAGTTCGGCATCGCGATGGTCGGGCTTCTTCTTGGCCATGGTCGTGGACTTCGTGCGGGATCGGTCTGGGACGATACGGATCGAAGCGGCGGAGGCTACCAGACGCCGACGCACCCCAGCGGCCCCGCACCCCGAGCTCGCGAACTTCGCTGCGCGGTGCCTGGCTCACTTCCCGCGAGTTCGAGCAGGGCGAGGACTGCGCAGCGGCCCCGGCGCCTCGCGGTCTTGGTCACGAGAGGCGTCCCCGGAGGCGAACTCGCGGCAAGTGAGCCAGGCACCGCGCAGAGGAGTTCAGCGCGGATCGGGTTCGCGTTCGTCGGCGAGCAGCGCGTCGAGGCTCTGCCGGCGGCGCACGAGGCGTGGGCGTCCGGCGTCGACCAGCACCTCGGCCGGGAGTGGTTGCGTGTTGTAGTTCGACGCCATCGCCATCCCGTAGGCGCCGGCGTCGTGCACGCACACGAGGTCGCCGACCGCGAGCGCGGGCAGCATCTGCGGATCGAGCACGCCGCCGTCGCCCTGCGTGAGCACGTCGCCCGATTCGCACAGCGGGCCGGCCACGACGCGCGGCGACGACGCCCTGCCGGTCTGGCCGATCGCGGTGATGCGGTGGAACGCGCCGTACATCGCCGGTCGGACCAGCGTGTGGAAGCCGGCGTCGACGAAGACGTAGTCGATCGCGCCGCTCGTCTTCGCGCCGAGCACCTCGGTCACGAGCACGCCGCATTCCGCGGCGAGGTAGCGTCCCGGCTCGACCTCGAGCTCGATCGCGCGGCCGAGGTCGCGCTCGATGTCGCGCTTCGTCTCGAGCCACTCGCGCACGAAGCGGCGGACGTCGAACGCGGGCTCGCCGTCGCGGTAGGGGATCGGCAGCCCGCCGCCGGCCGAGATCGTGCGCAGGTCGGGCCCGGCGAGCGGAGCCATGCGCCGCATCGCGTCGCGCACGAGCGCCAGGTTCTCGAAATCGCTGCCCGAGCCGATGTGGACGTGCAATCCGGTGACGCGCAGGCCCGCCGCGCGAGCGCGCGCGACCACGTCGCCGAGGTGCGCGTGCCAGATGCCGTGCTTGCTCGACTCGCCGCCGGTGTTCACCTTGCGCCCGTGCCCGTGGCCGAAGCCCGGGTTCACGCGCAGCGCGATCTCGCGTCCGGCGTCCAGCGCCGCGTACTGGTCGATCTGGAACGGCGAACCCAGGTTCACCGGGCAGCGGTGGCGGATCAGCGCCTCGCGCGCCGCGCGGTCGAAGACGTCCGCGGTGTACACGATCGAGCGCGCTTCGAATCCGGCGCGCAGCGCGCGCTCGACCTCGCCCGCCGACACGGCGTCGACCAGCGCGCCCGCGCGCCGCACGACGCCGAGCACGGCCAGGTTCGCGTTGGCCTTCTGCGCGTAGCGCACGCGGTCGAATCCGGCGAGGTCGCGGATCCTGCGCTCGATCGTGGCCGCGTCGTAGACGTACAGCGGCGTGCCGTGCTCGCGCGCGAGAGCGGCGAGCAGGTCGTCGTGGAGCGCCTCGGGCCTCACGGGCTGCGCAGCGCCTCCTGCAGCGCTGCGTCGAGTCGGGCGATCGCGGTCTCGGTGTGCGCCGCGCTCACCGCGAGGCGGAAGTAGCTGCCGAGTCCGTCCGGATAGGTCACGTGGGGCACGAGGATCCCGAGGTCGAGCATGTGCTCGTGGATGCGCCGGCCTTCGTCGGGCGAGGCCGCTTTCCACGCGAAAACGGGCAGTGGAAGTCGGTGGACGTGGATGTCGTGGTTGCGCAGGACGGCGCGCACGCGCTCGACGTTGGCCTGCAGCGCGGCGACGCGCGAACCGTCCTTCTCGAGGATGCGCACCGCGGCCGAACCGGCCAGCGCCAGCGCGGGCGGGATCGGCGTGGACGCGGCGAAGGCGCGCGACCGCGCGCGCACGCGCTCGACGAGCGCGCGCGATCCCGCGACGAAACCGCCGAAACAGCCCAGCGCCTTCGAGAGCGTCCCCGTGACGACGAGGCGCGGATCCGAGATCGCGTGGTGCTCGTGCGAACCGCGTCCGCGCGACCCCAGCACGCCGGTCGCGTGGCAGTCGTCCACGACGAGCCATCCGTCGCGCGGCACGAGCGCGAGCAGCTCGCGCAGCGGCGCGATGCCGCGCAGCACGGGGTACGCGCCGTCGGTGCAGATCGCGAACGGCTTGGGGCGCAGCTCCTCGGCCATGACCGCCGCCAGCGGCGCCGCGCACGTGTCGTATGTCGCGACGCGGACGTCCGCCGCGGCCAGCGCGTCGTGGAAGCTCACGTGCGCTTCGTGATCGACGAGCGCGGTCCGGCACTCCGCCGCGATCCCCTGGGCCAGCACGAGGTTCGACAGGTAGCCGTCGGGCACGAGCAGCGCCGCTTCGAGGCCCAGGAAGCGCGCCAGGTCGTGCTCGAGCTCGTCGTGCGCCGTCGCGTTGCCCGTGGTCGCGCGCGAGGCACCGGCCGACACGCCGTAGCGTTCGAGTCCGCGCGCGAGCGCGTCGACGACTGCGGGGTCGTGCGCGAGCCCGAGGTAGTCGCACCCCGCGAAGACCGCGACGTCCCGGCCGGACACGTGGGCGGTCGCCGATCCGGCGCGCTCGACGGCGAAACCGGCCATGCGCTCAGCCCGCCGGCGGCGTGCAGGACACGATCGGGATGCTCGCCATCGTGTGCAGCCCCGGCGCCGCGGCACGCAGCGACGCGATGCTGTTCAGCGTGATCGCGCTCGTCGCGATGTCGCCCTGCACGCCGCCGCGCCACACGAGGTCGATGGCCGGCACGCCGTCGACGATCACGCGGTCGTGCGGGTCGGGGCAGCCGATCGAGGCCTGGAACTTCAGGTTCACGACGAGCCGGTTCGCGTCGTAGCCGCGCGCTTCCTGGCGCACGCCGCAGATGCGGCCCTCGAGGACCGGGCCGAGCCCGCTCGCCAGGTCGCGGTCGGCATAGACGGGCGCGATGTCCTCTTCCCAGCGCGCGACGCGCAAGCCCAGTCGCGCCGCGATGAAGTGCAGCGACTCCCCGAGGCCCACGTGGCGCAGCGTGCCGGCCTGGACCTGCGCCTGGAACTGCGCGTCGTCGAGGCCGACGCCGATCTTCTTCTGGAACGGGATGCGGCGCGACGACGCGTCCTGGAAGCGGTGCACCTCGACGCCGCGCACCGAGCGCGAGATCGCCGTGGCCGCGACCGGGAAGGCGTCCATGAGGAACCCCGGGTTCACGCCCGTGCCCAGCAGCCGGCCGCCGCTCTTCTGGGCGAGTCCGTCGAGGTCCCGGGCCAGCTGCGCATGGCGCAGGTACGGCCACGAGAGCTCCTCGCACGTGCTGACGACGCACGCGCCGCGCTCGAGCAGCGCGCTGAAGGTCGGCGCGCAGACGCTCATGTCGGAGCTCGTCGTGACGATCGCCGCGTCGTACGCGTGCGGATCGACGTCGAGGTCGCCGCGCACGACGACGTCCGACTTCAGGCCCGGAACGACGTCGGCGAGCCGCCTGCCGCGGATCCCCGGCGCGACGTCGGCGGCGGCCACGACGCGGCCGAGCCCGCGCTCGTGGAGGTCCGTGACGATCTTGACGCCGAGGGGGCCGAGTCCGACGTGGAGGATGCGCAGCATGGCCGCCGAGCATACGGTGCCTGGAACGACCCCGACACATTCGTCAGCGCGCCGAGCTGCACCCTCCCGCCGCCGACGAATGTGTCGGGGTCGTTCCAGGCACCGTACACGCCGCGCGTCACTGCTTCGCGAGCGACACGATGTGCTCGCGCTTGCTGACCACGACGCCGCCGGGAGGCTCGGCAGTGACGGCGAAGAGCGCCGGGTCGCTGACGCGGATCTTGGCGTCGATCGGCACGAACGCCTCGGCTGCCGCGACGTCGAACACGCCGCCGTCGACGGGATGGTCCGTGCCGCGCGGCTTGTCGAAGATCCACAGCTGGTACTGCTTCCGGCTCGGGTCGTTCGAGGGCAGGCCGCGGAAGCGCATGTAGCCCTTCTGCAGGGCCGTGCTCCAGTGCAGCTCGCCGGCCACGTTGCGCCCGTCCGGATCGTCCGTCGGCCCCATGGGCAGGACCAGGTGATCCGACGCGGCGTCGACTTCGCGCTGGAGCAGCCGTGCGATCTGCGCCGGGTCCGGCGCCGCGGGCGCGCGCGTCCAGCCCAGGATCGCGGCGATCGTGGCCGCGGCGGCGACGATCCAGCCGGACCACATCGGCCAGGTCGACGGGGGCTGAGCGCGCGTTGCCGCCGGCGGGGCGGCCGCAGCTCGCGGCGCCTCGGCGCGGGGATCCGCCTGCCGCGCCGGCCGCGGAGCCGAGTTCGCGATGCGGCGCTTCAGGCCCTCGGGCAGCGCGGCGCAGCGCCTGTCCGCGAAGACGATGTCGAGCGCGGCGGCGGCGCGGTCGTAGCACTCGACGTCGACGTCGGCGTGCCGCTCGGCGAGCCGCTCCAGCTCGCGCGCGTCGCCGTCATCGAGCCCGTGCACGGCGCGCTCGCGCATCAGGTCGAAGAGACGGTCCTCCTCCGGGCCGACCGGACGATCTCGCAAGGGGCGGCGCATCACGGCTTCACCCCCTTCTCGCGCGGTGCCTCGCGCGCCTCCTCGCGCGCGGCCTCGGCCGGGTCGACGCCCAGCAGCTCGCGCACGCGGATCAACCCGCGGCGCAGGTGCGTCTTCACGGTGCCGAGCGGCAGCGCGGTGGCCTTCGAGATCTGGTCGTGCGACATCCCCTCGTAGATCGAGAGCCGCAGGACCTTCTGTTCGTCGGGACGCAGCTCGGCCAGGGCCCGCTGCGCGCGCTCGACCTCGTCGCCGATGTCGACCATCTCCTGCGAGCGGTCCTCGGCCGGCGGGAGGACGTTCTCGTCCTCGAGGCCGTCGGCCTGGACCGCGCGCTGTCGGCGGCGGCTGCGGTCGATCAGGCGGCGCCGCGCGATCATCGCCACGAACGTGATCTCGCTGGACAGGCTCGCGTCGTAGCGACCGGCCTTGTTCCAGATCTCGATGAACACGTCCTGGACGGCGTCCTCGGCCTCCTCGCGGTTCGGACAGAAGCGCCGGCTGAGCGACCACACGAGTCCGCCGTAGCGATCCAGGCACTCCTGGACCGCTCCCGGATCACCCGCGGCCACGCGGTGGAGGATGGGTTCTGCCACGGACGATCGGAGCGGAACGCTGCGCCCCGCGAGTCGGAGTCCGGTGCGGACCGACACCGCCGAAGGCGGCGTCGTCCGGAGCGGCATCTCCAACTGCATGATAGGGGCGGGGATCGTCGGGGCAATGCGGAGTCGGATGTCGGCGGCAGTCCTCTCCGCCCGACCGGCAGGAGCGCGGCCGTGGGGGAGTTCGGGAGCGGAGCCCGCGACGATTCACGAAGCTGCGACTCGATTGCGCGGAGGGCCGGGTCCGGATTGCCGCGTCCGCGGAGCTCGGTCGAGCGCGGGCTCGGATCCCCGCCCGCGCTCTCAAGGACTGCGCATCGGTTCGCCGCGGTCGTAGCGCGCGGCGCTCGCGCGCCACTTCGCCGCGGCCGCCGGCCCCGAGCTCTTCTCGATCGCGTCGGCGATCGCGCGCACCATGGCAGCGGCCTCGGCCGTGCGCCCCGTCTCCGCGAGCGCCGCGGCGAGCACGTCGCGCACGCGCGGGTCGCGACCGCCGGACTCGCGGTCGACCGCGCTCGCGATCGCCACGGCCTCGGCCCCGTTGCGCGCCGCCGCGTCGTTCGCGGTCGCGAGCGTCCAGGCGAGGCGCAGTTTCGTCTCGCGGTCGTCGGGCACGATCTCGAGCATGCGCCGCAGCGTCGCGACGGATTCCGCCGGACGACCCAGCTCGACGAGCGCGCGCGCGCGGTACGCCAGCGCCTCGCGGTCGGTCGGCCGCACGGCGAGGCAGGCGTCCATGTGCGCCAGGCCCTCCGCGTACCGGCCCGCGCGCGCGAGCGCGAGCCCGAGGCGCAGGTGCGCGCGCGCCGGGTCCGAGGATCCGAGCTCGAGCGACCTCCGGAACGCGTCGGCGGCGTCCTCGAAGCGCTCGAGGGCCAGGTACGACAGGCCCAGGTTGCCCCAGTACTCCGAGTTGTCCGGCCTCTGCGCGAGCGCCTCGCGCGCGAGCTCGATGGCGCGCGCGTGGTCGCCGCGCTGCGCCTGCACGACCGACGAGTTCGCCAGGGCCGTGATCAGCGATCGGTCGCGCGCGTACGGACGCCACGCGTTCGCCGCGATCGCGGCCGCGACGGCCAGGGCGAGCGGCAGCGCGAGCTGCTGCGTGAGGGCGCGCCGACCGCCGGTGCGGAGGCGCGCGGCGAGCTCCACGATGCCGGCCCCCGCGAACACGAGCAGCACGGAGACGAACGGATAGCGGTAGCGCGCGAACACGTAGAAGACGACGACGCCCGCCGCAAGCACGCCCATCACCACGTGCAGCACGAAGATCTCGCGCCGCCGCGGCCACGTGAACGCCAGCCCCAATACGGCCAGCGGGAACAGCGTGCCCATGTGCAGCACCGCGAACGGGACGCGCAGCACTCGTGCATAGCGCTCGTAGAAGTAGATGTCGTCGGCGTCGGGCACCTCGTACGCGTTCACGAGCAGCCCCGCCTTGCGCACGAGCAGCGCGATCCACGCGCCGGGTTCGGCGGCGATCCACGCGAACGACTTCGCGATCCAGAAGCGCGAGACCTCGCTGGGCGACAGCTCGCGACCCGACTCGGCCGCAGCCAGCTCGAACGCGTCCTGCCGCTCGAACTCCGGGTTCTGGCGCCCGCCGCGCAGCGGCAGGTACGTGCCGTCCGTGTGCGGGTTGTTGCCGATGTAGAAGTTCGGCCCGGCCTGCGAGGTCGTGAGGACGAACTCGCCTCCGACCGCGCGATTACGCAGCACGACCGGCGCGAGGAGCAGCGCGAGTCCGCCCGCGAAGGCCGCGACCTGGATCGCCCGGCGCTTCCACGGCGCGTCGCGGAAACCGAGCAGCCCCCACGCGGCGAGCGCCGGCGCGAGCAGCACGGTCTCCTCGCGCGTGAGCATCAGCGCGCCGAGCGCCGCGCCCACGCCGACCCAGCGCGACGGCGCGGGCTTCTCGCGCACCAGCGCCAGTGCGAGCAGCAGGAGCGCCATCCACAGGAACCCGATGCCGGCCTTCTGGATGCAGCCGTCGAAGAAGATCGCCGGCGGGTACAGCGCCGCGAGCACGCCGGTCGCGATCCCGGCGCCGCGGCCCAGGAACCGCCGCGCCGCGACCGCCAGGATCCCGCACGCGATCGCGCCCAGCACGATCTGCACGATCCGGACGTTCCACAGGTCGTCGCCGACGACGAGCCGCGTGACGCCCAGGAAGTAGGGGTAGAGCGGCGCCTGGTAGAAGATCTTCGAGCCGGTCCAGTCGCCCGCGACCAGCGCGCTCGACCAGCGCCAGTACGAGTCGCCGTCGACGACGACGCCGTCGAACATCGGGCACGCGCGCGCCTGCAGCAGGTAGACGAAGCGCAGCGCGAACGCGAACAGCGCGACGGCGGCGAGGAGGCCCAGATCGAACCGGATGCCCGCCGGCCGGTGTTCGCGTTGCGCGTCGTCCATCGATCCGATCGTACGCAATGCACGCGGGCCCGCGGAGTCGCCTCCGCGGGCCCGCGCGGCCTCGACACTCAGCTCACTTCGCTTCCATCTCGCGCAGGAGCTTGTTCACGGCTTCGTCCATCTCCTCGCCGCGCACGTCGCGGTAGCGGATGACGCCCTTGTGGTCGAGCACGTAGATCGTCGGCCAGCCCTGGACGTTCCAGGCGCTCGCCCACTTGCCCTCGGTGCTCTCGTCGACGGCCTGGCGCCAGGTGATCTCGTTGTCCGCCAGGATCTTCGTGAGCTCGGCCGCGGGACCATCGCTGTTGATCCCGATCAGGGCGAAAGGCTTGCCTTCCAGTCGCTTCACGAGCGACTTCTCGTGCGGCAGCATCGCACGACAGGGGCCTCACCAATGGCCCCAGAAATCCAGGACCACCACCTTTCCCTTGTATTCGGCCACCGAGAGCTTGTTCCCGTTCTCGTCGACCGACTCGAAGTTCGGCGCGACCATGCCGACCTGCAGGTGGTCCAGCTCGAACAGGTAGGCCTTCGCGCGCTCGGCGTAGGCGCCGCCGCGCTTGGGCTTCACGTCGGCGAACTCGGCGACGACGCGTTCGAGCGCCTTGCGGCCCGTGGACTTCTCCTCGGCCGTGCCGCGCTCGGTCAGCATGCTGCCCAGGCTGAACAGCGCCGGAGCCTTCACCGTGCGGTGCGGCGACTTCTCGATCAGCGCGTTCAACGCCGTGACCGCCTTCTCGCGGCCGATCGACTGGGACGCGTAGCCGAGCATGCTCGCGAACCCGACGAGGTCGGGGGACGCGACGTGGTCGGCGACGACCGCGTCGACGGCCGACTTGGCGTCGTCCGTCGCGTCGAGGTCGATCGACAGCTGGAACACGTCGAGCCAGGCCTGGCCGGCCGTCTCCGTGCCCTTGGCTTCGACCGCGATCGCCTTGAAGCCGGCGAGGAACTCGGCGCCCGGACGAGCGGCCCAGATCTTCTGGCCCTCTTCCTGGTCCTTTGCCGCGCGCAGCTTCGACTCCCACTCCGACATCGCGGTGTCGCGTTTTTCGCGGAGTTCGGCCAGCTTCTGCGCCGGATCACCGGCTGGCGCTCGCGCGAAGCCGGGCGAGCCCATCAGGATCAGCGCGAACGCTGCGATGGGCCCGATACGTATCGTCTTCATGACAGGATCTCCTGGTTTTGGGCGCGCCGATGGAGCGCGCGTCGGATCGATCCTAGCGCTCGCGCGGCGCAGCGGAGTTGACCGGACGCGCGGGTTGCGTGAGCTTGTGCGCCATGCTCAACGCCCTGGCTGCCCTGTTCCTCGCCGTCCTCCCCGTTTCGATCGGCGCGCAGGGCGTGCAGACGCCCGCGCCGGCGCAGACCGCCCCGAAAGGCCGCATCCTGGCCGTGGGCGGCGGCGGCACGACCGACACGCTCGTCGCGCGCGCGATCGAGCTCGCCGGCGGACCCAAGGTGCGCATGCTGATCGTGCCACAGGCCTCGAGCGCGGAGGACGCGGGCAAGAGCTCGCTCGAGTTCTGGCGCGAGAAGGGCGTGGTCGACGTCTCGATCCTCGACCTCAAGGACCGTGCGAAGGCCCTCGACGCGATCGCCGCCGCGGGATTCGTGTGGATGCCGGGCGGCGACCAGACGCGGCTCATGGACGCGCTGCGCGCGGCCGGCGTGATCGACGCGATCCGCGCGCGCTACCGCGACGGCGCGCTCGTCGGCGGGACGAGCGCGGGCGCGGCGGTCTTGTCCGCGACGATGATCATCGGCGGCGACCGCGCGGATCTCACCAACGTCAAGTCGGGCGGCACCGAGATGGCCGAGGGGCTCGGGCTGTGGCCCGACGCGCTCGTCGACCAGCACTTCCTGAAGCGCCAGCGCTTCAACCGCCTGCTCTCGGGCGTGCTGGACCATCCCGATCTCGTGGGCATCGGAATCGACGAGCGCACCGGCGTCATCCTGCATCCGGACGGCGTGTGCGAGGTCGTGGGGGACGGCGGCGTGCTCGTGATCGACGCGCGGCGCGCGAACCGCCGTCCGGCGGCGAAGGCCGAGCTGCAATCGGCGGACGCGATGACGCTCGCGATCCACAAGGCCGGCGAGAGGTTCACGCTGGCGTTGCCGCAGGCGCGCTGAGCCGCCGGCGCTTCAGCGGTACAGCGCGCCCAGCATCCCGGCCTCGAAGAGCCCGCCGAGGATCGCGCACAGGATCGCCGGCAGCAGGGTGCGCGTGCGGTCCACCGACACCGCGAAGACGAATCCGCTCCACGCCAGCGCCAGCATCGCCGGCAGCGAGGCCAGTTGCACGGCGGAGAACACGAAGCCGGTCAGCACCGCCGCGTGCAGCGGCCCGTGCACGTGGCGCAGGCTCGGGTAGAGGATGCCGCGGAACGCCAGCTCCTGCGCGAACACGCCGAACGCCAGGCTGTCGAACGCCGAGAACGCAAAGGTCGCGTCGCCGCTCCAGAGCAGGAACTCGTCGACCTGGAAGGTCCACGGCTCGATCGCGCCCATCGCCGTCGCGGCCGTCGCCAGCGCGCGGCCGCCGATCTGGTCGATCGCGAACAGGGCCAGCGTCGCGAGCACGACGGTGGAGCCGACGGCCGGGTAGCCGATCACGTCGGCGACGCCGAACCGGTGCGGCCGCGCGAGGTGCTTGCGCGAGAGCCACAGGAGCGGCAGCGAGGCGGCGGCCGCCTGGAACAGCATCGGGATCTCGGTGTGGGCCGATTCGCGCAACGCCTGGAAGGCCGCGAGGATCAGCACGGCCAGGAACGCCGCGCGCACGAGCACTCCGAATCCCGTCTGCGGCGTCCATGGGCTCGGGATCGCGATCGATCCGGCCACCACATCGGGACGATTGCGTCCCAGCCAGGCGAGCAGGACGAGCGCGCCGAAGGCGACGAGGCCCGCGAGCCCGCGCGCCCACGTCAGCGCCTGCTTCACGCCGGATCCGGGTTCCGGCCGCGGCTCCCCGCGCGCTCGCGCCGTCGCGACCTTCCCGATCCAGCCGTCGCCCGCCAGCGCGAGGTCGTCCGGATCCGCGCGCCCGCTCTCCAGCGCGCGAACGGCCGTGACGAAGCGCGCGTGTCCGTTGCGGCCGAGCTCGTCGAGGTCGGCCTGCGCCTCCTCGACCCGGCTCTTCTCTGCGAGCAGGACCGCGCGGCGCGCGCGCAAGCCGTCGAGCTCGAGCTCGCGCGCCGCCTTGGCCTCGGCCGTGTCGGTGTCGCTGCCGCGCCGGATCTCGACGACGGAGCGGAACGCGGCGATGGCCTCGTCGGACGTGTGCACGGTCACGGGCACGAACGGAGCGAGCGCGGCGCTCTCCCACGACGGCAGCTCCTCGAGCGCCGCGGCCAGCTCGAGCCGTCGCTCGAACACGCGCGCGACGCTATCCGGCGCGCGCTGGAAAGCGACGGCGCGATCGACGGCCGGCAGGGCCAGGGAGGCGGCGAAGAGCAGGCCGAGCAGCGCCAGCCCGAGCACCAGCGTGACCCCGCCCGACAGCCCGGTCGGTCCGCGCGCGAACGGGGAAGGGCCGGGCGGCGGCGCGCTTTCGGGCTTCGTGGACATGCGCTGGAACGTGCGACCTTACCACGCTGCGCGGCGGGTGAGCCGCGCGCGCGTCGAGCTCTCGGGAGCTGGACGCCGAGGTGGCCGATGCCGAGCATGCGCGCATGCGACACGCCGAGCTGGGTCGAACGGGGATCCGCATTCCGCGCGTCGTCTTCGGCGCCTGGGCGATCGGCGGGTGGGGGTGGGGCGGCGCGGACGACGCGGCCTCGATCCGCGCGATCCACGCGTCGATCGACGCCGGCGTGAACGCGTTCGACACCGCGCCGGTCTACGGGTTCGGTCGGTCCGAGGACGTGCTCGGCCGCGCGATCCGCGGACGGCGCGGCGAGGTCCTGGTCTTCACGAAGCTCGGCCTGCGCTGGGACGACGAGCACGGCGACGTCGCGTTCGAGACGGTCGACGACACGGGCGCCCGCCGCGTGGTCCGCCGCAACGCGCGGCCGGAGTCCGTGCGGGTCGAGGTCGAGCGCAGCCTCGCGCGGCTCGGCGTCGAGACGATCGACCTGATCCAGGTCCACTGGCCCGACACGCGGACCCCCGTGGCCGAGACGATGGCGGCGCTCTTGTCGCTGCGCGACGCCGGCAAGGTGCGCGCGATCGGCGTCTCGAACTTCGACGTGCCGCTGCTCGAGTCGGCGCAGGCCGCCCTGGGCGCCGTGCCGCTCGCGAGCACGCAACCCAAGTACAGCTTGGTCGCGCGCGACGTCGAAGCCGACGTCCTGCCGCACTGCGCGCGCGCGGGCATTGGCGTGATCGTGTACTCGCCCCTCGAGCAGGGGTTGTTGACCGGGCGCGTCGCGGCCGACCGATCGTTCGCCCCGTCGGACGGCCGCAGCCGGCGTCCGACGTTCCGCACGACGAATCGCGCGCAGGTGAACACCGCGCTCGAGAGCGTCGCCGCGCCGATCGCGCGCGAGCACGGCGCCACGGTCGGCCAGGTCGCGATCGCGTGGACGCTGGCCCAGCCCGGCGTGACGGCCGCGATCGTGGGCGCGCGGACTCCCGAGCAGGCGCGCGAGAACGCGGCCGCGGCCGACGTGGTGCTCTCGCGCGAGGAAGAGGCCGCGCTGCGCCGCGCGTTCGAGTCGCTGAAGCTCGACCTGAGCCGCCCGATCGACGCGCGCGGCCGCTTGAAGGGCTGGATCGCCCGCCTGCTCGGCCGCTGACCGATCAGCGGAAGAAGACGAGCGTCACGACCAGGAAGATCGGCAGCAGGATCGCGCCCGACCACAGCATGTAGGCGCCGAACGAGGGCATCTTCACGCCCTCCTCCTCGGCGATGGCCTTGACCATGAAGTTCGGTCCGTTGCCGATGTACGTGTTCGCGCCCATCATCACGGCCCCGCACGAGATCGCGGCCAGGATCGCCGCCGCCTCGCCTCCGGTCGCCAGGTAGTCCGCGAGGTAGGCGCCCTCGCCCGGGCTGATGCCGACCTGGCCGGCCGCCGTCGCCGCGAACGTCAGGTACGTCGGCGCGTTGTCGAGGAAGCTCGACAGCAGTCCCGTGGCCCAGAAGAACTGCCAGGGGTGCTCGATGCCGAGCTTCGAGCCGTTCGCGGCCAGCAGGAAGAGCGGCGCGATCATCGTCACGAAGATCCCGAGGAAGAGGATCGCGACCTCGTTGATCGGGCCGAACGTGAACCGGTTCGCAGCGCGCACCGCGCGCTTCGTCGACATCCACGAGATGGCGGTGATGGCGACCATGCACGCTTCCTGGATCCCCACGGGCCAGTGCTCGCCGCCGTTCCACCAGCCGTTCCCACGCGCCAGGATCACGAAGAGGATCGCACCCAGGAACAGGAAGTTGTGCGCGCCCACGATGCCGATGGGCTCGTGCTTCAACGCCTCCTCGAGCTGGGCGCCGGGCAGCTCCGCCTCCTCCTTGTCGATGAGGTACGAGTCGACCGCCATGAAGACGATCAGGAGGATCGCGATGCAGAGGGCCCACTCCCGCCACAGGCCGAGCGTCCACTCGAACGGCACGCCCCTCAAGAAACCCAGGAAGAGCGGCGGATCCGCGAACGGGGTCAGCAGCCCGCCGCAGTTCGACACGACGAAGATGAAGAACACGACGACGTGCGCGCGGCGCCGGCGGCTCCTGGTCGCGCGCAGGAGCGGCCGGATGAGCACCATGGACGCGCCCGTCGTGCCCACGAAGTTCGAGAGCACCGCGCCGATCGCCAGCAACCCCGTGTTGGAGAGCGGCGTTCCCGCCAGCGACCCGCGCACGTAGATGCCGCCGGCGATGACGTACAGCGCCCCGAGCAGCACCAGGAACGACACGTAGTCGGTCAGGATGTGGTGCAGCACCGCCCGGCCCTCCTCGCCGAACGTCGCCAGGAGCCACAGGGCGAACGGGACGGCCAGCACGCCCGAGACGATCGCCTTGTTGCGGTTCGACTCCCACCAGTGGTGCGCCACGAGCGGCAGCACGGCGATGGCCAGGAGGATCAGCACGAACGGAGCGACCGCCCAGACGGGCATGTGCTCGCCGATGCCGACCCCGGAGGGCGAGGGGAGGGCGATGGACGACGACAGGAGGGCCATGTACGCGCAGCGTAGCAGCCGGCCGCGGCGGGTCGTCGTCGCTCGCGGCGAGCTCGACGGGTCCGCCTCCATTCGCGCGCGCGATAACCTAGGGACTGCGCCATGAACTCCTCGCACAACGCATTCGGGTCCTCGTTGCCGGTCGCGGTCGTCCTCTTCGGCGTCGCCGGACTGGCCTGGTTCGGTTGGAACGCCGTGTCCCCGCAGCGCGGCGCGCGCGACGAGCAAGCCAAGCCGCGCGTCGTCGACGCGCGCGGCGACCTCGCGGCCGACGAGCGGACGCAGATCGAGCTGTTCCGCGCCGCCTCGCCGTCGGTCGCGCACATCACGACGCGTGCGGTCGCGGTCGACCGGTTCCTGATGCGCGCGACGGAGGTCCCGAGCGGCACGGGTTCGGGGTTCGTCTGGGACGACCGCGGCTACGTCGTGACGAACTACCACGTCGTCGCCAACGCCCGCAGCGCGTTCGTGACCCTGAACTCGCGCGAGAACTTCGAGGCCGAGCTCGTCGGCGTGGACCCGAGCTACGACATCGCGGTGCTGAGGATCGGCGCGCCGGCCGGCAGCCTGAAGCCCATCCCCGTCGGGACGTCGAAGGACCTGCTCGTCGGCCAGAAGGCGTTCGCGATCGGCAACCCGTTCGGCCTCGACCACACGCTCTCGACCGGAGTCGTGAGCGGCCTCGACCGCGAGATCACCGCCCCGGACGGCGGCGCGATCCGCGGCGTGATCCAGACCGACGCGGCGATCAACCCGGGCAACTCCGGCGGGCCGCTGCTCGACAGCGCGGGCCGGTTGATCGGCATGAACACCGCGATCGCCAGCCCGAGCGGCGCCAGCGCCGGGATCGGTTTCGCCGTGCCCGTCGACACGATCAACCGGATCGTCCCGCGCCTGATTCGCGGCGCGAAGTCCTCGCCGCCGCGCCTGGGCATCCGCGCCGCGCCGGCCGAGGTCGCGCGCCTCCTGCGCGTCGAGGGCGTCGTGGTCGGCGACGTCGAGAAGGGGATGGGCGCCGACACGGCCGGCCTGCAACCCATGCGGTTCGACGAGCGCGGCCAGCCGACCGGTGTCGACGTGATCACGCGCGTGGCCGGCGAAGACGTGCGCTCGCTGGGCGACCTGACGGACGTGCTGTCGCGCTTCGAGGCGGGCGACACGGTCGACGTCGACCTGCTGCGCAACGGGGAGAAGGCCAGCGTGAAGGTCCGCCTCTCCGGCGGTACGTGACGCGCCGTCGCGCGCCGTCCGGACGCGCGCTTCAGCGCGTGTAGCCGAGGGCGCGCAGCGCGTCGAGCGTCGCCGGATCCGTCGGCAGGTCGGCCGCGCCCTCGCCGGCCGAGCGCGGCAGCGCGTGGTCCGTGCGCTCGAGGAACGCCTGCAGCGCGGCGTACACGCGCGGTTCGGAGTCCTGCAACGCGATCGGGCGCGTCTCGTTCGCATCCGCCGCGAGGTCGTACACCTCCACGCTCCCGTCCGAACCGCGGATCATCTTCCAGCGCGGCGTCACCGCGGCCGACAGCGCGCGCTTGTAGCGGTCGAGCGGGCCGCCGTCCGCGCTCACCGAGTCCGGGAACACGGTCAGCGAGATCTTCGGCCAGTCGAGCGAGGCGCGCAGCACGCGCTCGGTCGGCAGCGCGCCGCGCAGGTCGAGCGCGTCCCGGCTCCCCGTCGTGCGGACACCCGCCGCCGCGAGGATCGTCGGGTGCAGGTCGGTGATCTGCACGAGCCGCCGCTCGTGCGCGCCGCGCTCGAACCCCGGTCCGCGCGCGAGCAGCGCGATGCGCAGGTTCGACTCGTACAGGTTGAAGACGTGGTTCACGTGATCGTGGTCGCCCAGGTTCTCGCCGTGGTCGGACAGCACGAAGAGCAGCGTGTTCTGCGGATCGAGGGACGCGTCGAGGGCCGCGACGATGCGGCCAACCGTATCGTCGCACGCGCGCAGCTCGCCCTCGTACAGGCTCGAAAGACGCGGCCAGTCCTGCGCCTTCAGCGGGTCTCGGCGCGTGTAGTGGCGCACCATGAGCGCGCTCGCGCCGCCCTTGGGCGGGAACAGATCGTCGAGCGCGCGCCGCCATTCCGGCTGCGACGGCACGAACGGCTGCGCGTGTGCGAACGGCGGCCGGTAGGGCATGTGCGGTTCGGTCAGGTTGACGAACACGAACGCCGGGCGGTCGGCGTCGCGCTTCGTCCCGATCCAGTCGGAGATCGCCGCGACCGTCGGATGCCCGACGGGCTTCTCCTCCTCGCCGTTCGGACGCCAGCGGTCGACGAAGGTCTCGAAACCGCGGTCGAGTCCGGTCGTCTTCGAGATCCAGGGGTTGTTGCTGAATCCCGCGGTCTGGTAGCCGGCGTCCGCGAGCTCCTGCGCCATGAGCGGCAGCGCCGCCGGGAACTGGGTGTTCGCCTGTGCGGTCCCGTGCACCTCGGGCGGTTCGCCGCTGAAGAGCGACGCGTGCGCGGGCAGCGTCCAGCACGAGCTCGAGTACGCGCGGTCGTAGCGCGTCGCCGAGGCCGCGAACCCGTCGAGGAACGGCGTCGTGGGTCGCGGATGGCCGTAGACCGACAGGTAGTCGGGCCGCGCGGTGTCCATCACGATCACGACGACGTTCGGCCGCGACTCGTGCCGGGCGCACGCCGTCGCGCCGATCGCGAGCGCGGCGGCCAGGATCCAGGATCGCATCGCGGACCATGATAGCCGCGCGGCGCGGCTGCTACGCTCACGCCCGAGCCCATGCAGCATCCCCCGCGCGAATGGCGCGCCGCCGTCCTCGCGCTCGCGGCGCTGATCGCGGTGCTCGTCGTGCCGCTCCTCGTGCGCGGCGAGGTCGCGTACCCCGACGACGGACGCGCGCAGATCGGGCTGGACGGCGCGGTCGTCGCGGAGCACCTCGGCGGCCGCCGGCTCGGCGACACGAGCAACTACTACGTCCCCGAGACGCACCACCACCTGCACGGGGATCCGTCGGGCTGGATCTCGGTGTGGAACCCGCACGTGCAACTCGGCCGGCCGTCGTCGCACCTCGCGGGGGTGAGCCCGGCCTACCTGCCGTCGCGCGTCCTCGGATGGTTCGTGCGCGACGCGTACTGGTTCCACACCGTCCTCGCGCTCGCGACGATCGCGGGGACGGCCGCGTTCCTGTTCCTGTTCCTGCGCGCGATCGAGCTTTCGCCGTGGGCGTGTTTCGCCGGCGCGTCCGGACTCGGCCTGGGATCGTTCGCGATCTACTGGGCGCCGTTCCCGATCTTCGTGTCCGGGTTGTGCTGGACTGCGGCGTGCCTGTGGCTCGCGGCGCGCTGGCTGCAGCGTCCGAGCATCGCGACCGGGATCGGGATCGCGTTCGCCACGCACGCGTTGCTCCTGTCCGCCTACCCGCAGCAGATCGTGTGGCACGCGTGGATCGTCGTCGGTTTCTCGATCGCGCGCTGGTGGCGGACTCCCGGCCGGCGTTTCGCGACGATCGCGGCGCTGGGAGCGTGCGCGCTGCTCGGAGCGGCGGCTGCGGCTCCGGTGTACGCGGACGTCGCGCTGCAGGCGGCGCGGTCGGCGCGCGTCGACGTCGACCGCGACTTCTTCCTCCTGAGCCTGCCGCGGCTCGAAAACGCGCCCGACGTGCTGCGCTTCCTGGGCTCCATGGTCGACGCGTTCGTCGCCACGGATCCGTACGGACTGCAGCGCGACAAGGACTTCAACGGCGTGACGCTGGCACCGGCGTTCGCCGGCTTCGTCGGACTCGCGTTCGCGAGCGGAGCACGGCGCCGCGCAGCCGGATGGCTGGCGTTCGCGGGCGTCGCAGTCCTGCTCACGGTGTGGCCGGTGGCGTACCTGTTCGGCGTCGACCACCTCGGGCTGTCGATCTCGCGCTTCCGTCCGCAGGCCGCGGCGCTGATCCCGCTGGCCGTCGCGGGCGCCATCGGACTCGATGGACTCCTGCGCGCCCGCGCGGCGCGGCTCGCGGTCCCGCTCGGCCTCGCGCTCGCGCCGCTCGCGCTGACGGCGGCGTTCGCGCGCGACGACGTCGAGGGCGCCCGTTGGTTCGCGCTCGCGGGCGCGGCGGTCGTGCTCGCGGCGCTGGTCGTGCTGCTTTGGCGCGCGCTGGTCGCGGTCCTCGCGCTGGCGAGCCTGCTCTTCTGGAGCCTGCCGCTGCTGGTCGCGGTCCCGCGCGCGTCGATCCCCGACGGTTCGCCGCTCGTCGACATGGTGCGCGAGCGCACCGCGGACGGATCGCGTTTCGCGCTGGCCGGCGAGCGTCCGCTCGAGGTGCTGCCGCCGAACCGGGAGGCGCTGTTCGGCCTCGCCAGCATCCACTCGTACGACTCGTTGTCGCCGCGCGCGTATCGCGACTGGACGGCGTCGGTCTCGGCCGTCGGCCCGGCCGCGCAGAGCGGATGGCTGCGCGTCCACGCGCGGTGGTTCCTCGGCGTCGCGGGCAACGCCGGGTTCGCGCGGCCGGCGTTCTCGCAGTCGGCGGTCGGGCTCGTGATCGCGCGCGAGCCGATCGCGTCCGACGCGCTCGTGTCCGCGGGCCGCGTGGGGCCGTGGCTCCTGTACCGTCCCGTGCGGGCTCCGCTGTCGGTCGCGCACGTGATCGACGTGGACGCGCGGCTCCTCGCCGGCGACGCGGTCGACCTGGGCGGGCACGTGCAGGACCGCGAACTCGGCCGCGTGGAGGTCGTCGAGCGCCACGACGACCTGTGGCGCGTCCGCCTCGATCCGCGCGCGGCACCGACGCTGCTCTTCCTGAGCACGCAGCACCATCCGCACTGGCGCGCGCGCGATCGCGACGGCACCGGGCTCGCGACCGTCGTCGTGGACGGCCTCTTCCTGGGCGTCGTCGTCCCGCCCGGATGCGCGGAGGTCACGCTGCGTTTCGAGCCGTGGGCGCGCTGGTCGTGGATCCCCGAGGCGCTCTTCGGCCTCGCCTTCGCCGGTCTGGCCGTGGCCGCGCTCGCGTCGCGGCGGCGCTGATCAGCCCTTCCGTTTCAGCAGGACGATCGCGTCCGGTGCGCCGGGCAGGGGCAAGCGGTCGAACGACTCGACCAGCCAGCGCCACACGCGCGGATGCGAGACCTCGAGCCGCATGCGCGCGTCGCCGCCGATCGGGCGCAGGTCGAGGATCGCCCAGCGGACGCCGGCGAGCTCGCGCAGCATGCGGTCCTGCTCGCGCTCGTCGGCCTGCCACGCCGGGTAGATGTCCCATGCCGGCGCGCGCCTTCCGAGCATCGGGTAGAGGCCCAGGAACTGCGCGCTCACCCACAGCTCTTCGTCGGGTCGCACGTGGGCTTCCACCGCGGACAGGAGGCCGCGCACGAGGTTGGCGTCGCTCGGCGCGAGCGCGAGTTCGTCGCGGCCCACGGCGACGCGCGCGTACTCCTCGGGCGCGAGCGCGCGGCGGACGGCGGGCAGCGTCGTGCCCACGGCGAACGTCGTGGCGAGCGCGAGCGTGCTCCAGGCCGCGAGCCGCGCGACCCGGACGCGCGCGGACGGTACTACGGCGGGCAACGAAAGGACCGCGAGCAGGAACGGGTGGATGCTCTGCGCCAGGTGCGGCAGGTCGCTGCGCACCGAGGCGTGGTGGAACCAGGCCGCTCCCACGCAGGCGAGCGCGACGATCGGCGCCCAGCGCGCGAACGTCGACGGCTCGTGGTCCGGCGCCGCGCGCGCCGAAGACCCGCGCACGAGCGCCGCCGCGTACGCGATCGGGACGAGCAGGAACAGCGTGCCGACGGCGAGCTCGCGGAGCGCGCCCGGCACCGTCCGCCCGGCGAGTTCCGCGCGCCACGGGAACGGGAACGGCAGCTCGGCGTTCAGCGCACCCTGCCGCGCGTAGAACGCGATCGAATCGAAGAACGCCTCGCGGTAGCCGTGCGCGAAGGCGACGAGCGCGAGCATCGGCGCGTAGCCGACGAGCGTCCCGGCCGCGAGCTCGACCAGGGAACGCACGAGCGGCTGCCGCAGCTTCCAGACCGTGAAGCACGTCGCCGCGAAGAGCCCCAGTCCCGCGTACACGCCCAGGTTGCGCCCGAAGAACGCCGTGAGGCCGACGGCGATCCCCGCGGCGAGCCGCCGGCCGCTCGTGGGTTTCTCGACGAGCCTCACGGCGATCCACGCGACCAGCATCGCCAGGCTCGACTCGAAGAGCTTCCACGGCGGCGACATCCACACGGCCAGGACGACTCCCGCGACAGCGATCCACGCGATGCCGCGCGTCGCGCGGCTCACCACGAGCAATCCCGCCGCGACGCCCAGCGACGCGAACGCCCAACCCGCCGCGCGCACCGCCACGAGCCCGTCGCCGAACACGGCCATCCAACCCGCACACCAGAAATAGCGGCCGGGGTCGTAGGCGCGGAAGTCGCGCAGCGGCAGCTCGCCCGCGTGCGTCCGGATCGCGCCGTACCACAGGAACGCCTCGTCCTGCAGGTTGACGCCCAGGCGTCCCTGGAGGAGGAACAGCGCGGCGCACACGAGCGCCGCGACCAGCGCGCACGCGACCAGCGCCGGTTCCGACGCGCGCACTCGCGCCAGGAAGCTCATCACCCGCGGAAGGCGTGACAAGCGGCGATCACCTCGCCCTGCTCGTCATCGGTGAGCTTGTTGAAGAACGGCAGGCGCAGGATGCGGCTCGACACGTTCTCGGAGACCGGGCACTGCCCGTCGGTCCCGCCGTAGCGCCGGCCCATGTCGGACAGGTTGAGCGGCAGGTAGTGGAACACGGCCAGGATGCCGCGCTCCTCGAGGTGCGTGATGAGTCGCTCGCGCTGCGCGGTGTCCTTCGCGAGCACGTAGAACATGTGGTACGGCTGCTCGCAGTGCGCCGGCACGTGCGGGAGCTGGATGCCGCGCTCCGCGGCCCAGCTCGCGAGCTCGCGCTGGTAGCGCGTCCACAGCGCGGCACGTCGGCCCTGGATCGTGTCGCGGGCCTCGAGCTGCGCCAGCAGGAACGCGGCCAGGATGTCGGACGGCAGCCAGCTCGAGCCCTGGTCGACCCACGTGTACTTGTGCACGAGCCCGCGCAGGAACTTCGAGCGGTTCGTGCCCTTTTCCCGCAGGATCTCGGCCCGTTCCGCCAGCGACGGATCGTTGACGAGGATCGCGCCGCCCTCGCCGCACGTGAAGTTCTTCGTCTCGTGGAAGCTCTGCGTGCCGACCACGCCCAACGTGCCGAGCCAGCGGCCCTTGTACTTGGCGAACAGGCCGTGCGCGTTGTCCTCGACCACCGGGATGCCGTGGCGTCGGCCGATGTCGAGCAGCGCGTCCATCTCGCACGCGACGCCGGCGTAGTGCAGCGCGACGATCGCCTTCGTGCGCTTCGTCACGAGCTTCTCGACCTGGCGCTCGTCGATGTTCAGCGTGTCCGGCCGCACGTCCGCGAACACCGGCTTCGTGCCGCGCAGCGTGAACGCCAGCACCGTGGTCACGAACGCGAACGAGGGGACGACGACCTCGTCCTCGGGGCCGCACCTCGTCAGGAACGCGCTCATCTCCAGCGCGTGCGTGCAGTTCGTGGTGAGCAGGGCCTTGTGGACGCCCAGCGCCTTCTCGAGCAGCTCGTGGCACGCCCGCGTGAAGTGCCCGTCGCCCGAGATGTGGCCGCGCTCGATCGCCTCGGTGATGTAGCGGCCTTCGTTCCCCGCGAACGACGGCTTGTTGAAGGGGATCCGGTACTGCTTCATGGGCGGGCTTCGTCGAGCCACAGATGGTGCCACGTCTGCACACGCTGCGTGCGGAATCCCTGGGCCTGGTACAGGCGCTGCGCGGCGATGTTGCGGCCCTGCGTGACGACCGTGACGTTCGTGGCGCCGCGGTCGCGCAGGACGTGCAGGGTCGCGGTGACCAGCTTCGCGCCGAGGCCCTGGCCTTGCGCGCGCGAGTCGACCGCGACGAGGCCGATCTCGCCGCGACCGTTCTCGCGCACGTGGCCGGTCGTGTAGCCGCTCACGCGACCGTCGGCGTCCGCGACCTGGACCGTGTCGGCCCAGCCGCCGCAGCTCCGCTCGATCCACGTGGCGAACATCTCGTCGCAGAGATCGCGGGGGAACCGCCCGTCGGCGTAGAACCGCGAGGAGCCGTGGCTCGTGGCCGCGAGCGCGCGCAGGGCCGGGACGTCCACGGGCTCCGCGGTCCGGATTCCCTCGCGCGCGCCGGGCTGGCCCAGCGCGGCGAGCCCGCGCTCGAACGTCATGCGCACGTCGACGAGACGCGCACCGGCCGACTCGATCGCCCGGATGGCGGCGAGGTCCTCGAGATCGCTCAGGAGGTAGACGCACTCGACGCCCTGCGCGTTCGCCGCCGCGATCACGGCGGTCAGGTCGTCGGCGTCGCGCGGCGCGCCGACGATCGTCGCGATCCTGCGCCCGAAGAACAGACTGTCCCAGTCGAGCACCCGCAACGTGGGGGGCGAGCTCGTCATCCCTCGTTTCGCTCCGACGACGTGTCGCGGACCGCGTACGTCGGACGGTCCATCATCCGGAAGTGCATGCGCGCGAGGTACTCGCCCAGGACGCCCAGCGCGAAGAGCTGCGCGCCCGAGAACAGCGCGACCATCGAGGCCAGGAACGTGAAACCCAGGACCGGGCTGCCGTACACGATCTTCGTCCACAGCACGTACGCCAGGATGCCGACCCCGAGCAGCGCGCAGGCGAACCCGACGAAGCTGGCCAGCCGCAGCGGCGCCGTGCTGAAGCCCGTGACCATGTTCAGCGCGTGGGTCATCAGCTTCCTCAGCGTGTAGTTCGACGCGCCGATCGTGCGCGGATCGTGGCGCACGACGACCGACGAGAACCGCGTCGTGCCCCACGTGAGCAGCACGTCGATCGAGATGTACTGGTTGCGGTAGTCGACGAACGCGTCGCGAACGCCCGTGCGCAGGGCGCGGAACGCGCTGACACGCCGCGCCGTGGCCGCGCCCATCGACTTCTGCAGCGCGAGCTTCGTCGCCTGCGACGCGAGGTCGCGCAGGATCCCGTGGCTCTCGTGCTCGGGCGTCCCGTACACGACGTCGAAACCGCGCGCGAGCTCGGCCAGGAGCTTCGGGATCTCCTCGGGCGGATGCTGCAGGTCGTCGTCCATCGTCAGGACGATCCCGTGGCGCGCCGCGCGGATGCCGCAGAGCAGCGCGTTGTGCTGCCCGTAGTTGCGCATCAGGTCGAATCCGCGGATCCAGGGGTGCTGTGCCGCGAGGTCGGCGACGACCGCCCAGCTGCCGTCGCGGCTGCCGTCGTTCACGAGGACGAGCTCGAAATCCGCGGCGACGGCGCGCAGCACGGGCTCGAGCCGTGCGACCAGCGGACGCAACGACCCCTCGCTGTTGTAGACCGGCACGACGACCGACAACGAGGGGACTCTGGGTTCCATGCCGGACAGCGCGAGCTTCGGATCCTAACGCCTCGCGGCGCGGGCGGCCAAGGCGATCAGCGGCGCACGCGCAGGACCGCCGCGTCGGCGGAACTCCAGACCGCGTCCATCCGCGCCGCGAGCCAGGGCGCGATGCTCTTGTCGGACGCGATGCGCGGCGAGAGAGCGACCGCGTCGATCCGGTGGCGCTCGATCGCCGCGAGCGCGCCCTCCGGTCCGCCGGCGCGGCGCGCCGAGAAGAAGAGGCTCCACACGGGCCGGTCGAGGTATACGGCGAGGTGCCAGCCGATCTGGCTCGCGATGCGCTGCTCCGGCGGGACCACGGCGCGCACTTCGGCGGCATAACGTTCGTAGAAGCGGTGCTCGGCCTCGATGCGGTCCCAGCCGGCGCGCGGGCGGAAGTCGAGGAACGGCAGCACGGCGAGCGCCGTCGCGACGACGGCGGTCGCGATCCCCGCTCCGGCGCGCGCGCGCACGATCACCAGCAGTCCCTCGACCGCCGCGGGGAGGACGACGAGCCACAACGGCAGCGCGAGCCGGTCGCGGAAGCCGAAGTAGACGAGGAGCACGCCCAGGAACGCCGCGGCGAAGAGCTCCGCGCTCTCGCGCCGGCGCCACAGCGTGAACGCGGCCAGCGCCAGGAGCAGGATGCCTGCGGCGACGGCGGCCGACTCGTGCTCGACCGTGCCCATGCGCACGCCGAGCAGCGCGAGCACGGTCTCGGCGCGCTCGGGCACGCGCTCCGCGATGGACGACAGCGCGCGCGCCGGCGAGCTCGGGTCGCCGCCGTCCACGTGCCACATCGCCGTCGAGTACGAGTAGAGGAAGTTCTGGTCGACCGGCGGCGTCGGGTGGTTCCGCGCGCAGCGCACGTCCCACGGGATCTTCGCCGCGAACGCGGCCAGCGCGACCGGCGCGAGGCGCGTCAGCGCGAACCGTGTCCAGGCGCGCACGTCGCCTGGCTGCGTTCCCGACCGCATTCCCGACCATGCACTCCACGCGCGCGCGACGACGATCGCCGGGACGAGCAGGATCGTGACGCTTCGCACGTACGTCGAGAGCCCGATGGCGAGCCCCAACACGACGTCGCGCCGCGTCGACGGCCGCGCGTCCGCCCAGCGCTCGAGCGCGAGGCACGCGAAGAGCAGCGCGGCCCCGGGCACGTCCGACATCGCCTGGTTGCACAGCGTCTGGAACGGCGTCGAGAACCACACGGCCAGCGCGACGAGCGCCGCGAGCACCACGCCGATCCGTCGCCGCGCGTGCGCGTAGAGGAACGCGACACACGCGACGCCCGTGAGCGAAACGGCCAGGTTCACCGCGTGCCAGTCCGCGCCGCGCCAGGCGAAGATCCCCGCGAGCAGCACGGACATGCCCGGCGGCCGCACGGTGAACGGCTCGCCCAGGTAGCTGTAGCCCTCGCCGGCGAGCAGCGCGCGCGCGCTCGCCACGTAGATCGCCGCGTCGTTCGTCTCGTCGCCGGCCTCGTACCAGCCGTGCACGAGCCAGGGCAGGCTGGCCAGCGCGACGAGCACGACGAACACGAGCGCGAACGTCGCGCGCCGGTCCCACGGGATCGCGGAGTGCGTCGGCGACGCGCGCATGATCAGTGCCCGTCGCCGTCGGTGTAGCCGAGGTCGTCGAGCCCGCGCTGCGTGGCCGGATCGAGGTTCGGACGCACGGCCTTCGACCGCGGGCGCGGGTCGGCCTCCATGAAGCGCGTGTAGCGCGCGTGCAGGTCCGCGAGCACCTGCGGGTGCTCCGCGGCGACGTCGCGCAGCTCGCCCGGATCCGCGGCGAGGTCGAAGAGCCGCGCCGGCTCCTGCTTGACGAGGATCACGCGCCAGCGACCGTCGGTGACGGCGAGCCGGCGGTTCTCGTTCAGGACCGGACCGAGGAACTGCGGCAGGGCGCGGCCCTCGGGGACCGCGGCGCCGAACAGGGACGTGCCGCGGTTCGCCGGCGCCGCGAGCCCCAGCGCCTCGACGAACGTCGGCCACAGGTCGATGTGCCCGACGAGCCCGTCGACGCGGGGCGCTCCGCCCTGCGGCTTCCGCGCGGAATCACGGGCCGCGCGCGGATAGCGCACGAGGAGCGGCACGTGCACGAGCTCGCGGTGCACGTTCTCGCCGTGGCAGAACCAGTAGTCGTGGTCGCCCAGCGACTCGCCGTGGTCGGCGGTGAAGACGAGCAAGGCGTCGTCGAGCATGTCGAGCCGCCGCAGCTCCGCGATCAGGCGGCCGACGTGCTGGTCGAAGAAGTGGATCTCGGCGTCGTACCGGTCGCGGTACGGCGTGGGCGTGGCCTCGCCCTCGACGCGCTGGTACTTCGGGATCTGCTTCAGGCCGCTGTTGTCCGTGCCGATCGGCAGCGCGGGCTCGTCGACCGCGGGATGCGCGAAGCGCGCCACGTGCCCCGCCGGCGGCGTGTACGGTCCGTGCGGGTCCTGGTAGTGGACCCACAGGAAGAACGGATCGGCCGCCTTCCGCGCGCCGAGCCAGCCGACGACCGCGTCCGTGCACGCGTCGGCCGTGCGCTCCAGGAGGTTGCGGTTCTTCTCCTTCGCGTTCATCGCGTCGTCGTACAGGTCGAAGCCTTGCTGGACGCCGATGTCGCCCTCGGCCGCGGGCGGACGGCGCAGCACGCCGTTCGAGACGAACGCGGCGGTGGGGATGCCGGCGTCGCGCGCCACCTCGGCGATCGAGAGCACCTCGGACGGCATCAGCTCGCGGTTCGTCGGTCCAGCGCCGATCTCGTCGGGGAACCGTCCGCACAGGAGGCTCGAGATCGATGGGCCGGTCAGCGGCGCCGCCGACCACGCGTTCGCGAACACCGTCGATTCCGCCGCCAGCGCGTCCAGGTTGGGGCTGACCGGCCGCGCGTACCCGGCGAAGCCCAGATGGTCGGCACGCAGCGTGTCGCACGTGATCAGGATCACGCGCCGCGCCGGCCCTTTCGGCGCGGAATCGCCGCAGGCGCCCAGCGCGAGCGCGAGGAGGACCAGTCCGGCGGAACGGGCGGTGCGGCACATCTCCCCGGGAGTCTATCCGCGACTTCGGCGCGCTCGCGATGCTTGTCCCGCACCTCGCGCCACCGGAGAATCCCGACCGTGAACTCCCCCGGACGTGTGATCGTCGTGATGCCGGCCTACAACGCGGCGAACACGCTGGAGCGCTGCTGGAACGACATCCCGAAGGATTACGTCACCGAGGTCATCGTCGTCGACGACCAGTCGAAGGACGACACCGAGAAGATCGCGCGCCGGCTGCCCGTCACCTACATCAAGCACGAGCGCAACACGGGCTACGGCGGGAACCAGAAGACCTGCTACGACACGGCGCGCGCTCACGGCGCCGACTTCGTCGTGATGATCCACGCCGACTACCAGTACGACGCGCGCATGATCCCGACGGCGATCGAGGTCATCCGCCACGGCATCTGCGACGTCGTGCTCGGGAACCGCATCCGCACGCGGCGCGAGGCTCTGGCCGGCGGCATGCCGAAGTCGAAGTACCTCGCCAATCGCGGGCTGACGATGATCGAGAACGTGCTCTCGGGCCAGAACCTGGGCGAGTGGCACTCGGGCTTCCGCGCGTACTCGCGCCGCGTGCTCGACACGATCCCGTACCGGAAGAACAGCGACAACTTCGTGTTCGACAGCCAGTTCCTCGTCCAGTGCGTGCACCACGGGTTCAAGCTCGGCGACGTGCCCGTGCCGGTGCGCTACTTCGACGAGGCCAGCTCGATCGACCTGAAGAACTCGACGATCTACGCCTGCAAGACGCTGTGGACGTTCGCGCAGTGGAACGCGCACCGGCTGGGGATCCGCCGAAACGAGCTGTTCGAGAAGCCGGCCGGATAGCGCGCTCGCGGGAAGCGCGGATGCGGCCCGCGCGCGGCCGCGAGCCGATAGACTCGCGCCGCGCATGTCCTCGATCCACGATCTCGAAGACCAGTTCGACGCCGCGCAGCGCCAGCGCGGGGCCGAGTACTTCGCCGAGGGACGCGTCGACATCGTCACGTGCTCGGACCAGCGCGTCACGGCGCTCGTGCGCGGCATGCAGGCCTACCCGGTCCGGCTGGAGGCCGCGAAGTCCGGCTGGACGATGTCCTGCACCTGCCCGGCCTTCGGCCGCGACTTCGCCTGCAAGCATGCCTGGGCCGTGTTCCTGGCCGTGCGCGAGCGTTTCGACGAGGGCGGGGAAGCGCTCGCCGCGGCAGATCCGGGCGACGGCTCCCGTGGGCACCTGCGCGAGCTCGAGCGCCGGTTGCGCGAGCTCGAAACCGACGTCGACGATCCGCCCGCGGAGTCCGACATCGAGCTGCGCTACGTCCTCCACGCGTTCGCGCGCGGCCCCGAGGAATGGTCGGTGCTCGGATTCCAGATGGGCAAGCGCGGATCGAACGGCCGGACCAGGTTCCGCGACAAGATCCCGTCGGCGTACGACCAGGAGTCCCTGCCGGTCGAGGACCAGCGGATCCTGGCGATGCTGCCCGCGGCGGGATGGTCGTGGCGCACGGTGGAATCGGGCCCCGGCAGCCGGGAGATCCCGAAGGTCCTCGAGGCTCCGGTGCTCGAGCTCGCGGCGCGCACGGGCCGGCTCTACCTCGGCGAGGAGAAGAACGTCGGCACGCAGCCCGTCCTCTTCGATCCGGGCCCGCCGTGGGGGCTCGTGCTGTCCTTGAAGCGCGACGGACCCCAGGTCGTGCTCGCCGGACACCTCGCGCGCGGGGAGCAACGACTGGACCTCGCGCGCTGCCAGCGCGTGCTCGCCGGCGGGGTCGTCGTCGCCGGGAACCGCCTCGCCCTGGCCGACTGGCGCGGCGCGTGGGCCTGGGTTCCGACGCTGCGCCGCGCGGGCCAGATCCGCGCGCCGGCCGAGCAGGCGCAGCGTCTGCTCTCCACGCTCAGCACCGTGCCCGGCAGCCCGATGGTCGACGCGCAGGAGTTCGTCGAGGAGCTGCCGCGCGCCGCGCAGGGCATCGTGCAGGTCGACGCCGGGCTCGACGCCTACGGCGCGCTGCCGGCGCGCGTCCTCTTCCAGTACGGCGGCGCGCGCGTCCGGGCCGACGACCCGTCGCGGTCGACGTGGATCCAGCGCGGCGACCGCCTGTTCCACCTCGAGCGCGACGGCGCGCGCGAGGACGCCCTGCGCGTCGAGTTCCGCGCCGCCGGCGGCCTCGAGACGCCGAGCCCCGAGGGTCCGATCGCGCGCTCGATCCCGCCCCACGTCCTGCCCGCATTCGTGCGCGAGCTCACGGCGCGCGAATGGATCGTGGAAGCCGACGGCGCGCGCGTGCGCGTCGCCGGGAAGTCGCGGACCGGCGTGGCTTCGGGTGTCGACTGGTTCGACCTCGACGCCACGATCGAGTTCGACGGCGTCGCGCCCGAACTGCCCGAGCTGCTGCGCGCCGCGCGCGACCGCTCGCGGCTCGTGCGCCTGTCCGACGGCACGGTCGGCATCCTGCCCGAGGAGTGGTTGAACCGGTGGCGGCTCGTGGCCGCGTTGGGCGATTCGCGCGGCGGCAAGCTGCGCATCCACGCGTCGCAGGCCTGGCTGCTCGACGCGTGGCTGGCCGAGAGCGACGGCGCGATCGACGTCGACGCCAAGTTCACGCGCATCCGCGAGGGGCTGCGGCGCTGCTCCGAACCGCGCGAACGCGCCGAACCGCGCGGATTCCACGGCACGTTGCGCCCGTACCAGCGCGAGGGCCTGGGCTGGATGCACTTCCTGTCCGAGGCGTCGGTGGGCGGCATCCTGGCCGACGACATGGGCCTCGGGAAGACGGTCCAGGTGCTCGCGCTGCTGCTGGAGCGCCGCGCGAAGGCGCGCGGTCCGGCGCTGGTCGTCGCGCCGCTGTCCGTGCTGTTCAACTGGCAGCGCGAGTCGGAGCGCTTCACGCCCGGGCTCACCTGCGTCCTGCACCACGGCACTTCGCGCGCGAAGCGTGCCGCCCGGCTCGAGGACGCGGACATCGTCGTGACGAGCTACGGCACGCTGCGCAAGGACGTCGAGTTCCTCAAGGGGATCCAGTTCGACGCCGCCGTGCTCGACGAGGCGCAGGCGATCAAGAACGACAAGAGCCAGTCGGCGAAGGCCGCGCGCCTGTTGAAGGCGGACCTGCGGCTGGCGTTGAGCGGCACGCCGATCGAGAACCACCTGGGCGAGCTCGTCTCGATCCTGCGCTACGCGAACCCCGAGGTCGTCGACGGCAGCAAGGCGTTCCAGGACGTGCTCGCCGGTCCGCGCGGCGACGTGGCGACCGCGCGACTCGTCGCGCGCGCCGTGCGGCCGTTCCTGTTGCGCCGCACGAAGGAAGCGGTCGCCAGCGACCTGCCGCCCAAGACGGAGCAGGTCGTCACGGTCGAGCTCGAGGGCGCCGAGCGGCGCGCGTACGACGACCTGCGCAAGCGGATCGCGGCGAAGATCCTCGACCTCGAGGAGACGCTCGGCCTGGAGAAGATCGGGCTGCACGTGCTCGAGGCGCTGCTGCGCCTGCGCCAGGCCGCGTGCCATCCCGGGCTGCTCGACCCCGCGCGTGCGGGCGAGGGCTCGGCGAAGCTCGACACGCTGATCGACCGGCTCGACGAGGTCCGCGGGAGCGGCCACAAGGCGCTGGTCTTCTCGCAGTTCACGACGTTCCTCGCCATCGTGCGCGCGCGGCTGGACGCGCAGGGGACGCGCTACGAGTACCTCGACGGCCAGACGAAGCAGCGCGAGGCGCGCGTGAAGTCGTTCCAGGAGGATCCGTCCGTCCCGCTGTTCCTCGTCAGCCTGAAGGCCGGCGGCGCGGGCCTGAACCTGACGGCCGCCGACTACGTGTTCCTGCTCGATCCGTGGTGGAACCCGGCCGTCGAGGCGCAGGCGATCGACCGCACGCACAGGATCGGCCAGACGCGCCCCGTCACCGCGTACCGGCTGATCGCGCGCGACACGATCGAGGACAAGGTGCGCGAGCTGCAGGAGCGCAAGCGCGAGCTCGCGAACGCCCTGTTCGAGGGCGTCGGGACGTCGCTGCGCGACCTGTCGCGCGCCGACCTCGAGTGGCTGCTCGCCTGAAGCGCGAACGAGGCTCGCGGCGCGATCGAGGGCCTGCTCGCGAGCAAGGACTGGTGCGGGAAGGGGGACTCGAACCCCCAAGGGTCACCCCACGAGATCCTAAGTCTCGCGCGTCTACCAATTTCGCCATTCCCGCAGGCTCGCGGGATCGTACCGCACCGCGCATGCGACCGCCGGGTCGCGCGCGGGCCGATCGGGCGGAGGCTGCGGAAAAAGGTGCCGAGCACACTCCGCACGCGCGATCCGGGAGCCGAAGATGGACGTGTGGTGCCGGTCCTCTTCAGCGCGCTCAGCGGTCTCGCCCTGACCGTCGTGTTCGCGATCGGACTGCGCGCCGCACGGACCCGGATCCTCTCCCTGTGCGGGCTCGCGTCGGTCGGTTGCGCGTTCGGCGCGACCGGGTGGTGGGCATCGACCGGCGGGTGGGCCTCCGCCGGCGGCTGGGCGTCGTCGACCTGGATCGCATCGTCGGGCGCGACCGAGATCGCGACGCGCGTCGCCTTCTCGACGCTGAGCATCGCCGCCGGCATCGCGCACGGCGTCGTCTTCTCGATCGCCGCGCTGCCGGCCGCGAAGACGTGGACGCGGCTCGTGCTCGTGCCGCTCGGGATGTGGACGGGCACGTTCGCGGCGATGTGGTTCGCGCTGCCGTTCGCGGGTGCGTTCCTGGGTTGGACGATCGTGTTGCTCGCGTCGGGGACGCTGACGGCGTGGTGCATCCTGCCGTTCTGGTCCCGCGAGCGCGGCTTCGTGCTGCAGGGCGTCCGCCGCGTCCCGACGGTCCGCTTCCCGTGCCCGCGCTGCGGGACGCGCGTCGATTGGGCGCGCGGCGTCGCCTCGTGCACGGACTGCGGCCTGTTCGTGCACATGGACTGGCCGGCCGACGACCTGCACGCGGCCGAGGGACATCCGGTCGTGCTGAAGCCGCGCCGGTCGGTGCACTTCGGCTGCCCCGAGTGCGGCCGCGAGAACGACTGGCCCTGCGGCGACAGCGCGTGCGCCGGATGCGGGCTGAAGCTGTCGATGCACTGGAACGTGCACAGCCACAAGTAGCCGCGCCCCGCGCGACCCGCTGGCGCAGGGAGCGGAAGCAGGCGTCCTTCGCACCCACCTCGACCCCGCGGGACCATCCTGCCGGCTCCGGCAAGATGGTCCCTGAGTGGGTCGTCAGGAGAACTCGGGGATCACCGCCTCCACGCGCGCGCGACCGGCCGGGCTGATCCGCCCGAGCGTCTCGAGGAAGCGCGGGTGCGACATCCCGGATCCGAGGAACGTCCAGCGGACGGCGGACGACTGGCGCTGGATCAGGCGTGCGCGCAGCTCGGGCAGGAGCGGGCGGCCGCGCGCGCGCTCGAACGCGTCGACGTCGAACGCGAGCTGCTGCGCCATCCCGGCGTCGAGCATGGCGCCGATCGAGAAGTAGCCCTCGATGGCCGCGTCGATCGCCGCCGCGTCGAGGCCCGCGGCGATGTCGAGCGCGATCAGCGTGTCCAGCTTCGCGTGCTGCGCCTCCTCCATCCAGTGGTGCTTCAGGAGGTCGCGGAACCGCTCGTCGATGCCGGCCTCGTCGCGGATCGACTCGAGGTAGTGACGCTGCGACATCCACTCGATCTGCAGGATCACGAGCGCGACGGACAGCGCCGGGTGCGCCAGCACGGCCTTCGCGATCTCGTCCTTCGGGCCGATCACCTCGCACGGCACGCCGAAGCCGGCCAGGAAGCTCTCGCGGAAGCGCTTGAAGAGCTGCATGTGCTTGGCTTCCTCGCCGGCGAAGTCGAGCAGCGCGCGCGTGCGGTCGTCGCGGTCGTCGCGGCTCGCGTGCGTGTGCGCGAGGACGAAGGGGAGGATGAACTCCTCGACGACGCCGAACGCGTACAGGTACTGGTGGCCGCGGATCTGGTTCCACAGCCGCCGGTCGCCGTGCGAGAGGAAGTCGAGCTCGGCGCAGCGCGCCAGCGACTCGGGCATGAACGGCCGCGAGAAGTCGAGCTCGCGGCCGGGGCCGATCAGGTCCTCGACGCGCCAGTCGACGCGCTCGGACGCCGCGCGGATCTCGGCGTAGTCGTAGGGGATCGCGCGATCGCGACGCGCGTCGACCGGCGTGCCGGTCTGGGTGGAGATCAGGGTCGTGCTCATGGGATTGGTCTCGGGTCGGAAACTGGCCGTGGGGGGCGTTCGCCCGACCAATCGCAGGATCGGACGCGAGCCCGACAGGATTTCGGACGGCGCCTGCGGGCCGGAATGCGGGACCGGCGGCAGGTCACGACCCGTACGGAGTCGGTTCCGCGGCGAGATCCGGGCGATCGAACCCTCGACCGCGCGCGTCGGCGACGGGATCCTCGGCGCGGGCGCATCGCCCCAGTCCGCACCGGAGCCCCCCCTCGATGATCACGAAAGCCCTCGCCGCCCTCGCGGCCGTCCTGTCCTCCGCCGAAGCGCCGGCGTCCGCGCAGCAGCCGTTCTCCGCCGAGCGCGCGTGGGAGATCCAGCGCATCGCCGCGCCGACGATCTCGCCGGACGGGCTCACCGTCGTCGCGGCCGTCACGCGCTACGACATGGCGGCGGACAAGGGGCTCGCGGACTTGTGGTCGTGGCGCATCGACGGATCCGAGACGCGGCAGCTGACGACGCACAGCGCGAGCGAGAGCAATCCGCTGTTCAGCCCGGACGGCACGCAGGTCCTGTTCGTGGCCCAGCGCGACGAGGACAAGGCGCCGCAGCTCTATGTGCTGCCGATCGCCGGCGGCGAGGCGCGGCGCGTGACGAACGTGCCGACCGGCGTCGCGCAACCGATGTGGTTCCGCGACGGGAAGAGCATCGCGTTCCTCTCGCGCGTGTGGATCGACCTCGACACGTTCGACGCGCAGGCGAAGCGCCTGAAGGAGCGCGAGGAGCAGAAGAGCAAGGCGCAGGTCTGGGAGGCCGCGATCGTCACCGCGTGGGACCAGTTCGTCGACGACCGGCAGCTGCACGTCTACTCGGTGCCCGTGGAGGGCGGCACTCCGACACCGCTGACGGTGGGCACCGGGCTCGAGCTGCCGCGGCGCTCGGTGCCGATGGAGACGCCGCTGTACGACCTCTCGCCCGACGGGAAGGAGCTGGCGTTCACCGCCGACTCGAACCCCGCGGCGAACGACACGAACCTGGACGTCTACACGCTCGAGATCGGCTCGAAAACGGCCGTGAATCGCACGATCGGCAACGCGGCGAGCGACGCGGTGCCGCTCTACAGCCCGGACGGCAAGTGGATCGCGTTCGCGCGGCAGACGGTGCAGCGGTTCTACGGCGACACGCGGCGGCTGATGCTGTTCGATCGCGCGGCGGGGACGACGCGCCGGGTCGCGGAGGGCTGGGACCGCAGCGCGGACGGGCTCGTGTGGGCGCCGGACTCGAAGCGGCTCCTCGGCGCGATCGACGACGCGGGCACGGTGCGCGCATACGAGATCCCGCTCGACGGGAAGCCGCGCGCGATCACGAAGGAGTCGAGCTTCAGCGGCCTGGCGATCGCGGCTCGGTCGCCCAGCACGCTCGTCGCCATCCGACAGAGCTTCGTCGAGCCGCCGACGCTCGTGCGCCTCGACGCGAGCTCCGGCGCGGCGACGCAGCTCTCGCACGTGAACGACGCGCTCCTCGCCGCGACGCAGATCGGCACGTACGAGAGCGTGACCTACACCGGCGCGAACGGCGATCCGATCCAGATGTGGATCAACTATCCGCCCGGGTTCGACAAGGCGAAGAAGTACCCGCTGTTCGTGCTGATCCACGGCGGACCGCACAACGCGATCACGGACGGGATGCAGTTCCGCTGGAACGCACAGGTGTTCGGCTCGTGGGGCTACGTGACCGCGTGGCCCAACTTCCACGGCTCGAGCGGCTTCGGACAGGCGTTCACCGACTCGATCAACCCGCAACAGGACGCGCTGCCCTACGAGGACGTGATCCGCGCGACGAAGTGGTTCGAGGAGAAGCCCTGGATCGACACGTCGAGGATGGCGGCCGGCGGCGGCAGCTACGGCGGGTATCTCACGACGATCCTGCTGGGTCGCCCGCATCCGTTCCGCGCGCTCGTCGCGCACGCCGCCGTCTACGACTGGTACACGCAGGTCGGCGCGGACTACTCGACCGAGACCCCGCGCTTCGGCGGCTTCTGGACCGAGTCGCAGCGCAAGGTCTTCGAGAAGGGCTCACCGCACTTCGGCGCGGCGAACTTCGCGACGCCGACGCTCGTGTTGCACGGCCAGAAGGACCAGCGCGTGCCCGTGAACCACGGGATGGAGCTGTACCACGCGCTGATCCAACGCGGCGTGCCGACGCGCTTCGTCTACTTCCCCGACGAGAACCACTGGGTGCTGAAGCCCAACAATTCGCTCGTGTGGTACCGCGAAGTGCAGCACTGGCTCGACCGTTTCGTCCTGGTCGGCGAGGCAGCGCAGCCAGCCGGCGCGGGCGACTGAGTTGAAGAACGAGCCAGGCTCGTTCTTCCGTCAAGAACGAGCCTGGCTCGTTCATCACCTGGAGAGGGTGACGGGCCGGCTCTCGAGCAGCCTCCACGCGATCACGGCGCCCAGCTCGTCGAGCGCGACGACGTGGACGGCGGCGATCACGTCGTGGGCGCCGAAGCGTGTCGCGCGAACGGCGTAGGTGCGGCCGACGACGGCGCGAGCCGATGTCGCGCCGCCGAGCGCGTGGCGGCGATCGTTGAACTCGTTCGCGGCCTTCTGCTCGCGGTCTCGGACCTCGCGCAGGGCGGCTTGCCGCGCCGGCTCGAGGGTCGGCAGGTCGGTCGTGACCGGGAACGTCGTCCGCACGACGAGGGCCCCCAGCTCGCCGGTCGACTCGACCGTCGCGAGGGTCACCGACTCGATCGGATCGGATCCCAGGTCGACGAACGAGCCGGTGTCGTATCCGGCGAACGTGCATCCGAGCGAGTCTTGCCCGGTCTGGCCCTGGTAGGAGATGTCGGGATCGCGCGCGTCGTGGCTGCGGTCGGCGAACGAGTACTGCGCGCCGCCGACGTGCCGGGCCGAGAGCTCCGCCCATTCGGACATGTAGGGAATCAGCCGCACGAGACCGGCATCCGTCCGGCCGCGCCACGCGCCGAAGCGAGCCTCGATGTCGGGAGCGAAGTGTTCGAACAGGACGTCGTCGGACCGGGCGCGCACCGCCGAGAGCGCGGCGAGGAGCTCGGGCTCCGACATGCGCGCGAGCTCGGGCGGCGGCGCGGGCAGGTCGCCGGCCTGGATGTGCGGCACGCGGACGGACTCGGGGCTCGCGATCGGCCGCGACTCGAGGATGCGCCACGCGATCGTGCACTGCTCGGGAGACGCGGCGACGACTTCGACCGCGACGACGAGGTCGTGTTCGCTCTTCGACACGCAGCGGATGAGGTAGGCATGACCGGCGCGGACCTCGGCGTTCTCGCGCGGCAGTGCCTCGATCGCCGAAAGGCCCCGATCGTCGATCTCGCCGCGCTCGTACGCGTCGTTGCGCATCTCGGCCAGCAGGTTGCGCAGACCCTTCTCCGGATCGACGTCCGCGTGCGCCACGGTCCACAGGAAGGCTCGCGCCGGATCGAGCCCGGCCGGAGCCGTCAGCGAGGCCAGCACGTCGGCCAGGCGGCGCACGCCGAGATCGATCACGATCGCGGAGCTCGCTCCGTAGAAGCCGGCCGAGAAGGTGTCCTGCTGAAGAGAGATCTGCGGCCTGCGGTTGTAGTCGTGGACGCGCTCGGTGAACGAGTAATACGAACCGCCGCCCCGCATCCACGGCAGGTCGAACAGCTCGCCGAACCGGCCGCGTTCGAGCAGACGCACGACGCCGCTCGTCGCCGTGTCGGCCGGAATCCCGGCGCGTGCGCGCTCCTCGGGCGTCACGACCAGCCGCCGCTCGAGGATCAGCTTCTTGATCTGGCGCGACTGCTCGAGGAGCTTCACCGGCTCGTCGGCGGGCACGAATCCGCCGACGGCGACGGCCGGAGCGATCGCTGCCGCTTCGATCGGCGCGCGCGCGGGTTCGGGCGACGACGCGCCGAGCGCGCTCTCGGCCGCGAGCACGGGAACGGCGACGGGTTCGACCGCCGCCGTCTCGACGCTCGCGCTCGGCGGTGCGATCGCCGCGCGGACGACGAGCCCGGCCGCGATGCAGGCCGCGATCCCCGCGCCGATCGCGATCGGTCCCGCGATTCCCGACATGCCGCTCGCCGTCGCGCCGCCGCCGGCCGACGCTCCCGTCGCCGCGGTTGCGCCGCTCTTCACGTCGCCCAGCGCGAGCAGTCCGGTCAGCCCGCTCATCCACGTCCCACGCTCGCCGTGCGTGCGATCGAGCTTCGCGCGCAGCATCTCGTGCGCCCGCGTCAGCTGCGACCGCACCGTCCCGGCCGGAACGCCGTGGCGCGCGGCGATCTCCGCCGGCGCGAGGCCTTCGTAGTACACCGCGACGACGACGCTCTTGTACGGCTCGTCGAGCGACAGCACGGCGCGCACGACGCCGTGCTCGAGCTCGAGGCGCTCCATCGCGCTGCCCTCGGCCGCGACGGCTTCGGGACGCGCGACCCGCTGCTCGCGCGCGACACGCCGCCGATCCGTCCGGTGCAGTTCCGTCGCGTGGTTCTTCGTCACGCGCACGAGCCAAGCGCGGATCGCACCGTGGCGTGGCGGATTCTCCACCGCGGAGACCAGCGTCCTCTGCGCGACCTCCTCCGCGTCGGCTTCGCCGCGCACGAGCGTGCGCGCGAGGCGCAGCACGAACTCCTCGTGGCGCAGCAGGACTTCAGGGCTCAATCGGGACGCGTGTTCCATGGGTTCCTCTCCTGGACGGGTTGCCCAGGGAGACGGCGCCGTCCGGGCGCCGCTGCAAGGATCTCAGGAAATGCCGGCCCGACCGACCGCGGGTCCGTCAGCGCCGGCCGGGGCTCACAGCGACAGCAGCTCCTGCGCCACCGCCCGCCGCCGGGCGTTCTCCTCCGCGTTCACGCGCTCCAGGCCGGCGTCGAACTCGCGCGCGACGCCCGGCGGGTACGCATCGCGCTCGAAGCCGTACTTCATGCGCATCGCCTTCATGTGGTGATTGCGCTTCCTGTCGATCGCGTCCTGCTCGATCACCCAGTCCTCGAGCAGCTTGCGCGTCTTCTCGAGCGCCGCGCCCTCGAGGCCGTCGGGCCACAGCCGCGCCACGATCTCCTTCGCGCGCCGCGACAAGTCCAGGTCGAGCGCGGGCTTCTCGCCCAGACCGCAGTTCCCGGGCTTGGACTTGGCCGATGCCAAGGCGACCGAAGCCGCCTGCCGTTCGCGGGAACGGAAGACGGCCTCGCGCAGGAAGGCCTCGGCCAGCTCGAGCCGGGCGGCGCTCATGATGTCGTGCTCAACAGTGCTCGTTGAAGGCTTCGACCAGGGCCTTGGCGACGTCCGCCGGCTGGCGGCCCTCGATGTCCTGGCGTTGGACCATCTTGACGAGCTTTCCGTCCTTGAGGATCGCAATCTGCGGGGAACTGGGGCGGTACGGCTTGAAGTACTCGCGCGCCTTCTCGGTCGCCTGCGTCTCCATGCCGGCAAAGACGGTGACCAGGTTGGCCGGCTTCTTCGCGTTCATGAGCGCGAGGCGCAGGCCCGGGCGGGCTCCGCCGGCCGCGCAACCGCAGACCGAGTTCACGAAGACGAGCGTCGTCCCCGGCTGCTTCATCACCGCTTCGACGTCGGCGGGGGTCTTCAGCTCCTTGAGGCCCAGGCGGGTGACCTCGTCGCGCATCGGCTGGACCATTTCGGGGTCGTACATGGCTGTCTCTGGGGTTCGGCGAGGGGTTCGCGGCCGGGATGGGGCCGCAGCGAAACGAGCGAACAGTCTAGGCCGCAGTGTACGGCCTCGCCAGGGACTCTGCCGTGAGCGTGAGGGTTCGGGGGCCCTGGACGGCCGGCGAGGCAGCGCCTGGAGTGTGGCCATGCATCCCGCGTCGACCGCCGTGCTCGTTCTCGTACTGGTCGCGTCGTGCCGGACCGCGGAGTCGCCCTACGAGCAGCCCGTTCCGGGCGGCCTGCTCGTCCGCGTCGTCGATGCGGCCGGTGGGCCGGTCGCGGGAGCCGAGGTGCGGGCGCAGGGTACGGGCGCGAAGCCTCACCTGGTCCTCCTCGACGAGCTTCTCGCCGGGTCGCTCCGGCGCGCGGAGGAGTACGGTTCGAGCTGGCGCACGGACCAGCGCGGCGAGGTGCGCGTTGCCGGTGGGATGCTCCATCGCCACGTCGTCGCGCGCGCCGGCGACCGGTTCGGCGCGGCGCACGTCGGGGCACGCGAGCCGAGCGAGCTCGTCATCGCGATCGAGCGCGAGGAGAGCGTGACGGTCCGCTGCGTCGGCGCGCAGGGACGCCCGGCCGTCGGTTCGCTCGTGTGGATCGCGACGACACCGGCGGCGGACGAGGTATCCGATCGCGACGGCGAAGTCTTCTGGTGCCAGCGCGTGACCGCCGCCGACGGCACGCTCGAGCTTCCGCACGCGCAACTGTGGCGCGCGCTGCAGCGCGCTGGGAGCCAGGTCTCCGTCGCGGGTTTCGTGTGGTGGGGCGAGGAGATGGGCCAGGAGAGCACCACGCCGTTCCCGGCGCCGCACGACGAGCCGCTCGTCTTCACGGTTTCCCCGCACGGCTTCCTCGACGTGCGGGTGCCGACCGCGGCGGTCCCGGCGGATTCCGAGGTGTGGTTGCGCTGGTTGAATCCTCCGCCCGACCCGGACGACCCCGACGACGTGCCCGAGATCAGCTTCGGAGCGAGCGAAGCCTGGAACCTGGCCATTCCGCTGGGAGCGCGCTTCGAAGCCGTCCTCGAGGTGGAAGGCGCGCTGGACTCGCGCGTGCAGTTCGACGGACCGACGCGCCAAGGCCAGCGTGTCGCGGTCGTGCTCGGGCCGATGCAGCCGGCGTCGCGCGTCACGGGCCGACTCGTCGATGCGGACGGCAGCCCGATGGCGTGGCGCACGTTCGACGCATGGCTCGAGCACGATGCCGTGCGCGTCGAGGCCGAGGAGGACTGGCTCGTCACGGACGATCACGGGCGCTTCGCGTTCGACCTCGTGCCGGGCGGCGCCGGCACGCTGTGCCTCCGCGTCGATCCGGATGTCCGGTTCGAGGGCGCGCTCACGGAGCGCCTCGAACTTGGCGGACTGCCGCGCGAACCCGTGCCCTCGATCGGGGCGCGGCACGCGTTCGCGACGCCGCTTCCGGCCGGCGATATCGCGCTCGGCGACCTGGTGTGCGGTCCCGAGCGCTGAGCGCGCGCCCTCGCCGCGCCGGTTTCGCTCGCTCCCGTCCGCCGCGCCATCTATGTTCCGCGCGTACATGGCGCGCGACGACGGACGGATGCGGGTCGACCTCCCCGCGCAGCCCATCGACCGCTTCACGCGACCGATCGGACGACTCCTGCACGTCGAGGCGGCCAGCGGCTTCGTCCTGCTCGCGTGCACGATCATTGCGCTCGTCCTGTCGAACACGAGCTCGTCCGAGGCCTGCCTCGGCTTCTGGAACACGTCCGTCCGCTTCGGCTTCGGCAGCTCGGTCGTCGAGCACTCGCTGCAGCACTGGGTGAACGACGGCCTGATGGCGATCTTCTTCTTCGTCATCGGCCTCGAGGTGAAACGCGAGCTCGTCCTGGGCGAGCTGCGCGACGTGCGCCGCGCCGCGCTGCCGCTCGCGGCGGCGCTGGGCGGGATGGCGGTGCCGGCCGGGATCTACCTCCTGCTCGCGGGCGACGGGCCGGGCGCGCGCGGGTGGGGCATCCCGATGGCGACCGACATCGCCTTCGTCGTGGGCTGCATGGCCGTGCTCGGGAAGCGCGTGCCGCAGGGATTGCGCGTGCTGCTCCTGACGCTCGCCGTCGCCGACGACATCGGCGCGATCCTCGTGATCGCGATCGGGTACACGGAGCAGATCCACCTCGTGCCGCTCGGCGTCGGAGCGCTGGCGATCGCGGCGATCGCGATCCTGACGCGGCTCGGCGTGCGCAGCTTCCTCGTGTACGTGGTGCTCGGATTCGTCGTGTGGGTCGGCTTCTACGCGTCGGGCGTCCACGCGACGATCGCGGGCGTGATCCTCGGCATCCTGACCCCGGCGCGCGCGCACCTGGGCGGCGAGCGTTTCGCCGAGGCGCTCGAGAGCACGCGCGCCGTCTTCCACGCCGGCGAGTGGGACACGATCGGCAGGCGCGCCGAGAAGGTGCGCGCACTGCGTCACGCGGCGCGCGAGACGATCTCGCCGCTCGAGTACCTCGAGTCGCTCCTGCACCCGTGGGTCGGCTTCGTGATCATGCCGCTCTTCGCGCTGGCGAACGCGGGCGTGCCCATCACGATGTCGGGCTTCGAGGACCCGATCGCGCTGGCCGTCGGCGTGGGGTTGTTGGTCGGAAAGCCGGTGGGGATCGTGCTGTTCTCGTTCCTGGCCGTGCGCGTCGGGCTGGCGAAGCTGCCGAGCGGGGTCGGCTGGCGTCAGATGGTCGGAGCGGGCTTCCTCGCCGGAATCGGGTTCACGATGGCGCTCTTCATCGCCGGACTCGCGATCGAAGGGCGATCCCTCGACGCCGCGAAGGTGGGGATCCTGGCCGGATCCGCGGTGGCGGCGACCGTGGGGATGGTGATGCTCGCGACGTCGCCCCGGCCGGCCGTCGACGGGCGCGCGCAGTCGGCGCATTGACGGCGCGTGTCGGGCTGAAGCGTCGACGAGGTCCCGTGCCGACGTGACGCGGCGCCGACGCGACCCAGGCTCGTCGGCAATCAGGTCGTCGTCGGCGGAGGCGGTTGCGGCCACAACCGGTCGCGCTGCGTCACCATCTGCTCGAGCACGCGGCGCAGCACCTCTTGCTCGTCGAGCAACTGGATGCCGTCCATGTTGAGCTGGCACACGGCGCACACGGGTCGCTCGGCGCGGTAGGTCATGATGTCGGCCGGCTCGAGCGTGATGTCCTCCAGCCCGTGGCGGTCCGCCTCGAGCGCGACGCCGTCCTCGTCGAAGCCGAAGAAGAACTTCACGTCGGCCGGCGTGCGGCGGCACAAGAAGCAGCGGTCCTGCTGGCCGGCGCGGTCGAGCGCGGAGAAGTACTCGTGGAAGTGCTCGTCGATGCGGCTCACGTCAGCACGCCCTCCGCGATGCCCTCGACCGTCAGCGGCTCGTCGCCGCGATCGGCGACGCGGTAGACGAGCGGCACGATGCGCGCGCCGAGCGCGGGCTTGAGCGCCGCGAGTTCGGCGGAAAGGCCGGGGAATCCCTTCGTTCCGGGCGGGACGAGCACCGCCGCGACGCCGGTCCCCGAGCTCGTGCGCGCGACGGCGCGCACGAGGGTCCCGCCATGGCGCGCCGTCTCGACGATCTCGTCGCCGACCATCTCCGCCGCTGCCGTGCGCATGTGGTCGATGGCGCAATCGACGAGCGCGTCGTCGTGCAGGCGATCGAGGTCGGGCTCGATCGAGCGCTCCCACACCGCCTCGCCGCGGCCCGACTGGATCAACGCCGCGTTCGGCTGCACGTGGCGGAAGTGGAACGCCAGGAATCGATCGGCGACGCGGTACGTGCCGCGCCGCGAGCGCAGCGGGTCGGGATCGGTCAGCGGCACCTCGCGCTCGACGAGCTGCAGGTCGCGCAGCGTCGTGAGGTACTTGTTCGCGGTGGGGGAGTCGACGCCGACCGTCAGCGCGACGTCGCCCAGCTTCTCCGCGCCGCGCGCGACGGCGGCCAGGATGCTGTTGTAGGTCGCCGGGCTCGTCAGCTCGGCGCGCAGGAGGAAGTTGACCTCGTCGAAGAGGTAGCCCTCGGGCCGCAGCACTTCGCGCAAGCAGTTGTCGCGCAGGCTGCGCACCGGATCGAATCGACGCAGATACGCCGGCATCCCGCCGAGCATCGCGTAACCGAGCACGCGCTCGCGCAGGGGCCACGCGCCGAAGAAGCGCAGCGCGTCGGGCGGACGCAGCGGCTCGAGACGGCGCTGTCCCGTGCGGCGACCGAAGAGCGGCGACGTCTCGGCCAGCACCTCGCTCTCCATGAACGACACCTGGCTGCCGCACAGGACGAGCATCAGCTTCGAGGCCTTGGCGCGCGTGTCCCAGAACCGCTGGACGATCGACGGCAGGCCCTTCGTCGCCTCGCACAAATAGGGGAACTCGTCGAGCACGAGGACGAGCGACTGCTCGCGCGCGCGCTCGGCCGCGAACGCCAGCGCGGCGCCCCAATCGGGGAACTCGACGTTCGCCGCGAGCGGGTCGTTCAGGCCCTCGGCCAGCGCGTCGCGGAACGCGCGCAGGTTGTCCTTCTCGCGCACCTGCGCCGCGAGGAAGTAGACGGCGCGCCGGCCGCGGCAGAACTGCTGGAGCAGCTCCGTCTTGCCGACCCGGCGGCGGCCATAGAGGACGAAGAGCTCGGGCCGGTTCGAGGCGCCGAGTTCGGTGAGGACGTCGAGTTCGCGCGTGCGGCCGAGGAACATCGCCGGAGTATACGCGCAGGTATAATACTCGCAAGCTGGGGGCGGAATCGGCCTCCGCGGGCTGCGGGGGCCCTTTTCCGGCGGCCGCGGCTCCGCAATCCCCCGACGGGAGGCGCTGGCCATCCGGGGGACTGCCGAGGTCCTCGCCCCGGCGATTCCCCGACCGGAGGCCGCCCCGGCGGACCTGTCCCGCCCGCGCCGGCCCCGTCATGACCCGTCCGGCCTCCGAAGGAACCAGCGCGTGTTTCCTCGGTCGAACGAGGCCTGCGGCGCCAGGCTCAGCTGCCCGCCGGCTGCGGCTCCGCGCGCGCACTGCGCCGCGGCGCCACCCAGAACTTCTCGCCCGAGTTGTCGACCACCGCGACGTCGCCGCGCGCGATCCGTCCGGCGAGGATCGCGTCGGCGAGCGCGTTCTGGACGTTCCTCTGGATCGCGCGCTTCAGCGGGCGCGCGCCGTACTCCTCGCTCCAGCCCTGGCGCGCGAGCTCGTCCTTCGCCGCCTCGGTGACCTCGAGGCCGATCTCCTGCTCGGCGAGGTGCTTCGCCAGCCGGGCGATCTGCACGTCCACGATGCGCCGGATCTGGTCCTTCGTCAGCGCCTGGAACACCAGCACCTCGTCGAGGCGGTTCAGGAACTCGGGCCGGAAGAAGTCGCGCACCTGGCCCTCGTCGCGCAGGTTGCTCGTCATCAGGACGAGCGTCTGCGTGAAGTCCACGGTGCGGCCCTGCCCGTCCGTGAGGCGGCCGTCGTCGAGGATCTGGAGCAGGATGTCGAACACGTCCATGTGCGCCTTCTCGACCTCGTCGAAGAGGACGACGGCGTGCGGCTTGCGGCGCACGGCCTCGGTGAGCGCGCCGCCCTCGTCGTAGCCGACGTAGCCCGGCGGAGCCCCGATCAGACGCGCGACGGCGTGCTTCTCCATGTACTCGCTCATGTCGACGCGCACGAGGTTGTGTTCGTCGTCGAACAGGAACTCCGCCAGCGCCTTGGCCAGCTCGGTCTTGCCGACGCCCGTGGGCCCGAGCAGCAGGAAGCTGCCCAGGGGGCGGGTCGTCTCCTGCAATCCGGCACGCGCGCGGCGCACGGCTTGCGCGATCGCCTCGACGGCGTGCGTCTGGCCGATCACGCGCTCGCCGATGCGGCCCTCCATCGTGAGCAGCTTCTCGCGCTCGGTCTCGAGCAGGCGCGTGGCCGGGATGCCGGTCCAGCGGCTGATGACCTGCGCGATCATCTCGGCGTCGACGGCCTCGGGGAGGAGCGCGCCGTGCTCCTGCACCTTCGCCAGCTTGGCGACGTTCGCGTCGAGATCCTTCTGCGTGGCCGGGATCTCGCCGTAGCGGATCTCCGCGACGCGCTGGAGCTGGCCCTCGCGCTCCTTCTTCGCGGCCTCGTCGCGCAGCGCCTCGAGGTGCATCTTCCCGGCGCGGATCGCCGTGATCAGCGCCTTCTCGCTCGACCAGCGCGTGCGCAGGCCGGACGACTGCTCCTGCAGGTCGGCCAACTCCTTGGCGATGCGCGCGACGCGCTTCTTCGCGTCGGGATCGTCCTCCTTGGACAGCGCCGACCGCTCGATCTCGAGCTGGCGCACCTTGCGCTCGACGGAATCGAGCTCCGGCGGCAGCGAGTCGATCGCGGTGCGCAGCTGCGCCGCCGCCTCGTCGATGCAGTCGATCGCCTTGTCGGGCATGAAGCGGTCCGACACGTGGCGGTCGGCGAGTCGCGCCGCGGCCACCACGGCCTCGTCGAGCACCCGCACGCCGTGGTGGACCTCGTAGCGCTCCTTCAGGCCGCGCAGGATCGCGATCGTGTCGTCCACGCTGGGCTCGCCGACCAGGACGGGCATGAAGCGCCGCTCGAGCGCCGCGTCCTTCTCGACGTGCTTGCGGTACTCGTCCAGCGTCGTCGCGCCGATGCAGTGCAGCTCCCCGCGCGCGAGCGCGGGCTTCAGCATGTTGGCCGCGTCGACGGCGCCTTCCGCGCCACCCGCGCCGACGATCGTGTGCATCTCGTCGATGAAGAGGATCACCTGGCCTTGGGCCTCGGCCACCTCCTTCAACACCGACTTGAGGCGCTCCTCGAACTCGCCGCGGTACTTCGCGCCCGCGAGCAGCGATCCGACGTCGAGCGACAGCACGCGCTTGTCCTTCAAACCCTCGGGCACGTCGCCCGCGACGATGCGGTTCGCGAGACCCTCGGCGATCGCCGTCTTGCCGACGCCCGGTTCGCCGATCAGGACGGGGTTGTTCTTGCGCCGCCGCGTGAGCACCTGGATGACGCGGCGGATCTCGGTGTCGCGGCCGATGACGGGGTCGAGCTTGCCTGCCGCCGCCTCCGCGGTCAGGTCGCGCGTGTACTTCTTGAGGGTCTCGAACGAGGCCTCGGGGTCCTGCGACTCGACCTTCTTGCCCTTGCGGACCTCCTGGAGGCCGGCCTCGATGCGCTCCGGCCGCACGCCGCGCGCGGCGAAGAGGCCCGCGACCTCGGGACCGCCCTTCTTCGCCAGCGCGAGCAGCAGGTGCTCGGTCGACGTGTAGGCGTCGCCCAGCTTCTTCGCCGTGGCCTGCGCGTCCTGCAGCACCTCGGCCAGCGCGCGCGACATGCCCATCTGACCCCCGCTCGTGCGCGGGAGCTTGTCGAGCCCGCGCGAGATCTCGGCCGAGAGCACGCGCGGATCGACGTCGAGCTTCTGCAGGAGCGCCGCCGTGACGCCCTCCGGTTCCGCGAGCAGCGCGACGGCGAGGTGGGCCGGCGTCAGCTCGGGATTCCCCGCGGCGAGTGCAGCCTGCTGGGCGCCGGCGAGGGCTTCCTGGGACTTGCGCGTGTATTGGTCTTGCATGGCGACCGGGCCGGGAGCAACGCCCATGCCGCCGCTCGGGCAGCCCTGGAGAGCGTTCTGGGGCCGTCAGGGTGCCGTTGTGGCCGTTGAACGCCGAAATGGCACCAGGTCGAACGATGGAAGCTGACCCCCTTCGCTGGGCCTGCCCGGTTCCCGGGGCCCGGAGGGAGGTCCGACCGGCATCGGGGGGCCCGCCGGCGGCGAGGACCAGCGAACCGGGTCAGCCTTCTCAGGGCTTGGTCGGTCGCAGGCCGAGCACATCGAGATCGAGGCACCCGTCCAGGTTCCCGATCTCGACGCGGTAGCGGCCGGCGGGCAGCACGCCCAGCGGCACGTCCTGCCACGACCACGCGGTCCACGTCTCCGTCTTCGGGAACACGGCGCCGAAGCGACCGGCGACCGTCTGCTCGCCGCGGCGCACGCGCACGTCGGCCTTGCGCTCGCCGTCGGCCGACGCGTAGCGCACGGCGAGCACGTACGTGCCGCTCTTCTTGGCCTCGATCACGAGGTTCAGCGCGTGCGCGCGGTCGCCGCCGAAGCAGCGCGCGACGTGCTGGTTCCCGTAGCTGCCGGCCGCGTTGCCGTAGAAGCCGCCGAAGACGCTGCGCAGCGCGTAGGCCGACTCCGCTTCGACGTGGTCCGCCTCGCGCCAGGCGCGGTTCTCGTCGCGCCACCAGCGGTGCGCGGCGGCGGAGTCGGGGAGGTCGCGCAGCGCGAGCTCCGACAGCGCGCCGCGGATCGCGGACGTCGCGCGCACGTCCTTCTCGCGCGTCCACGCTGCGAGCAGCTCCTCGACCGCGCGCGGCTCGTTGCGCCGGCCGCCCAGGAACCACGCGGCCTCCGCGCGCACGTCGGCGCTGCCGTCGTTCAGCGCGGCGTCGTAGATCGGGAACACGAGCTCGGAGGGGACGCGCATCGTTCCAGCGCGACGGATCGCCATCAGCCGACGCTTCGGATCCGGCGCGCGCGCCTCGGTGCGCCAGCTCGTCTCGAACGGCGTGCCCTTGGACCAGCGCAGGTGGAACCCGGCCGCTCCGCCGTAGTTCGCGACCTGGGCCAGGATCCGCCCGCCGCCCTTCTGTACGCGGCCGAACGTGCGGTCGGGGTCGTCGGGGTTCGCGTCGCGCGTGCCGCGGAAGACGTCGACCAACTCGCCGTCGAGCCATACCGCGCACTCGTCGTCGCTCGCCGTGGAGAACGTCACCGGTCCCTCGGACTCCGGCGGCAGGTCGGCGCGCAGGTAGAACACGCACGGACGGTCCGCGCCGGGCAGCGCGCCGAGCTGCACGACGCCGTCCGCGTCGACGGGCACGTCGGCGCGCCAGCGGAGCTTCGCGCCGGCGATCTCGACCTCGTCGCGCTCGACGTAGTTCCAGGCGTCGAGCGGATCGAAGTCGACGTTCGACCAGCGTCCCTCGGGCACGGCGATCGGCCCGAGCACGCGCCACGCGGTCACGGGCGTCTGCGCGTCGGCCTTCCACTGCCCGGCGCGCGTCGGCGGCGGCTTCTGGCGCGCGCGGAGCGTCCACGCTTCGACCTCCTTCTGCGAGCCGGCGTCGAGCGGGAAGCGCCAGCGCGAGAGCGCGTCCCAGGCCGCCTCGCCCGGGAACGCGCGCTGCATGTCGCGCGCGAAACGCGTGGGCCACAGGTACGAGGGCATCGCGGGCGGCGGGGAGTCGACGCCCTCGCGCAGGAGCCGCGCGACCCGTGTCCAGATCTCGTCCGAAGCGCTGCCCGAAGCGTCGAGCGCGAGCCGCAGCACGATCGAGGCCGAGGGTCCGTACGCGACGATCTCCTCGACCGGCAGTCGCGTCTGCAGGTACTCGACCTGTCCCGCGCCGAGGATGCCGTCGCGCCAGTTGTCCCACGTCTTCTCGAGCGGACCGCCGAGGAAGCCGAGGCGCTCGCCGGTGTACGCGATCGCGAGATCGGACCAGCCCTCGCCGAACCCGCCGGCGAAGAGGTGCTTCGACGGATGGCGCGACGCGAACCCGTGGCTGATCTCGTGCGCCATCAGCTCGTCGTAGGAGCCCTGTTCCGCGCTCGCCTGTCCGTACGCGACCGTCAGGTTCCCGGGTTGGATCCTCCAGCCCCAGGGCTTCGTCTTCTCGGGGAAGAACACATAGCGGTGGCCGACGGTCGCGACGGGATCCGTGGCGAACAGCTGCCGCTGCACGACGTACGTCGCGTCGAGCAGTCCGGGCGTGCGCCCCGTCGCCGCGTTCGCGACGAAGTTCGCGGAACCGAGCACGATCGCGTAGCGCGACACGAGCGGGTCGACGACGGACGAGCTGCGCGCCTTCAGCTCCTCGACCAGCGCGCGCTCGACGTCCGTGAGCGGCGCCGCCGCGTCGATCGCCAGGTCGCGGATGCGGGTCAAGGCCGCGCGCCGCGCGGGCTCGTCCAATCCGCGCGCGTCGAGCAGGGTCTCGAGCCCGGCGCACTGCGGCCCGGGCGCGAGCTTCGCGAGGCGCGCGAGTTCCTTCGCGGGGTCGGCGGCCGGGGCGCTCGCGAGGCCGGCGAGGATCAGGACCGCGACGTGCACGCCGGTGGATCCTACCCGCCTCCGCATCGCCACCCGGCACCGCGCGGGGGCTCCACCCCGAAGGCCGGCGGGATGCTAGGGTCCGCGCCGCGCGCCGCGCGCGAGAGCCTCGGACCATGCCCACACTCTGGATCGCCGTCATCGTCGTCTGCGGCCTCGTCGCGCTCGTCCTCACGGCGAGCACGTTCGCGCCGCGCGAGCACGCCGTCTCCCTGCGCGCGCGCTACGGCCGCAAGCCGGCCGAGGTGTGGAGCGCGATCACGGACATCGATGCCCTGCCGACCTGGCGAACCGACCTGAAGTCGATCGAGCGCCGCCCGGGCGTCGGCGGCGGACGGCCGGCCTGGATCGAGCACACGCGGCACGGCGCCCTGCCGCTCGAGGTCGACGAGTGGGACGCGCCGCGCAAGATGGTCGTGCGCATCGCCGACGAGGGCGGGAAGCTCCCGTTCGGCGGCACGTGGACGTGGCACCTGCGCGAGGTGGCGGGCGGGTGCGAGGTGACCCTCAGCGAGAACGGCTTCGTGAGCAACCCGCTGTTCCGCGTGCTCGCGCACTTCGTGTTCGGGTACACGCGCACGCTCGACCGCACGCTGCGCGCGCTGGGCGCGAAGTTCGGCGAGGAGACGACGCCCAAGGTCGTGTGATCGCGCGCCGGACGCAGAGCGGGCCGCCCGAAGTGCTCAGCACACTTCGGACGGCCCTTCGATGGAGAGTCGCAACCTCGGAGTCGTGGCCACCCGGCCGCCGTCCCTCACGGACGCCGAAGGGCCGTCGTTCCGCTCACCCGCTCGTGGTGCTCGCCGTTCGTCCGCCCTGCGATGTCGGATCCGGCCGTCGCGCATTCCCGACGCGACTCGAGGACCGAGGAATCGAGAGCACAGGGAGCACTGAGCCTCTTCGTTCGGGAGGGAGTGTGGGCCGGACGCACCGGCAGGCGCCATTGCCCTTTGGTGTCGTCCCCGCGCGGTGAGCACCCGGCGAACCGGGTCCGCGAGGTGCAGGCGCGATCAGAGCAGGCCGCTCGCGAGCAGCGTGGCCTTGAGCTTCTCGCGGTTCCTGGGCTCGAGCTGGACGAGCGGCAGCCGCACTTTGTCGCGCACCTCGGCCAGCAACATGGCCAGCGCGGCCTTGACCGGAGCAGGGTTCGTCTCGACGTAGAGGTCGCGCACGAGTGGGCGCAACCACTCGACGAGTTCGGCGGCGCGCTTCGAATCGCGCCCCGGCACGGAGCAGCGCACGAGCTCGGCGATCTTCTCGGGCGCGACGTTGCCCACGACGTTCACCGCGCCGACCGCGCCCAGGCTGACGAAGTCCGCGATCGACGCGTCGTCGCCGGCCAACAGCGCGCAAGGCGTCTCGGCGATCAGGTGCTTCGCGCGCTCGACCGAGGGCAGCGCCTCCTTCACGGCGACGATGTGCGGGAAGCGCTTGCCCAGCGCCGTGACCGTCTCGGGCTGCAGGTCGCAGCCGGTGCGCGAGGGGACGTTGTACAGCACGATCGGCGTCGCGACGGCTTCGGCGACGGCGCCGTAGTGCGCCTCGAGCCCGCGCTGCGTCGGCCGGTTGTAGTAGGGCGTCACGACGAGCAGCGCGTCGACGCCCAGGCCCGCGGCCGACCTCGCGTGCGCGACGGTCGTGCGCGTGTCGTTCGTGCCGACGCCGGCCATGACCGGCAGCCGCCCGCGCGCGCGACCGACGGCGGCCTCCACGACGGCGCGGCGTTCCCAGTCCTCGAGCGTCGGCGCCTCGCCGGTCGTCCCGCACACGACGAGCCCGTCCGTCTTGCGGTCGGCGTGGAAGTCGACGAGCGCGTGGAGCGCCGGCAGGTCGACCCGTCCGTCGCGGAACGGCGTCGGCAACGCGACGTAGCTGCCCTGGAAGCGGCAGCGCGGGTGCGAGACGATCATGCGCTCCTCCTGGCTCTCGACCTGCCGCGGACCAATCGGGCCATGCGCGCGACGGCCTCGTCGACGCCTTCGAACACCGCACGAGCGACGATCGCGAAGCCGATGTTGAGCTCTTCCACGTGCGGCAGCGCGGCGACGGCGGCGACGTTTTCGTAGTCGAGCCCGTGCCCCGCGTTCACGCGCAACCCGATGGCGCGCGCGTGCAGCGCGGCCGTCTCGAGGCGCGCGAGCTCCCGGGCCTTCGCCCGGCCGGTAGCCCGCGCGTAGGACCCCGTGTGCAGCTCGACGAACTCGGCGCCGACCGTGCAGGCCGCCTCGACCTGGAGCACGTCGGGATCGATGAACAGGCTGACCTCCGCGCCGCCCCGCGCGAACTTCGGGACGACCGCGCACAGACGCTTCGACTCGCGCACCACGTCGAGCCCGCCCTCGGTCGTCACCTCGGCGCGGTTCTCGGGCACGATGCAGACCGCGTGCGGGCGCGTCTTGAGCGCCAGGGTCACGATCTCCGGGTCGAGGCTCATCTCGAAGTTGAGTCGCGTGGCGATCTGCTTCCGGAGCCGCTTGATGTCGTCGTCCTGGATGTGACGGCGGTCCTTGCGCAGGTGCGCCGTGATGCCTTCCGCGCCGGCTTTCTCCGCGCGCAACGCCCACTCGACCGGGTCGGGGAAGGGCTCGCGGCGCGCCTGGCGCAGCGTGGCGACGTGATCGACGTTGACGTGGAGGCGGGGCATCGAAGTGCGCTGAATCCTAGCGAAATCCGCGCGTCCTTTCTCCGCCCCGCGGCGCTACCCTCGGGCCGGTGAGGATCATCGCAGGCGAGTTCGGCGGCCGTCGCATCGGCGCGCCCGAGGGCGACAAGACGCGGCCGATGCTCGACCGGGTGCGCGAGGCCGTGTTCTCGCGCATCCACGAGCGGCTCGAGGGCGCGCGCGTGCTCGACCTGTTCGCGGGCAGCGGCAGCCTGGGCCTCGAGGCGCTGTCGCGCGGCGCCGCGCACGTGCGCTTCGTCGAGCGCGGCGCGGAGGCGCTGGCCGTGCTGGCGAAGAACATCGAGGAGCTCGGCGTGAAGGACCGCGCGCGCATCTGGCGCGGCGACGCGCTGCGCTACGAGAGCTGGCGCGACCGCCGCGCCGACGAGCCGCTCTACGACCTGGCCTTCTTCGACCCGCCCTACAAGCTGGTCACGAACCCCGACACGAGCCCGGTGCTCGTGCGCGCCCTCGAGGCGCTCGTGCGCGACAACCTGACCCCCGGAGGGCTGGTCGTGGTCCACGCCCCGACGCGCGACGTCGGAGCGCTGCGCCCGGGCCCCGACTGGGGTTTCGACCTGCGCGAGTACGGCGGGTCGGGCATCGCGCTCCTGACGCGGCCGGCCGCGGCCGCCGGATCCTGACGCGAGGGATACGGAGTGCTTGTGCTTGCGCGGCACGCACTTGCGTTCCGGCGGGCGGCGAGCTGCCGCGCGGCGCCGAGTGCACACAATCACAAGAAGTGTGCACTCGTAGAGTTGGGCCAGAGCGACCTCGCGAGCCCGGTCGTGCCTTCGACCGCCTCGTCACGGCCGCCGGAACCGTCCTCGATCCCCACCGGAGCCCCCGATGATCCCCCAGTTGGACCTGCGAACCCTGACCGTGGCCCTGGCGTCGCTGGTGGTCGGCGTGCTGCCGGAACCGGCCGGCGAGCCGGCTCCGGCACGCGCCGCCTCCGTCGAGGTGGCCACGAAGCTGGCCGCCGAGCTCGAGCGCAGCTACGTGTTCGAGGACAAGGGCGCCGCGATGGCGGCGGCCTTGCGCGCGAAGGCGGCCAGCGGCGCCTGGAACTCGCTGGAAGGCGACGCCCTGGCCGACGCGCTGACCGAGACGTGCCGCTCGATCACGAACGACAAGCACCTGCGCGTGCGCCACCAGCGCGCCAACGCCCCCAGGCCGCAGAGCGCGTTCCTGCTCGACGAGAACGCCGCGCGGCGCGAATGGACGCAGCGCAACTTCGGGTTCGAGCGCGCCGAACGGATGCAGGGCAACGTCGGCTACCTCGAGATCCGCGAGTTCGTGCCGGCCGAGATGTCGCGCGCGACCGCCGCCGCCGCGATGGCGTTCCTCCAGGACACCGATGCGCTCGTGATCGACCTGCGCCAGAACGGCGGCGGAGATCCCGAGACGGTGCGCTTCCTGTGCTCGTACTTCTTCGGCGCGGAGCCCGTGCTGTTGAACACGCTCGTGAACCGCGAGATGCGCCAGGCCGAGGAGTACTGGACCCTGCGCGACGTGCCCGGCCGCCGCTACGTCGACAAGCCCGTCTACGTCCTCGTCAGCGGCAAGACCTTCTCGGCCGCCGAGGAGTTCGCCTACGACCTCCAGTGCCGCGAGCGCGCCACGATCGTCGGCCGGACGAGCGGCGGAGGCGCGCACCCTGTGGACCGGCGCGACCTGGGCGGCGACTACTCGGTGATGTTGCCGGTCGCGCGCGCGGAGAACCCCGTCACGAAGACGAACTGGGAAGGCGTCGGCGTCGTGCCGAGCGTGGACGTCGAGGAAGACGTCGCGCTCGACCGCGCCTGGGGGCTCGCGCTCGAGCGCATCGCGCAGGGCGAGAAGGACGCCGGACGTCGCAAGCTCCTGCTCGAGCTCGCGGCCGAGAAGAGCGGGAAAGCCGCGCGCTGACGCGCGCCGCACGGACGCACGCCATCGCGCCGGCGCGGCGCGGCAAGGGACACGGAGCGCGGACACGCGACACCGCTCCGAGGTGGCAGGAGAGGGCCGGCCTCGGAGGGACGTCGCGCGGTCCGCGCTCCGCGCTGCCATTGGGGCGCACGCGCGTCCGCGAGCGCGAGGACGTTGACCCGCGCCTCGAATCGTGCGACGAAACGCTGGTGAACACGCTGCGCGGGCGCCTCTTCGTCGACGGGAAGCTCTTGACCGGCACGCTCTCGTGGAAGGACGGTCGCATCGCGTCCGTCGTCACGGAAGGCGAGATCGGCGGCGCGGACCTGCCCGTGGTGACGCCGGGCTTCGTCGACCTCCACGTCCACGGCTTCGGCGGCTTCGATCCGCTCGAGGACGTCGCGGGCATGGCGCGGGCCCTCGCGCGCGCGGGGACGACCGCGTTCCTCCCGACGTTGTTCCCCGGCGTCCCGGCGCGGCTCGGCGCGGACTGCGCGCGTCTGCAGGAGCGCGCGCGCTCGATCCCGGCGGGATCCGGGGCGCGCGTCGTCGGCGCGCACCTCGAGGGGCCGTTCGTGAACCGCCTCGCGGCCGGCGCGCTGCCGCCTTCGGACCTGCACGATCCGTCCGTCGCGGCCTTGCGCGAGATCCTCGGACCGGCGACGGGGGACGGGCGCGGCATCCGCACGATGACGCTCGCGCCGGAGCTCGCGGGAGCGGCCGACCTCGTGCGCGAACTCGTCGCGAGCGGCGTGCGCGTCTCGCTCGGGCACAGCCGCGCGACGTGCGCGGACGCGCGTGCGGCGGCGATGGCCGGAGCCGTCGGCGCGACGCACCTGTTCAATGCGATGCCGCAGCTGCACCACCGCGAGGTCGGGCTCGCGGGCTTCGCGCTGACCGACGCGGCGCTCTTCGCCGAGATCATCGGCGACCTGGTGCACGTCGGGCCCGAGATGTTCGAGCTCGCGCTCCGCGCCCGCGGCCTCGAGGGTTTGTGTCTCGTCAGCGACGCGCTGCAGGGAGCGGGGACGGGCTGCGATCACTTCCACAGCCACGGACGGGATCACGTGCTCCGCGGAGGGACCGCGTACTACCCGGCGAAGGACGCGGCCGGCGCGCCGCAGCTCGCCGGGTCCGCGATGAGCCAGCTCGAGATGGTGCGGCGTCTCGTGACGCGCGGCGTCGTCGGTCTGCCCGAGGCGCTGACGATGGCCAGCGCGACTCCGGCGCGCGCGCTGGGGCTCGAGCGCGAGCTCGGGGCGCTCAAGACCGGTCTCGCCGCGGACTTCCTGGTGCTGCGCGGTCCCGAGCTGGCGCTCGAGAGCGCCTGGGTCGCCGGTCAGCGCGTGTGAACCCGCGCTCGATGCCCGACCCGCTTCGTCTTCACCACGGGTTCCCGAGCTTCGACCGAATCTCCTTCATGCGCGCCCTGAGCGCCGCATCCGGTTCGACGCCGTGCACCGCCATCGACGTCGCCGTGGCGGCCAGGTCCTCCGCGCGCGGACGCGAGTTCGGATTCAGGACGCCTTCCTCGAGCGCGTCGGCATAGACCTGGCGCGCGTGCGCCGCATCGCCCATCGCCGCGTAGGCCTCGGCCAGGGGACGCAGCACGCCCGCGCGGTACATGTTCACGATGTTCAGGCGGTCGCGCGCATAGGCGGCGAGCGCGGAGTCCGCCTGCGCGCGCGCGCGCTCGCGATCCCCGGCCCGGTACCGGGCGGTCGCCAGGCGCGCGACGAGCGGAACGTGGAACTCCGCGTCCCATTTCACGGCGTCGAGCATCCTCTGCGCCTCGTCCAGGATGGTCGTCGCCTTCGGCGAATCCCCGTGAGCGATCGCGTGTGCCGCGAGTTGCAGCTCCGCCTGCACGCGCACGTCGAGCGGGAGCTTCGCCCAGGCCAGGGGGATCTTCTCCTCGACGAGCTGACGGCGCGCGACGTCGTCGTAGTTGCGCCGGAACAGCTCGACGTACGCGTTGAGCGCCGCGCGTTGCGGATCGAACGAGCCTGTCGCCACGAGCGCGTCGAGCTCGCGGACCTGCTCCTCGAAAGACTCCGGCGCGCCGTGCCGGGCCTTCTCGCCGTGGATGGCGCCGACTTCGGAATCGACGACTCCGAGGGCGACCCGGGCGGCGCGCTCGTCCTGCCCGAGCAGGATGTACGTGCGCGCGATCGCGGCGCGCACGCGGTCGCGGCGCCACTCCTGCGTGCCCTCGATGGAATCACCGGTCGCGGCACCGTCGTCGCGCGGAGCATCGCCGGCGATCCGCTCGGCCTCGTCCAGGTACGCCTGCACGTCGGCCTTCGGATCGCGACGGGCGACGTGGTAGGCGATGTCCGCGAGGCACTTGCCGCGTCGCCAGTTCGCGATGCCGACCGCATAGCGCAGCGCGCGTTGCGGCTGGTCGAGCTCGAGGCACGCGGCGACGACGGCTTCCTGCGCGCGCGAGCGGTTCTTGACGTGGGGATCCAGCGGGAACGCGCTGGCCGCGTCGTAGGCCAGGTCGAGCAGCTCGGCCTGGCCTGGCGCGAGCCCGGCGTCCTGCGCGAGCGCGGCCTCGACCTTCTCCGCGTGCGAGTCGGCGCGTGACTCCGAGCAGGCGGCGCCGAGCGGCAGCGCGACGGCCGCGAGGATCCAGGGGATCAGGGAAACGGTGAGTCGTGTGCGCGTGTGCATGTCGAGGGCCGGGGAAACGAGTCGAGGAGGAGAGGACGTGGCGCGACGGGATCCGGGCGAGTTGGCGAGAGGAAGCGTGCGGCCTCCGAACGCGCCACGGATCCCAGCGGACCGCGGCGCGGCCGGAGGCCGCCTTCGATCACGATCGCGGTGTCGCGATCACAGGCCCCACGCGATCTGGACGCCGTTCGTCAGGTTGAACGTCGACGCCGTGCAGAAGGCCGCGGGGTTGCGGTACCAGGCCTGGTAGGTCCGGATGCCCGGAGCCGAGACGAGGCCCTTCGCGGCGACGCCGAGATCGGCGCCGACCGGGTACTGCGAAGCGCCGCCGACGCCGACCTTCGTGCCGAGGCGGATGACCGCGCCCGCCGCGCAGCGCTTGCCGTCGCCGAAGACGACGCCGTTGCCCGCGGGCGTGCCCGCTTGCGTCGTGCCCTGGAAGTACAGGACCGACTGGTTCGTCAGCTGCGTGCCGGAGAGGACGATCGTGTCGCCCGTGATGCTCGAGCAGCCCGTCGCGCGCAGCTTGCCGCCGAGCGTGGCCGAGAGCGAGTTGAGGCAGCCTTCGTTCGCGCCGACGACGCTGTTGTTGCCGCACGGGCAGGCCGTGCCCGTGCCGTCGCCGAAGCAGTAGTCCGTGATCGTGTCCGTCGCGGCCGGCGTGAAGCCGTACGCGTAGGACGCGGTCCACTCGCACAGCCAGTGCTGGCCCGTCGGCGCGAACGCGCCACGGAACGAGACCGGCGTGAAGAAGCCGTCGTTCGGAGCGGTGGCGACGCTCGTCACGGCCGCATTGGCCGCGCGCGGGTCGAGTTGGACGACCGGGCGCATCGTGAGCGCGCCCACCGTGACCGCCGGACCGCGCGTGATCGAGCGGTAGGGCAGGTTGGCGACCAGCGTGCCGGCATCGACGTTGTTGTTCGTGCCGTTGCCCGGGTAGGCGCCGACGTTCGTGGCTTCCGTGAACTGGTTCGCCGGCTGGACGAGCGGCGGGTTCACGCCGTCGTTCGCCAGGAAGTGGAACACGCTGTCCGTGATCTCCGCGAGCTTGCCGGACGACTGCGCCGCGTAGAAACCGGCCAGCCCGATCGGGTCGTTCGCCGTCGGCGGGACCGCGTTGTAGTTCGTCGCCCACGTGTTGAGCCACGAGAGCGTGCCGCCGTTGCCGTAGCCCAGGCCGCCGTCGCCGTCCACGTTGTCGAGGCGCACCAGGACTTCGCCGAGGTCGGTGAAGATCGAGTTGCGGATCTGCACGCGCGCGTTGTCGCGCCAGGCCGTGCCCTGGTCGCCGGACACGGGCTGGCCGATCACGGTGAAGTTGTAGATCGAGGCCGTCGTGACCGGCTGGTAGTCCGACTGCTCGGCGCCGTCCATCTCGAGGCAGTTGTCGCCGACTCCGGAGCCCTGGGCCGCGACCGTGCTGTAGCCCTGGACGATCAGGCCGAACTGGGCCTTGCCGCGCCAGCCCTGGTCGATGTCGAGGCTGTCGTCGCCGACGTTCCAGATGCTGATGTACTTCAGGTTGACCGTGCCGCCCCAGATCTCGATGCCGTCGTCGACGTTGTTCATGATCTCGACGTGGTCGATGTCCGTGCCGCGGCCGACGCCGCCCAGGGACAGGCCGTTCAGCTCGTTGTTCAGGCCGATGACCTTGCCGCCGTAGCGGAACGAGCAGTAGCGGATCGAACCGCTGTCGTCGTCGTCGTTGCCGCCGCCGTAGCGGATGTACGTCGTCGGGTTCGGGTTCGGCGGCGGCTCGACGAGGCCTTCCATGTTGCCGAAGTTGGCCGCGTTCGGAGCCGGCGTGTTCGCGCCGATCGCGTTCTCGGAGATGTACCCGTTGCCGCAGATCGAGAGCGTGCCCCACTCGTTGGCGGCGACGCGCCAGGTGCCGGTCTTCGGGTCGCCGCCGGTCCACGTGGCGACGTCGGCCTTCGACGTGAAGATGATCGGGTTCTTCGCGGTGCCGTTGGCGATGATCTGCGCGCCGCGCGTGACCGCGAGCGTTCCGCCGTCCTGCGTCCCGACGGTGGAGACGATGTCGCTGGCGATGACGGTGCCGGCTTCGATCGTCAGCGTCGCGCCGGGGAGCACGAAGATCTGTGCTTGCAGGTTGTAGGTGTTGTTGGCCGTCCACGTGGTCGACGTGGCGATGTCGCTCGTGACGAGGATCTCGGAGGCACGACCGAAGCCGGCGACGCCGGCTCCGATCATCGCGGTCCCGAGGAGGATCTTGGAGGTCATGTCTCTTCTCACTGGCTCTGGTTCAAGGCACTGCGGATCACTCGCGGCGCACGAGGGAGCCCACTCCCTCGTTCGTGCGGCTTCGAGTGCGCGCACGGTAGGAGCGACGTGTTCATGACCGATGAAGAGCGGGTGTAGGTCCGTGGAACCCGCCGCAGCCTCCGCCGCGGGCGATTCGTCCATGGAATCAGGCCCATTCCGACGAGTCCGCGGAACGGTGGCGATGGCCGAGCCCCACGGCGGTGCGCCACGCGCGCGGATGCAACGTGGGTCGCGGCGCGTGCGATGCGGTGGTCGGTGGATCGCTCAGCGACGCTGACGCGAGATCCGCTCCACCTGCTCGATGTAGCGCGCGATGTCCTCGCGCGGCTTGATCTCCTGCGCGCGTCGCAAGAGGACCAGCGCCTCGGCGTAGCGGCCCAGGCCGACGAGCGTCTGCGCGTGGTAGACCTTGGCCTTGCCCTCGAACGCTTCGATGCTCGCAGCGCGCTCGTAGAAGAAGATCGCCTGGTCGGGCTCGCCCTTGCGTGCGTGGTGCTGGCCCAAGAGGAGCAGCGCGTCGCCGTCGAGCGGGTCGATGCGGACGATCTCGAGCAGCGCGGTGACGGCGTCCTCGTCGCCCGTCCCGTTCGCCATGCTCATGCGCGCCTGCAGCTTGAGCAGCTTCGTCCGCTCGGCCTCGGGGATCGCCTCGCCGAAAGCCGAGCGGATGTGCTCCGTGAGCTGGAGCGCCTGCTTCGGACCGCCGCGGGCGGCCAGGACCTCCGCCGCGCGGACCGAGCGCGTCGAGGGCTGCCCCTTGTCGAGGTCGATCGCGCGCACATAGGCGTTCAGCGCCAGGTCGAGCAGGCTCTCGGTCAGGTAGATGTCGCCCAGGGTGTTCAGCGTGTCGGTGGTCGACTTGCCGAGCCGGTCCACGACCTCGAAGTTCTCGGCCGCGCGCAGGGGCTGCTTCTTGCCCAGGAACGTGTGCGCCTGCAGCAGCCAGAACTGCGCCTTGTCGGGATAGCGCGCGATCAGCGCGTCGAGGAGCGCCGCGGCGTCGTCGAACTTGCCCTGCTTGAAGACGGTGTTGGTCAGCCCGAGTCGCCACTCGGAATAGTCGGGCTGCAGCAGGAGCGCGTTGCGGAACGCGGCTTCCGCCGGCTGGTAGTCCTGCTTCGCCGCGTGCGCGTAACCGAGCATCCCGTAGGCCGACGCGTCGCCGCCGCCCAGCTCGATCATCCGCGTGAACGCCTTGATGGCGTCGTCATTGTTGCCGTTACGGAAGTGGATGAAGCCCACGTTCCGCCAGGCACGACGGAAGCTCGGGAACTTGCCCACCGCGCGCTGGAACGAAGCCAGAGACTCCACGAGCTCGTCCCGCTGGAACTGGAGGCTGCCGAGCGTGTAGTCGAGCATCGCCGAGCTGTCCGGCTTGATCGCCTGGCGCAGGAGCTCCTCGGCCTTGGCCTGGTTCTCGCTCATCAGCGGACGCAGCTTCTCGAGGACCTTGACCTCGTCGGGCGTGACGCGCGGCTCGATCTCGGCGTTGACGCCGTATCCGGCGACGAACTGCTTCTGGAACGTCGGATCGTTCCAGATCCGGTCCAGAGCCTCGCTCTGCGCGAACGCCAGGGTCGGGGCCGCGCCCAGGATCCAGCACGCCGCCGACGAGCGGACGGCGGAATGAGCGCGCGCGATGCGGGTGATGGCGGTGGTTCGGTTCGTCATGACGATCAACTCGGCGGGAATCGGAACGGCTGGCGCATGCTGCAGTCGACTCGGGCGCCGCCGCGCAAAGCGGGCTCGAACTTCCATTGCCGGATGGCCTCCAGTGCCGGCGCGTCGAACGCGGGATGGTTCGACTTCTCGACGCGGGCGTTCGTGACCTTGCCCGCCGTGTCGACGACGAAGATGACGGTGACGGCGCCTTCGACTTTCTTGCCGCGCAGCTCCGCCGGCTGTCGCGGAGACGTCTGGAAGACGACGCGCGGCTTCTGGTCGATCTCGGCCAGGCTGAAGGCGCCCTCGACCGCGTCGGCCATGCCGCCGCCGGTGCCCGTGCCGCCGATGCGGCCGCCGGAGGCGAACGAGAGGCTGTCGCCGAAGTCGCCGACGCCGCCCTGGCCGTTCAGCGCCTGCTCGATCGCGCTCAAGCTGGCGGCCTCGAGCGCGGGCGCATCCATCGAAGCCGGCGTCTCCAGGTTCTTGATCATCTCGGCGGCGTCGGGCGGCGCATCGGTCTCGGCCTCGAGCTCCTCGGGGTCCTTCTGCTCGTCCGGCTTCTTCTCGTCCGACTTCGTCGAGGGATCCTCCGCGCCCAAGAGCTCCACCTGCTGGACGGAGTTCTCCTCGGGACGGCACGTCGGGAACAGCAGGCCGCCGAACAGGAGGATGAACGCGTGCAACAGCACCGCACCGAGGATCCCCAAGACGGTCCAGAGGCTCATTTCTTGTCCGTGTTGATGCCGACCTTGGCGATCCCGATCTTGCGCACCTCGTCGAGCACGCCGACGACGTGCTTGAAGTCGGCTCCCGCGTCGCTGTTGATCACGACCTTCGGGTCCTTCGACGCCGTCTTGAAGGTCTGGAGGCGCAGGGGCAGCTGAGCGAGCGCGATCTTCTCCTTGTTCCAGAAGACGTCGCCCTTCTCGTCGACGCTGAGCGTCACCGCCTTCTCCATCTCCTGGTTGTCTCCCAGAGACTGCGCAGATCCCGCCGTGGGCAGCGCCACCTGCACGCCTTGGTTCTTGGTCATGGACAGCGAGACCATGATGAACGTGGCCAACAGGAAGAAGATGATGTCGATCAGCGGGATGATCTCGATGCGCGCTCGCTTGCGCGACCCGCCGCCGGAGGAGCCGTGCATGGTCAGCCCTTCCCGGCGCCGACGAGCTCGTGGCGCGCCGCGACGGCCTTGACCGGCGACGGGGCCGGAGCGGGAACCGGCTGGCCCTCGACGAGCAGCTTCAGCTGCGTGGCGGCCGACTCGATGTCGTGCGTCGCCTCGTCCATCTTGTTGTTGAGGTAGTTGAACGGCAGCAGGCTGAGGATCGCGATGCCGAGGCCGAACGCGGTGGCGATGAGCGCCTCGGCGATGCCGCCCGTGATCGCGCCGGGGGAGTTCAGCTCGCCTCCGATGAGCGAGAACGACGCCATCATGCCCGTGACCGTGCCCAGCAGGCCGAGCAGCGGCGCGAGCGTGATGACGGTGTCGAGCACGGTGATGCCGCGCTTGAACCGCTTCAGCTCGCGCGCCTGCGCGTACAGCAGTGCGTTGGGCAGCGAGCTCTCCTTGTGCTCGAGCGCGTACGTCAGGGCGCGGACCACGAAGTCCCGCGACTCCTTGGAGACGCGGATGGCATTCTCGATGTTCCCGTGGCCCACCTCGGCGAACAGGAGCTCCTGCGCCTTGGAGTCGCGGCGCCGGTTCTCGTTGAAGAGGAACACGAGGCGCTCGATGACGGCTCCGAGCGCCAGGATCGAGCACACGAGGAGCGGCCACATGATCGGGCCGCCCTTCTCGAAGATGTGGATCAGGTTGGTCTTCTGGACCAGAGCCTTGAGCGCGCCGCCCTTCGACGCGTCGAGCGGCATGGATCCCGTGCCCGTCTCGACCAGCGACGCCAACCCGACCTGGGTCGCGCCCTCCAGCGGGCGGATCAGCGGCTTGTCCGAACCGGATTGCGGCACGACGAGCCCGGCGAGCCCCGACCTGGCGCGGAACAGCGCCACCGGACCCAGGATCGCGAACTGTCCTTCCGCGACGGACCCCAGCAGGTCGACCGCGATGCCCGGGAACTTCATGCCGCCGACGGCGTCGGACAGCCGGGTCAGCGAGAGCTTCACGAGCGGGAGCTGTCGCGCGAACTTCTCCGGCAGGGACAGCGTGGTGTTCTCGGCCGACTGCTTGGCCGTGACGATCGCTTCGCCCAGGTACTGGAGCTCGCAGACGTTGATCTTCGTCTCCGCCGTGCGCGCGTACTCGTCCAGCAGATTGCCGACGTAGTCGAGCTCGCCCTGTTTGGCCTTGATCTCGGCGTTGATCGTCGCGATCTCCAGCGCGCCGGAGTCCACGAGTCGCGTGACGCGATCCTGCTCGCGGCGCAGACGCGTGACCATCTCCTCCAGCGCGGTGAGCTCCTGCGCGATGGGCAGCTTCTCGGCCGCGATCTGGTCGCGCAGCGTGGTCAGCTCCGCGACGCTGGCGTCGAGGTCGCGTTCGGCGGAGCGCGATAGATCGCCGATGACCGCGGCGGGGTCGGACTGCCGGGCGGCGGCGAACGACGCCAGCACGGCGACGGACACGAGCGTAGCGAGGTAGTGTCTCATTGGATCGTCACCGGGAGCGGCACGAAGGCCGGGCTGTGCTTGCCAGAGAGGATGTCGAGCGAGGTCAACACGTCGCCGGATATCTGTTTCGAGGGCTCCCACTTCCAACCCTCGGGCGTGGGTCGACCGATGCCGGCCTCGCCGCTCGCGCTGACGTAGTACGCCTGCGCCAGGCCGACGTAGAGCACGCGCACCTCGGAGGGCGTCCCGCCGGCGAGCGTGCGCACTTCGTAGTTGACCGTGAGTTCGGTGTGGGCCTGGTTCACGCCGTTGACGATCCCGAGGACGCTCTGGAAGCGCTCGGCGACGGAGACCTTGGTCCTCGCGGGATCCTCGGGGATGCGCTGGTAGAGCGGCTGCAGCTTGGTCCGAAGGGGATCCGGGAGCGACTTCCACAGGACGCGCAAGTCGGACTCGAACGCGGTGACGGCTTCGGCCATCTGGGCCGTCGTCGCCGCGAGTCGATCGTTGTCGGCCACGAGCGCGTCGCGCTTCTTGTTCGACTCGGCGACGCTCGCTTCCGCCTGCTCGATCTTCTCCTGCAGCGTGCGGACTTCCTTCCGCAGCAGTTCGACGCGTCCGACGAGCACCTCCTTGCCCTGCTGCCACTCGTTGCGCTCGCGCGAGATGATCTGCTGCGTCTCGATCCACTTGCCCATCCGCAGACGCGTCTCCTCGAGGCTCGTGGCGGCGGACGGCTCCTGTGCGGCCGCGGCGTTGCCCCCTTGCGAGATGGCGTCCGTGACGGGCAGGCAGACGGTCAGCCCCACGAGGAACACCCCCGCGGCGATCCGTGTCGGCCGGACAGGCGCTGGCGCGGGGCCGATCCCGTCGCGGGGTACGCGCCGGACTTCGTTCATCGTCTTGCTCATGGTCGTCGTCTCCTGTGTTCGCGGCCGGGCCGCCCGTCGTGTGCCGTTCAGAACGAGAAACTGGCGCCGAGACCGATCGAGTACTCGATGCCCTTGGTGTACGAGGTCTTCGTGACGTCCGGTCCGGTGAAGTCGGACCGGTAGACCTCCTGGATCTCGGGATTCGTCAGGTTCTTCACGGCGAAGGACAACGTGAAGTACTCGCCGAGCTTCTGCGAGAAGCTCAGATTCAACGTGTCGTAGCTCTTCGCGTAGATGTCGGGCACGAAGTACGCGAGGTTCGCCGTGCCCGCACCCGCGACGAGCGTGTCGCCCTGCACCGTGTAGAAGAGCGCGAGCTGCGTGCCCGTGCTCTCGATGTCGTAGGTCACGAACGCATTGAGCAGGTACTCCGGCGCGTTCGTCATGTCGCGAGACGTGATGTCGAGTCCCACGTTCTGCTGGAACGAGAGGATCTCGTCGGCGGGCAGGTCCACGCGCGAATCGATGAGCGTGCCGTTCGCGCCGATCGCCAATCCCGACAGCGAGTCCGACCAGCGCCCCAGGTCCTGCCGCGCCTCGAGCTCGATCCCGCTCAACGTGCCCTTCGGGTAGTTGACCGGCGTCGTGTACGTGAACGTCGTGGTCTGCTGCACGTACTCGATCGGGCGCGTGATGTCCTTCGAGAAGACCGAGGCCGAGACGAGTCCGCCCTGATAGGGCGTGAAGTCGACGCGCAGGTCGTAGTTGGCGAGGTCGCTGATCTCGAGCGCCGGATTGCCGATGAACACCGGTCCGCCGAGGTACTCCTGCTGCTGGATCGGCGTCAGCTCCTTGAACGTCTGACGGGCGATGGTCTGGCTGTACGCGGCCCGGAACGTGAGCTCTTCCGCCGGCTGGTACTTCACCGAGATCGCCGGCAGGACGTCGTCCTGCTGGATGTCCACGTCGGCATCGCCCGGCTCGAGCTCCGTCGGGGGCGACGTCTGCCCCGGAGGCACGGGCGGATACCAGATCGCGCTGCCCTCGGGGTCGTTCACGATCCCGATGTGCGTCGACTCGAACCGTGCGCCGCCGATCAGGTTCACGGTCGACGCGACCGGCAGATCGAACATCCCGTACCAGGCGAAGACGTCGATCTCGCCGGTGTAATCGACGTCGAAGTCCGACGGGTCGATGTCGTGCACCTGGGACTCGAAGACGTCGCTCCAGGGGTCGTTCCAGCCGCCGAAGTGGATGAAGTTCGGGTCGCCCGAGTTGGTGAACGTGTCCTGGTCGAACTCGCGGTCGACGTGGTCGTCGAAGATCCCGAACTTCAGGTAGCCCGGCCGCTCGTCCCACTGCTGGAAGGGGAACTCCAGGTCGAACGAGGCCTGATGGCTGTCTTCCTCGATCGACTTGAAGATGCGTTGGAAGTTCCCGAAGTTGATGTTCTCGGACGGCTGGTAGGCCTGCCAATACGCTGGCGAGTTGGGACCGGCCGCCGCGCGCCACGTGGCTCCGAACTGCCGCTTGTCGGGCTGCACGACGTCCGCGAAGCTCTGGGACAGCGACCAGTCGAGACGCGGTTCGTCGAACGCGAAGGCGTCGCCGATGGTGAACTTGCCCATCGGGATCAGGTGGCTGCCGTACAGCTGGACGGTCCCCGTGCTCCGCTCCGTGTAGTCGAGCGTCTCCAGACGGATGTACGGCGCCGTCTCGCGGAACTGGTTCCCCGGCGAGTTCGGGTCGCGCACCTCGTAGCCCGGGAAGTAGTACTCCTTGCCGCGCGTGTCCTCGGCCAGCGTCGTCGTGTCCTCGGCGGTGCGCGTGTAGAGGTACGTCAGCCCGACCGAGTGGTTGTCGCTCTCGATCCCGAACGTGCCCAGCGCGCCCCACTGGACCGACTGCTTCGACTGCGTGATGTCGAACAGGGCCGTCTTGAACTCGGCGTCCTCGGGATGCGATCCGCTCGGCGCGCCCTGATTCGTCTCGGGCGTCAGCGGGCCGCCGCGATTCACCACCCAGTACGAGTCGTCGCGCCCGTCGTCGTAGAACGAGCTGTCGCGCTCGTAGAAGAAGCTGGCGAATCCGCCCACACGGACGTCGTCGGACACCTGCAGCTTCCCGCCGCCGTTGACCGACCACTTGTAGTCGGTCGGCGCGTCGGTGGTCGTCGTCCCCGTGGCTCCGGTCCAGTCGTCGATCTGCCCAGGCGCCGAGTCCACGAAGTCCGCGAACTGCTGCGAGCGGCCGTGGTCGCGGCCCCAGGTGCTCACGCCGCCGCCGTCGTACGTCAGGAAGTCGTCGCGGCCGGAAACCTGCGAGTTGATGCTCGTCTGACCGCGGAACTGGAAGGTCGTCTCGTCGGGGACGCCCTTGAGTCGGACGTCGACCGCGCCGCCGGATGCGTCGCCCTGCTGATCGGGCGTGAAGGTCTTCGAGACCTGGATGCTCTCGATGACCGGCGCGGGGAACTGGTCGAGCTCGACCGCGCGCTTGTCCTCGTCCGCGCTCGGGACGCGCACGCCGTTCACCTGCGAGCTCACGTAGCGGTCGGGCAGCCCGCGCAGCACCGCGTACTTCCCGTCCTGGACGGAAGCGCCCGAGACCAGCTTGAGCGCGCTGGCCGCGTCGCTCGCGCCGGCTCGGCTCATCAGGTCCGCCCCGATCGAGTCGAGGAGCGTCGGACTCTCGAACCGCAGCGACAACAGGGCCGCTTCCGAGCCCGCGGCGAAACCGAGCACGTCCTGGACGACGAACTCGTCCATCTCCGTGAACTCGCCCGGCAGCGCGACGTCGAGGTCCGTCAACTGGCCTGCTGCGACGACGACGTCGGCCTTGACCTGTCGCGCGTAGCCGTCCTTGGAGAAGACCAGCGTGTAGCGGCCGGCGGGGATCTGCGGGAAGACGTACTGTCCCTCTTCCGAGGTCGTGACGCGCTGTCCGGTCTCGACCGCCAACACCTGCGCCGCGACGAGGGGCGTGTCGAAGTCCTTGTCGAGGACGACGCCGCGGATCGAGCCGCCGACGGGCTGCTGTGCGTAGGCGCGGTCGAGCGGCAGCAGCACGCCGAGTACGCACCAGAGCGGTCCCCAGACGGAACGCGGCGCCGCGATTTCCGGACCGCGGTGCGACCCGGCACCCGACGACGACTGACCCCGCGAATCCAACTGTGCTCCTGCGCGCGCCTGGGGGGGAAGGGACCTCGGTCCCGAGGGCGCGGACGGTATTCAGGCCCTGCGAGGATCCCGTGAACGCGAGATGCCGCGAATGTGAAGTCTTCACGGACGGGGGGCGCGCCCGGGATTCCGCCTGAGTTGCCGGAAGTTCCTTCCGATAGGGAGGGGATGCAGCACGCCGTGCTCCTCCGCCGGATCGCCCTCGCCGCCGCCCTGGCGACCGCGAGCCTGTCCGCGCTCGCGTTCGCGCGCGTCCCGCTCGTGGAACGGACGGGCACCGCGGGCACGGCCGTCCCGGTGACCTGGCCCGAGCTCGCGAACACGCCCTGCCGCCACCAGGGCCTCGAGGTCAGCTTCTCGTTCCAGTTCCACGGGCATCTCGAGCGCTGGCAGCCCGGTCCGACGCGGTTCGGTCCGGGAGCCTTCGCGGCGATCTCCGGATGGGCCGACGAGCAGTTCCCCTGGATCCAGGAGGAGTTCGCGAACCCCGCCGTGCGGCTCTTCGTGCGCCGCGGGTCCGACGTCGAGCGCGCGTTCGCCGAAGCGCGTCCTCACCAGCGCTTCGCGGTCACCGGCACCTTGCGTGAGGTGTGGCGCGACCGGCCGTGGATCGAGCTCAGCAGCGCGAGACCGCTCGAGGAGGAGATCGGCGAGGCGACGGCCTTCCACGCCGGCCGCGCGATCGAGCTGATGGAGGAGGGCACGTACGTGCTGGCGGACGAAGCGCTGCAGCAGGCTCTCAGCGCCCCGCTTCCGGGACCGGCCCGGGACGAGCTGAGCCGGTTGCGCGAGGTGTGCGCGACCGAGATGGCCGACCCGAAGCCGGCTCCGATCCGCCCGCGGAAATAGTGAAGGAATTCATAAGGCGGAGCGTTCGCGGTTCGCGTGCTTCGCGCTCTTCATGACGGTGGGTGTTCCATCCGCCTGATCCCCTTCACGCCTCATCCCCACGAGGTCGCCATGTTCCGCCAATCCCTGCTTCTCGCCCTGTCCGTCGTTCCGCTGGCCGGTGAGCACGTCAACATCCGCCCCGTCCTCCAAGCGAGCGGCTGCGCGAACGTGATCGTCCACGAGCCGCTGCTCGTCTACGAAGTTCGGGGGGGGACGATCGCCGGGCCGTTCGACCTGCACCTCGTCGTCTACTCGGACGGCGCCGCCCGCATCGCCGACCTGACCGACGCCGAGATCCCGCGCGGCGCCGCCGCCCAGACCGATCCGGACGCCGTCTCCGACCTGATGCGCGATCTCGAGCGCGTCGGCGGGATGATCGACTGCGACAGCCTCGGGACCTACACGGACGTCCCGCTACACACGCTGACGATGCTGAAGCCCGGCACCGACGCGCGCGCCCACACGTTCTCCTGGTGGATTCCCGAGAACGGCGCCGGCGCGATGGAAGTGCGCATCCAGGAGTTCATCGCCGAGGCCTTCCCGGCCTTCTGACCGAACGCGCGGCGTCCTCGCCGCGGTACGGTGCCAGGAACGACCCCGACACATTCGCCCGACCCACGAGCCGAGCTCGGGGCAGCTCACCGCGCGGGCGAATGTGTCGGGGTCGTTCCTGGCACCGTACCGGATCTGGAATCGGCGGATGCGCGGGTCGCCCGACGTCCATGCCGCCCGACCGGAAGCGTCGCGCGGTCCGCGTGACCACGGCGCGGCCGTGCGTAAGATCCGCGGACCACCATGCTCAGCGACCTCGCCCTCGAGAACCTGGCCCTCTTCGACCGCGCCGCGCTGGAGCTCGGACTCGGACTCAACGCGATCACTGGCGAGACCGGCGCGGGGAAGAGCCTGATCGTCGGCGCGCTCGAGCTGCTCCTGGGCGAGCGACCGCGCACGGGCATCGTGCGCACCGGCGCCGAGGAGGCGCGCGTCGAAGGACGATTCCTGCTGGCGGCCGAGCACGCCGCGGGCCGCGAACTGCGCGAAGCGCTGGCCGACGTCGCGCCCGCCGTGCTCGAGGACTGGTCGGCGCTGGGTGCGAAGGACGAGCGCGAGCTGGTCCTCGCGCGCGCCGTCGGCAACTCCGGCCGCACGCGCGCGTGGATCAACCATCGGCCGGCGACGCTCGCGGCGCTGAAGCGCGTGGCCGGGCTGCTGGTCGAGATCCACGGACAGAACGACCACCAGCGACTGTTCGAGCCCGCCGAGCAGACGCGTGTGCTCGACGTTCGCGGGGACGGGCGAGCTCGCCGGCCGCTGGCGCGCGGCGCGCGCGGCGTACGACGCAGCGCGCGCGGAGCTCGACGACCGATCGGCGCGCGCAGGAACGCGCGGAGCGCCTCGACCTCTTGCGCTTCCAGGCGCAGGAACTCGAAGCCGCGCGCATCACGCCCGAGCAACACGCCGACCTCCTGGCCGAGCGCGACCGCCTGCGCTGGGCCGAGGACCTGTCGCGCGACCTCGGCGGGCTCGCGCGGGCGCTCGGAGGCGAAGACGGCGGCGCGCTCGACGAGCTGCGTCGCGCCCGGCGCGTGCTCGAGAGCTGGACGGGCCGCATCGGCGAGCTGCGCGACCTCGCCGGCGAGCTCGAAGGCGCGGTCGCGCACGCCGAGGAGGCCTCGGCCGGGCTCGAGCGGTTCCTCGCGACGCTCGAGGCCGATCCGACGCGGCTCGAGTCGATCGAGGACCGCCTCTACAAGCTCGAGACGCTGCGCAAGAAGCACCGCACGGACGTCGCCGGCCTGATCGAGCGCGCCGCGAGCATCGCGCGCGAGCTGGCCGAGCTCGAAGCGCGCGACGAATCGGTCGAGGCGCTGCAGGCGCGCGTCGCCGACCTGCGCAAGGCCGCGGTCGCGCTGGCCGTCGATCTCGCGAAGAAGCGCGCCGCCTCCGCCGTGAAGCTCGCGAAGCAGGTGCACGCGAGCCTCGCCGACCTCGGGCTCGCGAAAGCCGAGTTCCGCTACGCGCCGTCGTCACCCGACGAGAAGTCGCGCGCCGGCGAGGTCGATCCACCCGCGGCCGAGTTCTTCCTGGCCGCGAACCCGGGCGAGCCCTCGCGCCCGCTGCGCCACGTCGCGTCCGGCGGCGAGGCGGCGCGGATCCTGCTCGCCGTGCGCGTCGCGCTCGCGCTGAAGCAGGCCATCCCGACGCTCGTGTTCGACGAGGTCGACGCCGGCGTCGGCGGCCGTCTCGGCCCGCAGGTCGGCGAGCACCTCAAGACGCTCGGTCGCGGCCACCAAGTACTGTGCGTGACGCACCTGCCCGGCATCGCCGCGCTGGCCGATCACCACTTCCGCGTGTCGAAGTCGGTGAAGAAGGGCCGCACGCTGACCGAAGTGTCCCGGCTCGCGGGCGACGCCCGCGTGGACGAGGTCGCCGACATGATCGCCGGCGGCGCCGCGCACGAGACGGCCCGCGCCGAGGCGCGGCGGTTGCTCGGCGCGTGACGGCTGCGGCGACCGGGTGACACGGTCCGGGTGGCCCTGGGGCCGGACTTCAGCCTGAGGCTGCACTCGCTCGATGGGTAGGGTAAGCTCAGATCGAATTCGAACCGAATCCGAGTGCAGCCATCGCCATGCTCGACGTCAGCCAGGACATCCGTTCCCTCACCGACTTCAAGACGAACACCGCGGAGTTCCTGACGCTGCTGCGCAAGAGGGAGCGCGCGTTCGTCCTCACCGTGAACGGACGCGCTGAAGTCGCCGTCATGGGTGCGTCCACGTTCCAGCGGGTGCTCGAGGCGCTCGACACACTCGACTCCCTTCGCGCGCTGCAGGAGGGACTCGCGGACAAGGCGGCCGGACGGACCACGTCGGCCGACGAGTCCCTCGCTGCGCTGAGGAAGAAGAAGGGGCTGCCGAAGCGAAGCAAGTGAGCTACCGCGTTCGGACGACGCGGCGAGCAGACGTCGACGCCGAGCAGATCTACGACTGGATCGCGGAGCACGAGGGTCGTCCGCTCGAAGCGCTGCGCTGGCTGGATGGACTCGACGACGCGATCGCTTCGCTGGGCGAGCACCCGCTGCGGTGCCCGCGAGCTCCGGAATCAGCCTTCTTGCGAGAGGATGTGCGCCAGCTCCTCTTCCACCGCCACCGTGTCCTGTTCGTGGTCGATGGTAGGGACGTTGTCGTCCTGCACATTCGGCACGGGAGCCGCTTGCCGCTCGGAAGGACCGACGCCGACGAGGAAGCGGACTGACTCACAGGCCGCGGCGCACGATTCGGATCGTGCGC
>JBGAOR010000004.1:0-147357 GCA_044221705.1 Planctomycetota bacterium
CTCGAGCGCGGCTCCGAGAACGAACTCGCCGCGCGCGCCTACCGCGCGGCGATGGCGCGCGACCCGGACTCGCGCGCGTCGTTCGAGGACCTGGCGCGCCTCGATCCGGCGTCGGCGCTGGCTGCGCTCGAGCGCGTGCCGTCCTGGTACCAGCAGATCACGGGCGGAGAGGCCGCGCGGCTCGCGGCGGAGCTCATGCACCGCGTCGGTCGCGATCGCGAGGCCGTCGAGCGGCTCGCGCGCGCGGCGGACAGCGGACTCCTGGCCGTGGCGGACTGGAGGTTCTTCGTCGAGATCGCGCCCGGTCCCGCGCTCCGCCAGTTGTCGCGTTGCGCCGCGACGTCGGACGACGCCGACGTCCAGGTCCTCTACGCGGAGCAGCTCGAGGCCGCGGGCGACGAGTTCGGCGCCGTCCAATTCCTCGCCGCGCGCGTGCGCGACTGCGAGTCGACGTACGGCATCCTCGGAGCGCTCGCCGAGCGCGATGCCGCGGCCGCGCGACAGGCGCTCGTCGATCGCACGGTGCTCCGGCCCGACGATGCCGCGACGTGGGACGACCTCGGCGGGGTCGATCTCGAATCCGGTCGCGTCGCGCAAGCGCTGGAAGCGTGGTTCCACGCGGTCGAGCTGGATCCTCGGGAATCGGGGCGCCAGTCGGACCTGTGGATCGCGGACCCCGAGCGTTTCCTGGCCGCGCTCGCGCTCGGCGCCGCGCGCACGGACGACGACGAGGTCTGGGGCGACCTGGGCCAGTGGCTGTGGCGTTCCGGCCGGACCGGCGAGGCCTGCGCCGCGTTCGCGCGCGCGCAGGCGCTCGATCCGGCGGACGACGAGTGGGGGCTCGCACTCGAGCGCTGCGCCGCGGGCCGTTGAGCTTCAGCGTCGGCGCAGGATCAGAACCTTGTCCAACCGCCCGTCCGACCACGTGCTGCGCTTCGCGAGGTCGTAGTCGAAGTCGTGCAGCGCGGCGAGCTCGAACGCCGGCACCGACTTCACCAGCGACTGCATCTGTCCCGGACCGTACGTGCGGAAATCCCACGTGGACTCGTACTCGCGCGTCCGGCGGCCCTCGACTTCCGTCAGCCGCGTGCGCACGTGCTCGAGCCGCGTCGCGCGATCCGGGCGGCCGACGCGCATGTCCGACGTGACCGTCACGCCGTCGCGCGTCTCGACCCACTTCTCGCGCTCCTCGAGCAGGCGCCCGTAGGTCGTGAGGTGCAGACCCAGCACGTAGATCCCGCCGGGGACGAGCGCCTCGGCCGTACATTCGAGGTGCGAGCGCGCGGAGTCCTCGTCGAGCAGGTACTTGAACGTCGAGACGAGGCAGTGCGCCAGTTCGAAGCGCTGGGGGACCTCGAAGCGCGCCATGTCGCCCGCGACGAGTTGCGCGCGGAGCCCCGCGCGATGCACCCGCTCGCGCGCGTACGCGAGCATGTTCTCGTTCCTGTCGAAGCCGCGCACGGACCACCCGCGCCGCGCGAGCTCGGCGACCAGCCGCCCGCTGCCGCACGCGGGTTCGAGCGCGCGGCGCTTCCCGGGCGTGCCGTGGCGAGCGACCGCCGCCTCCAGGAAGTCGGCCTCCTGCGCCGTGCCGACGTCGAAGACGATGTCGTACAGGCGCGGCAGGTCGTACCAGTCGATCGAGGTGGGGGCGGTCGCGGACATGAGCGCGCGAGCATAGCCCTCTCGACCGGCGCTTCGGCTCGGCCGTGGGCCGGCCGGCCCGTTTTCGGCCCCGGCATGGTGTTTCTACTTGAGACCGAATCTCAATACTGATACGATCCGGGCATGCGCAGTTCCGACACGGTCCCGATCTGGCAACTCGACTGCCGCACGAAGAGCTTCGTCCTCGCGCTGTGCCTCGACGACGAGGACGTGGCCGGAGTCGGCCGGTTCGAGGACGCGCCCGACGGCCTCGGGCCCTCGCGCGCGGTCTGGCGGCGGAACTACCTGCACTCCGCCTGTCGCGCCGAGACCGCGCTCGCCCGCGCGGTGCAGGACTTCCTCGATCTGCGGTTCGCGGGCGCCGTCCTGTCCGTCCGCGGCGCGAGCGTGCTCGACCTGCGGCAGGACGTGCGTCGCTGCATCGCCGACAGACGATTGCACGAGGTGCCGAGCCTCTTGTGGGCTCTCGCGACGGACAGCCGCGACGGCGTGCGCGCGCTGGGACAGGAACTCGTGTGCGAGGCGTTCCTGGCCGCCTGCTCGCTGATCCGCGATCCGTCCGCGAACTACGTGCGCTGAGGAACCGGTCAGACGTCGTCCGCGCGCAGCATGCGCACGCGCACGGTCTTGCCCTTGACCTTGCCCGACGAGAGCTTCCGCAGCGCCTGCTCGCCGATGCGGCGATCGACGGCGACGTACGTGGCCGTCTCGTTCACGGTGATCTTGCCGACTTGCGACGCGTCGAACCCGGCCTCGCCCGTCAGCGCTCCGAGCACGTCGCCGGCGCGGATCTTCTCCTTGCGGCCGCCGAGGATCTGCAGCGTCACCATGGGCGGGACGAGCGGCTCGCGGCCCTTCGGCACGAGCTCGGTCAGCGTGTGCCACTCGGCCGGCGCGCCCTGGAGCTCCTCGATGCGCTGCAGGTTCCCGACGTCGCGCGGTCCGACGAGCGTCAACGCCCACCCGTCCTCGTCGACGCGTCCCGTGCGTCCGATCCGGTGGACGTGCACTTCGGGATCGCGCGTCACGTCCACGTTGATCACGGCCTCCAGCCGATCGATGTCGAGGCCGCGCGCGGCGACGTCGGTCGCGACGAGCACGGAGCAGCTCTTGTTCACGAACTGGACGAGCACCTGGTCGCGGTCTCGCTGGTCGAGGTCGCCGTGCAGCGCCAGCGCGACGATGCCCTCGAGGCGCAGCAGCTCGACGAGATCGCGGCACTGGACCTTCGTGTTGCAGAACGCGAGCGTCCGCACCGGCCGGAAATGGCGCAGCAGGCGCGGCACGGCCTGCAGGCGCGAGATCTCCTCGACCTCGTAGAAGCGCTGGCGGATCTTCGTCTGCGCGTGCTGCTCGAGCAGCTTCACTTCCTTCGGTTCGCGCAGGAACTGGCGGCTCAGCCGCGCGATCCCGTCGGGGTACGTGGCCGAGAAGAGCAGCGTCTGGCGCTCGACCGGACACTGCTTCGCGACGGTGACGATGTCGCCGTAGAAGCCCATGTCGAGCATGCGGTCGGCCTCGTCGAGCACCAGCGTGCGCAGCGCGTCGAGCCGCAGGCTGCCGCGTTCCAAGTGATCCATCACGCGACCCGGCGTGCCGACGACGACGTGCGCGCCGTGCTCGAGGCTCGCGAGCTGCGGCCGGATGGGGGAGCCGCCGCACAGCGCCAGGATCTTGAGGTTCTCCTCCGCGCGCGCGAGCCGGCGGATCTCGGTGGCGACCTGGTCGGCCAGCTCGCGCGTCGGGCACAGGACGAGCGCCTGGACGCGCCACAGCGCCGGGTCGATGCGCGCGAGCAACGTCAGCGCGAACGCCGCCGTCTTGCCGCTGCCCGTCTTCGCCTGCGCGATCAGGTCGTGTCCGGCGAGCGCGAGCGGCAGGCTCGCGGCCTGGATCGGAGTCATCGCGCGGTACCCGACCTTCTCCAGGTTCGCGAGCGCGGCGGGCGACAGCGGCAGCTGGTTGAACGGCGGCCCTCCGAGTGCGACTTCGGGCTCGGATGCGGAGGGCTCGGGCGTGTTCTTCATCGACGTTGCCGGCGGGCGGCGAGCATACGGGGCCACATCCCGCCCGGAATGTCCAACGCGCGACCGCCCGGATCGAGTTCGCGCGCGAGGATCGAGTCCGGAACCGTCGCGTTCCGGTCGTCGAGCCGAACCTGTAGAGTCCGCGGCTCGCTTCCTTCCCGGAGTCCAACGGAGCCCCCCCGATGTCCGATCCGACCACGAATTCCTACCCGATTCGCGTCGAAGCCGACTACCCCGCGCAGTCGTCGCGCCTGCTCGCCGTGTGCGGGATCCTCTTCCTGCTGCCGAAGGCGTTGCTCCTGCTGCCGCACCTGATCGTGCTGTGGTTCCTGGCGATCGCGAGCCTCGTCGTCGCGTGGGTCGGCTTCTGGATCGTCTTGATCACGGGCAGCCAGCCGCGCAGCCTGTTCGACTTCGTGCTCGGCTGCACGCGCTGGCAGACGCGCGTGAACGCCTGGTACTTCGGCCTGACCGACAAGTACCCGCCGTTCAGCCTGGAGTGACCGGCGCGGCGCGCGACCGGGTGACGACTCTGGTCCGCCTCAAGGCGTCCACGTCGCCGCGATCCCGTTCGTCAGGTTGAAGGAGCTCGGTGCGCAGAAGGCGGCCGGGTCTCGGTAGAGCGCCTGGTAGTAGCGCGTCACGCCGCCGACGGGCGGGATCGATCCCACGGAGGAGATGGGCGAGCCGCCCGACGGGAACTGTGCCCATCCGCCGGTCGGAATCGCCGTTCCGAGGCGGATCAGCGCGCCGGCGGCGCACATCAGTCCGTCGCCGAACGTCGATCCCAGTCCGCCGTTCGGCCGGACGTTCCCTTGGAAGAAGACGACCGGCGCGCCCGACACCGCGCTCGCGACCAGCGTCAGCGAATCGTTCAGGACGCTGGGGAACCCCGTGCCGATCAAGCGCGCACCGCTCGCCGCGAACGAACTCGCGCAACCGTTGCCGCTCGTGCCGAGGTTGCCGCACGGACACGGGGCGCCCGAGCCGTCGCCGAAGCAGAACGCCGTGCTCGGCCAGGGGGTGAAGGTGTACGTGATCGTGATCGTCGCGCTCGCCGTCTGCGCGATCCGCGCCGGTGCCTGCCCGTTCCACGTCGAAAGATCGAAGGCCGCGACGGGCAGGCGAATCGGACCGACTCCGGTGAATTGCGCGAGCGCGGATGCGGGCGGCGGCATCGTCATCGTCCGCGTGTCGGTGGCGACGATGCCCGCGTGCGTCACGCCCGACGTGCCCGAGAAGTCGACCGTCCCGTCGAACGCGGCGAGCGAGTCGACGAAGGTCCGGGACGGTGTGGGCGCGTCGATCACGCTCTGGTCGGGCATCGTCAAGGTCACCAGCGCAGCGAACGTCGCTGTCGTCGTCACGGGGTTCGACGTGATGTTCTCGGCCCCGAGTCCTCCGCGGATCTCGGCGCTCGTCGTGACGGCGATCGATTCGAGCTGGCCGATCGACGGGTGGAACTTCGTGAAGCTCGCCGTGCTGCTCCAGTTCGTGCCGCCCGGAGCGACGACCACGGAAGTGCTGCGGGTGTCGGCGCGAGCCGTTGCGGCCGAGACGATGCAAGCGAGCGCGGCGAGAGTGTGCATGAGAAGCCTGCCGGGAATCGAAGGCGGGCGCACCGGGAAAAGGCGCGCGGGTTCGGTCACTCTACGTCGGCGCTCGCGTTCCGGACGCGCCCCCATTCGCGATGGAGGACGGCAGCCGCGCCCCGCGACCAGGGATCCGCGCGACCTGGCGGGCGCGGCGTCAGGCGCCGGCCTTCGGCTCGCGCAGCGCCTTCAGCAGTTCCTTGACGAGCGCGTCCTCGGTCTTCGCGCCGAGGGGCTTCAGCTTCGTCTCGAGGAACGCCTCGGCCGCGGCCCGCGCCTGATCGCTCGACGGCAGGCGTGCATTCAGGTCCGCCGCGGCGCGCTTCACGCGGCGGCTCATCTGCACGATGCGGACGATGAGGAGCACGACCCACAGCGGCATCACGACGAGGAAGAAGCCCGGTGCGCCGCGCAGCTCGGGCGCGGCTGCGCTCAGCACGATCCACAACACGAACGGACCGAGCAGCGACAGCACGCAGCCCGGTCCGTCGGACTTCTTCTGCTTCTTGCGCAGGTCGTCGAGGGCGGCCGCGGTCTCGACGCGGGCGCGCGTCGCATGCTGCTGATGTTGCGCTGCCGCGGCCTCGGCGCGCACGGCCTTCGCCGTCGGCTGCACGTAGCCCGGCGGCTGCGGGGGCATGGGCGCCGCGCCCAGCTCGCGCTTCTCCCACGTCGTCGGCAGGTTCGCGGGCGGCGTGCGACCCGCGGCCCGCGCGAGCTGGTCGTGGCGGCGCGCGAGGTCCTCGAGCCAGCGCCGGTCGAAGCGGTTGAAGTGGATCTCCGAGACGACCGCGTCGAACGTGCCCTTCGCGTTGCGGACGAAGCCGAAGTCGTCGCTGGCGGACCCGATCTGTGCGCGGCGCACGACGACGTGCGCTTCGCCGCCGAGCGGGATGCCGCGCCACGACACGAGCGGGACGGCTTCGCCGTGCGATTCGGCCTGGGGGAATCCGACCTGCGACAGCGCGGCCAGCAGGTGGTCCTGGGACCAGATCGGAGTCGTCACGAGCCGTACGCGTACCATCGGGACGCGCCAGCGTGACGCGCGCCCGAGCGCACCGCAACCACGCGACCCGCGGCGCTGCGCCGGATGTGCCCGGTTCCGCCCTCGAAATCAGCGGATCGGGCCGCGCCGATTCCGCACGTAATCGACCAGCACGAACGAGCCCAGGCGGTCGAGCTGCGAGTAATAGGCGCGCCCGTGGTTCACGCGCGTGAAGTCCTCGACGAACTCCACGAGCAGCGGATCGCTCGTCAGCATGAACGTCGTGATCGGGATGTTGAGGCGCCGGCAGGCCTCGGCCTCCTCGAGCGTCTTGTTCACGACGCGGCGGTCGAGGCCGAACGGGTTCTTGTACACCTGTCCGTCGGGCTCGGTCAGCGCCGACGGCTTGCCGTCGGTCAGCATCACGATCTGCCGGTTCTGCTGGCGCTTCTTGCGCAGGATGTCGCGCGCCAGCCGCAGCCCGTCGCGCGTGTTCGTGTGGTACGGGCCGGCGGAGAGGTAGGGGATCTCCTCCATCGACACGCGCCAGGCCGTGTCGCCGAAGAGGCACACGTCGAGCGAGTCCTTGGGGAAGCGCGTGGTGATCAGCTCGCACAGGCCCAGCGCGACCTGTTTCGCGGGCGTGATGCGGTCCTCGCCGTAGAGGACCATGCTGTGCGACACGTCGATCAGGAGCACCGTCGCCATCGAGCTCACGTGTTCCGTCTCGTGGATGCGCAGGTCGTCCTCGGAGATCTGGATCTCGTCGATGCCCGCGCGCAACGCGGCCGATTTCAGCGTCGCGACCGGGTCGAGGCGGTCCAGCTCGTCGCCGAACTCCCACGCGCGCGATTCGGCCTGGCGCTCGCCGCCGGAGCCGGCGGCCGCGACGCGGTGCTCGCCTTCGACTCCGCGGCGCATCGCCGCGAACATGGGCTCGAGCGCGGTCGCGCGCAGGCCCTGCTCGCCCTTCTTCGTCAGCGTCATGGCGCCGCCGCGCGCCTTCTCGATCGTGCCGCGCTGTTCGAGCCACTTCTTGAAGTCCTCGATGCCGAAGCGCTCGTCGAACCACTTCTGGCGCGCGCCGAGCTGCTCGAGGACGTCGAGGGCCTGCTCGACGTCGCCGTCGAGCGCGACGACCAGCTGGTCGAACACCTTGGAGAGCAGTTCGAGGAGCTTCTTCAGCCCCTCGGCCCACGCGTCGTACTCGGCGAAGCGCCAGTCCATCGCTACTTGCCCTTGTTCGGGCGGCGCGGTCCGTCGCCGGGCTTCTCGTTTGGTTTCTTCAGGCCCTTCACCATCTCCTCGAACATGTCCTTGAACGCGCGGCCGGTCGCCGTCTGTTCGCGCGCGAGCAGCGAGCTGGCTGCGAGGCCTTCGAGCACGAGCTCCATGCCCGCCGCGATCTCGCCCTTCGAGTGGGCACCGAGGTGCTTCGTGGCGACCTCCTCGAGCCCGGGCACGGCCGCGAGGCGCGCGTGCAGCGCGTCGTCGTCCAGGTCGTCGGACAGGTCGACCGTGCGACCGCCCGAGAAGTGCCGCAGGACCGGCTTGAACGAGCTGTCCGCGCCGCCCGATTCGCCGTCGCGGTACGCGTCGGGGAAGCGCTTCTGGAAGACGGTCTGCAGCGCCTGCGCGACGAGTCCGGTCGCGACCTTCTGCGGACCTTCGCGCTCGCCCTCGTAGACGAGCTCGAGCTTGCCCGTGATGGCCGGGATCGACGCGTGCAGGTCGCCCGGCCGCGCCGTGACCTGCACGCGACCGGCGAGCAGCGCGCGGCGCTCGGCGTTCGACACGACCACTTCGAGCAGCGAGATCGTCATGCGCGCGCTGACGCCCGAGTTCTGGTCCACGAGCTCGCTGGCGCGCGCGCGGAACGCGACCTCCTCGACCGCCTGTCGCAGCCACTCGGGGACGTCGACGCGCACGGCCGGGCCGCGCTCGAGCCACGCTTCCTGCTGCGTGATCGCCAGCGCGTCGTCCAGCGTGCGCGGGTAGTGCGTCAGGATCTGCGAGCTGATCCGGTCGCGCAGCGGAGTGATGATTCGGCCGCGGTTCGTGTAGTCCTCGGGGTTCGCCGAGAAGACGAGCTGCACGTCGAGCGGCAGCCGCACCGGGAAGCCGCGGATCTGCACGTCGCCCTCCTCGAGGATGTTGAGGAGCCCGACCTGGATCCGCGCCGCGAGGTCCGGCAGTTCGTTCACCGCGAAGATGCCGCGGTTCGCGCGCGGCAGGATCCCGTAGTGGACGACCTCCGGATCCGCCAGCGTCAGCTTGCGCGTCGCCGCCTTGATCGGATCGACGTCGCCGATCAGGTCCGCGATCGTGACGTCCGGCGTCGCGAGCTTCTCGCGGTAGCGCTCGGCGCGCGGCACCCAGACGACGGGCAGGTCGTCGCCCATCGTCTCGAGCATGCGCCGCGTGCGCTCCTCGGCCGGGTTCAGCGGGTCGTCGCGGATCTCGCTGCCCGCGACGGCCGGGATCTCGGCGTCGAGCAGCGCGGTCAGCCCGCGCAGGATCCGCGTCTTCGCCTGTCCGCGCAGGCCGAGCAGGATGAAGTCGTGGCCGGCGAGGATCGCGTTCACGACCTGCGGGATCACCGTGTCGTCGTAGCCGATCACGCCCGGGAAGATCGGGCCTTGGGCGCGCAGTCGGGCGATCAGGTTCTCGCGCAGCTCGACCTTCACGGTGCGCGATCGCCAGCCGGATTCGCGCAGCTCTGCCAGGGTCGTCGGTCGTCGTTGCATGTGGGTCTCGTCGGTGAGCGGCGATCGTGGTACCAGCCCACGGTACTCGCTAGGGCTGGCGCGCGCGGAGCCGGGCGGCCACGGCGCGCAGTTCCTCGACGGATACCGGAGATCCCGGCAGCGGGGGGAACTGTCCGTCCGCGTCCGTCGGCACGAGGTGCACGTGCACGTGCTTCACCTGCCAGCCGATCACGCCGACGCACACCCGTTCGCACGGGAGCTCCGCGCGGATGCGCAGCGCGACGCGCCGCGCGAACTCCCAGAGGCGCGCGTGCTCCACGGCGTCGAGGTCGAACACGTACGGCACCAGGCGCTTCGTCACGACGATCGCGTGGCCCGGGCGCAGGGGCGCTGGATTCAGGAACGCGATGTGATGCTCGTCCTCGTCGATGCGCACGACCTCGCGCTCGCCGCGGACGACGTCCTCGAATGTCCTCATGTGCGGCCGAGCATATCCGCGGCGACGGATGTGTGTTTCGAGCGCGGAAACGTATGCTCTCCGACCCCATGCCCGCCCCGCCGCCCGACGCACGAGCCCTGACCGCGAAGACCGTGTCCGTGACGCGCTGCGGCGACGACGGCGTCGTCTTGCGCATCCGACCCGACGTGGCGCTGCCGCCGGTGCGCGCCGCGCGCTTCTTCATGCTGCGCCGCGACGACCGCCTGTCGCCGGCGATCCCGCGGCCGTTCTCGCTGTACCGGCAGGACGGCGGCGACCTCGAGTTCCTGATCAAGGTGATGGGGGCGGGGACGAGCGCGCTGGCCGCCTGCACGCCCGGCACCGTGGTGCGCGTCGTCGGTCCGCTCGGCAACGGCTGGCCCGCGCTCGACGGCGACGGGCCGCCGTGGGTGATGCTCGCCGGCGGCATCGGTTCCGCGCCGTTCTACATGGGGATCCAACAGGCGTTGCGCGGCATGGACGGCCGCGCGCCGGCGCGCCGCGACCAGCTCGTCTACCTGTACGGCGCCTCGCGCAAGGGGATGCTCTACGACATCGACGCGTTCCGCTCGCTGGGCGTGCGGGTCGAGGCCTGCACGGACGACGGCAGCCACGGGATGCGCGGCAACGTGCTGAAGCTGCTCGAGAGCCTGTGGGCCGACGGCAGCGTGCCCCGTCGGGTGCGGCTGCTCGCGTGCGGTCCCGAGCGCATGCTCGAGGCGACCGAGAAGCTCGCGCGCGCGCAGGGGCTCGACTGCTGGCTCAGCCTCGAGAGCGTGATGGGCTGCGGCGTCGGCATCTGCAACGGCTGCCCGGTACCGACGGTTCCCGACGGTCCGATGGGTGCGTGGCCGAACGCGAAGTGCTGCGTCGAGGGGCCCGTGTTCCCGACGAACGCGATCACGCTCGTCGGCGCGCACTGACGGAGGCGGGCTCGCCGCGTCCGAATGCTCGGAGTCGCGCGCCTCACTCGCGGCCGGCGCAGCCGCCGGCCTTCACGACCCGGCGCGCCGAAGCCGGGTTCGCCGCGAGCTTCGCGGTCGGCCGCCTCGGCCGCGCGACGAGTTCGCCGCCGCAGTTCGGGCACCGCCCGCCCAGCACGCGCGTCGCGCAGTCGGCGCAGTACGTGCATTCGAAAGAGCAGATCCACGCGCCGGCCTCGTCCGGCGCGAGGTTGCGGTCGCAGCATTCGCAGTTCGGGCGCAGCTCGAGCATTGCGGTCTCCCCGGGCAGTCTACGGTGCGCCCCGTCGTGGTGGCTCGGTCCCTCTGGCCGAGCGCGATCGCCTGGGTCGGGAGACGTCCCGGTCTGCGCACGAATACCCCTTTCCGACCAGACCGCGGATGTGGACGATCTCGGGGCATCCCGACACCCAAGCCACACTGGAGGCTCCCTCATGTTCGTCGCCACCTCGCTGCTCGCAGTCGCACTCGCCCCCGCCGACCTCCCGACGAGCCTGCTGCAGGGCGCAGCGCCGGCTCCCGCAGTCGCCGCGACGTCCGACCAGGAGAAGCGCATGCGGCTCTCCTTCCTCCTCGGCCTGCGTTCGATGGACGAGACGTACTGGGAACCGGTCGACGAGCCTGTCGCCTTCGAGGCGAACCTGGAGTGGCGCCTCGAGGATTCCTTCCTCAGCTTCGAGATCGGCAGCGCGATCTCCTACGACGAATCGAACCTGTTCGGCATCGACGTCGACGCGACCACGTTCGAGATCTTCGGCGGCGCGCGCGCGACGGCGGACCTCGTCGACGGCCACCTGCGGCCGTACGTGGGCGCGGGTCCGAGCCTGATCTTCGCGAACTACGGCGGCGAGAGTAGCGGCATCCGTGTGTCGGACGACGACGTGAGCTTCGGCCTCTACGTCCGCGGCGGCGTGACCTGGGTGTTCGACGGCGGCTTCGGGCTGGGACTCGACTACCGCAAGCTCGTCGGCACGGACGTGTCCCTGTTCGGTGTCGACGGCGACGCGGACTTCGACCAGTTCGGCCTGACGTTCGGCTTCGCGTTCTAGTCGGGTCGCGGTGGATCCGCGGGGGCGGCCGCACCTACCATCGCGAGCCGATGGCTCGCACCTACCGACCCCATCGTGCCGATCTGCGGGAGATCGCCCGCCGGGCGATGCTCCAGCGCGGATTGCTCCCCGACTTCTCGCCCGCGGCGCTGGCGCAGGCTCGCGCCTACACGGGCGCCGCGGCCGAGTCCGGGCCGGACATCCGCGACCTGCGCGGGCTCTTGTGGTGCTCGATCGACAACGACGATTCGCGCGACCTCGACCAGCTCACCGTGGCGCAGCCTCTCGCGAACGGCGCGGTAAAGGTGCTCGTCGCGATCGCCGACGTCGACGCGCTGGTCGAGCGCGGCACGCCGATCGATCAACACGCGCGGACGAACACGACGTCGGTGTACACGGCGGCGGAGATCTTCCCGATGCTCCCCGAGCGGCTGTCGACCGATCTCACGTCGCTCAACCCCGACAGCGAGCGCCTGGCGGTCGTGGTCGACATGACCGTGTCGACCGAGGGCAGCGTGACCGATTCGGATGTGTACCGCGCGCGCGTGCTCAACCGCGCGCAACTGGCCTACGACGGCGTCGCGGCCTGGCTCGAAGGTCGCGCGCAGCCGCCGCCGCGTCTGGCGGCCGTGCCTGGTCTCGACGAGCAGCTGCGCGTCCAGGACCGGGTCGCGCAGTCGCTGCGCGCCGTGCGCTATCGGCATGGATCCCTGCTGCTGGACACGATCGAGCCGCGCGCGGTGTACGCGGGAGACGTGCTGACGGACATGCGCGCGGACGAGCGCAACCGCGCGAAGGAGCTGATCGAGGACCTGATGATCGCGGCGAACGGCGCGACGATCGCGTTCCTCCAGCGCCGGAAGTTCCCGTCGCTGCGCCGCATCCTGCGCTCGCCCGAGCGCTGGGCGCGCATCGTGCAGTTGGCCGGCGACCTCGGAGCGCACCTGCCGGCGGAGCCGAGCGCGGAGGCCCTCGAGAAGTTCCTGCAGAAGCAGCGCCGCGCGGATCCGACGCGGTTCCCCGACATCTCGCTCTCCGTGGTCAAGCTCCTGGGCTCGGGCGAGTACGTGGCCGAATCGTCGGCCGGAGGCACCAGCGAGCACTTCGGCCTGGCGATCCGCGACTACACGCATTCGACCGCTCCGAACCGGCGCTTCCCCGACCTGATCACGCAGCGGCTCTTGAAGGCCGCGATCGCGGGACGCGCCGCGCCGTACGGCGACGACGAACTCGACGTGCTCGCGCGCCACTGCACCGAGCAGGAGGACGACGCGACCAAGGTCGAGCGCCACGTGCGCAAGTCCGCCGAGGCGCTGCTCCTCTCCGGTCGCATCGGCGAACGCTTCGACGGGATCGTCACGGGCGCCTCCGAGAAGGGGACGTGGGCGCGCATCTTCCGCCCCGCGGCCGAGGGCAAGGTCGTGCACGGCTTCGAGGACCTCGACGTGGGCGACCGCGTGCGGGTCGAACTCGTGGCGACCGACGTCGAGCGCGGGTTCATCGACTTCGCGCGCGTGCGCTCGTGACGGAGCCCCGCGTGATCCGAGGAACGGTGCGCCGGCCGGTGCTGTCGCTCTTCGGCTGGATCCTGCTCTGTCTCGCAGCCTCCCTCGGCGCGGTCTTCGTCTCGGTCGACGGGTGGTACGCCGGGCTCGTCAAGCCGCCGTGGAACCCGCCGGCCTGGCTCTTCGGTCCGGTCTGGACGCTCCTCTACGTGACGATGGCCGTCGCGGCCTGGCTCGTGTGGCGCGAGGGCGGCTGGAGCGCGCAACGCCGTCCGCTCGCGCTGTTCCTCGCGCAGTGGCTGCTCAACGCGCTGTGGACGCCGCTGTTCTTCGGCCTGCACCGTCCCGACATCGGGTTGGCGGAGATCGTCGTGCTGTGGGCCGTGCTGGCCGCGACCCTGGCGGCGTTCTGGCGCGTGAGGCGGATCGCGGGCCTCCTGCTCGTGCCCTACCTGGCGTGGGTGAGCTTCGCGGCCTTCCTGAACTTCACGATCTGGCGCCTGAACTCCTGACCTCGGCGGAGTGCCTTGCGGCGCGCGCCGAAGTGGGTGACGATCGCCGTGTCCACCCGCACGGAGTCCGTCCATGAGCGCGTCGCGTCCGGCACTCGTCCTCCTCCTCCTCGCCCCGACCGCGAGCGCGCAAGTCCGCGCACTGTGGGCTCACAGCCACGACGGCGCGGCGGCCGGCCAGCAGGATCTCGCCTACGCCGCCGCGACGGACGGCGCGCGCGTCGCTGTCTCCGGGAAGTCGTACAACACGACGAGCGGCTTCCCACCTCCGCCGCCGACGGGCGACATCGAGACGGTGCTCTACGACACGAGCGGCGCCGAGCTGTGGTCGCGCCGCTACAACGGCCCGTTCAACGGCGACGACGTCGGCTACGACGCCGCGATCGGCGCCTCGGGCGCGGTGTACGTCGCCGGACAATCGGCGGGCTACTCGGGCTCGAGCTACGAGTCGCAACGGACGCTGCTCGGCTACGACGCCGCGGGCACGCTGTCGTGGAGCCGCGTGGTCGGGACCTACGGCGGTCCGAACTTCCTGCGCGCGATCGAGCGCGCGCCGAACGGCGACCTGATCGTGTGCGGATCCGACGGCGCGAACGGCGGCGACCTCTCGGTCGAGCGCGTGGACGCGAACGGCGGGCTCGTGTGGAGCTGGAGCGCGGACGGCGGCAACGGCGGCTACGACCTGCTCTACGACGTCGAGATCGGTCCGGGCGGCGACGTGTGGGCCGCGGGCTACGTCGCGACGGCCACGCGCGGCACGGACGTCGTGCTCGTGCGGCTCGCCGGCGCGACCGGCGCGCAGCAGTGGATGGTCACCCGCGACGGCGGCGTGAACCTCGACGACTACGCCTTCCGTGTCGCGGTCGACGCCACGGGCGCGGCGTGCGCCGGCGGGTACGCGACGACGGCGGCGAACGGGCAGGACGCGCTCGTCGTGCGCTGGGATCCTGCTGGAAATCACGCCTGGACGCGCAGCTTCGACGGCAGCGCGCACGGCAACGACGCGGTGCGCGGCCTCGGGGTCGATCCGTTCGGCCGCGTGGTCGCGGGCGGGACGCTGGTCGGGACGTCGAGCGGACAGGACTTCGCGGTGTGGACGCTCGATGCGCTGGGGACGACGGCCTGGAGCGCCACCTGGAACGGTCCGTTCGGCGGCGACGACTTCTCGCGCGGGCTCACGATCGACGCGTACGGCAACGTGACGCTCGCCGGATCGAGCCCGGGCGCGGGCGGCGCGAGCGACCTCGACCTGACCTTCGCGAGCTGGGATCCGCGCGGCGTGCTCGAGTGGACGCAGCGTGACGCGGGTTCGGGCACGGGCAGCCAGCGCGCGCTGTCGCTCGCGTCGGCCGGCGGGTTGCACGCCGCGGCGGGCTACGCCGACGGCGCGGGCGGATCGCCCAGCGACTACCGTGCGGTCGTCGTCGCGCGCACGGCGGTCCCGTTCTGCTTCGGCGACGGATCCGCGAACGCCTGCCCGTGCGGCAATGCCAGCGCGCCGATCGAACAGGCCGGTTGCGCCAGCTCGTTCGGCACCGGCGGACGCCTGACCGCGCAAGGCGCGTCGAGCCTCACGGCCGACACGCTCGTGCTGCGCGGCGCAGCGATGCCGAACAGCTCGGCGCTCTACTTCCAAGGGACGTCGGCGCAGAGCGGCGGCGCGGGCGTCGCGTTCGGCGACGGCTTGCGCTGCGCGGGCGGCTCGGTGATCCGGCTCGGCACGAAGTCGAACGCGGGCGGCGCGTCGCAGTATCCGGTCGCGGGCGATGCGAGCGTCTCGGTGCGCGGGCTCGTGACGGCGCCGGGTTCGCGCGTCTACCAGATCTGGTACCGCAACAGCGCGGCGTTCTGCACGAGCGCGACGTTCAACCTCTCGAACGGGCTGCTCGTCACCTGGTGGTCGTGAACCCGCGCCTGCGCGCCGCGCCGATCAGCGCGGCACGCGCAGCGTCGTCGTGCGCGGCCCCGTCGAGTCCCACACGAGCTTCACCCAGCCGTTCGGGTCGTCGACCAGCTCGTCGAGCCCTTCCTCTCGCGCCGTGAGCTTGTACTCGCCGGGCGGCAGCGCGAGTTCGAGCTGGCCCGGGACCGACAGGTTGTGGTGCACGACGATCCCACCGCCGCTCTCGTCCGATCCGACTTCCACGGCGCCCGCCAGCAGCCCGCCGCTCGTCGCATCCAGCAACGTGAGCGTGTAGCGCGCGACGTCGAGCGAGAAGCGGACCTCGGTGCGCCGCGCCGCTTCGACGCGGACGGGATCTCCGAGCATCCAGGTCCACGGTCCGTCGCCCGGGAACTGTGCCGTGATCTGCCAGGATCCGACCGCCAGCGGGCCGAGCTCGATCGGATCTCCGACTGCGACGTTGGCCTGGACGGCGAACACGCGCTGCGCGCCTTCCCACGGCAGCGCCGTGATCCGGACGCCCTTCGCCGGGGCGAAGACGCGCTGCCCGGGAGGCGGCCTCGGCTCGAACGAACCCAGATCCAGCACGAGCCCGATCGACCCGGGCAATCCCGCGCGCACGTCGATGTCGCGCTGCGTGACGCCTTCGCCCAGGTAGAGGTCGAGGATCGGCACGACGTCTCCAGCGGTGGGGGCAGGGCGGCCGCGACGCTCGAGCTCGCGGTCGACGACGATCCCGACCGTGAATAGCCCCGTTTCGACCGGTCCGAGGCGGAAGCGCAGCTCCTCGTCCGGCACGCAGCGCACCGATTCGACGATGTCCGCCGCGGTCGGCATCCAGCGCGCGATCGAGAACGCCGCGTTCGCGCGCAGCTCGAGACAGCTGCTCGGCATCGTGCCGCCGGGCGGCAGGATCACGTGGCCTTCGAGCCAGGCCTCCGGCGGCAGCGTGATCTCGATGCCCGCCCGCGACGCGCCGAGCTCGAGCGCGAACGGTTCCGTCGCCGCGGCGAGCAGCGGTCCGTCCTCGGCGCGGACGATCCACGTGCCCGGGTCCGGATCGTCGAACACGAACTCCCCGGCGTCGTCGGCCTGCGTCCAGATGCGCACGATCCGCAGGTACTCGCGCAACGCGTCGTTGCCGGCGAAGACCGCGGCGAAGGGGCTCGTGGCGCCGTCGTCGCGCGCGGCCGGCGCGAACAGTCCGACGAAGGTTCGCCCGGCCGGATCGCCGTTCGCGCGCCGCACGCGGCCGCGGATCGAGCTCGGTCCGCGCCGCGTCGGCGTGCGCGCGCTCGCGGCGACGGCGTCGTGGCCGGTGTCCGAGTCCAAGGTCGACGTCTCGCGCGATCCGGCTCCGCTCAACTCCGACCGCGAGCGCTGCGTCGCACCCGCGAGTTCCCGCTCGACGGCCGTCGATTGCGCGAGCGGATCCGCCTCGCGGGCGGATCCCGTGACGATCCAGACGAGCGCGACCAGCGCGGCCAGCAGGAGCGACAACCCCGCGAGCCAGCGCACGCGGTCAGCCTCCCTCGCGCAGCCGCTGGATCTTGCCGCGCAACACCTGGAGCGGCTGGTCGAACTGGTTCGAGCCGGCCGCCGACTTCTCGAGGATGCGCAGCGCTTCCTCGTAGTGCTTCAACGCGCCGGCCTTGTCGCCCAGGTCCAGCAGCACGCCCGCCAGCGAGTCGTGCACCGGGAAACTCTCGGGCATGGCCTTCACCGCCTTCTCCCACGCGGCGCGCGCGCCGGGCTTGTCGCCCTTCTTGTTGAGCATCGCGCCCTGCAGGAAGTTCGCCGACCCGTCGTCGGGCCGCAGCTCGAGCGCGTCGGCCAGCCACGCGAGCGAACCGTCGACGTCGCCTCGGTCGGCGTCCGAGGTCGCAAGCTGCACGAACGCCTCGGGGCTCGCGACCGGCAGCTTGCGGATCGCCTCGGTCAGCTGCTTGCCCGTCGCCTCGTCCGGCCGGTTCTCGTACGCGCGCAGGAGGTACGGCATCGCCTGGGGGACGCCCTCGAGCTGCAGCGACAGGATGCCGGTGTTGTAGAGCGCCTCGAAGGAGTTCGGATCGAGGTCGCACGCGCGCTGCAGCGACGCGAGCGCGCCGTGGTTCTCGCCGCGCGCGGCCTGGATCTTCCCGCGCGTGAGGTACGCCTCCGCGCTCTTGGGATCGAGCTCGATCGCCCGCTCGAGCTCGCGCAACGCCTCGTCGAAGCGAGCGCCCTTCGCCGCGAGGATCGCGCGCTGCACGAGGGGGCGCGCGTCCGCCGGCGCGAGCTGCGCCGCGCGGTCGAAGCTCCGTCGTGCGCCCGTGTCGTCGCCGCCGCGCTCGAGCGCGCTGCCCAGCAGGATCAGCGAATCGGGCGCGTCCGGCTGCCAGCGCAGCGCCGACTCGAACGACGCGCGCGCGGCGGCCCAGTTGCCGGTGCGCATGTAGAGGCGCCCGAGGTTCCTGTGCGCCTCGACGAAGCGCTCGTTGACCTTCAGCGCCTGCTGCAGGGCTTCCTTCGCGCTCGCGATCTCGCCGCGCTCCATCAGCGCGACGCCGAGCCCGGTCCAGGCCTCCTCGCTGTCGGGGTAGCGCTTCGAGGCCATGCGGAAGACGACCTCCGCGGGCTCGAAGTCGCGCGTGCCGTCGGCCTCGGCCAGGTAGAGCAGCACCCAGCCCAGACCCACGTTCGCCTGCACGTGGTCGTCGCTGAGTCCGAAGATCGACCCGTCGCCCTTCTGCGCCGATTCGAGCAGCGCGAGCGCTTCCTGGAACTCGCGTTCCGCGCCGCGAAGCGCTTCGCCGTCGTGCGTGGCGCGGTAGTGCTCCATGAGCTCGCGACCGTAGAGCCAGCGCGCGTACGGCGCGCGCGGACTGCGCTGGGCCGCCGTGCGGAACAGGGTCGCGTCGTCGTGCCACGTGCGCGCCTGCGCGCGCGCTGCCGTCCCCGCACCGAGCGCGACGATCGCCAGCGTCGCGACGGACAACGCGTTCGGCAGGCAGCGGCGCACCAGCACGACCGCGAACAGCGCGACGCCGAACACGGCCACGTACAGGTACCGCTCGGAGAACGGGAACGAGCCCAGCGCGCCGACGCGCACGACGATCACGGCGAGCGGTGCGAGGGCGAGCGACGCTGCGGCGAGCAGCACGCGGTCCCTGCGCCAAGCGAGCCACGCGCACAGCGCAGCCCAGCCGGCCAGCAGCGCCAGCGGGACCGCGAGGCCCGCGCGACCGGCGTCCGGCGCGAACGGATGGAACAGGCGCAGGTCGGAGGGCCAGGCCGAGTAGCGCAAGCCCAGACCCAGGATCTCCGCGCGCAGGAGCATCAGGCGCGTCGCGCTCACGCCGAACTCGGTCGTCGTGCGATCGAAGCCGGCCCAGACGCTGTGGAAGACCAGCATGCGCGCCGCCACGTACAGGCCGAACGCGGCGGCGTACGGCGCGTAGGCGCGCCACACGAACGGCCGGCGGCCGAGCGCGAGATCGAGCACGACGACGGCCACGATCGTCCCCGCGGCGAGTTCCTTGGCGGTCAGGCCGGCCAGGAGCAACGCTCCGGCGATCCACGGCGATCCCTTCGAGCCCGCGTCGCGCCAGGCGAGGTGGCGCTCCAGCGCGAGCAGCGCGCACAGGCCGAACGCGGGGTCGCCCACCGCGCTGATCCAGGCGACGCTCTCGACGTGGACGGGGTGGACGGCGAAGAGCAGGGCCACCGCGAAGCCGACGGCGTCGCTCTGGGCGATGCGCCGCGCCAGCGCCCAGGCCGCCCCGCAGGCCGCGAGGTGCAGCCCGACGACGAGCGCGTGGAACGCGAGCGGAGCGGGACCGGCCACCGCGTAGGCCAGCGCGAGGAGGACGCTCGAAGCCGGGCGCCAGTAGCCGACCGCGAGCTCGGCCTCCGGGCTGTAGAACGCCCACAGCGGCCGCGTGAGCAACGCCCCGAGGTCGAACTGCGCGACCGCCGGATTGCGCAGCACGACGAGGTGGTCGTCGTAGACGAAGCCCGCGCCGAAGACCGGCCCGTACGCGAAGACGGTCGCGAGGACGACCACGAGGCCGAGTGCGATCCGCCGGGCAGTGCTCCAGGGCGGGGCGGGGGCGAATTCGGATTGCGGGGTCGGCACGGGGGTGCGGGATTGCACCGCAGTCCACTAGCGGTTGTCACGCGCGCGGCAACCCGTGTTCTCGGAGTCCCGGCGCAGGCCGCACATGCGACGGGGAGGCCCCTCGCGGAGCCTCCCCGGTTCGGACCCACGCGGTCGCCGTGTGCGACCGCACGGTCAGCGATCGGTCACGGGCAGAACGGCACGCCCAGCGCGTCGCTCAGGTTGAATCCCGCCCCGCCGCCGGCCGGGTTGCGGTACCAGAACTGGAAGAACTTCGTCTGCCCGGCGCTGATCCCGCCCGGTGCCGAGGGGATGTTCAGGTTCTGGACGGCGTCGCCGAAGACGTTTGCCTGGATGACGCCCAGGCGGAACGTGGGGCTCCCGATGCAGCGGAACCCGTTGCCGAAGTTCGCGAACGTCTCATTCGCGCCGAAGTAGAAGATCCCCGACGTGTTCGGCGGGCAGCCCGATGCGAGCAACACGAAGTCGTTGTTCGCGACCGACTGCGTGCCGGCGTAGGCCATCACCGCGCCAACCGGGTTCACCGAGTTCGGCGAGGTGAAGCAGGTGTTGAAGGCCAGCGGGCACGAGGGCCCGTTGTCGGGCTGGAACGGCCACGGGTTCGACAGCTTGTCGTTGCCCGTTCCCGAGTTCTTGACCAGCACATCGCCTGGTCCGGCATTGGCCGGCGGGACGCAGACGATCTGGACGCCGTTCGAGGTCTGGGAGGTCAGCTTGACCGGGTCGCCCGTGCCGCCCGTGCCGAGTTGGGTGAACCAGACCTCGAGGCCACTGCCCGAGAAGTTCGAGCCGTTGATCGTCAGCTGGCCCGGCGCGGTGCTGATGCTGCTGATGATCGGCTTCACGGCGAAGTTGGCGACGCCGTAGATCGACTGTACGCCGGCGATGTCGTCGGCCTGGATCGAGCGCGAGGCGACCGCCGGGTTCGCGACCGCGGCTTCCATCGTCGCGCCGACGGTCGTCGTGTGGCCGAGGCCCAGCGCGTGACCGAGCTCGTGGCAGACGACGCCCTGCAGGTCGAACTGGTTGTTCGGCGTGGTCGGGCCGTCGTTCCAGGTTGCGGCGTCGGCGTAGACGCGGATGCGCCAGCCATCGCTGATCGGCGTCTCGCAGAACGCCAGCACGGAGCCCGAGCTGCCCGGGATCTCCGAGATGATGTTGTCGTTGAGGCCGCCGATGCCGGTCGCGTAGCCCTGCCACGACGGGTCGAAGTTCGCGCCCCCCGAGCCGAGGCCGGCCGGTTGGTGCGGGTCGCCGTTGCCGTTGCCGTGGAGTCGGCTCGACCAATCGAGGTTGGCCTTCCACATGGCCATCGCAACGCCGACGTAGCCCGGGAAGTTCGCATCGGGCGTCGTGTTGTCGTTCGCGGTCGGGTCCGTGAAGTTGTTGTAGACGCGGTAGTCGCGCTGGGTCAGGCCGAGGCTTCCGCCGATCGTCGTGAACGCCTCCGTGCGGGAGGGGAGGACGAGCGCAGTGGCGACGCCGAGCGCCGCGAGGGATCCGAGGACTTGGGTTGTCTTCATGGTGCTCTCGCTCACTTCCGCTTGGCTTGGGCGAGGGACTTGACCTGCGCGTCGAGTTCGTCGAGGCGCACGTTCGTCGGGATGGCGTAGCCGTTGCCGCGGCCCTGCACGAAGGTCGTGCGGCGCGACTCGAACGTGCGGTACAGACCGCCGTGCCAGGTCATGAGCGCGTTGCCCGACAGGTCGCCGCCCATGTTCTCCTCGAACTTGTAGAAGGCCACGACCTTGTTGCCGACCTTCTGGTCGTCCATGGACGGCGCTTCCGAGTTGAACGCGCCGTTCGTCGCGTCGATGAAGCCGCCGCCGAACCAGACGTCGACCGTGCGCGGCTCGTTCGTCGAGAGCGAGCGGCCCTCGATCGTGAGCGAGGTGTAGTAGAGCTCGGGTCCGTCGACCGGGTGGTCGATGCGGATCACGTTGCGGGCGGTGACCGTGCCGATGACGGCGTCGTCCGCGCGCTGCACCATCTGGTTCAGATCGAGGCGCTCGATCTGCGCCGTGCCCAGCACGGCCGCGCCCGCCAGGGCGATTCCGCCCAGCACGAGGGCGCTCAAGGTCTTCTGGATCATCGAGGAACGTTCCTTCTGAGAGAGGTCGCAAACGGTGCACGCCGGATTGGGGGCCGTGGGGCCCGCCAGTCCGCCACGGCCGTGGATGCGCGCGCCGTTCGGTTGGGACGGGGCGGAACCTGCGGAAGTTCCTGACGTCCGGGAGCGAAACGTGGAAAGAAAGACGCGCTTCAGGCGCCTGGGCGCAGGTTTGCGCCGCGCCCACAAGATGGAACAAGCATAACCCGGTCGGAACCTAGTGGGGTCTCGCTTCCGGCGCCGGCCCGCGCTGGACGGCGGGCCAGGGGCCCGGGCCCAGGAACGGTCGCAGTTCCTCGTCCTCGGGTTCCGCCTCGAGCAGGCGCCGGACCGCGTCCTGGCCGCCCGGTTCGCCGGCCGCGCTATGGCGAGCCGCCGCCCGACGAGGCGGTCCGCGGGGCGCAGGAGCAGGGCGCGCTTCCACGCCTCGAGGGCGCCGGTGGCGTCGCCGGCCTGCTCCCGCGCCTCGCCCAGGACGGCCAGGACATCGAAGGAGGGGTCGGCGGCCGCCGCGAGGGGGGCCAGGCGGCGGGCCGCGGCCTCCGGATCGAGCGCCTCGAGGTCGGCGCGCGCCAGGGCGACTTCGAGCTCCGGCCAGGGCGCCCAGCGCGCGGCGAGCGGCGCGACGTGGGTCTCGATCGCGGCCACGTCGCGCTTCCCGGCCAGGACGCGCGCCAGCCAGTTCCACACGTCGCGGGTGAACGCCGACGGCGGCCCGGCCAGCGCGGCGTCGCGCAGGGTGGAAAGCGTCGCGTCGTCGAGCTCCACCTGCTGGCTGTCCGTCTCGAACGGCGAGCTCGGCACCTGCAGGCGCGCGAACGCGTCGACGCCGCGCAGGAGGAGGCGATCGTCCTCCTGCACCAGGACGGCCGCGACGCGCGCCGTCGCGGATGCCGCGCGCCAGCGCTTGCGCTCCGCGAGTCGCGTGACGGGCAGCGTGCGGGGCGGCGATCCGTCGAGTCGCACGAGCTCGATCTCGCCCCCCTCGCCGGCGGCCGGCCGCTCGGCGCCGTCGAGCACGCCCAGCATCAGTTGGTCGAGCCCGCCGCCCGCGAGGGCGTAGAGGGGCTCGCGCGCGCCGGCGCCGGCGAAGCGCGAGCCGGGCAGCTGCGCCACCAGCGGCTCCTCGATCCGCGACCAGCGCACGACGACGGTGTTCCCCGGCGTTTCCGCGATGGCGCGCCAGTGCGGCGGGTCGCCCTCGGTCGCGAGCGCGACGCACAGGTCGTACCGGCCGTCGGCGAGCCGCGCGGCCGCCTCGCGCGGTTCGATCACGTCCCCGGGGAGCGCGACGAAGTCCTTGAGCAGCTCGCCTTCGAGCCGCGGCATCGTCGCGTGCCACGCGCCCGTGCGGTCGATGCGCGCCGCGCCCATGCGCGCGAACTCGGCCGCGCGGACCTGCGTGAGCTGGCCCACGAGCAGCACGCGCGTGGCGCGGGCCTCGCGCACCGCTCGGGGCAGCGCCAGGAACGAGGTCTGGATCGCCTGCGAGTCCGCGCGCACGCCGTCGAGGCCGGGCGAGAGCCGCCGGCGCTCGAGCGTCGCCACCTTGAGCCCGCCGTCCCCGGGTTCGACGGTCGCGAGCCCCTCGGGGGTCTCGAACGCGAGGAACGGCAGCGTGGGCCGCCGTTCCCAGGGCGAGAGCAGGAACAAGGGCTTCGACTCGACGAGCAGCACCGGCAGCCCGAGCGGCAGCGCCAGCGCGAACCCGATCCAGCGCTGGCGCGCGCCGGATCCGGGCACCGAGAAGATCGCCAGGCTCGCGCCGAGCAGGGTCGCCAGCACCCCGAACGGCAGGAGCTGCGCCGAGAAGATCTCGGTCACGTTCGTGCCGGCCGCCGGATCGCGCTGCAGGATGCGCGGCAGGATCGCGAGGCCGACACCCGCACCGACGAGGAGGCTCGAGAGGCTGCCCGCGCCGCGCGCTCCGCGCAGCGCGAGCCCCAGGAGGAACGCCGGCAGCACGAGGACCGCGCCGGCGATCAGCGCGTCCGCCGCGAGCGTCGAGTGCCACGAGGCGTCGAGGCCGTAGCGCGAGAGGAAGCGACCGAACTCGAGGATCTGGCCCAGCCCCTCGACGGTGCGCAGGCTCCAGTAGCCCGCCGCCGCCGTCGCCGCGACGAGCCAGGGGAACACCCAGCGCTCGAGCTTCCTGAGGCTCGTGATCCAGCCGAAGCAGACGCTGCCCAGCGCGACGAGGACCGCGAAGGTCGCCCCGAATGCCGCGTCGTCCTGCGCCAGGCCGCCGCCTAGGAGCCGCAGGTGGCGCGCGACGACCTCGAGCACGAGCGCCGCCCCGCCGCCGGCGACGAAGAGCCCGATGCGCTCGCCGATGCGGGCGGGAACCGGGCCCGAGTCCGCTCGCCGCGCCTCGTCCCGGCGCACCGTCCACACGACGATGCCCAGCACCGCGCCCGCGACGAGTACGTCCAAGGCTGGCAGGCCCAGCGGCCACCCGAGCAGCAACCCGTGTCCCGCGACGGCCGCCGCGAGCCCGACGAGGAACGCCCACCCGACGTCGCGCCCGATCGACCCGAGTGCCAAGCCGACGAACGCGACCGCTGCGCCGCGGACGACGAGAGCGCCCGAAGCCTCGCAGGCCGGACCCGCGAGCCACGCATCTCCCGGGACGAGCCGCAGTCGCGCGAGGATCCAGCCACAGACGAGGCCCAGGACGAGGCGGTGGACGCGAGGCATGGGTGTTGTGGTACGCCGGTCGGGACCCTGACGACAAGCCCGCCCGAAGCTGCCCCGGTCGATTGTCCTTTCCCGCGGATGTGTTCTGCTGGCGCGCGCGTGGCCGCTCGATCCCGAACCGACCCGGAGCCCGGACCCCGCCCGGGCCGCCTCCCGGAAGAAGGACAGCCGACGGGGTCAGCTTTCGGGGTGGGGCCCGAGTTGGTTCCCGCTCTGCTCGCCTGGTTCGCCGCCACCCGGCGCGACCTGCCCTGGCGCCGCGACCGCGACGCGTACCGCGTCTGGATCAGCGAAGCCATGCTCCAGCAGACCCGCGTCGAGGCCGTCCTCCCGTACTTCGAGCGCTTCATCGCGCGCTTCCCGACCGTCGCCGAGCTGGCGGCCGCCCCGCTCGAGGAGGTCCTGGCTGCCTGGAGCGGGCTGGGCTACTACCGGCGCGCGCGCTCCCTCCACGAAGCGGCGCGGACCATCGTCGAGCGCCACGGGGGCGTCTTCCCGAGCTCGAGCGAGGCGCTCCTCGCGCTGCCCGGCATCGGTCCCTACACGGCCGGCGCGGTCGCGAGCATCGCGTTCGACCAGCCCGAGCCGCTCGTCGACGGCAACGTGGCGCGCGTCCTGTCCCGGCTCTTCGCGATCGACACGCCGCAGGAATCGGCGGCGTTTCGCGCGGCGACGTGGGGGCACGCGCGCCTGCTCGTCGCGGAGCTCGGCGGGCGCGGCGCGGGGGACTGGAACCAGGCGCTCATGGAGCTCGGCGCGCTCGTCTGCGTGCCGCGCGAGCCGCGGTGTCTCGCCTGTCCGGTCCGCGCGCACTGCCGGGCCCACGCGCGCGGTCTCGTGGACGAGCTCCCGCTCCCGAAACGCCGCTCGGCGGCGATCGAGGTCGAGCTGCACGTCGCGCTCGTGCGCTCTGGCGACGGTTGGCTCGTCGGCCGCCGGTCGGGCGGTCGCATGGAGGGACTGTGGGAGCTGCCCACGATCGAACCCGCGGGTGCGCGGCTCCTCGCCGAGGCCGATTGGCCCCGCGCCCCGCGCGGCGGCCCGGCGCTCGCCGTGGGGGACGAACTCGGCTCCGTGGCCCACTCGATCACGCGCCACCGGATCCGCGCGCGCGTGTTCCAGGGGCGCTGGCTCGCGGGCCCGCCAGCTGCGCCGCTGTGCTTCGCGAACGCGGCCCGGATCGCCGAACTCGGGCCCACCGGCCTGACCGCGAAGGTGCTGCGCGCGGCGTTCGCGCGGGCTGCTCTGCGTTGAACGCCCCGTCGGGGTATGGCAGAGAGACCGTCTTGCCTCCGCGCGCCACGCAGTCTCCTCACGATCCGACCGACCGGCCGACCGCTCGCGGCGTCACGTTCGTCGTGCCCGCCTACGATGAGGAGCGCGGCATCGCGGGCGTAGTCGAGCGCCTCGCGGGGCTGCGACTCGGAGTCCCGGTCGAGATCCTGGTGGTCGACGACGGGTCGCAGGACGGGACTGCGCGCGTCCTCGAGTCGCTGCGCGCGCGCTTCCCGGCGCTGACGGTCGTCCGCCATCCGCGGAACAAGGGCTACGGCGCGGCGCTGAAGACCGGCTTCGTGCGCGCGAGCCACGATGTCGTCGTGATCACGGACGGCGACGGCACGTATCCCGAGGCGAAGGTCGCGGACCTCCTGGTGTGCATCGACGACGGCGCCGACATGGCCGTCGGCTCGCGCACCGGGGCGGACGTGCACATCCCGCTCGTGCGCCGGCCGGCGAAGGCGTTCCTGCGCTGGCTGGCGAGCTACCTGGCCGGAACGAACATCCCCGACCTGAACTCGGGGCTGCGCGCGATGCGGCGCGAGCTCGTCGTGCGCTACCGGCCGATCCTGCCCGACGGGTTCAGCTTCACGACGACGATCACGCTGGCGTCGCTGACCAACGACCACCGCGTCGACTACGTGCCGATCGACTACGCCAAGCGCTCGGGGCGCTCGAAGATCCGGCCGATCCGCGACACGCTGGGCTTCACGCAGCTGATCGTGAGGACGGTGCTGTACTTCAACCCGCTCAAGGTCCTGTACCCGGTGGCGGGAGTCGTGTTGGTCGCGCTCCTGGCGTCGCTCTACTACGACGCGTTCGTCGTGTCGCCGCCGAACCTCTCGGACAAGACGACGCTGCTCGCGATGGCGATGATGAACGTGCTCGCCGTCGGGCTCCTGGCCGACCTGATCGACAAGCGTTCGCGCCTGTAGGGCGCATAGGTTTCACGCGAGGCGGCCCGGGTCCCGGCCCTTCGCGCAGGGAACCGGCGCGCGCGCTACGCTGCGCACGTCCAACCGCCCGTCGAGAGAGGATCTGCCCATGTTGAGCCCGAAGAACCCCGCTCCCGCCTTCGCACTGCCTTCCACGTCCGGCCGCAGCGTGTCCACGAAGGACCTGCGCGGCCGGCGCTTCGTCCTGTACTTCTATCCGAAGGACGACACGCCGGGCTGCACGAAGGAAGCCTGCGACTTCCGCGACAACGTCGCGCGCCTCGGTTCGGCCGGGATCGCGGTCTACGGCGTCTCGAAGGACAGCATCGCGAGCCACCAGAAGTTCCAGGCCAAGTACGGCTTCTCGTTCGAGCTGCTCTCGGACGAGGGCAATGCCGTCGCGAAGCTCTACGGCGCGTTCGGCGAGAAGATGATGTACGGCAAGCCCGTGACGGGCGTGATCCGCTCGACGTTCCTGATCGGCGCCGACGGCAAGGTCGAGCGCGTGTGGTCGCCGGTCAAGGTCGAGGGGCACGTCGACGCGGTGCTCGCCGCGATCGCCGAAGGAGGCGCGCCCGCGAGCACGAAATCGTCGACCGTCAGGGCCGGGACCATCGTGCCGCCGCGCGCTCCGGCCGCGAAGGCGCCCGCGGGGACCAAAGTGGCGAGCGCGAAGTCCGCACCCGCGAAGGTCTCGAAGAAGTCGCCGGCGCCGACGCCCGCGAAGAAGTCCGCATCCAAGAAGACCGGTTCGAAGAAGTCCTGAGGCACACCGTGGGGAAGAACAAGGAGAAGCGGCGGCTCGAGGAGCTGAACGGCCACGCGGAGCTGGACACGAAGGACGTGGTGCGCGTCCTGAACCGGATCCTCGAGCTCGAGCTGGCCGGCGTCGTCCGCTACATGCACTACTCCTTCATGATCTTCGGTCACCACCGGATCCCGATCGTGAAGTGGTTGCGCGACCAGTCGACGGAGTCGATGGATCACGCGACGCAGGCCGGCGAGCACGTGACGAACCTCGGCGGGCACCCGAGCCTGCAGATCGGGGAGCTGCTCGAGACGCACAAGCACGGCGTCGACGAGATCCTGGCCGAGAGCCTCGAGCACGAGGGCGAGGGGCTCGAGGCCTACCGCGAGCTGCTCGGGCTGGTGGCCGGCAGGGACGTCATGCTCGAGGAGTACGCGCGCGACATGATCGCGGCGGAGCAGGCGCACCTGCACGAGATCCAGAAGATGATGCGCCGTCCGGCCTGAAGCGCGGAGGTTCGGCGCAGGGGAATCGGCCGCGAGGCGTTAGGCTCGCGGCCGATTCGTATTCCAGGCCGAACCCGTGCGCGAGCGAGCCAGACCACCGATCGACGAAGGGCCCGCACAGGGCGCGGAGCACCGCGCGCTCGGCCTGGCGCTCCTCGTGCTGCTCGTCCTCGTCGCGTACTTCCCGGCGTTCTCGGCCGGATTCGTGTGGGACGACGGCATCTACATCACGGGCAACGAGTGCCTGCGCTCGTGGTCGGGGCTCGGCGACATCTGGTTCCGGCCGGGCGCGACGCGCGAGTACTACCCGCTCGTCTTCACGACGTTCTGGGTCGAGCACCAGCTGTTCGGCGCGGAGCCGTGGATCTACCACGCGACGAACATCCTCGTGCACGCGGCGTCGGCCTGCGTGCTGTGGTGCATCCTCCGCGAATTGCGCGTTCCGGCAGCGTGGACGGCGGCGGCGGTCTTCGCGCTGCACCCCGTGCACGTCGAGTCGGTCGCGTGGGCCGTCGAGCGCAAGAACGTGCTGTCGTGCGCGTTCGCGCTGGTCGCGACGTTCCAGTGGCTGCGCTATCTCGACGACCGGCGCCGGGCGCGCGTGGTCCTCGCCGCGCTCGCGTTCACGGCGGCGATGCTGAGCAAGCCGGCCGTCGCGCCGCTCCCGGTCGTGTTCCTGCTGCTCGCGTGGTGGCGCACGGGGAGCGTGGAGCGCGCCACGATCGCGGCCGCGATCCCGTCGTTCGGCGTCGCGCTCGCGCTCGGAGCGCTGCACGTCGCGCTGGAGCAGGGGAACCTCGCCAGCACGCTCGTCGTGGTCGATGCGACGCCGCTCGAGCGCACGCTGGCCGCGGGCCGCGCAGCCTGGTTCTACGCGGGAAAGCTGCTGTTCCCGTACCCGCTCGTCACGCACTACGCGCGCTGGGACGTGATGGCCGCGCCGTTCGCGCACGCCGCGCTGCTCGCCGCTGCGCTCGCGGTGCCGATCGCGCTGTGGATGCTGCGCGGTCGCATCGGCCGCGGTCCTTTCGTCGCGGCGGCGAGCTTCCTGATCATGCTCGCGCCGGCCTCGGGGCTCGTGTCCTTCGCCTACCTGCGCTTCGCGTTCGTCGCCGACCACCTGCAGTACGTGCCGAGCATCGCGCTCACGACGCTGTTCGTCGCTGGAGCAGCAGCGCGTTTGCCGCAGAGCGCGCGGAAGCCGGTCGCGGGCATCGTGCTCGCCGCGCTGGGCGCGCTGACGTTCCGGCAGGCGGCGCTGTACGAGAGCAACGTGCGCCTGTTCGAGCACAACGTCGAGTTCGAGCCCGACGCCTGGGGCGCGCACGACCAGCTCGGCACCGAGGCGCTGAAGGCGCGCGACTTCGCCGGTGCCGAGAGGCACTTCGCGGCCTCGCTGCGCATCCGACCCGGCGACGACGTGGCGCTCGCGAACCTCGGGATCGCGCTGGCCGGCCTCGGGCGCGACGCCGAGGCGCGGCAGGCGCTGGAGCGCGCGCTCGAACGTCAGCCGGATCAGCACGCGCTGCGGGTGAACCTCGCCACGGTCCTCGAGCGCCAGGGCGACCTCGCGGGGGCGGCGGCGGAGTACGAGCGCGTGCTGTCGCGCGACCCGCGTTCGATCACCGCGCTGAACAACCTCGCGCTGCTGCGCGAACGCGCCGGACGGTTGAGCGAGGCGTTGGACCTGCTCCGCCGCGCGGAATCGATCCGTCCCGGCGTGCCCGCGATCGCGGAGAACACGCGCCGCATCGAAAAGGCGCTGGGTGGACGATAGTCGACGGTCGCCCGACTACCGACCGCTGACGCCGCCGCGGACCATCTCGGTGGCCCGCTCGATCTGTGCCGAATCGAGCGTGTTCGCCAGCCGCTCGCGCTCGTCCTCCGCGGCCGCATGACCATTCGCCGCGCCGGCGCTGTACCAGGCGTACGCGGCCACTTCGTCGCGCTCGACACCGCGGCCGAACTCGTACATCCGCCCGAGCTTCTCCTGCGCGACGCCCAGACCTTGCTCCGCCGCGCGACGCAGCCACTGCGCCGCGCGATCCAGATCGAGCTCGACGCCCTGCCCCTTCGAGTACAGGAGACCGAGGTCGTACTGCGCCAGTGCGCAACCGTGCTCCGCCGCGAGACCGAGCCAGTGCGCCGCTCGTGCGTCGTCGCGCTCGACGCCGCGTCCCGAGAGGAGCATCAGCCCGACCTGCGCTTCCGCGACCGGGAGTCCTTGCTCGGCCGCACGTCCGAACCAGCGCGCGGCGGTCGCATCGTCCTGGTCCACGCCGCGACCGCGCCAGTAGAGCCAGCCCAGCGAGAATTGCGCCGCGGCGACGCCCTGGTCCGCGGCCTTCCGCAGCAAGTCCGCGGCGGCATCGTCGTCCTGGGCGACGCCTTCGCCTCCGAAGCAGAGGATGCCGAGCAGGGTCTGCGCGGTCGCGTCGCCCTGTCCCGCCGCGAGCCCGAGCCACTGCGCGCCCTGCGTGTCGTCCTCCGCCACGCCGACGCCTTCGTGGTAGATCGAGCCGAGCAGTCGCTGTGCCTTGGCGTCGCCTTGCTGCGCGGCGAGGCGGAACAGCGTGCGCGCCTGCTCGTCGTTCCGCGGCAGCGCCTGCCCGAAGAGGTACATGACGCCGCGGTTCGTCTGGGCGCGCGCGCGTAGCCTTGCTCGGCCGCGCGCCCGAACCACGCGGCTGCTTCGGCGTGCGATCGCTCGCTCGACTCCGCGACCGTCGTAGTACAGGAGGCCCAGGTTCGTCTGCGCGGCGGCCGCGTTGCCTTGCCCCGCCGCGGGGCCACCAGTGCGCCGCTCCGAGAGGATCGGCCGCGACGCCGCGCCCTTCGTCGAGGATCACGCCCACGAGGAACTGCGCGTCGGCGTCGCCCTGCTCGGCGAGCGGCTTCCACTCCGCCAGCGCGCCGGCGACGTCGCCGCGCTCGTACTCGTACCAGCCTTCGCGCTTGGGACTGGCGCAGCTCGTTGCGAGTGCGAGGAGCGCGCCGAGTGCGAACGTCGAGAAGTGGTGCGGATTGCGCGAAGGACTCATGAAGCCCGCTATCGGAGCGGTCGTCGAATCCGGTTGAGGTGTTCGCGAGCGCTGCGTGCTGCGTGTCTCGGATGCGGTGCTTTACAAAGACGCAGGCTCTGCTGCGTCGTCCCGAGCGAGCGTGGCGAGCCGCTTGGACGCGCGCGACTCCGAGTCGATGCGAGTCGGAGCATCTCGCACTGCGCGCCGCGAACGCGACCGCGGTCCGATCCGGAGAGTGCTCGATCGGCGCGGCTCGCGTGTTCGTTCGGGGGCCGGCCCGGGTGGGCGGACTCGGTCGGCCGGGTGGACCAGCGGCCGGCTTCCCATCACGCGGGCAGCACGCCGCGAGGCGCGGCTCGCGTGTTCGTTCGGGGGCCGGCCCGGGTGGGCGGACTCGGTCGGCCGGGTGGACCAGCGGCCGGCTTCCCATCACGCGGGCAGCACGCCGCGAGGCCGCCGGTGACCCTGGGAAGGAACTTCCCACTGGCTGGAAAACCGCACGGAGCGCTCCTGTTTTCATGAGGGTCTCGTGCCGCGTACCTGCCGATAGGATCCGTCATCACGAAGTCCCGCGACTTCCCCGCGCTTCCCAACCCGCCCCGTTACCTGGATGCTCGCCGAACAAGCGCTCGTCGCGCGACAACCCATCTGTGACCGCACGAACGGCCTCGCCGCGTACGAGCTCTTGTTCCGCTCGTCGCACGTCGATCGTGCGGACATCGGATCGCCGGAGGTCGCCACTGCCATGGTGTCGGTCCAGTCCGTCATGGACATCGGACTCGACGAGCTCGTCGGGCCCGTGCGCGCTTGGATCAACCTGCCGCGCATCGCGCTGACCGAGGAGCACTTCCGCTTCCTCCCGCGAAACCGCGTCGTGCTCGAGGTCTTGGAGTCCGTCGAGGCGGACGCCGAGGTCCTGCGCGCGCTGCGTCACGCTCGCGCGGACGGTTATCAGATCGCGCTGGACGATTTCGTCCTGAACGAGCGCACCGAACAGCTCCTCGAGTTGGCCGACTTCGTCAAGCTCGACGTGCTCGACCGCTCGGAGCAGGAGATCGCGGCCGCGTTCCGCGCCGTCGACCGGCCCGGCTTGCGGATTCTGGCGGAGAAGGTCGAATCGCGGACCGTCCACGCCGCCGCGCTGAAGGCCGGCTTCGACCTGTTCCAGGGCTGCCACTTCGCGCGCCCCGACATCGTGCCGGGGCGGCGCATGCCCACGGACCGCAATGCGCTGTTGCGGCTGCTCACCGAGCTGCAGGACCCGAGCACGTCGCTCGAGCGCATCGAGACGCTGATCGCCGCCGACGTCGGACTCGGGATCCGGCTGCTGCGCTACGTGAACGCGGCCGTGTTCGGCGTGCGCGAGCCGATCGAGTCGCTGCGTCACGCGGTCGTCATGCTCGGCATCGACCGGTTGCGCGAGTGCGTGGCGATGCTCCTGCTCGCGGGACTGGAGGGCAAGCCGCACGAGCTCGTGAAGCTGGCGCTCGTGCGTGCGCGGATGTGCGAGACCCTCGGCCAGCGCATGATGGGCAAACCCCACCGCCACTTCAGCGCGGGGTTGCTCTCGCTGCTGGACGCGTTCGTCGACCAGCCGCTCGACGAGATCGTGAACCGACTCGGCCTCGCGCAGGATCTCTCGGACGCGCTGCTCCTGCACGAGGGCGAACTCGGCGCGACACTGCGCGTCGCCGAAGCGTGCGAACGCGCAGACTGGAAGCAGCTCGACGGCGGTCCGTGGGATCCGGCGACGCTGCGCGCGTGCTACCTCGACGCGATGCGCTGGACGGGCCAGGTGCAGTCGAGCCTCGCGGCCTGAACCGCACGCCGCGCGCCCAACGTGCTCGCCGGCGTCGCTGGCGAGCCCCGTCGCGAGCCGCGCGCCGGTCGTCGGGACGTCAGCGCGGCGAGATGCGCGCGTCGAGCTCCTTCGCGAGCGCTTCGGCCGTCGCGATCCGCTCCGGCGTCATGCGCTTCGCGAGCTGCTCGCGGCGTTCGCGCGCACTCGACTCTCCGTGCGAGTCGGCTACCGTGTACCACGCGTAGGCGCTCGCATCGTCCTGGGCGACGCCGCGGCCCCGCTCGTACATCGTCGCGATGCGGACCTGCGCGGCGGCGACTCCGCGTTCGGCGGCGCGCTCGAACCAGCGCGCGGCGAGCGCGTCGTCCTTGGCGACGCCTTGTCCCTGCAGGTACATGAGCCCGAGGTTCGACTGCGCGATCGCGATGCCGCGCTCGGCCGCCAGCGTCAGCCAGCGCGCGCCCTCCGCCGGATCCTGCGCGACGCCGCGGCCCTGGACGTACATGAGCCCGAGGTCGGCCTGCGCTTCGGCCAGACCCTGCTCAGCGGCGCGCCGACACCACGCCGCCGCCTGCGACGCGTCCTCGGGAACTCCGCGGCCTTTCGCGTAGCAGTTCGCCAGGCTGCGCTGCGCCTCTGGCAAGCCGCGATCGGCGGCCGCGCGCAACCAGCGCACCGCCTCGACGTCGTCCCGGGCCACGCCGCGACCTTCGGCGCACAGCATGCCGAGCAGGAACTGCGCCTCCGCGTCGCCCTGATCCGCGGCGAGCCGGAACCAGCGCGCGCTCTCGTTCGCGTCCGCCGCGACGCCGGCCCCGGCGAGGTACGCCACGCCGAGAGTGCGCTGCGCGCCGACGTGCCCCTGCTGCGCCGCGAGTCCGAGCCAGCGCGCCTTCTCGGCCGGATCCGTCGCCAGGACCGCCAACGCGTACTGCGCCCGCGGATCGTTCCGCTCCGCGGCGCGCGCGAACCACTTCGCGGCCTCGGCCTCGTCGCGCGGCACGCCCGCGCCGTCGAAGTACATCGAGGCGAGCAGGAGTTGCGCCTCGAGGTCGCCGCTCCCGGCCCGCGCGATCCGCTCGTCCAGGTCGGAGGTCGCGGTCGCAGACGATGCCGGTTCCGGCGTGCGGCGACCAGCACCGCATCCGGCGAGTGCGAGCAGGACGAGGGCGACCGCGCACGGACGTCGTGCGATCCTGTTCGACGAGGTCGGCATGAGCGAGGGGGCCGTGCTCGCGACGTGTCGAGGTGCACTCGAATGTCGGCGAGGGCCGCACTCTAAGGGCGAGCCGCGCTCGACCGAGATCAAGAGATCGTGAAGGTCGCGCCGGAATCCGGCCGAGGATGGGCTCCCCGGAGGTCGCCGCTCGGCCAGCGGGGCGAAGACGTCCTCGCAACGAAAAGTTCTTTAGCTGTCGCTCTCGTTATGAAAGCGAACGCCCTGTTCCTTTAATAACGGACGTCGCGGTGGCCCCACGGGTGCCTCACCCTGTTCGGAACGCGGCTCGCCGAGTCCTGATTGGGCCGCCGCGACCGTTCTCCGGGGGAAGGCGCCAGCGCTCACGCCTGGGTGCAGCGGCTCGAGTATCGCATCGGGCAGGTGCACAACCCGTCCGGCCTGTGACCACTCTGTCCGGGCACACGGGTACGACGTGGACGCCGGGGATCGCGCTCCGCGCCCCGAACGCGGACGGTGCCCGTGACGACCTCCAGTCAGCCGTCTGGGCACTTCCCAGCCTGAGCTGGGGGGGCGTCGTCGCGTTGCGTGTCGCGTATCAGGACGCGTGCGCATCCAGCGCGCTCGCCAGGATCCGCTCGACCACGTCGGCGTGCGCGTAACCGGCGCGCGCCGCGGCCAGCGCGAAGCCGGCGTCGGGTGAGATGTCGGGGTTCGGGTTCACGTCGATCACGTACGGTTCGCCGCTGCCGGAGTCGAGGCGCATGTCCACGCGGCCGTAACCGCGCAGCGACAGCACCCCGAAGGCGCGGCGGGCGATCGATTCGATGCGCGCGCGCTGCGCGTCGTCGAGCCCGCGTGCGGCGACGACCTGCGTCAGCGCCCAGTCGCGGCTCGTCTCGATCCACTTGCCGGCGTAGGACACGATGCGCGGCATGTCGTCGGGGAACCCGGCGTAGTTGATCTCGGACAACGGCAGGACCTCGAGACCGCGCGGACCGTCGAGCAGCGCCACGTTGATCTCGCGGCCGTCGACGAACTCCTCGACGATCGCCGGTTGCGCGTAGTGCTCGATCACGTGGCGGGCGCGAGCGCGCAGGCTCGACTCGTCGCGCACGACGCTGGCGGACTCGATGCCGTGGCTGGCGTCCTCGCGCGAGGGTTTCACGATCGCGGGCAGCTTCATCCCGCCGAGCGGTTCGTCGCCGCGCTCGAGCACGACGTGGCGGGGGACCGGGACGCCGCTCGCGCCGAGCAGCGCCTGCGCGACCGGCTTCTCGAGGCACAGCGTCATCGCGCGCGGTGGCGAGCCCGTGTAGGCGAGCCCGCGCAGCTCGCAGGCCCACGCGAACGCCGGCTCGCGGCGCGCGTCGCCGCCGATCGCCTCGACCAGGTTGAAGACGACGTCCGCGCGCAGTGCGCCGACGAACGCGGCGACCTCGCGCGGATCTCCGGGCAGCGCGTGGAGCTCGGCAGCGTGTCCGCGCGCGCGCAGAGAGTCGGCGACGGCCTGCGCGCACGAGACGACGCCCTGGACGGCGATCGAATCCTGCGCGTCGCCGTTGGCGAGCGCCGAATCGTCGTTGTAGACGACCGCGACGCGCGTCATGGGAGTCGCAAGCGGGCGCGCGCTTCGTCCACGATCGAGTTCACGAGGTCCTCGTACGTGCGTCCGATTCCGTCCCACAGGAGCGCCAGGTCGCTCCAGCCCGGCGCGACGCCCGGCAGCGGATTGGCCTCGATGAACTTCGGCGCGCCGTCGCGGCCGACGCGCACGTCGATGCGCGAGATGTCGCGGCATCCGAGCGCGCGGTGGGCGTTCAGAGCGAGCGTCTCGATCGAGCGGACGAACGCGGCGTCGCGGCGCGGCGGAGCGACGTACTCCAGCTCCTCGCGCCAGTTCGTGCTGCGCTTCATCTCGAGCGAGTAGACGAAGTCGGACACCGCGACCTTCCTGGGCACGATCTCCATCGGCGCGACCACGCGCGCCGTCGCGCCGGTGCCGAGCACGGCGACGGTGAACTCGGGTCCGCTGCAGAACTCCTCGACGAGCACCGGCTCGTGGTAGTGCTCGAGCAGCGTGCCCACGCGTTCGTCGAGCTCGCCCGCGTTCGCGATGCGCGAGTTCTTGCGGATGCCCATGCTCGAACCTTCGAAGAGGGGCTTGGCGAACAGCGGGAAGTCGAGGCTCAAGCTGGCGAGGTCGCGCGAACTCTCCACGACCGCGAAGCGCGGCGTCGGCACACCCGCGATCGCGACGAGGCGCTTGGCCATCGCCTTGTCGAGCGCTAAGGACATCGTCAGCGGATCCGAATGCGTGTGCGGGATCTTCAGCATCTCGCACACGGCCGGCACGTGCGCCTCGCGCGAGCGCGAGCCGTGGCCTTCCGAGATGTTGAAGACGAGCTCGGGCGGTGATTCGAGCACGGCCGCGAGGAAACGCCGCCCGCCGCCGAGCTTCGTCACCGTGTGGCCGCGCGCGCGCAGGGCGCGCTCGATGCCGTCGACCGTCGTCGGAGAGTCGTACTCCTCGAGCGCGTCCTCCGGCCCGGAGGCGGCGACTTCGAAGTCCGTCTTCAGGTCGTAGGCGATTCCGATGTGCATCTCGGTTCTGGGAGCGGGTCGTGGCGGACGACGGTCGGCGCGCAGGGATGCTACCGGAGCCCGCTGGTCCCGTCGTGCCGCGAAGTCCGCGCGCGCGCGGGTCCTCCCGAAATCCGCGCGCCGGACCGCGGCGGGGGGCCGGGTCCGGCGCAAGGCGCGCACGCTGGCGCGCGTCCGCCCGACTAGGGCAGGAGCGTGAACTCGAGCGCATCGGTCAGTCCGATGTGGTCTGGCGGCGGGAAGCCCGGATCGCGCGAGTAGAACTGGCAGTTGACCGTCGTGCCCGCCGCGAGCCGCGCGTCGGCGCCGCTCGCGACCCAGGCGTTGAAGTCGAAGTGGTAGACGCCGCTGCAGTTGGCGGAACCGATGCTGCCGCCCGCGTTCTGGATCCACGTGCGCCGCAGCGGCGACTGGACGCACATCGTCCCGCCCAGGAACGGCGTGCTCGCGCGTCCGCTCGTTCCGTAGAAGAGGATCCCGCTCTGCAGGTTGCGCACGTCCGAGGCCGTGATCAAGAACCCCGCGCCGGAGCTCGCGCTCGGCGCGCCGAGTGCCGCGATCCGCGGCCGGCAGCCGAGGGAGTTCGTCTTCGCGGTGCAGTAGACGGCCGGAGCGTCGCCCGAACCCTCGGCGCGCAGCAGGAAGACGCCGTGGATCCCGCCGCCGAGCACCTCGATGTGGTTGTAGAAGGACCGCGACAGGTGCGCGGGATCGAAGACGCCCGCTCCGTCGATCGCGTAGTAGGCGTGGCCGCTGAGGCCCGAGTCGTAGTCGAGTAGCGCGATCGTGCCGAACGATCCGTTCGTCGTGAGGAACGCTCCGACGAAGAAGCTGCCCTGCACGTGGGCCGGCGAGCCGAGCTGATATGTGGTGTAGATCAGGTTCGCGACGTTCGGCACCGTGGCCGTCAGGCTGCCCACCAGCAGCGCGTCGGCCGGATCTCCGTCGTCGTTCGGGTCTTCCCACACGCAGAGGCGGACCGCGGTCCCGGCGGGGACCTGACCCGGCTGCCACATGACCTGGACGTTCGTGATCTGGTCCGACTCCGTCACGGTCGAGAACGACTGGAACCAGCAGTAGTCCGCGGGCATCGCGCAGGTGAGCCCGGAGTTGGGCACGCCGTCGTCGAGCGCGTACTGCGTGCCGGCGAGCGCGGTCGCGGAGGACGCGAGGCCCAAGCCGAGCAGCGGTGCAAGGTAGCGTTTCATCGAAAGAGCCCCCCTTCGAATCGAGATGCGCGCTGTGCCGGACGCGATGTCGGCCCGGCCTGGGCGCGGGGTTCGCGCGGTGCGTTCCGGAGGCGGGCCGTCGTGCGGCTCGCATGCCTCCCGGTCGCGACATCCTCGCCGGCCAGGCGGCGAGCTTCGATACGACGCGATGCGGACGAGGGGAAGGTGGAGTGGGTAGGGCGGCGCACCCCGTCGGTGGGGGCGAGTCGACCGTCCCAGCGCTGCGTGGCACCGGACTCGCGGAGCGCTCCGGACCGAAGCCGATCCCCGTATCCCTGCGCCGATGTGCGTAGCGCCGGCGGGGAAGCTCGCGCTTACCTTGCGCGGTGCAGCGACGAGCCCGCAGCGTGCGGGCCTGTCGCGCGCTCCCTGGGTCCCTCGAAAGCGAACGAGAGGCACTGACATGAAGACCACGATCCAGCGCAAGAGCGACCTCGAGATCCAGCACGAGGTCGCGCGCGAGCTCCTCTGGGAGCCGCGCCTCGACGGTTCGGACGTCGGCGTCCAGGTGAAGCACGGCATCGTCACGCTCGTGGGTCCGATCGACAGCTGGACCAAGAAGCTGGCGGCCTGCGACGCGGTCCATCGCGTGCCCGGCGTCCTCGACGTCGCGAACGAGCTCGAGGTCCGCATCCCCGCTCCGTGGAAGCGCACGGACTCGCAGATCGCCGAGGCCGTCCGCCGCGCCCTGCAGTGGAACACGTACGTGCCGAGCGAGCGCATCCTCTCGACGGTCATGGACGGCTGGGTGACGCTCGAGGGCCAGGTCTCGACCGGATTCCAACGCGAGGAGGTCGGGCGCTGCGTCGAGGGACTCGCCGGTGTCCGCGGCGTGCGCAACGACGTCGTCGTCAGCCCCGAAGCCGTCGACGCGGCGCACGTGCGCTCGGCGATCCTCCAGGCGCTCGCGCGTCAGACCGAGCGCGAAGTGAAGCGCATCGACGTCCAGGTCGAAGACGGCGTCGTGACCCTCTCGGGTGCGGTGCGCTCGTGGTCCGAGAAGCTCGCGATCGAGCGCCTCGCCGCGCACGCGCGCGGCGTCCACGGCGTGAAGAGCCGCATCGTGGTGAACTCGACCGACTGACGGTCCGGGCACGGACTGCGGACCGGTCCCGCCCGTGCACGAGTAGGATTCCACCTCTCGCCCGCGCGGCGCCATGAACCACGGCCTCCCCCTCGATCGTTTGGCCGGGCTGGGCGACGGCGCGCGCGGGCTCACCCCGGCCGAGGTGCGCGAGCGCACTGCGCGATTCGGCCCGAACGACATCGTCGAAGTGCCCGAGAACCAGGTGTTCGCGCTCGTGCGCGACACCGCCGCGGACCCGATGCTGTGGTTCCTGGTGCTCACGAGCGTGCTCTACGCCGTGCTGGGGGAGTGGGCCGAAGCGACGGTCCTCTTCGTTTCGATCGTGCCCCTGGCCGGGATGGACGCCTGGCTCCACCAGCGCACGCGCGCGTCGACGAGCGGGTTGCGGTCGCTGCTCACGACGACGGCGCTGGTGACGCGCGACGGCGTCCGGGTCGAGATCCCGGCCGGCGAGGTCGTGCCCGGCGACCTCGCATTCGTCGCCGCGGGCGAGTCCTTCCCCGCCGACGGCATCGTCGTCGATGCCGCGGAGGCGCAGGTCGACGAGTCGGCGTTGACGGGGGAATCGCTGCCCGTGCCAAAGCACGCGCTGCGCGTTTGGCCGGGCGGTGGCGGCGAGGTCCTCGTCGATTCCGGCTCTTGGGGTTTCGCGGGCACGCGGCTCCTGACCGGGCGCGCCACGCTGCGCATCGCGCTCACCGGCAAGGAGACGCTGTACGGCGCGATCGTGCAGTCCGCCGTGCTGGGATCGCACGCGCGCACGCCGCTGCAGGTCGCGATCGCCGGACTCGTGCGAGCGCTGCTCGTCGTCGCGGCGCTCCTGTGCCTCGCGCTCGCGGCGATCCGGTTGTTGCAGGGCCATGGGCTGCTCGACGCGGCCGTCAGCGCCATGACGTTGGCCGTCGCGGCGCTGCCGGAGGAGTTCCCGGTCGTCTTCACCGTGTTCCTGGGGGTCGGGGTTCACCGGCTCGCGCGGCGCAAGGCGCTCGTTCGTCGCGCGGTCAGCGTCGAGAACATCGGCCGCGTCTCGACGATCTGCTCGGACAAGACCGGCACGATCACCGAGGGGCGGCTCGACCTGACGCACGTCCTGCCGGCGCCGGGTTCGTCGCGCGAGCGCGTGCTCCGCGCCGCGGCGTTCGCGTCGCAGCGCGATTCGGGGGATCCGGTGGACGTCGCGGTGATCGGACTGGCGGATCGTGAGGCCGGGATCGCGGTGACGGCCGAGGTGCTGGCACGATTCCCCTTCACCGAGGATCGCAAGCGCGCCTCCGCCGTCGTCGCGCAGGCCGACGCGCTGCTCGTCGCGACCAAGGGGTCGCCGGAGACGGTGCTCGCCCTCTGCGGACTCGACGCGGCAGCGCGAGCCGCGATCGAGGCGGAAGTGCTCGGGCTCGCCATCGAGGGCCACAAGGTGATCGCGTGCGCATCGCGCAGCGTCGCGCGCAGCGACTGGCCGGGCGGAGAACCCGATCGCGGGTTCCGGTTCGAAGGCCTGCTGGCGTTCGAGGATCCCGTGCGGCCCGGCGTGCGCGAGGCCGTCGAGGAGTCTCGGTCCGCCGGCATCCACGTCATCGTCGTCACGGGCGATCATCCGGCGACCGCGCAGGCGATCGCGCGCGAGATCGGGCTCGGCAACGAAGCCGGCGGACCGCGCGTGGTGCTGGGCAGCGACCTCGAGCGCTTCCTGGCTGGCGGGCCGGACGGGATCGCGGGCGTCGACGTCGTCGCGCGCGCGATCCCGGCGCAGAAGCTGACGCTGGTGCGCGCGCTGCAGGCCTCGAGCGAGGTCGTGGGCGTGACCGGCGACGGCGTGAACGACGTGCCCGCGCTGCAGGCCGCGGACGTGGGTATCGCGATGGGTGCGCGCGGCACGCGCAGCGCGCGGGAGATCGCGTCGATCGTGTTGCTCGACGACGACTTCGGCACGATCGTGCGCGCGGTGGCCGAGGGCCGGCAGCTCTTTCGCAATCTGCAGTCGAGCTTCCAGTACCTGCTGATGATCCACGTGCCGCTCGTGCTCACGGCGGCGGTGATCCCACTCGCCGGGTTCCCGCTGCTGTACCTGCCCGTGCACGTCGTGTGGCTGGAGCTCGTCATCCATCCGACCGCGATCCTCGTGTTCCAGGAGCTTCCGCCGCGCGGTCGGCTGGAGCGCGATCGCCGCCTGCGATCGGGAGCGTTCTTCGCGCGTTCGGACTGGGTCGTCATCGGGGCGGTCGGTCTCCTCCTGACCGCGCTCGTCGCGCTCGCCTATGCGCGCTGCATCGACGGTGGTCGCGCGATCGAGCACGGGCGCGCCATCGCGCTCGCGTCGTTGTCGTGCGCGAGTGCCGTCCTGACGGCGGCTTTGAGTGGCCTGCGCACGCGGATGTCGCGGGCGATCGCGATCCTGACGGTGGGGCTCGCGGTGCTGCTCGTCCAGACGCCCGTCCTGGCGCGGTGGCTGCACCTCGCTCCGCTCCACGCGGACGACTGGCTGCTGGCGGTCGTCGGCTCCGTCATCGCGTGCTCGCCGCTGATCGTCTCGCGCGCGAGGCTGTTCCGCCGCGGCGCCGCGTAGTCCGCGCAGGACCGTGCGGCACGCGAGCGAGCGCCTCGGTCGCACGGAGGAGTACGGAAGTCCCACGAAATCAGCGACAGGACACGAGCGCTACGGCGATCGACGTATCGCCGGTCTCGCGTGCGCGTGCGAGAGTCGAACGAAAGCGCGGATCGGAGTCGATCCCGCGATCACGAGACGAAGTCGATGCATCCGTCGGAGTCGCGCATGAACCTGTTCGGTCTGTCCGTCGCGTCGATCGTGTTCGCTGCGTCCGCCGTCGCGCAGGGATACGTGTACGAGCAACCGATGGCGCCGAACGGCGGAACCCTGCGTCAATCGCAATTGTGGGTGGATCCCACGGGGCAGAACGACCTCGACTCCGACGCGATCCTGTGGGAGGACTTCCAGCTGCCGCAGACGACCACGATCGCGCGGCTGCGCTGGTGGGGACAGGCCGCGCCGCCGCTCGGGTTCCGCATCTCGTTCTTCACGCAGGATCCCGGGACGATCGCGGTGCAACCCAACATCTTCGCTCCCGGCAGCGGGCCGATCAGCGAAGTCACCTATACGAACGTCGCGCAGACTCCGGCGGCCGGAGGCATGACGCGATTCGAGGTCGCGCTCGCGACTCCTCTGACGTTCAACGCGAACGAGCGCTACTTCGTCTCGGTCGTGGGGCTCACGCCGATCCCGTACGCGGAGTGGAGGTGGGCGGCGAGCAGCAGCGGGCCGAACGGCACGTTCTGGTGGATTCGGGGCGCGCACATGTTCTTCCACACGGGCGAGAGCCGCGCGATGGCCCTCGCGACCGCCGCGGGATGGTCGGTGGGGACCGCGTTCTGCTCCGGCGACGGGTCCGGCGGCGCATGTCCGTGCGGCAACACCGGTGTGTCCGGATCCGGCTGCGCGAACTCGACCGGAGCCGGAGCGATCCTCGCCGCATTCGGCGACGCGATCGTGGGGGCGGACACCGTGGTGTTGACCGCGCGCCAGTGCCCCGCGACCACGCTCGGCCTGTTCTTCAGCGGACAGAGCGGCGGAACGCCCGCCCCCTTCGGCGACGGGCTGCGCTGCGTCAACGGCGGCATCCGGCGGCTCGGCATCGTGCCCACGACGGCTGGCACCGCAACCAGCAACGTCGTGCTGTCCGCGGTCGAGGGCCTCTCGGGCGGCGAGATCAGGCATTACCAGTTCTGGTACCGGAACGTGCTGGGGCCGTGCGGTGCGGGATTCAGCACGACGAACGGGGTGAGCATCCAGTGGTGAGTCAGAAGCTGACCCCGTTCGCTGCACCCTGCTGAGGGAGTCCCCTGGGGGAGGTCGGGCCTGGGTCAGACCTCCCGGCGTGAGCTCAGGCCGTGCTTGGGATCGCACCCCTCCAAGCCAGGATCTCGCGCGGCGTGACTCGACGATGCGCGACCCCTGCGGACTGCGCCGAGGACACGCGCCGGTGGAAGTGGCTCCGCTCGCGCACGTAGTTGCGATAGAGCATCCACACAGCCAGGTGCCATCGCAGGTTGCGCTCGAGCTTCGAGTGCGCCCAGCTGCGCCGTACCAGGCGGCTCAGGTTGTCGCGCGACTGAGCCAGGACGTTGTTGATCGGAAACAGCAGGTTGTTGCGGTCACGCCTGGCCTTGGAGTTCACCCACTGATGACGAGCGTGCCGCCCCAGTACCTCGCGTACAATCGGCCGGTAGGTGCACTTCTCGTCGGTCTCGACGAAGCAGAGCGCATCTCGCGCGAGGACTGCGCGTAGGCCCTCGAAGCAGCGCGTGGTAGCGGACCTCGACTGGCTCGCGCGCTTGCCGAGCGCGCTGTCGTAGGCCGCCTTGCGCAGTTGGTCGCGCTGGGAGAGATTCCCCCGCGCGGGCAACGTTCCCGTGTGGGCCGCGACTACGAAGCGGGTCTTCTTGTGGATCAGGATCGGTACTGTCAGGGGGAACAGGCGCCGGTCGATCTCGAAGGTCTCGAGTTCATCGAGCTGGAAGTGGCCTTCCTTCCAGCCGCCCGCGCGAGCCAGCCGACCGAGGAATGCAGCGTGGACCTCGCCGCTGTGCGCTCCCAGAAGGGCGAGGTGTCTCAGGACGGTGTCGAGCTTGCAGGCGAGGTTGCGCGCGTTCTGCCGCAGGGTGGTCTTCGAGACGAGTCCCTGGAAGACGCCGAGAGGGAGCCAAGGATGGTGGAGGCGGTAGTCGACGCGGAATGTCTGGGAGGAGAAGCCCCGGCCGCAGGTCGTGCACTTGAAGCGTTGGACGGATCGCAAGTCGACCTTGCGATCGAAGGTGCCCTTGCGCTGGAACTGGAATGGGGCACCCGCCTGAGATGGGCACGCTGCGTTCGGGCATGCGCGCGGGAGAAAGTGCTGATCGACGCGGTGGAGCCGCGGGGTGGGGGTGTCGGAATACGGCAGCTGCACGGTGCTCTCCGGGGGAGGAGTCGCGCTCCAGCGCCCCGGACAGCGACTGCTCGACCGGTCCCGCGGTAGCAGGAAAACTCGGAAAAGATGCAGCGAACGGGGTCAGCTTCTGTGTCAGGCCTCAAATGCCCGATGCGGGTCCCTCATCACCAGCACCGGCTTCGTCGCGTGCTTCAGTACCGAGTACGCCACGCTCCCGAGCAGCGCTGCCGCGAAGCCCGTTCGTCCATGCGTTCCCATCGCGATCATGTCGGCGGACTTCGCCTCCGCCTGGATCCGGGCGACGGGGACGCCCTCGACGAACGTGATCTCGTGCTCGACCCCGCCCCAGTCGAAGGCGGCCATCGCCGTCTCAAACTCGCGTTGGCTCAGCTTCGCGAGCTCGTCGATCGCGCCGGCCACGGCGATTCCGGCCCAGGTGGCGCCGGCCATCGCGACGGACGTGTCGAAGCAGTGCAGCGCGTGCACGCGCGCGTTCAGCGGCTTGGCCCAGGCGCACGCGGTCGCGAGCGCGAGCATGCTCTCGGTGGACAGGTCGACCGGTACCAGGATCCGCCGAATGGTGCCGCGCGGCGCGGGCTGCACCAGCACGGGGCACGGCGCCTTCGCCAGGATCGAACGCGCGGTGCTGCCGAAGTCCACGACCGGGCGCTTGCGCAGGGATCCCAGCACGAGGAGATCGGCCTTCGTCTCGCGCACGCGGTCCAGGAGCACGCGCGCCGGAAGCCCGGGCGTCACCCTCAACACGTCCTCGGCGCGCAGGGTCGACTTGCTGGCCGCGAGCACGTCGCGCACGTGGGCCAGGACGGACTGCGTCACGGCACTGGACAGGTCGGAACCTCCGGCGATCTTGCGTGGGTCCTCGACGTACTCGGTGCCCAGGATCGAACTCCAGAACGCGTGGACCAGCTCGACCCGCGCGCCGAAGAGCCGCGCCAGCTCGACGCCCGTCTCGATCGCGCAGTCGGACAGTGCGTCCGCATCGACCGCCACGACCAGACGTTGCGGCAGTCGCGCTCGGATCTCACCTTGCATTGCGTTCATCGGTCACCTCGCTCCACGGACCGTCCTCGCTCCTACTACTCAGCTCAGCAGCACCTCGTCGAGTGTACGCCGCGGCGTCGGGCCGACCGGCGCTGCGTGCCCCATGCGCAGGAGGACCTGTGGAAACCCCGTGAAGCCGGCCAGCGCGCCCAGACGCGGGCGCAGCACCGAGACCTCGATCGGCTGGTTCAGGAACGACGCGTGCACGCCGGCGATCGTCGCGCCGAGGAGCAGGTGTTGGAGCGCCTGTCCGGCGGCGATCCAGGCCGAAGCCTCCTCGTGCCGGGTCCCGAGCACGACCAGAACGGGGGAACCGAGCGCGAGTTCGCGCTCCTTCGCGGGTCGGCCGAGGCCGAACCAGTCGAACGAGCGCACGAGGAGCGGCCCCAAGCCGGCAGCGACGTCCCCATCTCGCGTACCCGGCTCGAACAGCCCATCGGCACGCTTTCCGCGGCCGGACGCTTGCCAGGCGGACAACTCGCGCCGGAAGTGCGGATCGGCGAGCTGGATGCGGTCGCCTTCCGCGATGAGGTCGGCCGCGGCGAGCTTGCTCTCGCCCTCGAGGACGTCGAGCCAGGCGCCCTCGCGCTGCGCCGCGCTCTCGAATTCGCGCAGCATCCGCGGTGAAAGCGGGCGCGGGTCGAAGCTCCCGCGGTTCGTGTGGCGCTGGGGAATCGCCTGGAAGAGCAGGCGCGTCTCGGTGGACGGGAGGGCGCGCCCGGTCGGGAGGATCCGCGCGAGGAGATCCGGATCGTCGGCACTCGGGACGACCTCGACCTCGAGTTGGAAGCCGAACCTCTGGAGAGCGACACGCAGATTGAACAGTGCCGCTCCGCAGCTGATCGACAGCTCGCGGTCGAACGGGTCGCTGACGGCCAGACCTCGCGATCGATCGGCACGGAGCTCGATGAGGCCGTCCTCGACGCGGAACAGCCACGGCTGGGCGTTGTGCGCGGAGGGCGCGAGCACGGCGTACTGCAAGCAGAACCGCGCCTGCTCCGCCCACGTGCCGCCGCGCGGGAAGTCGTCCTCGACCGTCTGCCAGCCGGCGAGCACGCTCACGACCGCCCGTCCGATCTCGACGCACGCTGCGCGACGGACGACGGCCGGCTCCGCCGTCCGCGGCAGGGGCCGCGGCGCGGAAATGTCGGCGCGGCACGGCGCCAGGACTCGGGTTTCATGGGCTTGCGGACGGCTCGCGGGCTGGCGCTGACGGGATGCGGCGGGTTGTCGCAACGCGTTCGTCGCCGGGGGATGCCGCCGAAGGGCGACCCCGTGCTCACACTACGGGCGCGACGATCGCGGAACCGTGGGCCGGCGGACGTAGCCGGATGGGGAGAAGTGCGTAGTCGCCGACCGGCGCCCCGCGCGCTCCAGGAGCGCGCGTTCGCGCTCTCCCGCGCTCGTCAGGGCACCATCAAGCCTTCGCGGATCGCGAGCAGCGCCATCTCGGCGACCGAGTGGCAGTCGAGCTTGCGCTGCAGGTTCTCACGGTGCTTTTTCGTCGTGCCCAAGGTGATCTCGAGCGTCCGCGCGATCTCCTTGTTGCTCTTGCCGAGCGCCAGGAGCTGGAACACCTCGCGTTCACGCGGGGTCAGCGACTCGAGCTTGCCCTGCAGGTGCGTCGTCTGCGCCGTGGCCGAAATTCCGGCCCGGTGTCGCTGGAGGACCGTCCCGGCGACACGTGGCGAGAGGTACATCTTTCCCTGGTGGACCGACTGCAGCGCGAGTACGAGCTCGGCCGGGTCGGAGTCCTTGGACAGGTAGCCGTCCGCTCCAGCCTTCAGGGCCTGCTCGACGAACGACTCGCCCTCGTGGTGCGTCAGCATGACGACGCGGACCTTGGGGTGCACCTTCCGGATCAGCGGCAGAGCGTCGATCCCCGAGAGGCCGGGCATCGAGATGTCGAGCAGGACTACGTCCGGCTTCCGCTCGCCGATGACCTCGATGGCCTGCCGCGGGTCGCCCATGTCACCGACCACGGCGAACTGCGGATCGCGGCTGAGGATGCTGCGGAAGCCCGCTCGGATCATGGTCTGGTCGTCGACGAGGAAGACGCGGATCGCGGGAGCTGATTCCATGTGTTGGGTCACGGGCGTTCTCCTTCGGGAGGCAGTCTGATCTCGAAGCGGGCACCGCACGCGCGCCCGCGTTCCGCGGTGATGGTCCCACCGTGCTCTTCGACGACCTTGCGGCAGATCGCCAGGCCGAGGCCGTTGCCCTTGCTCTTCGTGGTCACGAAGGGCCGGAACAGCGAGTCGATCATCGACTCGGGGATGCCTGGACCGTCGTCCTCCACGGCGATGAGGACCGCTCCGCCCGGACCGCGGGCGGCCGAGAGGACGATCACGGCTTCGCTGCCCTTCGCCTCGAGCGCGTTGGTCACGAGGTTCGCCAGGACGTCGTGCAGCAGCTGCCGGTCGCACGTGAACCTCACGTCCCCGGTGGGCACGTCGGCGCGCAGTTCGGCGCGCGCCCGCGCGATCTCGTCGTGGAGCTGCGCCGTGACTCCGGAGAAGAGCTGCGTGGCCGTGCACGGGACGCGGCGGATGTCGAGCGGCTTCGTGAAGGAGAGCGTGCGTCGCATCATGAGCTCGATGCGCTGCATCCGCGACACGAGGTCCTCGAGGATGGCGCGGTGGTCCTCGCCCAGCTCCGTCGCCACCGCGCGCAGCGCCACGTGCACGGCCGTGATCGGGTTCTTGATCTCGTGCGCGAGGAGCGCCGCCGACTCGCCGATCGCGGCGAACGCGCGCAGCATCGCGGTCTCGGCGCGCTGGGCGCGCTTGAGCTCGCTGATGTCCCGGCCCTCGGGGATCAGGAGCACGACCTGGCCCGCCTCGTCCTTCACGGGCTTGAGGGAGAAGTCGACGTCGCGCAGCGCGCCGTCGTGGGCGACGCTGCGTGCCTCGAAGCGCACGAATTCGCCGCGGCTCGCCTTCTGGACCGCGCTCCGGACGCGGGCCTGCATCTCGGGCGAGTGCGACCAGAAGCGCGTCTCGGCGAACGGGATCCCGACGACCTCCTCGCGCCGCGCACCGATCGCTTCGAGGGCCGTCTGGTTCATCTCCATCACCACGCCGGCGGGGGAGAGCAGACCGATGAGCTGGAACGCGCCGTCGAAGATCGCGTGGAAGCGCCGCTCGCTCTCGACCAGCGCCTGCGTGGCGCGCTTGAGCGCGGTGATGTCGCGGAAAGTGCCGGTGAAGATGGCGTCTTGGCCGTCGGAGGGATCCGCGCGCGACACCGAGAGGGCGACCCAGAACAGGCTGCCGTCGCTGCGCACGACCTCGAACTCGCGGGTGCGACCGATGATCCCCGTGAGGCTCGTGCGCCGGTAGTTGGCCAGATAGTCGTCGTGCCGCGAGTGGTGCGGCTCGGGCATGAGGATGCGGATGTTCTTCCCGACGATCTCGGCCGGCGGGTACCCGAAGTCGCGCTCGACCGAATCGCTGGCCGACAGGATCGTGCCGTAGGCGTCGATCGTGATCATCGGATCGAGCAGCGAAGCCATCACGGCGCTCATGCGCGCGTCCGTGCGCTGGGCGACGGCCTGGAACTGGCGTTGCTCCGTCACGTCGTGCCCGCAGCCCGAGTATCCGACGATGCGCCCCTCGGGATTGCACAAGGCGTGCAGCGCCCACACGACCCGCCGCGTCGCGCCGCCCGTCCCGGCGTGGATCACTTCGCACGAGACCGCTTCGATGCCCGGTTGCGACGCGATGCGCGCCAGTGCGGCGGACACGGCCGCCCGTTCTTCCGCACGCATCAGTTCGAGGATCGTGCGCTGGGTGTGCTGGTCGTCCTCCAGGCCCAGCAGGCGCCGTGCGGCGCGGTTCGTCCACACGACGCGAGCATCCAGGTCGAGCACGACGGCGATGTCGCCGGTCACGTCGCGGAAGCGACGCAGGATCTGGTCCTCGCTCCAGCCCGGCAGCACGACGCTCACGGGCGACGACAAAGAGCCGCGGGTCTCGGCGCGCGCCGACGGCCGGACCGGATCACCGCTCTCCGTGCGGGTCGTTCTCTCGTGCGGGGTTTCCATCGTTGCTGGATGCCGTCAGGCGAGCAGTACGATCTTGTACAGGATACGAAGTACGCATTCCTCCGGTGCAACCGGGCTTCGAATCGGCGGTGGAATCCGGCCCCTTCCGCCTCGTTCGATCGCGCGGCGCGACCTCCCGCGGCCAGGATCGTCGCCGAGCGGACCGGACAGCACCGTCCGCCGGGCATCCCGAGTCGATGTCCACCCGCTACGCATACGTGCGTATCGGTGCGGACCCGCCGCGGTGTTCTCGTGGGTGTGAAGGAGTTCCGCCATGAGAACGATCCTCTGGAAATCCGAATGGTTCGCGGTCCTCGCGCTCATCGTGCTCGGTGTGCAAGTCGCTCCCGGTGACGTCCGAGCGCGAGTCGACACTCCGCCCGCGGCGCGCCCCACGACGTCCCCGCGGGCCGACGACCCGCTCGCGGAGCTCGTCGACACGATCGGCCGCCGCGCGATCGGCGAGGACGGCGTGCCCGGCCTGACGATCGCCGTCGCGCAGGACGGGGAGATCGCCGTGTGTCGCGGTTTCGGCTACGCGGATCCCGCGCGGGGAGTGACGGCGAAGGCGGACACGCGCTGGCCGATCGGCTCCTTCGCGCACCCGATGACGGCGGTGGCCGTGATGCAGTTGGTCGAGGCCGGCAAGCTCTCCCTCGGCGACGACATCGCGAAGCTGCTGCCGGAGTTCCCCGCGAAGCAGCACGAACTCAAGCTCGAGCACCTGCTCGCGAACACGGGCGGCGTGCCCGGGTGGCGCAAGCTGCACGCGAAGCACCCCGAGGTCGCGACGCGTTCGATGAACGCGAAGGAACTGCTCGCGCTGTACGCCGACGTGCCCTTCGACTTCGAGCCGGGGACCGCGTACTCGCTGGACACGACCGGCTACGTGCTGCTCGGCATGATCCTCGCACGTTCCTCCGGCGAACCGCTGGCCCAGCACCTGAAGCGGACCGTCGCCGCGCCGATCGGCATGACCAACACGGACGTGTGTCCGGCCGAGGCGCGCCCCATCGGGTACGCGGAGGACTGCAAGGAGATCCTCGACGACCACGATCTCGCGGTGCCGTTGGCCGCTTCGCCCTACGCGGGCGACCAGGCGCTGTGCTCGACGGCGGGGGACCTGGCCCTGTGGGTGCACTCCGTCTACGACGAGAACGCGTTCGGCGAGGCCGCGACGAAGGCGCTCACGAAGCCGGCCGTCACGGCGGCGGGCGAGGCGACCGGCGGGAGCTTCGCGATGACGCTCGGGAAACTCGGGGATTCGGCCTGGTACGCGCACGCCGGCGGCGTCGGCGGATTCCGGCTGCGCGCGGCGTACTACGCGCGCACGCGCACGACGGTGGTCGTGCTCGCCAACTGTGCCTCGGCGCAGGTCGACGAGTTCGAGAACGAGATCGCCTGTCACGTCCTCGGACTGCCTTCGCCGATCCAGCGCGAGATCCCGCTGCACGCGGACGACATCGCGGCGTGCGTCGGCGCCTACCAGATCGCGACGACGCGCGTGGTGATCTCGGCGACCGACGGCAAGCTCTTCTTCGAGTGGCCCACGGGCACCCCGATCGAGCTGCGGCACCGCGGAGGGCTGACCTTCGTGTTCGCCACCGAGCCCGAGACGAAGCTCGCGTTCCGCGCCGACGGCGGCAAGGCCGGCTCGTTCGAGCTCACGCGGTCGGGCCTCGTGTCGACCGGTCGCCGCATGGAGTGATCCCGGCGCTCGGATCCGACCTGCGCAATTCGCGCCGGTGCTCTGGGCACCGGTGCGCATCGTCGTGGCGCGTTCCTCGCGCGAGGATGAACCGTGCAGGGTGCACGCGAGGGCGAGCTTGGCGTCACAGGCGGCATCGCAGTTGCTGAGCCCAGCCATCGAAGCTCCCTCGCGCGGTCGTCGAGCACGTCGCTCGCACCGCTCTCGACGGGACCGAAGTACCAGGAACAGCCATGAACCACTTCCTCGCAGGACTTCTCTCCCTCGTCGCCGCATCGTCGGCGAGCGTGCAGGCCACGAATCAGTACGCGCTGGACGATGGCGTGCCCAACAGCGGGCTCGCGTACGGAATCGCGGCCGACTCCTGCTGGTTCCAGTCGTTCACGACGGTGGGCGCGAGCGACGCGATCACGAGCGTCCAGGTCATGTGGCAACCCGGCCAGATCCCCGCCGGCACCACCGTGCACGTCTGCGTGTGGGAGGATCCGAACGACGACCGCGACCCGGCCGATGCGATCCTGGTCCGCAGTGTGGCGGCCACCGTGCCGAACGTGACGTCCCTGACGTACACGACCTACTCGCTGCTGGCTCCGGCCACAGTCCATGGCGGCTTCTTCGTCGGCGCGTTCCTGACGACCGACGGTTCGCTCGGGACGATCTCGCTCCTCGACTACGATTCGGGTCTCTCGGGCCGCGCGTGGTTCGCCACGGATGCGCCGAACTTCTTCGACCCGGCGCAGCTGTCGAGCTCCTTCTACAACCACATCGAAGTGCTCGGCGCCGGCATCCACGGCGTCTTCATGCTGCGCGCCGAGGGCTCGGGGAGTCAGCCGGCGACGTACTGCAATGCCAAGGTCAACTCGCTCGGGTGCACTCCCCAGATCACGGCGACGGGGGTTCCGAGTGCCAGCTCCGGCGCGGGATTCCTGATCACGGGCTCGAACGTCCGGAACCTCCAGAGCGGAGTTCTCTTCTACGGGACGAATGGGCGTGCGAGCACGCCATTCCTGGGCGGGACGCTCTGCGTGCAGGCTCCGCTGCGCCGGACGGGAATCCAGAACGCGGGCGGAAGCGGGGGCGGCCAGAACTGCACCGGCCTCTACCACTTCGACTTCAACGCCTGGATCGCCAGTGCCGCGGACCCGATGCTCGTGGCAGGAGTGACAGTGAATTGTCAGTACTACTCACGCGACGGGGGATTCCCGCCGCCGAACAACATCGGACTCACCGACGCTCTCGAGTTCACGATCGGGCTGTAGTGCCCCGGCGATGTGTCTGGGCGGTGCTCCCGTCCCTCCTGCGCGCGATCCGCATCACCCGGATCGCGCGCAAGTCGTCGCGCCGGGGTGCTCCGGTGAAGGGCACGATGCAGTGCTCGAGACCGCGCCAGAAGCGGATACGGTCCAGGACGGCGTTCACGAACGGCGTGATCACGCAGTAGGCCTCGTTCTTCGCGCCGCGATGGTGGCGCGCGTGGTGGCGCGGGCCCTGCAGGAGTCCCGAACGCCACGCGGCACGCACGACGAGCGGCGCTCGCGCCGGAGCGTGACACCACTTGTGGAACTGGTTCGCGTTCGCGCCCAGCAACGCGAGGACCGCGACGCCGGCGCCGAACCATCCGGCCGCGATCGAGATCGCGACGAGGATCCCGGCGGCGAGCACGAGGTCCCACGAGCTCGCCAGCCAGCCCTTCGCGACGAAGGCGGATGCGTCTTGGTGGTGCAGGACGTTCGGCGCCACGATCCAGCGTCCCACGAGCGGCGTGCTCTCCGTCCAGAACGTGTCTTCCGCCCAGTGGACGAGGCCCGACACGAAATCGGCGGCGAGCACGGCTCCGACGACCTCGAGCAACGCCTTCATCGCGACCTGGTCTCACCCCCGCGTGCGCGGGCGCGCGACGCGATCCAGGCCAGCGCGAGCGCGAAGACGATCGGCGGTCCGGCCAGGACGCCGCGGGCGAATGGCCCCGGGAAGAAGAGCAGTGCGAGCACGCCCGCGATCGCCATGCACACGGCGCCGGCGAACGGGCGCCGCCACGCGACCAGCGTCGGAATCCACAGGCCGGCCAGGATCGCCGCCATGATCCCGTACGTTCGCGCACCGAGCGTCGCGGCGTCGTGCAGTCCGTCGAGCACGACGAACCACGTCCAGAACCCGGCCCAGGCCAGGATCGCGATGCGCAGCGCGATCCGCGGCACGTCCAGGCGATTGCGACCGACCGACAGCGAAACTCCGGCGTTCATCTCAGCTCCCTTTCTGCTTCTTCTTGGCGCTCGCGCGCCCCTTCCGGGCCCGACCGTCCGGAGCCGCTTCGAAGCGGCCCTCCGCGATCAGGCGCCCGGCGTCCCACAGGACCGATTCGCGGCGTGTCGCGCCGATCGACCCCAGTTCGCGTCCCACGTTCGCGACGGTTCCGAGGCCGATGATGGCCCACGCCGCGGTCTCCGCGTCCAGGTCGCCGGGCGCGCCCGCGGCGCGATGCGCGCTCAGTTGGCGGCGCACGAACGCGTGGAACTTCGCGTAGAGATCCTGGAGCGCCGCGCGGATCCGCGGATCGTCGGTCTCGCTCAGACCCGCGAACACGATGCAGTGCAGTACGTGCTCGCCGAGGTGGCGCGCCTCGTGCGCGAGCAGGCGCAAGAACGAGCTCTCGCCCTGCCCGGGCTCGGCGAGGAGGCGCTCCCACGTGCGCTCCGACGCCAAGTACACCCACTCGAGCGCCGCCAGGAACATGGCCTGCTTGTCGGGCCAGATGCGGTAGAGCACGTTCTCGCCGACGCCGCAGCGCGCGGCCAGCTCCGCGCTGGTGAGTCGACGGTAGCCGAGTTCGGCGAATGCCCCCGCCACGACGGGCAGGAACTCGCGGCGCTTGTCTTCGAGGGTGCTGGGGCGTCCCATGCGCGTATTGGAAGTAACTACTTACAATATGTCAAGCCCTGTCGCCGGGCGGATTTCTGGGGGGGGGCCGCGACGGCGAGACGAGGGGCTGCGGGCCCCGCGGGGCCGTTCTCGCCGACCGTGCTAGGGGACGAGCACCGGCACGACGAGCGGCGCGCACAGCGGCCGTCCATCGGTCGCGCGCAGGTCGCGGTGGACCTCGATGCGGTCCCCGCTGGCCCAGCCACCGGCGGGCGCCGGGACTTCGAGCGCGCCCCCGACGATGCCGGGCACGATCGCGAGCGGCGCGCCGCTCGAGCGGAACGCGAGCACCGCCGCCGAAACGCTCGCGGGATCCGCGTCGCCGCCCGCGAAACCGATGCGGAACGACGTCGACGACGCGACGGGGCGACTCCAGGCCGGCGACGTCTCCACCGCCGCGAACAGCTCCGGCGGCAGCGCGGAATCGCGGCCCGGCGCGAGCGCGAGCGGCGCGCCGAAGATGCCGGCGTCGACCGGCGCGGCGCCGGGTGCCGCGAGTCCGGCGCCGATGGCGATCGAGCCCGCGACGAGGCGCCAGTCCTCGCGCACGTCCGCATCCGGCGCGAACCACCAGCAGCGCGTCGGCGCCGCGAAAGACGTCGGCGGCGGATCGATGCCGACGACCGTCCCGGTGGTCAGCGTGATGCGGCGCGCCGTGCCGTCGTCGGCGAGCTCGAGGTCGTCGCCGACCGACGCGCTCACGGCGGCGTCGAGCGTCACGGTGTCGGCCGAGGCCGCCGTCGCCGTGGCGAACCCGATCGGGGCGCGCAGGCAGGCGAGCGCCGAGGGGTCGAGCGTCGCGACGCTCGCGAAGGTCGCGAGTCCGGTGCTGCCCATTCCCGCGAGCAGCGAGGCGCACGAGTGCTCGACGACGGGGACGACGGAACTCTGCACGTCTCCGCCGGCGTTCCCCGCCAGCACGCAGTGGCTCAGCGACACCGACACGTTCCCGAGCGACGTGCGCACGCCCGCACCGAGGTTCCCGAGCAACGCCGAGCTGGCCAAGCTGGTCATGCCGGCGAACGACTCCGAGGTGACGAGCACGCCGTCCTGCAGGTTCGCGCTGGCGACGATGCCGTGGATCAGCGAACGCGTGCGACCGTCGAGGTCGAGGTGGACGCCGGCGCCGCCGTTGGCCCGCGCACGCGAGCCGCGCACGAGGAGGTTGGCCGACCATTCGGGCGTGGTCTCGTAGTCGACGTCGATGCGCAGGCCATCGAGGCCGTTGCCCTCGAAGTCGCAGTCCTGCACGCGGACGTCGAACAGCCCGCCCGGTGATGTGGGGCCGGGCGACGCCCCCAGGTGGCAGTCCAGACCCTCGTTCCCGTTCGAACGGAAGCTCGATCCGCGCACGACGAGGCGCGACGTCGCTCCCGACGGAGCCCAGAGGTGGTTCAGGTCCAGGCCCTCGTTGCCGTTCGCGTCGAGCGCGCAGCCCTCGAGCCAGAGGTCGAAGGGGCCGTCGACGGACATCCCTTCGAGCTCCGCGCCGCTCGCCTCGACGCCCGCGGCGATCACTTCCACGACCGGGCTCGTCGACAGGTTGCGCAGCTTGATGCCGCGCTGGCAGCCGAGGATGCGCACCGAGCGCATCTCCAGCCGGCGTCCCGTGTCGTCCAGCGCGGCCGGGATCGAGGCCGGGCCGCTGAACCCGATCCCGTCGATCACGGCCGGGCCGGCGCCGCCGCTCGTCACGGTCGCCATCGCTTGGCCGGGCACGCCCGTCAAGAGCGTCGGGGTCGCGGACGGATCGCGACGTCCGAGCGCGAAATCGGCGCCGAAACCGCCGCACATGTGCACGCCCTCGAAGAGCGGGATCGCCGCGTTCGCCACCGTGCCCTCGGCGACCCACACGCTCCCTCCGCCCTGCGCGTTGGCGATCAACATCCCCAGCGCGAGGTCGCCGAACGCCGTCTGCGGACTCGTGCCGTCGCCCGCATCCGGCGCGAGCGCGGGGTTCACGTACACCGGCGCGCCGGTGCGCACGCGCAGCACGGGCCCGCTCTGCGCCCAGGTGCTCTCGCCGGTCGCGCGCAGCGCGAGGCCGATCGACAGGTCCGCGCCGTCCGGGACTCCGTCGAGGATCGCGGTGCCCGCTGTCAGCACGACGGCGCGCGCCGTGCCGTCGAACAGGGCGGCGCGATCCGTGCCGACGAACACGGCTCCCTCGAGCCCGTCGAGTCCGTCGGCCGGGACGGTCCAGTCGGCGCGCAGCCGCGCGACGCCTCCGCACGCCGCGACGAGGCCGACGCTGCCGTGCGCGCTGGGCAGCACGGGCGGCGGCGGTCCTCCGCCGTCCGCGCCCGGACCCTGCGGGTTTTCGAGCGCGAGACGGCCGCAGGCGGACAGCGCAACGGCGGCGAGCGCGATCGCGTGGGGCCGGATCCTCATCGCGAGCCGATCACGGAGCCCAGGGGATCTGGAGCCCGTTCGTCAGGTTGAAGGTGCTCGCGCTGCAGAACGCGGCGGCGTTGCGGAACCACACCTGGTAGGTCCGCGTGCCGCCCGCGACGTTGGCGCCCTTGACGGAGACCGGGAGGTCGCCGGCGACCGGGTACTGCGACGCGCCGGCGGCGTTCTGCTTCGTGCCGAGGCGCAGCACGGCACCGCTGGCGCAGCGCAGCCCGTCGCCGAACACCGTACCGAGTCCCGCGCCGGCTTGCGTCGTACCTTGGAAGTAGAGCGCCGAGCTGTTCGGCATCTGCGTGCCGCGCAGCACGAGCGTGTCGGCCGCGACGCTCGCCGCGCCGTCGGCCGCGATCCGTCCTCCCGTGCCGAGCGAGGAGAGGCAACCGGTACCGCTGCCCAGCGCCGCGTTGTTGCCGCACGGACAGGCCGTTCCGCTGCCGTCGCCGAAGCAGTAGGCGCTGAAGGCCGGCAGCATCCCGTCCAGAACGGTGTCAGCGGCGATCGCCACGTTCGCATGGGCGTCGCTGCCGAGGCCTGAACCCGTGGGGCCGTCGAAGAACACGTCGAAGGTGCCGACGGGAACGACCGTGGCGTACTGCCCGGAGCCGTTCGAGCCTTCGGCGCACAGCGGAACCTGGACCAGCGTCGCATGGTCGCGCACGTCGACGTCGGCGTTCGCGACCCCCTGTGCCTGCCCGTTGCGGATCGTGCCGGACAGGATCACGCCCGGCTGGAGCGTGACGACGCCCAGGCTCGTGTTCGCCGCGATCGTGGACGGGCCGATGTCGCGCGAGACGAGCCGCGCGCCGATCAGCGGACAGAACTGGAAGCGGAACGTCCCGGCCGGGACGACGAAGTCGACGAAGCCGGACGCGTTGCTGTCGTCGCCCGGCGTGTAGAGCTTCTGGCCCGTCGTCGTGTCGAACGCGTCGACGTCGCAATTCGCCACGGCGATCCCGCCGGCGTTGCGCACGATGGCCGAGATCACGTAGCCCTGCGGCCGGACGATCGTGCCGAAGTTCACGTCCGCGGTCGCGTGCAGCGCGATCCCGAGCGGCGCGAGCGTCTGGCCGATCACGGTGCTCGTGTCGATGCGCAACTCGGTCGATCCGACCGGCGCGGCGAAGGCGAAGTTCCCCAGCGCGTCCGTCTGGTCGTAGCGCAGGTCGGCGTTCGAACCGCCCGCGTCGAGGACGTCGAAGTTCACGCCGGCCACGCCCACCGCGGCGGAGTTGACGATCCGCCCGCTCAGGACGACGCCCGGCGTCAGGACGACGTCGCCGATGTTCGTGGTACCCGCGACGGTCACGGGATCCAGGACCGTGACGAGCTCGCTGCTGGCCGGCGGCTGCGGCGGCTGGAAGGTGATCTCGAACGTCCCGGCCGGGATCGTGACATGGAAGAACCCGTTCGCGTCCGTGCCCGCGTTGACGAGGTTGATGTTCCCGCCGCTGCCGCCGGAGTTGCGCGCGCCGATGTTCACGTTCGCGACGCCGAGTCCGTTCGTGCCGAGGACGCGGCCGTCGAGGAAGTCCGCGCGCGCGAACGGTGCGAGGGCCAGCAGGATGAGAGGAGCGACGATGGATCGGAGGAGGTTCATGGGTGGGGGAGGTCCTGCCGCGCAGGTGCCTGGGGCGGAATGCCGTTGTCGTTCGTGCGCGCGTCGCACGGCCATGCGCAACTGAAGTGCCAGCCCCGGACGAAGCTCCACGCAGGTCGGGAAGGGGGGGCGGCCTGCGTCCGTGTCCAGAACGCGGACGAGAAGACCACGCATTTCCAGGACCAAGACGCGGTCAAGGGGGGGACGAGCCCCAGCCGGCCTGGAGAGGCCGTGCGGGCCGGGTGCGCCTCTGGCACGGCCGTTGATCCCGGGGTCGCGCCGAGAAGCGGCCTCCCCATGTTCCAAAGACCAGAACCCGCCAGCGACAGCAGCCGACCCTTCCGCATCCAGCTGCACAGCCACGATTCGTTCGGGCTCGGGCACCTGCGACGCACGATGACCCTGGCCGAGGCGCTGCGCCGGGAGTTCCAGGACGCCAGCGTGCTCGTGACGACGGGCTCGCCCTGCGCGACCCACTTCGCGCACGCGGACGGCATCGACGTGGTCAAGCTGCCCTCGGTCACGAAGGACGACGGGGGCGCGTACGTCCCGCGCTCCCTGGGCGGGGCGATCGAGCCTCTGGTCGAGCTGCGCCGGCGCATGCTGCTCGAGATCCACGACTGCTTCGCGCCCGACATCCTGGTCGTGGACCACCAGGTCCTCGGCCTGGCGGGCGAACTCGACCTCGTGCTGCGCGTGGCGCGCGAGCGCGGAACGCGCACCATCCTCGGCGTCCGCGACATCATCGATTCCCCGGAGGTCGTCGCGCGCGAATGGGGGCAGCCCCGCGTCCGCCACGCCCTGGCTCACCAGTACGACCGGATCTGCGTGTACGGGGCGCCCGAGGTCTTCGATCCGCGCGAGCAGTATCCGATCCCGGTCGAACTGCGCGACCGGCTCGAGTTCGTCGGTTACGTCGGCCGAAGCGACGTACCCGCGCCCGTGCCGCGCGACCGACGCCAGCGCGATCACGTCCTCGTCACCGTCGGCGGCGGCGAGGACGGCGACGAGCGCATCGAGACCTACCTGGACGCCCTCGAGATCTCGCCGCCCGACTGGGACAGCACGCTGGTCCTCGGTCCCCTGTTCGACGGCGAGCAGGCCCGTTCGATCAAGCGCCGCGTGCGCGAACTCCCGCGCGTCGAGGTGCAGCGATTCCACGCGGACGTGCCGCACCTCCTGGCGCACTCGGACGCGGTGGTCGGCATGGCCGGCTACAACTCGGTCGTCGAGTTCCTCCAGAGCGGCGTGCCGACGGTGCTCTGTCCGCGCAGTTTCCCGCGCCGCGAGCAGTTGCTGCGCGCCGAGCGGATGGCGGCGATGGGGCTCGCCGAGTGCGTGCCCTCGCCCGCGCCGGCCGCGCTACGCGCCGCGGTGGAGAGCGCGCTCTCGTTCGGCCGTCGGGAGACGTGGCTGCCGCCCATGGACGGAGCGACCGGAGTCTGTCGCGTGGCTCGCGAGCTGTGCGCCGAGCCGCGCGCCGCACGCGCCGGAGGCGCCGCCCGATGAGCACGCCGCGCGTCGCTTACCTGCTCAAGAAGTTCCCGCGGCTGTCGGAGACCTTCGTGCTGAACGAGATCCTCCAGCAGGAGCGCCTGGGGACGGACGTGACCGTCTTCTCGCGGCGCCCGCACGACGCCGAGCCGCGGCACCCCGAGTTCGCCCGCTTGAAGGCCCGCATCGAGATGATGGCCGCGCAGGACTCGATGGAGCCCTGGCTCGACATGTTCGCCGGCGACGACGAGGCGCGGCGTCTCCTCGACCGGTTCGGCTCGCTGGTGCGCGAACTGTCGGTCTATCAGCACGCGCGCATGCCCGGCCTCTTCGCCGAGGCCCTGCTCTTCCTGCGCAAGGCGCGCGAGAACGCGATCGAACACGTGCACGTCCACTTCGCCACGGATTCGGCAATGGTCGCGATGATCGCCCAGGACCTGGGCGGCCCCGGCTACAGCGTCACCGCGCACGCCAAGGACATCTACCGCTCGACCGTCGATCCGGAGCTGCTCTCGCGCGTCGTCGAGCGCTCGCGGTTCACGGTCACGGTGTGCGACGCGAACGTGAGGCACCTGCGCGAGCTGCTGAGCCCCGCGGCCTTCGCGCGCGTCCGTCGTCTCTACAACGGCGTCGATCTCGAGCTCTTCCAGCCGCGTCCCGAGGTGCGTCGCGACGAGCTGCACGTGCTGTGCGTCGCGCGCCTGGTCGAGAAGAAGGGGTTCCCGATCCTGGTCGAGGCCCTGTCGATGCTGCGCGGACGCGGGGTCCCGGCGCGCGCCACGTTCGTGGGCGAGGGCGAGGACCGCGCGCTCATCGAGGCACACGTCGCCGAGCGCGGGCTGCGCGACGCGGTGACGCTGACCGGAGCGCTCGACCAGGACGCGGTGCGCGGTCTCCTGTCGCGCGCGACCGTCATGTGCCTGCCGTGCGTGGTCGGGGAGGACGGCAACCGCGACGCGCTGCCGACCACGCTGATCGAGGCGCTCGCGTCGGGCCTGCCGTGCATTTCGACGCCCGTGACGGGCATCCCCGAGATCCTCGGCCACGGCGCGGCCGGCGTCCTGGTTCCGGAAGACGACGCGCGCGCGACCGCCGACGCGCTCGAGATGCTCCTGGGTGACGACGCGGCCCGAGCACGCTTCGCGCACGCCGGAATCGAGCGCGCGCGCGAGCACTTCGATGGTCGCCGGAGCGCGCACACGCTGCGATCGTGGTTCGACGAGGTCGCCATGCCCGTGGGAGCGACGTGAGGGTCGCGCACGTCAACGCCGACCGCGGCATCGGCCCCGGAGCCAAGAAGGGCGCCGCGGTCCACGTCGAGGCCATGCGCCGCGCGTTCGCGACCGCGGGCGCCGAGGTCGTAGCGCTCGATTCCCCCGACGGGCCCGCGCTGCGGGCGCGCCTCGAGCGCGACCACCGAGCCGATCCTCTGCAGCTCGTCTACGAACGCTACGCGCTCGGAGCCTGTTCGACCGCCGAGTTCGCGCGCGCGCACGCGATCCCGTACGTGATCGAGGTCAATGCGCCGCTTTCCGACGAGGAGGCGCGGCACCGGCCCGACCAGCGTCGTGCGCACGATCCCGCCCGCGAGCGCGAGCAATTCGCCGGCGCGACGCGGGTGTTGTGCGTGTCGAACGACGTGCGCCGCTACGCGCTCGAGCGCGGCGCGCCGCCCGCGTGCACGGTCGTACAGCCGAACGCGGTCGATCCGGCGATCTTCCGGCCGCGTGCGAGCGGCGACCCGCTGCGCGCCCAGCTCGTGCCGGAAGGCCGCGTCGCGATCGGATTCCACGGGCGTCTCCGCCCATGGCACGGCTTCGAGCGGCTCGTCACCGCGTTTGCGCGGCTCGTCGAGCTCGATCTGCCCGTCCACCTGCTCATCCTGGGCGAAGGCCCGTTCGAGGAGCACCTGGTCGGTCGCGTCGCTCCCGACCGGATCACGCGCCTCGGCTGGATGCCGCACGGCGAGGCGGCGCGCGTCGTGGCTTGCACCGACGTGCTGCCGCTGTGCTACGCGCCGGGAGAGCCGTGCTACTTCTCGCCGCTCAAGCTGCTCGAGGCGATGGCCTGCTCGGCCGTCCCCGTGGTGCCCGCGCTGGGGGATCTGCCGAGCGAGGTCGAGCACGGCGTGGACGGGATCGTCTACGATCCGCGCGACCAGGACGCACTGGAACTCGCCCTGGCCATGCTGGTGCGCGACGCCCCGGTCCGCGAGTCGCTCGGGCGCGCCGCGCGGTCGCGCGCGGAGACGCGCACGTGGGCCGGCCTCGCGGCGGAGCTCCTCGAAATCGTCCCAGCGGGAGGCGCGGCGTGATCCGTCGCTCCATCGGGCGCCTCTTGGCGAGCACGCGCGTCGGCCGGCGTTTCGTCCAGGACGTCCGTCCGCACGTGGCGCTGCTCGTGCTGGTCGCGCTGGCGACGCTCGCGACCGTGGCGCTCGAGATCCTGCGGCCCTGGCCGCTGAAGTGGATCGTCGATTCCGCGCTCACGAGCGCCAAGCCCACCCAGCACTCCAGCGCGTACGTCATCGGCTGGGGCGCCGCGGCGGCGCTCGGGATCGTGCTCGCCGACTCGCTGCTCGACTACCTGGCGGCCGTGTGGACCGCCAAGGTCGGCCAGCGCTTCACGAGCACGCTCCGCCAGCGCCTGTTCGCGCACATGAACCGTCTCTCCCCGCGCTTCCACGCGCGTCACAAGACGGGCGACCTGCTCGTGCGCGTGCTCGGCGACGTGCCGCTCGTGCGCCAGATGATCGTGGACGCCACGGTGGCGTTCGCCACGCGCACGCTGCTGATCGCGGCGACGCTCGTGGCGATGGCGCTCGTGGACTGGCGCCTGACGCTGGCCGTGCTGGCGGTCGTGCCGCTGTTCCTGGTCGTGGTGTCCGTGCTCTCCAAGAAGCTGACCACGGCGGCGCGCAAGCAGCGCAAGAAGGAGGGCGAGCTCGCCGACCAGGTGCACGAGGCGTTGGCGGCCGTCCCCACCGTGCAGTCGCTGGGAGCCACCGAGCGCATCGCGCGCGTGTTCGCCGAGCAGAACGGACGCACGTCGCGCAGCGAGTTCAAGGCCAGCCGCCTGTCCGCGCGACTGACGGTCTCGGTCGAGGCGCTGTTCGGATCGTGCGCCGCGGCGGCGCTCGGCTACGGAGCGCTGCGCGTGTCGCAGGGACTGCTCACGACGGGCGAGCTGCTCGTGTTCCTGGCGTACGTGCGCAGCCTGCTCAAGCCGGTGCGCTCGACCTCGAAGAACAGCGGACGCGTGGCCAAGGCGATCGCCAGCGGCGAGCGACTGCTCACGATTCTCGACGAACCGGTGGAGGTGACGAGCGGCGCCGCGAAGCTCTTGCCCGCAGCCGCTCCGGCCGAGCTGCGCTTCGAGGGCGTGCACTTTGCCTACGCAGACGGCGTGGACGCGCTGCGCGGGTTCGAGGCGCGGTTCTGCCGCGGAGAGCTGACGGGGGTCTTCGGCCGCAGCGGGTCGGGCAAGTCGACGGTGGCGGCACTGTCGGTCCGACTGTACGACCCGAGCCAGGGCCGCGTGCTGCTGGACGGCGTGCCGCTCGCGGACCACGACCTCGCGGCGCTGCGGGCGTCGTACGCGCTGGCGCTGCAGGACACGGTCCTGTTCGGCGAGACCGTGCGCGCGAACCTCCTGCTCGGACGTCCGGACGCGAGCGACGAGGACCTGTGGTCCGCCTTGCGCGCGGCGGGCGCGGACGCGTTCGTCGCTGCCCTGCCGCAGGCGCTCGACACCGAACTCGGGACGCGCGGCGGCGGTCTCTCGGGCGGGGAGAGCCGTCGCCTGTGCCTGGCGCGGACGTTCCTGCGCCCGAGCGGCGTGCTGATCGTCGACGAGCCGTTCTCGGGGCTGGATCGCACGGGCGTCGAGCGCGTCATGCAGACGCTTCGTGAGCGCGCGCGCGAGGCGATCGTGATCGTGATCGCGCACGACCTCGACGACCTTTCGGCGTTCGACAAGATCGTGTTCGTGCGCGAGGGCCGCGCGGAGGACGTGGGCACGCACCTCGAGCTCGTCGCGCGCAACGCCTCGTACCGCCGGCAGACGCGCAGCCTGTCGGAGACCGTTCCGTGAAGTCGCGCCGGGAAGGCGCGCGCGACGTAGGCATCGCGCGGCGCGGCGGGACGCTTCGGATCCACGGCGCGGAGGAGTCGCGGCCGTGACCGCGCCTTTCGCCGCCGCGCTGGCGGCGCTCGAGCTGGAAGCGGGCCCGGACTCCGCCCGACGCGTCCTGCGCACGGAGGTGCGCGACGAGGGTTCCCTCGTGCTGACGGTCGAGACGCCGGCCGGCCCCCGCTGGTTCGGGTTCGAGGACGGGACGCTGCGCGAGCTACGGGCGAGCGAGGAGAAGCGCGTACCGGCCGCGCGCGGGTTGTCGGCGTTGTGCGACCGTGGCGAAGCCGATCTGCTCTCGTGGCGACCGGGGCGGAGGATGGTCGTGCGCCTCCCGGCGCGCGACGGCGCGCACATCGTCAAGGCCTATCGGCGCGGCCGCGCGCTGGAGTCAGCGCGCATGCACGCAGCGCTGAGGGCCGCGTCGTCCGCGGCGACGGACGGCGCGAACGGAATCGCGTTCCGGCTGCCGCGCGTCCTGCATGCCGACGCCGCGCAGGAATCGGTGGCCTTCGAGCTCCTCCGCGGAGCGGAGCTGCGTTTCGACGACCTCGGTTGCTTCCAGCGCATCGGCGCGGCACTGCGCCGGTTCCAGCAGGGGACGCCGGACGTCTCGCTCACGATCCACGGGCGCGCCGAGGAGCTGGCGCAGCTCGACCGACACGCGCGGCGCTTCGCGCTGGCCGCGGGGAGTCTGCCCCCGGGCTGGCGCGAGGCCCGCGCACTCCTCGACGAGATCGCGACCAGTGCCGGTTCCGCGCGCGTGGTCTCGCACCGCGACCTGCACGACGGGCAGATGCTCTTCGACGGACGCGCGATCGCGCTCCTGGACCTCGACCTCGTCTGTCGCGCAGAGCCCGAGCTGGACCTGGCCAACCTCGCCGTGCACCTGCGGCTCGACGGTTGGCTCGGACTGCGCGGTGCGGACGATCGACGCGCGCACGCGGCGGTCGCGGAGCTGCGCGCGGGTTTCGGCGACGTGGACGAGGGCAGCGAGCGCTTCCACGCTGCCGCCAGCGCGTTGCGCCTCGCGCTCGTCCACGGCCTACGGCCGCGCGCGCGGCTCGCCATCGAGCCGCTGGTCGACCTGGCGCGTGCGACGGCGGCGGAGATGCGCCGTGCTTGACCTGATCCGCGCCATCGCGGCGCTGCTCGTCCTCTCGGCCGTCTGCGCGCGCGGACAGGGGCTGGACGAACTGCGCGTCGGACAGTGGGTCGAGCTGAAGGGTGCGCTGGCCGCCGACGGCGCCTTCGACGCGAGCTCGATCCAGGTCCTGCCGCCGGGAGACAAGCACGTCGTCCTGGGCGCGATCACGGCGGTGGACACGGCCAATCAGACCTTCCGCGTGCTGGGCCTCGAGGTGCGGCTCGGGAATACGGTGCGCTGGGACGACGGGCTCGCGTTCGAGGCGCTCGCCGTCGGTCGACGCGTCAAGGTCGAGGGCAGCTTCCGCGGCGAGGGCGTGTTCCTCGCGCGCGAGTTGGCGCAGCGCGAGGCGGGCCGGGATCGCCTCGCGGGCCGCATCGACCGGCTCGCGAAGGGCGCCGGGGGATACGAAGCGGACGTGATCGGGTTCCGCGTGCGCCTCACGCCAGAGACGAAGCTCGAAAACGCGGAGCCGCTCGCCGCGATCCCGCTGGCGGAGGAAGTGCGCTTCCAGGAGGCGCGCGGCAAGCTCGACAACGACGACTACGTGCCCGGATCCGTCCGCCTCGCCGACGGGCTGACGTTCGGTGCCTTGATCGAGACCAAGTACGTCCGCGAGGACAACTACGACCTGCGCGACGCGCGCGACCGCGACGTGCAGAAGACGCGGATCACGGCGCGGCCGCAGCTCCTGTGGACGCCGAACGAGGACTTCGGCGCGCTGTTTGCCCCGCGGTTCGAGTGGAACTACCGCGACGCGGAGAACGGTGCCGACGACTGGCAGTCCGACGTCCGCATCAAGGAACTGTGGGCGTTCGTGCACGACGTGGGCGGCACCGCGGTCGATCTCCACGTTGGCCGCCAGGACTTCGACGATCCGCGCGAGTGGATCTACAAGAGGGACCTCGACGCCGTGCGCGCCGTGTGGCGTGGCGGCGGAGTGCGCTTGGACGCGTCGATCAGCGCGATGCTCGGCGAGACCGACGATCCGTACGACGGCGAAGCCGAGAACGCGATCCTGTACGTCTCGAACGACGACCCGAAGCGCCACCTCGCCGGCTGGGTCGTCGACCGGCGCGCGGGCGACGAATTCGACTCGTACCCGATCTACTTCGGCGCGCGCATGCTGGGCGAGTGGCTGCCGGCGACGAAGACGTGGCTCGAGGGCAGCGTCGTGCGCGGGTACGAGAACGACACGAACCTGCGCGGCTTCGGACTCGACGTCGGCGGGACGTGGACACTGCTCAAGCCCTTCTACATGAGCGCCGGCTGGGCGTTCGGATCGGGCGACGACGGCGACTCCGCCGCGACGGACGAGTCGTTCCGGCAGACGGGTCTCGAGCGCAACAACGGCAAGCTCGGCGGGGTCACCTCGTTCCGCTACTACGGCGAGGTCCTCGACCCGGAGCTGTCGAATCTGTCCGTGCTCACGTTCGGGCTGGGGACGCGCTTCACGCGCGATTCCTCGCTCGACCTCGTGTGGCACGGGTTCGACCAGGACACGGCGGCGGCGTTCATGCGCCGGTCGGATCTCAAGGCCACCCCCGACGGCGTGCACACGCGGCTGGGGCAGGAGGTCGACCTCGTCTTCGGGGTGCGCGACTGGAGCGGATCGGACTTCGAGTTCGTCCTCGGCTGGTTCGACCCGGGCGCCGCGTTCGTCGACCAGGACGACGCGTGGAAGCTGTCCTTCCAGTGGCGGTTCCGATTCTGAGACTCGCGGGCGCGATCCCGGGTGACGTGCCGCGCCGTCCACCGCTACCCTCTCGCCACGCGAGCCGCCGCGGGGCCGGATCGCGCTGTCGACTCCGAGGACGTGCATGCCGGTCTGGACGGGTTCTGCGCCGGACGAAGGCGCGACGGGTCGCGCTGCGACCGCGCTGAAGTGGCTGGGCTTCGCCCTGCTGGCGGTCGTCGCGTTCGAGTGCGCGCAGCTCGCGTTCTGGAGTGCCTTCACCTCGTTCAAGCCCTGGGACGACGAGGGCTACTTCTTGCTCGCTCTGCGCGAGTTCCGGGAGAACGGCGGCCTGTACGAGCGCATCCGCGGCGTGTTCTACGGCCCGTTCTACTTCCAGTCGATCGCCGCGCTGTCGTGGGCGACGCGCATGCCGGTCGACAGCGAGAACGCGCGCTGGCTGATGCTGGTCGGATGGTCCGTCGCGCTCGCCAGCGCGGGCTGCGCCACATGGCGCCTGACGCGCAGCGCCGTCGCGGTCGCATTGGCCCTGGCGCTGGCGTTCCCCTTCCTCGTGCGCTTCACGGACGAGCCGCTGCACGCGACGAGCGTGGTGCTGCTCCTCTTCGCACCGCTGGTGTGGCTCGTGACCGGTCCGCTCGGCGACGGGAAGTCGCTGCGCTCGCCAGCGCTTGTCGCCTGCGGTGCGCTGGTGGCCGCGCTGTTCCTCGTGAAGGCGAACCTGGGTGCCTGCTTCGCGCTCGGGACGGTCGCGACGTTCGCGCCCGGGTTGTCCGGCCGCGCCGGCACGTTGGCCCGGATCGTGACGGCGCTGGCGCTGTGCTTCTTCCCGTTCGCCTTGATGCAGGCATTGCTCGACGTCGATTGGGTGCTCGATTTCGCGCTGCTCTCCGCGACCTCGATCGCGCCGTTCGCACTGGCGCTCTTCCGTCAGACGAACCGTTCGTCGAGCTGGCGCGTAGGGGCCGCATTCGGCGCGGGGTTCGCGGTGTTGTTCGCCGTCTCCCTCGTCGCGAGCCTGCTCACCGGCTCGACGGTGGGCGGCATGTGGCGCGCGCTCGTCGAAGACGCGCTCGAGTTCCCGCTCAAGAACCACTACGAGCCGGGGCTGCCGACGCGCGCGGCGATCCTCGTTTCCGCGGCGGCGATCCCGCTGGCGGTCGCGCTGCGCCGCAGCCCGGCCGCGCTGGCGATCGCGCGCCTCGCCGCGAGCGCGTTCCTCCTGCAGGAAGGCCTGCGCATGCAGGCCCCCTTCGCCTCGCTGCCGTTCGTGTGGATCGCGGCGAGCGGCGGCCGCGACTCGCGCGCGCGCCACGCGCTAGGCGCGTTCACCGTGCTCTCCGCGCTGCAGGCCTACCCGATCGCCGGAATCCAGCTCGGGCTCTTCGCGGTGCTGGTGATGATCGTCGGGACGTTCGGCGTGTGGGACGCGCTGCGTGAGATCCCGGCGTTCGCGCGCGTCACCCGTCCCGTTCGAGTCACGATCGCATGCGCGGGCATCGCGGGCGCGGCGCTTCTCCTGACCACGTACAACCCCATCTGGAGCGAAACGCAGCGGATCCGCCAGCGCTGGGTTTCGGGCGTGCGCCTGGACCTGCCCGGCACGGGACCGATGCGCGGCTCGGAGCTCGACGTCGCGCGCCTGCGCTGGGTGACCGAGAACCTGCGCGAGAACGCCGACACGTTCGTGGGCGTTCCCGGCGTGCACAGCTTCCACGCCTGGGCGGGAATCCCGCCGCCGCTGCCGTTCTACCCGCACCACTGGGTGCTGTTCCACCGGGCCGACGAGGAGGAATCGTTGGCGCGCTGTCTGAGCGCGTCGCCGCGCGCGTGCGCGATCAGGAACGAGGAACTGCTCGCGTTCTGGCTCCACGCCCCGCTGCCCGACGGTCCGGTCCGGCGCGTGCTCGATGCGGACTTCGCGTGCGCCGGCGTCGCGGGCGACTACCGCTTCCTGGTCCGGCGCGCGGTGCCGCGCCGCATGGTGCTCGACGCGCGGCCCGTCGAGGGACGCGAGGACCTGCGCGCGCGGTTCGACGCTGGCCGCGTGTTCGCACTGACGCTGCCCGCGCTGGGCGACGCGCGCGTGACACGTCTCACGCTGGTCAACACGAAGTCGGGCCTCGAGCTGTTCGACACGGCCCGGCCCGAGCCTCTGCGTCGGCTCCTCGTGACCGACGGCGAGGGCAACCGGCTCCTCGGCGAGCCCGGTGCGACGCTGCCGGACACGGATCGCGTCTCGCGCGTGCTGCTCCTGTGGCCCAGCGTGCAGCGCGAGCCGGATGCGCGCGTGCTGCTGGTCCGCGCCTACGACGCGAGCGGGCGGATCGCCGCGCGCTGCGTGGTGCAGGGCCCGGGCTTCGAGTAGCGCGAGGGCGGTCTGCGTTCCGCTTGGATCAGCGCCCGCCGACCGCGCGCGCGCCGGCGCGGGCCTGCTCCGCGATGCGCGTGCACATCAGCTCGCACAGTTCGTGCACGGCCGGGTCCGCGATGGCGTGGTACACGGTCGTGCCGACCTTCCGGCGCGCGACGAAGCCCGCCGCGTGCAGGATGGAGAGGTGCTTCGAGGTGTTGGCCTGCGAGAGCCCGCTCGCCTCGGTCAGATCGTTCACCGAACGCTCGCCGGCGAGCAGGTGCTGCAGGATCCTCAGTCGCGCCGGTTCCGCCAGGGCGCGGAAACGGAGCGCGACAGCGTCCACGAGCGCGTCCGACATGGGCTTCGGCTTGGGCATCTCAATTCGCGGCGGGTCCGACCTCGACCGGCAGCTCGCTGCGAGCCGCCCATTCCTTCCACGAGCCGTCGTACCAGCTCACGTTCTCCAGTCCCAGGACGTAGCGCAGCGTGAACCACGTCTGCGCGGCCTGGTGTCCGGTGCGGCACGTGACGATCACGGGCTCCGTCCGCGAGATCCCGAGCGCGTCGTACGCGCGCCGCATCTCGTCGACCGGCCGCCAGTAGAGACCCGAGTCCGTGCTCACCACGTCGGCGGTGTATGGGCGGTTGAGCGCATGCGGGATGTGGCCGGCGCGCGCTTCGGTCGAGACCTCGCCGCGGAAGGCGTCGGCCGGGCGGACGTCGAGGATGCGCGTGGCCGTGCCGGCGCTCGCGCGCGCTACGTCGTCGAGCGCGACGGCACGGAAGCCGGGAGCCGCGCGCGGGACGTACGTCTTCGCGGCGGGTGCCGGCGCCTCGACCGAGAGCGCGCGGGCCTCGGCTTTCCACGCGCGCAGGCCGCCCTCGAGGATCGCGACCTTCTGGTGGCCGGCGCTGACGAGCGCCAGCGCGGCGTGCGCCGGATCCTGCATCTTCGCGTCGCCGTAGACGACGACCTCGGTCTCGGCGTCGATGCCGAGCCGTCCGAAGACCGCTGCGAGTCCGGCCGGCGCGAGCAGCTCGTCGGGCACGCCCGCGCGCTCTTCACGGAACGCGCCGATCGGTGCGTGGCGCGCGCCGGGGATGTGCCCCGCGGCGTACTCGTCGGCCTTCTCGCGTGTGTCGAGCACGACCAGCGCCGCGCCGCGCTGCGCGACCCACGCGGTCGAGACGATCGTCGGCTTCGAGAGGGCCGGGGGATCGGTGGCGAGCCGCGCGAACGTCGCGGCCCCGACCTGCGCCTTGGGAGCCGCCGCGGGCGCCGCGTCCCGAACCGTGTCCTCCGGGCGCGCGAGGAAGGCCGCGGCCGCCGTGGCGAAGGCCGGGTACTCCCCGGTCGCGCGCGCTTCCGTCGTCGCGCCGCGCAGCGAAGGCGGCGTCAGGACCGCGCCGCGCGAGCTCGACCCAGGCCTGCGCCGGATGCGTCATGCCGTTCGAGCACAGCACGACGAGCCGGCCTGCGCGCGACGCGAGCAACTCGTCGCCGCGGGGACCGAGCAGGTCGTCCACGGCCAGGTTCGCCGCGCCGGGCAGGTGGAAGGCCGCGAACTCGTCCGCGGGCCGCACGTCGACGATCAGGACGGAATCCGGTTTCGCGAGCAGGAGCTCGGACAGCTCGCGCGCGGTGATGTGGTCCGCGCCGGCCTCGATCGCGGCGGGCCAGTCGTTCGCGGAGGCCGCGATCTCGCGCGGGCGGTCGACGAGGGCGACGACGAGAGCGGCGACCATCGCGCCGAGCGCGGCGGCGGGAGCGAGGAGGCTGGTGTTCATGACGAGACCTTCCTTTCAGCGATGGGGAGCGAGCTTGTGGATCGCGGTGAACGCCGCCAGCGCGACCGCGACGACGATCGCGGCGACGATGCCCGGCGACAGATGGAAGAGTTCGGGCAGCGTCACCACGCCGCACGCGCCCACGTCCTGCAGCGGCGCGAGCGACGGCCAGGCCGCGGCGTAGACGAGGCTGCCGATCAGCGTGGCGGCCAGGAACGCGAGCGCGTCGAGCTTGCCCGAGGCCGCCCCGACCAGCGCGGTCCCGGGGCACCAGCCGCCCGCGACGAAGCCGGCGCCGAACAGGAGTCCGCCCACGATCTGCGGGCCGAGCAGCGTGTCCATGCGGTACACGCGCGACGCGTCGAAGAGCCCGGCGACGTCGAGCGCGACGAGGCCGAGCGCAGCCGTGGCCATCGCCGTGAACATGACCTGCACGACGGCGAAGTCGCGGAAGTAGAAGACGGCCGCGAGCTTGCGGCTCGAGCCGAACCCGGCGCGCTCCAGCCAGAAGCCGAAGGCCAGGCCGACGAGCAGGGCCACGGCCCACCCGAACGGCGTCTCGAGCAGTCCCTGGTCGAAGAGGTTCACGGCTGCCACTCCTTGCGCACGACCGGCGCGACGAGGAAGCCGCCGGCGAAGACGGCGACGAGGAAGGCCCAGCTGCCCGCGAGCAGGAGCGCACCGCCCGTGAGCGCCTGCCCCGACGTGCAGCCGCCGGCCATGCGGCTCGCGAAGCCCACCAGCAGGCCGCCGCCGACCGCGAAGAGGAGCCGCGCGCGCGGCGCGATGCGGCCTCCGCTCTCGACCGCGATCTCCACGCGCCGCGCGAACAGCGCCGAACCGAGTCCGCCCAGGATGGTCCCGATGGACATGAAGACCAGGTAGTTCGCGAGCGGCGAACCGCCCTCGAACCACGGACCGAGGTAGCCGTTGGCCTCGACCGCGGCGGGCGCGACGACGTGGGCCGCGCTCGCGGCGACGCGCGCCGTGCTGCCCGACGCGCCGAGCCCCACGCCGAGCGCGACGAACGAGACGAGCAGCGTCAGACCCAGGCCGAAGCCCGCGACGTAGGGATTCCAGTAGCGCTGCGACGCGGGAGAAGGCGGTTGGATGGTTCCGTTCATCGAGGTGCTCCTAGCAGCCCGCGCTGCGCTTCTTCGCCGCGGGTTTCGCCGGCGCGGCGGCGGGCGCCGGCGGCGGCGCGGGAGTGCGCGCGCCGGCGGGAATCGGTTGCGGGCCGGCCGCCGCGGCCGGCGAGAGCCCCGCGATCTCGACGTCGCGCCAGAAGCGCGCGGTACCTCCGGCGAGCACGCGCAGCAGGCGCGGCTCCGTTCCACGCGCTTCGAGGCGCAGGGCCGCGGACAGCGCTCCGGCGGCAGCCCAGGCGGACGTCCCGTCGCGATCGACGAGCACGATGCGGGTGCTCGCCGGCAGCGACTTCACGTGCGCGAGCAGCGCAGCGGGCTCGACGTTCGTCGCGCCCGGCACGTGGTACTCGCGGAACTGCCACGCGGGACGCACGTCGAGCACGGCGTAGTTCTGTGGCTGATCCTGCAGGAACGTGGCGAGCTGCGACGGCTCGAGCGGTTCGGGCAGGTCGAACGAAGCCTCGGCGCCGGCCGCCGCACCGCTCGCGGTCTGCGGAGCACCCGGCGCGGGGCAGACGGGACCCGCGCACACGGAAGCCGTCCCGTACACCGGCAAGTTGGCGCCGAGCCAGGCGTCGAGCCCGCCGTCGAGGCTCGCGACGTGCCGGAACCCGAGTCGCTCGGCGAGCCCTGCCGCCATGCTGCTGCGGTAGGCGGAGTTGCACACGAACAGCACGGGCTGCTCGCGATCGAGCACCTCGCCGAAGTGCTTCCAGTCGCTCAGCGCGATGTGCGCGTACTCGCCGATCGCGAGCTCGGCGTGTTCCTCGGCCGTGCGCACGTCCACGATCATCGGTTCCGTGCCGCGCGCGATGCGATCGGCCAGGTCGGCCGGCGGGACGAGCTCCGTCGTGCGCAGGCGGATGTCGGCGGCCCGCGCGGCCTCGAGGTCGGCGGACAGATAACCGACGACCCGGTCGAGCCCGATCCGCTTGAAGCGGAAGGCGGCCTCGCGCACCTCGTCCGGCGAACCGACGAGCACGAGCGGCGCGTCGAACGGGATGACGATTCCCGTCCACGTGTCGAGGCGGCCGCGCACGGCGACGTTGACCGCGCCCTCCACGTGCAGGGCCGAGTACGAACGCGCATCGCGCAGGTCGATCACCCAGGCGCCGGCGTCGATCGCGCCGCGGACCTCGTAGGGCTGGAGCGCCTTGGGCATCTCGGCCGTCCAGTCGACGACCGGCGGGCCCTTGCGGTTCAGCGCGACGTTGAAGGCGAAGTACTGCGGCGCCGGCGGCAGGCCCGAGACGTCGCGCGCCACGAACGCCGCGCGGCTCTTGACCTGGAAGTACGGGTTCGTCGACTTCTCGCGGCCGATCGTCGAGGTCGTGTCGGGCGAGAGGTGCGCGCCGCACAGGGATCCCGCGCCGTGTGCCGGCAGCACGACGGTCGCGTCGGGCAGGGCGCGGAAGCGCTGGATCGAGTCGAAGGCCTTGCCGGCGAGCGCGGTCGGGCTGATCGTGCCCTGCGCGAGGTCGGGCCGGCCGATGGATCCGATGAAGAGCGCGTCGCCGGTCATCGCCCACAGCGGATCGGCCTCGGCGCCGGGGACGTGCACGAGGACCGTCATCGAATCGAGCGTGTGGCCGGGCGTGGCCATGAACTCGACCGTGGCCGCGCCGAGCTGGACCGTGTCACCGTCGTGCATGCCGCGGTGGGGGAACTGCGAACCCGAGTCGGCCGAGATCAGGATCTGGGCGCCGACGCGCGCCGCGAGCTCCGTGTGCCCCGCGACGAAGTCGGCGTTGGTGTGCGTCAGCGCCACGTAGCGGATGCGCGCGCCGAGCGCCTGTGCGTCGCGCACGTAGTGCTCGACGTCGCGCTGGGGATCGACGACCAGCGCCTCGCCGCCGCTCGCCACGAGGTACGTCAGCTGGCTGAGGCAGCCGAGCTGGTACTGACGGATCGCGACGTCGCCGACGCGCCGCTCGTAGGAGAGCTGGGGCACGACCGCCTCGTCCCCGTGCGCGGCGCGTTCCGCGTCCTGGGCAGGCGCCGGGCGGCCGGCAGTGGCCAGCAGGGTCATCGCTGCGAGTCCGATCGTTCTCATGTGCTCCTCCCTGTGTCGTCTAGAGTGGCTATATAACCATACACGAATACAAGAATCAAGCGCGCCCGACGGAATTCGGCGGGAGCTCAGGATAGGTCGGTGAGGATCCGGGTCCGTACGCACACGTGCGCACGAGCTCGACGCATGCTTCCCGCGCGCCCGTGCAGCGCGGGGACGGCGGCCGCGGCCCACCCGCGCGGTGCCCGCATGCGGCGCGCGGGAACGGGCGCGGGCGCGCCGACACCGCGTGTCGACGCGCCCGCCACTCAGGGGCGGTGCCCGGCGATCAGAGCGCGTTCATCGCGGCGCTCAACGTCGCGAACGCGGCCTGCTGCTGCGGCGTCAGCACGTTCGGCGGTGCGCGCAGGTCCGTCAGGTTGCACGGATCCGCGGCGAGGTCGTACAGCTCCTCGATGTTCACGCCGCTCAGCCGGCGGCGCACGTAGCGGTACGTGCCGTCCGTGATCGAACGCAGCCACGTCACGTTGGGCGGCACCGGCGGCGCCAGGTTGCCGAACAGCTCGCTGTACGCGAACGGCCGCCGCGGCTGCGCGCACGGATCGAGCACCGTGTAGTAGGCCGAGATGCTGTCGTTGGGCGTCCCGAGCCCCGCGACCACGGTGTCGATCTTCGCGTTCGAGATCCCCGTGAAGTTGGCGATCGTGCGGAAGAGGTCGACCGCTCCGACCATGTTCCGGCACGTCGATCCGGCGTTCCACCACGCGAGCGGGCCGGTGATGACCAGCGGCACGCGGCAGCCGAGCTCGTAGACCGACCGCTTCACGCGGCCGGCGAGGTTCACGTCGATCACGGTCTCGGAGGGCGTGCCGTTGTCGCCCACCACGACGATCATCGTGTACGGCAGCTTCTGCACGATCGCCGCGAGCAGCTCGAAGATCTCGCGGTCGATCGCTTCGAGCTGGGCCTGGTAGACGAGGCTCTGGTCCGCCCGCGTCGCCGCCGCGCGTTCGCCGGGGTCGTAGCCGAGGGCCGCGAGCTTCGAGCGTGTCTTGTTGGAGAGGTTGCGCGTCGGCGGCACCTGGAACGGCGCGTGCGGCGGGTTGAAGCAGACGTAGGAGAAGAACGGCCTCGTCTGCGCGTTGATCCACGCCGCGGCGTCGCGACGCGTGACGCTGCCCACCCAGGTGTTCTCCGACGGCGGATCGGCACCCGGGCTCACGGTCACGGACGTGCTCGTCGCGGGGGTGCCCACGACGCCGCCCACCGCCGTGATCTTGCGCCACGTGTAGTGATCGTCGAGGTTGCCCTTCGCGCCCTCGAACTTCTCGAAGCCGTTCTCCGCCGCGTGGGCGTCGCGCGCGGCGACCTCGGCGAGGTGCCACTTGCCGAACGCACCGCGCGCGTAGTTGCGCGTGTTGTTGTCGCGGATCAGCTCCGAGACGAACAACTCGGAGTTCGGCAGCGTGTACGCCGTCGTGCCGCGGTCGATCGCCGATCCGACGCCCGTGCGCAGCCCGTAACGCCCGGTGAGGATGCACGAGCGCGTGGGACTGCACAGCGGGTTCACGTAGGCGCGGGAGTACATCACCCCGGTCGCGCGCAGCAGGTCGAGCGTCGGCGTCGGCGTGGTCGTCACCTGTGCCGGCGCGCACGAGTACGCCGGTCCCGGATCGCAGGCGTACATCCGCAGCTGATCCGCCCCGACGTCGTCGAGGACGATGACGAGGACGTTGAGCGCTCCCTGCGGCGGGTACCACTCGGGCGGCGTCGGGCCGGTGGGGACGAGCGCGGCGGTCGAAGGACTCGCGCACAGCGCGAGCGCCGCGAGCGAGGTCGAGGTGACGAGGAATCGGTTCGCGAGGTTCATCGTGGTTCTCCTGCTCATTGGGCCCGCGCGATGCGGCTGGTGGCCCGACCGTCGATCACCGTGAAATCGCCGCCGACCCACAGGGCCGGACTCGTTCCGCTCGCCACGGCGAGCAGCGCGCGGACGCTCCCGTCCGCTCCCGTCCCGAACGTCGACCACGTCGATCCGTCCCACGTGGCGAGGTGGCGCGCCAGGTTGCCGCCGGCCTTCTGGAAGTCGCCGCCGACGACGAGCTGTCCGTTCCACACGGCCAGTGCGAGCACGCTCGTGGGTCGTCCGGCCGTCGTGCCGTCGCCGAGCGACGACCACGTCCCGGTCGCGAGGTCCCAACGCGCGATGCCGTTCAGCGGATCGTCGCCCGTGCTGTCGATCGTGCCGCCGGCGTGCAGCGCGCCGCCGTAGAGCGCGAGCGAGCTCACGCCGCCGCAGCACAGCCCCGAGCCGAGCGCCGTCCACGTCGCGCCGTCCCAGCGCGCGACCCCCGACGCCGCGACCGACCCGGCCTTGTCGAAGTCGCCGCCGGCGTAGAGCGCCGGCCCCGAGCCGTCGTCGGCCACGAGCAGCGCGCGCACGGTGCCGTAGACGCCGTCGCCCAGCGGGATCCAGCTCCCGCTCGCGTCGTTCCAGGCGGCGACGCCGTTCACCGTCGTGCCGCCCGAGCTCGTGAACGCGCCGCCGGCGACGATCGCGCCGCCGTACGTGACCAGCGCGTGGACCTCGCCGTCGACTCCGCTGCCGAGCGCGGTCGGGTCGCCCGCTCCGCTCCAGCGCGCGACGCGGTTCACGACCGCGCCGTTCGCCGTCGTGAAGCGGCCGCCCACGAAGAGCTGCGCGCCCTGCCAGCACAACGCGCGCACCTCGCCGTCGAGGATCGCTCCGGCCGGACCGCTGCCGACCGCGCGCCAGCCCGCGCCGTCCCACAGGGCGACGCGGTTCGCCGGAGTCGTGCCCGCGGCCGCGAACGCGCCGCCGGCCGCGATCGGCGGCGCGCTCGTCCCCGGCAGCGGAACCGTGCCGACGGCGAGCGCGTTCACGCTCCCGCCGAGTCCCGCGCCCGCGCCGAGGCGCGTCCACGCCGCGCCGCTCCAGCGCGCGAGGCTCGCGGCCGAGGTCTGGCCGGCGAGCGTGAAGTGACCGCCGAGGAAGAGGCTCGCGTCGCCGTCCCCGTCGTCGTCGAACGTCGCCAGCGCGCGGCCGGCGTCGTTCGCGCCGCACGCGGTTCCGGAACCGAGCGTCGACCACGCGCTGCCGTCCCAACTGGCGACGGCGAGCACGGCCTGTCCGCCCGGGGTCTCGGGGACCGCGCCGATGGGAGCGGACACGGCTCCCGCGGTGCGCGCGAGACCCGCCGCGTAGAGCTTCGCCGCCCCGCCTTCCGCGACGGCGAGCAGCGAGCGGATCGCCGGGTACGCCCCCGGAGTCGCGATCCCCGCGCCGAGCGCCGCCCAAGCGGCGCCGTCCCAGCGCGCGATGCCGTTCACCGCGGTCGAGCCCGCGAAGCGGAACGACCCACCCGCGACGAGCGCGGGCGCGATCGGTCCCGAACCGTCGGGATCGAAGACGGCTAGCGCGTGCACCGGTCCGTCGAATCCCGACGCGAGGGGCTGCCACGCGCTGCCCGTCCAGCGTGCCACGTGGTTCACCGTCGCTCCGCCGGCGGCCGTGAAGAACCCGCCGACGTACAGCGCGCCGTCGAACGCCGCGAGCGCTGCCGCGGGACCGTCGAGCCCGCCGCCGAGCGCCTCGAAGTTCACGCCGTTCCAGCGCGCGATCCCGAGCGCGCTCGTCGTGCCGGCGTGCTCGAAGTCGCCGCCCACGTACAGCGCCGGCGCGTGCGGGCCGGCGCCGTCGTCGTCGAAGACGGCCAGCGCGCTGGCCCAGTCGTCGAGGCCGAGTCCGAGCGCGGAGAAGCTCGCCCCGTTCCACAGCGCGATGCGGTTCGCGCCGACGCCGCCGGCGGACGTGAACGCTCCCGCCACGACGAGGGACGCCGGCAGGGGACCGCCGGCGTCCGTGTCGAAGGTCGCGAGCGCGCTGATCCGGTCGTCGGTGCCGCCGCCGAGGCTCGTCCACTGGCTGCCGTTCCAGGCCGCGAGGTGGTGGGCGAGCCCCCGCGGTGGCCGCGAACGCTCCGCCGGCGACGAGCGCGGCGGGTGCCGGCCCGGAGCCGTCGGGATCGAACGTGGCCAGGGCCGTGACGGCGTCGGACAGGCCCGGGCTCTCGAAGCCCTGGGACACGAGACTCTGCGCCGATGCCGAGGTGGACGCGAAGAGACCGCTCGCGCACGTCCACAGGAGTGCGTCTCGATCGAAGCATGGCGCCTCCGCGCGAGATCTCCGCGATGGCGAAGCGGGACGGCTCGGCGAGCCGCAGGGTGAGCGAGGCCGCGGGACTCGCGCGCCGCGCGCGGATCCGAGTCGGCGCTCGCGGGGTGTGGAATCGGGCGCATTCCGCGCGATCGCCGCGCGGTTCTCAGCCGTGGGATCCGCGTCGCTCGCTCGGCGGCTCGCGGCGCTCGCGGCGGGCCGGATCGGGGCATCGGGGGAGGCGCCGCGGCCCAGCCCCGACGCGCTCGGCGCCCGTCGGAGCGGGCCCGAGCCCACCCGAGGTTCCCAAGACCGGGGCGGGAGAGGCCCGCGGCGGCCCATCGATGCGTGCTCGGCCGAGAACCGTGATCGCGGGCAGGTTTGGGGTCGAGACCGGAAGAACGGACGCTATTCTGCTGGGGCAGTCGCCGCGAGGCGGCTGCGAGTGTGGCATCGAAGTGGTGCCGAGGCTCGCGAGCGCCTCGGTACCTGGGAAGCTCGATGTCATCTCTCTCGGGCCGGTGGTCGCAAGACCACCGGCCCCCTTCTTTTCGTCAGCACGGAACCCGCCTGAGCACGGAACCGGGTGCACCGAACCGGACGCACTCGTCCCGGAGCCAGCACTCCGGGATCCGCTCTCTTCGGGGCCGCGCACGACCGTCCCAGCGTCCGAATCGACGTTGTCGCAATCTCGCGCCGAACGCCTCCAGCGTTTCGACAATTCCCGAGTTCGCGCCGATTCCCGGCTCGCCGACCGACTTCCGTCGCGCCCCCGCCCGCGATGCGACGCGAAGGTCCCGGGTCAGAACCCCGGGAAGGCGTCCTGGAGGAACTGGCCGAGCCGCGCCTCGATCGCGTTGCCGTGGCCGTCGTCGCCGAGCCACGACCAGGTGCGCGCGCGGCCCTCGGTCGTCCCGCGCAGGACGGTGAGCGTCGAGAGCGGCACGTCGGACGTCAGATCCGGCTGGTCGCAGGCGAGCCCAGCTCCCAGCGCGCCCAGGTCGGCGATCAGGTCCTGCACCGCGGACGGCGCGACCCAGGCGACGCGCGCCCGTCCGCTCCCGTCGTCCGCGCTCGCCACGCGCGCGGAGCCGTCGCCCCACACGGTCATCTGCAGGTCGACCGCGCAGCACAGGGTTCGACCGCTGACCTCGTACATCACGACGGGCTCGTGGACGAACACGTTCGGGCACGGCGGCGGGGCCGGTTCGGGCGCCAGCGCGGCGCACAGGCAGAGCACGGACGGGACCAGCGACACGGCGAAGATCGATCGGCGCATGATGAACTCGAGCGGGGATGGGCTGCGGCCCCGCGTGCCGGCCAGGTCGCGAACCACTACCCGCCGCGTCCCCGCGGTCACCGCACGCCGTGTTCGACGCGCGCAACATCGTGGAGCGGTGAGCGGGAGGCGGAGGTCGCCGGCGTTCGGCGTGCACGGGCCGCGACGCACCGTGGGCAGCGACGTTCGCCGACTCGAGATCGCCAAGCCGACGATCGTGCCGTAGCTTGTTCCCGTCCCCGGAGAACTCGCGTGAAATCCATCGCCGCAGCACTCGTCCTCGCCCTCGCCGCTCCGTTCGCGTTCGCCTACGTCCGCGAGGATCCCAAGCCCGACGCGAAGCCGGCCACGAAGCCCGCGAAGGCGCCGACCTACGACGTCGCGGCCGTCGGCGCGGATCAGATCGCGGCGGCGCTCGCGCGCGCCAAGCGCGAGGACAAGCGCGTCCTGGTGCAGTGGGGCGCGAACTGGTGCGGCTGGTGCAACCTGCTCGCGGCGACGATGAAGGACGACAAGGACCTCGTGCGCGAGATCCTGTACGAGTACGAACTCGTCAAGATCGACGTCGGCCACTTCGACAAGCACCTCGACCTCGTCAAGAAGTACGGCGCCAACCTCGACGGCGGTATCCCGTACCTCACGTTCCTCGACGCCGACGGGAAGGTCCTCGAGAACCACGACACCGGTTCGCTCGAGGATCCCGGTCAGCAGCGGCACGATCCGGCGAAGGTGCTCGCGCTCCTGAAGGGTCACGAGACCCCGCGCGCCGAGGCGGCGAAGCTGCGCGAAGCGGCGCTCGCGCGCGCGAAGCAGGAGGGCAAGCGCGTCTTCCTGCACTTCGGCGCGCCGTGGTGCGGCTGGTGCCACCGGCTCGAGGACTGGATGGCGCGGCCCGAGGTCGCGGCGGTGCTCGAGAAGGACTTCGTGGACCTGAAGATCGACACGGACCGCCGCATCGGCGGACAGAAGATGCTCGACGAGATGCGCGGCTCCGACAAGGGCGGCATCCCGTGGTTCGCGCTCGTCGACGCGGACGGGAAGGTCCTCGCGACGAGCGACGGCCCGGGCGGGAACATCGGGTTCCCCACGGAGCCCGCGGACCTGGCGCACTTCCGCTCGATGCTCGACAAGGCCGTCACGAAGGCGACGAAGGCCGAGCTCGACGCGCTGATCGCGTCCCTCGTGCCGGCGAAGAAGGCGCAGTGACGCTGCCCGCGTTCCGGCTGCTGTTCCCCGGTTACGTGACCACGACCCGCGAGCTCGCACGCGCGACATCAACCCGCTCGGCGCCGCGCCGCGGTGAAGCGGCCGGCGCCGAGTCGGTTCGCGCGGCCCGGGCGACGAGGCCCGGGCGCCTGGATCACTGGATCGGGCTCCAGGTCGAGGCTTCGTTGCCGCCCGCGATCCCGATGCGAACGCCCGAGGCCATGTCGCCGGCGTCCGTGTAGGCCTCGTCGAAGCTCGGCGTCTTGCTCGTGCCGGAGAACGGCGCGGCGAGGCGGTTCTCGTACTGCCAGATGCTGCCTTCCTCGTTGATGAAGAACACGCGGTTGCCCGTCGAGTCGGCGTTCACCGGCCAGGCGTAGCAGCACCACAAGTTCTCGGCGTTGTCCGGGTCGGGGAAGCCGCCGGGGCCGGGCGCGCCGCCGCCGATCCCGGGTCCGGCGCCGGCCGCTTCGGGCAGGCCCGCGACGGTGCCGGCCGTGGTCGCGCCGGGCAGCCAGATCTGGAAGTAGTAGCCCGAGCGCGCGACCAGGCTCTGCGGGTCCACGTCGCCGAACGCGTTCGCGATCACGCTCGGGTCGAGTTCGTCGACGCCCGGCGTGCCGGCACCCGGGCCGCCGCCCGAGTCGATCCGGAGCGGCGCCGTGCCGGCCAGCTCGCCCAGGTACGCGTACTCGCCGGTGCCGTCGGAGTCCGTGTCGATCGCCGCTTGCGAGCGGATCTGCCCCTGGACCGTCGACAGGAGGCGCAGCGTGGAGATCGCGGCGGCCTCGTTCGCGCTCAGCCGCGAGCGCAGGAACTTGGGCACCGCCATCGAGGCGATGACGGCGATGATCGCCACCACGATGATCAGCTCGACCAGGGTGAAGCCAGTCCGGAGTCGTCGAGAGTTCACGTTCTCATCCTGTGGTTCGCGGACATGAAAGAAGTTCTGGGTCACGCAGCGCTCTCCTGATGGCAGGGACCTCCTCGGCTCGCGGGGACCGGGATCTTTACGGGGCCCTCACCGGGCGCACGGTCGGCGGCGTGCAGCGGGGCCGGTGGGCCGCGCGACGGGGGACGAGATCCCGAGCGGGGTGAGCGGGCGGGATGCGGCCCGGGCTTGCTCGCTTTCAAAACGAGACGTACCGTATCGAAATGGCGGCACGTCGCTCATCGAACGTCGAACCTCCCCGAGCGGGTCACGAGACCGCGACGGCGGAGGTCGAGACCCTCCCCGCGGCGCGCAAGCCGGGCCGGCCGCGGTCCGACGACCGCTGCCGCGCGATCCGCGGCGCAGCCCTGAGCCTGCTCGTCGAGAAGGGCTTCGCGGACGTCACGATCGAGAGCATCGCGGCCCGCGCGGGAGTGGGGAAGGCGACCGTCTATCGGCGCTGGCCGTGCAAGGCCGACCTGATCGTCCACGCGTTCTTCGAGACCGTGGCCCCGCGCGTCCGCATCGGCGATTCGGGCGACCTGCGCGCCGACTTCCGTCAACAGATGCGGCTCGTCGTGCGCGAGATGGCCGGGCCGAACGGACGCGCGCTGGCGACGCTGCTCGCGTGCACGCAGATGGACGCGACCCTCGGCGAGGCGTTCCGCACGCGCTGGCTGGCCGTGCGACGCTCGGAAGGGCGGATGGCGCTGGAGCGCGGCATCGAGCGCGGCGAGCTGCCGCGCGGAACCGATCCCGCGCTGGTCCTCGACGCCTTGTACAGCCCGCTCAACTTCCGTCTGCTGGCGGGGCACGGCCCGCTGACCGCGGAGTTCTCCGATCAGCTCGTGGACCTGGTCTTCGACGGCCTGGCGGCGAAGCACGCGGCACAGTCGAAAGCGGCACGCGGGTCGAAGTCGCGCGCGGCCAAGGCGGCGAAATCGAAGCGTGCCGCGCGCGAACGGGGAGCGCGCTAGGCCATGTGGATCGTCCGCCTCGCCCTGCGCCGGCCGTACACGTTCACGGTCATGTCGCTCGTGATCCTGATCCTGGGCGCGCTGTCCGCGTGGCGCATGCCCAAGGACATCTTTCCGCCGGTCGACATCCCGGTGATCAACGTGGTCTGGACCTACGGCGGCCTCGCGCCGTCGGAGATGGAAGGCCAGATCACGACCTTCAGCGAGTACGCGATCTCGAACAACGCCAGCAACCTGCAGCGCATCGAGTCGCAGACGCTGCCCGGCCTGGCGCTGATCAAGATCTTCTTCCAGCCGGGCACGAACATCGACGGCGCGATCGCGCAGGTCACGGCGGTGTCGCAGACGATCCTGCGGCGCATGCCGCCGGGAACGCAGCCGCCGCTGATCATCCGCTACAACGCCTCGAGCGTGCCGATCCTGCAGCTCTCGCTGTCCAGCGAGACGCGCACCGAGTCGCAGGTCAGCGACTACGCGCAGTTCGGCGTGCGCAACCAGGTCGTGACGGTGCCCGGCGCCGTGCTGCCGCTGCCGTTCGGCGGGAAGCCGCGGCAGATCATGATCGACATCGATCCCGAGGCTCTGCAGGCGCACGGGCTGTCGGCGCAGGACGTCAACGCGGCGATCAGCCTCCAGAACCTCACGCTGCCGTCGGGCACGCTGAAGGTGGGGGACAGCGACTTCACCGTGACGCTGAACTCGAGCCCGCAGGCGATCGCCGCGATCGCCGACGTCCCGGTGAAGCGCGTCGACGGCCGCACGATCTTCGTCCGCGACGTCGCCAGCGTGCGCGACGGATTCGGCGTGCAGAACAACGTCGTGCGACGGGACGGCAAGCGCGGAGCACTGCAGACGATCCTCAAGAACGGCGACGCGTCCACGCTGACCGTCGTGCGGCGGCTGAAGGACATGCTGCCGACCATCCGCGCCAGCGCGCCGGCCGGCGTGCAGATCGACACGCTCTTCGACCAGTCGGTGTTCGTGGAGGCCGCGATCTCGAACGTGCTGCACGAGGGGCTGATCGCGGGCGCGTTGACGGCGCTGATGATCCTGCTCTTCCTGGGCAGCTGGCGCAGCACGGTCGTCGTCGCCACGTCCATCCCGCTGTCGATCCTCGTCTCGGTCCTCGCGCTCGACGCGCTGGGGATGACGCTCAACGTGATGACGCTCGGGGGGCTGGCGCTCGCGATCGGCATCCTGGTCGACGACGCGACCGTCGAGGTCGAGAACATCCACCGCAACCTGGCGCTCGGGAAGCCGCTGCGCCGCGCGATCCTCGACGGCGCGCAGCAGATCGCCGTCCCGGCCTTCGTCGCGACGACGGCCATCTGCATCGTCTTCGTCTCCGTCGTCTTCCTCGAGGGACCGCCGCGCTACCTGTTCGTGCCGTTCGCGCTGGCGGTCGTGTTCGCCGTGTTCGCCTCGTACCTCCTGTCGCGCACGATCGTGCCGTTGATGGTCGAGTTCTTCCTGCGCGCCGAGCTCGAGCGCAAGGGGAACCCGAACGCGATCGCCCGCGCGTTCGCCCGCCTGCACGCCGGCTTCGAGCGCGGCTTCGAGCGCTTCTCCGACGCGTACCTGGGCGTCCTCGCGTGGAGCCTGCGCCACCGTGCCGCGGTCGTCGGGGTCGTGATCGCCGGCGCCGTGCTGGGCGGCGTCCTCCTGCCGTTCGTCGGGCGCGACTTCTTCCCGAGCGTCGACGCCGGCCAGATCCGCTTGCACGTGCGCGGTCCGTCCTACCTGCGCATCGAGGAGACCGAGCGCCTGTTCCAGCGCGTCGAGGAAGAAGTCCGCGCGACGATCCCGGCCGGCGACCTGGACCAGATCATCGACAACTTCGGTCGCTTCGAGGGCATCAACATGGCCTTCCGCGACACGGCGAACCTCGGACCGTTCGACGGCGAGGTCCTGGTGTCGCTGCGATCGGGCCACGTCGGCGCGACCGACGGCTACGTGAAGACGCTGCGCGAACGGCTGCCCGCCGCGCTGCCCGGCGTGACGTTCTATTTCCAGCCCGCCGACATCGTCACGCAGATCCTGAACTTCGGCCTGCCCGCGCCGATCGACGTCCAGATCATCGGGCCGAGCCGCGACGCCAACTACCAGGCGGCGAAGCGCATCGAGCAGCGGCTGGCCGGGATCCCGGGCATCGTCGACGCGCACGTGCACCAGGTGATCGACGCGCCGCGGCTCCACTTCGAGGTCGATCGCGCGCGCGCGCTCGAGCGCGGGCTCGGACAGCGCGACGTCGCCAACAACGTGCTGGTCACCCTGTCCGGCACGGCGCAGGTCCAGCCGGCCTACTGGGTCGACCCGGCGACGAGCCGCAACTACCTGATCACGACGCAGACGCCGCAGACGTCGATGTCGTCGGTCGAGGACCTGGCCACGATGCCGATCTCGACCGCGAGCGGCGACAGCGTGCTCCTCGGCGACCTGGCGACGCTCACGCGCAAGTCGACGCCGGTGAACATCACGCACGCGAACGTGCAGCCCTGCTTCGACGTCTACGCCACGGTGCAGGGCATCGACCTGGGCTCGGTCGAGGGGCCTCTGCGCGAGGTCGTCGCGGAGGAGCTGGCGAAGCTGCCGCCCGGCTCGAACATCGAATTGCGCGGCCAGATCCAGAACATGGGCAGCGCGTTCACGCGCCTCCTGATCGGCATCGTGTTCGCCGGCCTGCTCGTCTACTTCCTGATGGTCGTGAACTTCCAGTCCTGGCTGGACCCGTTCATCATCATCATGGCGCTGCCGGGCGCGATGGTCGGGATCGTGCTGGCGCTGTTCGCGACGCACACGACGTTCAACGTGCCGTCCCTGATGGGCACGATCATGTGCATCGGCGTCGCGACGTCGAACTCGATCCTGGTCGTGACGTTCGCGAACCAGCGGCGACGCCTGGGCGACGACGCGCTGCGCGCCGCGCTCGCCGCGGGACGCACGCGTCTGCGGCCCGTGCTGATGACGGCGCTGGCGATGATCGTCGGCATGCTGCCCATGTCGCTCGGGATCGGCGAGGGCGGGGAGCAGAACGCGCCGCTGGGTCGCGCGGTCATCGGCGGGCTCGTGCTCGCGACCGCGACGACGCTCGTGTTCGTGCCCGTCGTGTACACGCTGCTGCGCCGGACCGCTCCGCGGTACCTGGGCGCGGACGAGGAACCGGAGAAGGTCGGAGAGATGGTGCTCGCATGAGCCTGGACGTCGAAGGAATGGTCGAAAAGCCCGCGTCGCCGGTCGTGCCGCGCGCGGTGGGCGCGGATGCGCACGGTCCCGCCCACACGGCCGAGCACGGAGGCGAGCACGGGGCCGAGCACGAGGCGCGCGAGCGCGCGCACCTCGCCGCCGCACTCGAGCGCCGCACGCCGATCTGGAAGCCGGTCGTCTTCCTGGCGGCGATCGTCGTCGTCGCGGGCACGCTCGTGCTCGTGGGCGCGGCACCGCGCGCGGCGCAGCACCGCGAGATCGTCGCGACGAACGAAGCGCTGCGCGCGCTCGGCCGTCGCGTGACGTTCGTGCCGGCCAAGATGTCCGCGTCCGTGCGCACGCTGACGCTGCCGGCGTCGCTGCGGCCCAACGCCAGCACGGACATCCACGCGCAGGCCACGGGCTACGTGCGCGAGCGCAAGGCCGACATCGGCGACCGCGTCGAGGCCGGCGACGTGCTGCTCGTGCTGGACGTGCCGCTCGTGGAGGAACAGCTGAACAGCGCTCGCGCCGCCCTCGCCGAGGCCGAGGCCGCGCGCGAGGTCCTGTCGCAGGGTCTCGCGCTGGCGCAGACGACGCTCGAGCGCTGGAAGTCGGTCGAGCCGCCGGGGGCCGTCTCGCAGCAGGAGATCGACGAGCGCCAGAACGCCTTCGAGTCCGCGCGCGCGAACCTCGCGGCCGGAGAGGCCACGATCGTCAGCCGTCGCGCCGACGTCCAGCGCCTCGAGCGCACGCGTGACTTCGCGCGCGTCGCGGCGCCCTTCGCGGGCACGATCACGTCGCGCGACGTCGAGCTCGGCGACTACGTGTCCGCCGGCGGCGACGGCACTCCGCTCTACCGCCTGGCGGACACGTCCGTGCTGCGCGCGTTCGTCGACGTGCCGCAGTCCTTCGCTCCCGGCGTCGCGGTCGGCGGGAAGACGCGCGTGACGTTGCGCGAGCAGCCGGGACGCGTCGTGCAGGGCGTCATCGCGCGCACCAGCGGGGCGCTCGACGAGCGCACGCGCACGCTGCGCGTCGAGATCAGCGTCCCCAACGCCGACGGCGTCCTGCTCGCGGGTTCGTACGTGCAGGTCGAGCTGGACCTGTCGCGCGACAGGCCCGCGGTCGTCGTGCCCGGCTCCGCGCTGCTCGTCCGCGCCGAGGGCCCGCGCGTCGCGGTCGTCGACCGCGAGAACCGCATCCGCTACCGCGCCGTGCGCATCGGTCGCGACCTGGGCAGCGAGATCGAGCTGGTCGACGGCCTGAACGGCGACGAGCGCGTCGTCGTGAACATGGCCGACGAGCTGGCCGACGGCACCCAGGTCGAGGCGGTGCCGCTGCCCGCGGCGACGACGCCGACGTCGCCGGCACCGAAGCCGGCCTCCGAGACGCCGGCGAAGGAAGCGCCGCGCGCGGCCGGCGCTCCCGCGGTCGATCGCGCACCGGGCGCGTCGAAGTGAGGCAGCAGTCCCGATGAAGACGCTGCATCGACTGGCGAACGCGCGCACGCTCGCTGCCGCGGCGACCCTCGCGGTCGTGGGCGCGAGCTGCACGCTCGGTCCCGACTTCCAACCGCCCGAAGCCGAGGGATCGCAGCGCTGGAAGCACGGCCTCGCGTCGGAGGCGACCGTCGTGCCGCAGCGATGGTGGACGCTCTTCGCCGACGCCGAGCTCGACCGGCTCGTCGGCCTCGCGGTCGAGCGCAACCAGGACCTGCAATCCGCGCTCGCGCGCGTCGAACAGGCGCGCGCCGTCGCGGGCATCGCGCGCTCGGAGCAGTGGCCGCGCCTGTCCATCGATCCGTCGGTCCAGCGCGAGCAGTTCAGCGGCAACCGCTCGACGCCGTCGGGCGTCAACGGATCGAGCTACACGAGCACCACCTTCGACCTGCCGCTCGTCGCCTCGTACGAGGTGGACCTGTGGGGCCGCGTGCGGCGCTCGCGCGAGGCGGCGGAGGCCGGTGCGCGCGCGACCGAGTACGACTACGCCGCGCTGTCGCTGGCGATCTCCTCGGAGGTCGCCCGCACCTACTTCGCGCTGCGTTCCGCGTTGCGCGAAGAGGACGTGCTGCGCGCCGGCAGCGACCTGCGCCGCCGCGCGCTCGAGATCGTTGCCGGCCGAGCGCGCGCGTGCGGCTCGTGTCGAGGTCGGTGCCCACGCCCGCGGAGCTCGCGACCGTCGAAGCGGAGCTGCGCGGCGTCGCGCGCGGTCGCGCCGCGCTCGAGAACGCGCTGGCCGTGCTGTGCGGCTCGGCGCCCGCCGAGTTCAGCGCGAACGCGACGGCCGAGCCCGAGCTCGTGCCCAGCGTTCCCGCCGGACTGCCGTCGGAGCTCTTGCGTCGCCGCCCGGACGTGGCCGCCGCGGTCGAGCGCATGCACGAGGCCAGCGCGCGCATCGGCCTGACGGAAGCCGAGCCCTACCCGCGGCTCTCGCTGACCGGCGCGGCCGGATTCGTCAGCACGGACCTGGCGCACCTCTTCGACCCCGAGAGCCAGGCCTGGTCGCTGGGCGCGGCGGTCAGCGCGCCGATCTTCGCCGGCGGCGAGTTCGACGAGCGCAATCGCGCTGCGATCGCGTTCCATGCCGAGCGCGCGGCCGAGTACCGTTCGACGCTGCTCACCGCGTTCCGCGAGGTGGAGGACGCGCTCTCCGCGCTCGAGCAGCTGGGCGCGGAGATCGACCTCCAGGCGCAGGCGCGCGCGGCGGCGCAGGAGACCTTCGACCTCGCGCAAGCGCGCTACCGCCAGGGCCTCGTCGGATTCCTCGACGTCGTGGACGCCGCGCGCACGGAGCTCGACGCGCGCCGGACCGTGGTGCGGCTCGAGCTCGTGCGCGTGAACGCGACCGTGCTCCTGATCCAGGCCCTGGGCGGCGGCTGGAGCGCGGACGCGGTCGCGGGCGGCTGAGGATCGGGACGGCGTTCCGCCGTCAGCGCGCGCCCGGCACACGACCTCGTGGGCGATCCCCGCGCCCCGGTTCCCTCCGGGGGGCGCTCGGGATCCGGCGGCCCGCGCGCGCCGTGGCGCGACTCAGCATCTCAGCGTCTCAGGGCGTCAGCCTTCGTGCGGTAGAGCGCCGCCGAGTCCGCGTCGCCGCGCTGCTCGTAGAGTTCGACGAGGTGATCGAGCAGGAACAGCTTGTTCACCGCCCACATCTTCGGGTTCTCGCCGATCGCCTTCCAACCCGCGAGCAGCAGCGGTTCGGCCTCGTCGAAGCGGCCTTGCCCCAGCAGCGCGGCCCCGAGCTGCCCGCCCGTGTACGCCACGAGCGGATGGTCGGCGCGCATCGACTTCTCGTACTCCGCGATCGACGCGCGCAGCAGCGTCTCGGCTCCCGGCCAGTCCCGCGTCGCGAGCCGGAGCGTGATCACCTGGTCGCGCGCCTCGTTCGCCGAGGAGTTCGTCGCGCCCAACTTCGTCGCGCGCAGCGCCAGGGTCTTCTCCGCGTAGGGCAGCGCCTCCGCGGGACGATCCAGCTTCGCGAGCACGCGCGCGAGGTCCATCCAGTTGTCCGACAGGTCGAGCATGTCGGGGCCGATGCTCTTCTCCCAGTTGGCGGTGCTCTCGCGCAGGAGGCGCTCGGCCTCGGCGTAGCGACCTTCGTCTTCCTCGATCGCCGCCAACCTGCGCAGTGCGTCTCCGACCCCGGAGTTCTCCGGGCCGAGGACGCGGATCCTCATCGCCAACGCCTCCTCGAGCAGCGGCCGGGCCAGCTCGGGCTCGCCGCGCGCGCGCAGGGCGCCCGCGACGACCGTCAGCGAGGTCGCGGTGTCGCGGTGGTCGCCGAGCAGCTTGCGCCGCAATTCGAGCGAGCGCCGCGCCATCGCCTCTCCTTCCTCGGCCTCGCCCAGGCGCATCTTCACGGACGCGAGATCGACGAGGATGTTCGCGACGTGCGTGTTCTCATCGCCGTAGAGCGCTTCGTTGATGCGCAGCGCCTCCTCGAGGTCCGCGCGGGCGGCCTTGTACTGCCCCCGCTGCGTGTGGATGTCCGCTCGCGTCCGGAGTGCGATACCCGCTTCGACGCGCGAGGCCGGCGAGCCGGCCTGCAGGACTCGCAGCGCGACCTCGGTCTCCCCGAGCGCCTCGTCGAACAACTCCATGCGGACGAGGTAGAAGGCCAGCTTGGCGCGCGCCAGGGCGCAGGATTCGCTTTCAGGACCCTCGACGTCCGCGCGCATGTCGCAGGACGCGCGCGCCAGATCGAGCGCGCCGGCCGAGTCTCCCTGGTTGTAGCGGCAGCTCGCCCGCAACATCAGCGCGCGCGCGGCCAGGGCGCACTTCTCCGTGCCCAGCGCGGCCAGCGCCGAGAGCGCGCGTTGCTCGCCTTCGGCGTAGCGTCCGCGGCCGTTCAGCGTGTCGGCCAGGTCGACGTCGAGCCGGATCCGCAGCGCCGGATCCGGCGCGGGCATGCGGGCCAGGAGCTCCGAAGCGATGCGGTACTGCCGTTCCGATTCCTCGAAGCGGTAGATGCCCTGGTACGCGCCGCCGAGCGTGTTGCGCAGCGCGAACTCGGTCTCCGCGTCGGTGGCGAACTCGCCCGCATCCAGCTTGACCGCGGCCGCGTCGACGATGCGGCTGACGGGGATGTCGCGCTCGCCCGACTGGAGCGGGTCGGCCTTGGACAGCATGCCCGCGAGGAAGTCGCGCACGGCTTCCGCGCGGCGCGCCGACGCGGCGGCCTCGCCCGCGCGCTGCTCGGCGAGCGCCTGGCTCGCGATGGCCAGCGCGCCCTTCCGCTCCGCCTCGCCGGCCTTCTCGGCCGCGAGCAGCGCGTTCTGGTCGGCCTTGGATTTCTGCCACAGGCTGCCGATCAGGCCCGCGATCAGGAACACGATCGCCGCCGCCGCCGCCGTGGCGAGCGCGCGGTTCCGCGCGACCCACTTGCGCAGCTCGACGATCGCGCCGGTCTGGTAGGCCTTGACCACGCGGCCCTCGAGGAACGCGCGCAGGTCCTCGGCCAGCTCGAGCGTGTCGACGTAGCGATCGGCCATGTCGCGCGCCATCGCCTTCTCGCAGATGGCCTCGAGCTCGGCCGGGACGTCGTCGCGGACCTCGCGCAACGGCTTCGGCGGGCCCTCGAGCAGCGCGTTGAGGACCTCCACGCCGCTCTTCGTCTCGCCGCGGCCGACGAACGGCATCTGGCCGGCGAGCAGGTGGTAGAGCATCGCGCCGATCGCGTAGACGTCGGAGCGCGCCGAGATCTCCTCGATCTTCCCGCGCGCCTGCTCGGGCGGCATGTACGCCGGCGTGCCGACGACGTCGCCGTCCATCGTCACGAACGCCCAGTCGAGCCAGTCGCGGCGCTTGTCGCGGCGCGCGATGTGGAGCGAACTCGTGCCGCTGGCGTCCCGCCGGCGGATGTCGTGCGCGTCGGCGCGGCCGAGCACGCGCGCGAGCCCCCAGTCCATCACGTACACCTCGCCGAAGTTGCCGACCATGACGTTGGCCGGCTTGAGGTCGCGGTGCACGACGCCCTTGCTGTGCGCGTAGGCCATCGCCTCGCACACGCGCAGCAGCACGCCCAGCGCGCGCGTGCGCGACCAGCCTTCCTGGCCGGCTTCGGCCAGCTCGAGGATGCGGCCGAAATCGCGTCCCTTGACGAGCCGCATCGTGAAGTAGACGCGCGCCTGCGCGTCGAGCCCGAGCTCGTGGACCGGCACGACGCAGGGGTGGTCGAGCTGGCCGGTGATCTGCGCTTCCTCGAGGAACCGCGAGACGCGCTTCCCGTCGAGGTCCGACGTCGTCGGATCCGCCTGCTCGCCGTCGGTGCCGAGGACGACCTTCATGGCCAGCTCGCGCCCGAGGTCCTCGTCCCACACGCGCAGGATCGCGCCCATGCCGCCGCGCGCGATCTCGCCGCGCAGCTTGTAGCGCGCGCCCTTCGAGCCCTGGGCCAGGATGCGCCGCAGCAGCTCGCCCGAAGCCGGCGACGCCGACCTCAACGTGCTCGAGGAGGGCGCGTTCTCGAACGGGATCGCCGTCACGCCCGCCGCGGGGCATCCGCGCGAGCGCGAGTTCGTGAGCCGCGAAGAGCGCCCCCAGCTCTCGAGCCTCGCGCGGATGCGCGGCGCAGAACGCGCGGAAGTCGGAGCCCGGACCCTGGCGCAGGAACTCGACGAAGAGGCTCTCGGCGGTGGTCTCGTGCATGGGGGGCGGTCGCGACGGAGTCGATGCCGGTGAAGACCCGAGTCTAGACTCCCGCCCGCGCGCGAGGCTCGCGCGTCCGCAGGTCGCGCGCTCCGCGCCGAGTTCGCCCAGCACGGCGCAACCTGGCGGACGGCGCGTTAGGTTCTGCGTCGAGCGGCGAGTCCCTCTTGTCGAGCGTCGCCGCCCGAACACCTCTCCCTCGACGAGGCACAGCGAGCATGAAGATCCAACGCAACGGTTCGGCGGTCTGGCGCGGCGGCATCAAGGACGGCAAGGGCTCGATCTCGACCGAGAGCGGCGCCTTGAAGGCCTATCCGTACGGCTTCGCGAGCAGGTTCGAGGGCCAGCCGGGCACCAACCCCGAGGAACTCCTCGGCGCGGCGCACGCGGGGTGCTTCACGATGGCGCTCTCGCTGATCCTGGGCGAGGCGAAGCTCGTCGCGGAGCAGATGGACACGTCCGCGAAGGTCACGCTCGAACAGGTCGAGGGCGGGTTCGCGATCACCGCGGTCCACCTGACCTTGAAGGCGAAGGTCCCGGGCGCGGACGACGCCACGTTCCAGGCGCTCGCGGCGAAGGCCAAGGCCGGCTGCCCCGTGTCGAAGGTCCTGAACGCGAGGATCACGCTCGAGGCGTCGCTCGTGAAGTGAGCGCGGACACGCGGGAAGCTGACCCGCTTCGCTGTGCCTTCCTCCATGGACCTCTACGGATTGGGGTGAGTTGGCAGCGTGCACCCCATTCCTGGTGCAGGCGCAGCGAAGAGGGTCAGCTTCCTGCCGGCCGGGATAAGGCCGTTCCTACCAGAGGGGCTTGCCCGCCGCGAGGATCGCGCCCGCCAGCTCGCGCGCGATGGCCTCGGCGCTCGTGCGCATCGCAGCCTCGCTCGGGCCCTTCACCGTGACGCCGACCGCCGCGATCGACGTTCCCGAGGCATCGAGCACGGGCGCCGTGTAGTCGAGGTGGCCGCCCTCCTCGAGCGCGACGGCCCGCTTGGAGGTCATGGCCTCGACGTCCTCGGGATCCGAGGCGGCGCCGAGCTTCGCCGCGACGCTCGATGCGACCACGATGTTGCGCGCCGTGCCGCTGGGCACCGCGTGGATCGTGAGGCGCACGACGTCCGTGTGGCGCGCGGCCACGTGCTCGACGATGCGCTGGGCCTCGGGGAAACGGGTCGGTGCGGGCGCCGGGGACGAGCACGCGACCGTGACGAGGAGGAGCAAGGAACTCGGCGTCTTCATGGCGACTCCACGGGCCGGGAGCATACGCGCGCACCACCGCAGCCCCAACCCGCACGACGTCGCCCCGTCTCGTGGCGGCCGCGGTTCCCGGATGCGAGCATCGGCCCGTGGCGGAAGGACCTCATGCGCGGTCCTGGTTCCTCTTGAGGTCGGCACGGACGTGCGGACACTCGCGCGTCGTGCCGCGCCGAGGATCGACGCCGGCTACGTCGCCCGCTGGACGAAGGATCGACCCATGTCCTCTGCCGAACCCATCGACGAGTACCTCGCGAAGACGACTCCGGCGCAGCGCGCAGCACTGACGAGGCTGCGCAAGACGATCCGCGCGTCCGCTCCGCGGGCCGAGGAGTGCATCAGCTACGGTCTGCCCGCGTTCCGGCAGGATGGAGCGCTCGTGGCGTACGGCGCGACGAAGAGGCACTGTGCGCTCTACCTGATGAGCGCGACGACGGCGGCGGCGCACGCGCGGGAACTCGAGGGCTACGACACGAGCAAGGGCACGGTCCGTTTCGCGCCGGACGAGCCGCTGCCCGCGACGCTGGTGCGCAAGCTCGTGAGGGCGCGCCTCGCGGAGAACGCGGCGTCGCGGAAGGGGAAGGGCGCGAAGCGCGCGTCGAACTCCGCGAGCACCGCGCGCGTCGGCTCGACGCGGCCGTCGAAGCCCGCGCCGCGCTCGCCCGCGGCCGACGTGAAGACCGTCCTCGCGTCGATCGAGGCTCTGGGAACGCAGCGCGACCGCGACAACCTCGGCCGCTTCGGCATCGTCGCGCCGAAGTCGTTCGGCGTGTCGATGGCGAACTTGAGGGTGTTGGCGAAGCGGTACGGCCGCGATCACGAACTCGCCCAGGCTCTGTGGGAGACCGGCTGGTACGAGGCGCGCATGCTGGCGACGCTCGTCGACGAACCGGCGCGTGTGACGCCGGCACAGATGGAGCGCTGGTGCCGCGACTTCGACAACTGGGCGATCTGCGACACGGCCTGCTTCGCACTCTTCGACCGCACGCCGCACGCCTGGACCAAGGTCGCCGCGTGGCGCGCCAGGCCGGGCGAGTACCAGAAGCGCGCGGCGTTCGCGCTGCTCGCTTCGCTCGCGCTGCACGACAAGACGAGTCCCGACGCGCTGTTCCTCGCGTGTCTGCCCTACGTCGAGGAAGCGTCCGACGACGCGCGCAACTTCGTGAAGAAGGGCGTGAACTGGGCCCTGCGCGGCGTGGGGCGGCGCAATCCGAGGCTGAACGCCGCCGCGACGGCCGTCGCGCGCCGGCTGGCGGCATCGCGCGACGCGACGGCGCGCTGGATCGGCAAGGACGCGCTGCGCGAGTTCGCCAAGGTCGCGGCGAAGCGCGCGGCGAAGTCTTGAAGCGATCAGTGACCCTGCGGCGCGGCAGCCCGCAGCGCCGCACCGTGTTCGTCGTCGAAGATCCAGGAGCTCGGTGCGCTTGCGCGGGACGAACGGCGTCCAACACTGCTGTCCAGGTTTTCGAGGCTCGCGAGCGCGCGGATGGTCACCGCGCCTCGCTGCGCCTGTGGTCGGGAGCGCAGGCTCCGCGATTCGCGCCGCGTGCCCTCAGGCGTTCCAGTCGATGCGCCACGCGTTCGTCAAGTTGAACGTCGACGGCGAGCAGAACGCGGCCGCGTTGCGGTACCAGCACTGGTAGTAGCGCGTCCCCGGCGCGAGCACCTGCCCGCGGGTCGTGATCGACGGCTCGCCCGCTTCCGGATACTGCGAGGTCCCGCCCACGTTCGTCTGGGTCCCGAGTCGGATGACCGTGCCCGACGCGCAGCGCAAGCCGTCGCCGAACGGCGCGACGATCTGCGTCGTGCCTTGGAAGTAGAGCGCTGACGAGTTCGGCATCTGGCGGCCCGTCAGCACCACCGAATCGCGCGCGATCGACGCGCGGCCCATCGCCGACAACGTGCCGCCGACGCCGAGGGAGTTCAGGCAGCCGCTGCCGTTCGGCGTGTCGTTGCCGCACGGGCAGCCCGTGTCGCCGTAGCAGTAGCCGGATCCCACGCTGCACGCGCCGACGAAGACGCACTCGACCCACTCGGGGTGGTCGATGAACGGATTGCGGTTCGTCTGGAAGCTCCAGACCACGTCGTTGCGGTCGCGCTCCTTCGCGTCGGGCAGGTCGTCGAGGTGCCACTCGAGCAGCGCGGAGCGGATCCCCATGTACGCGACGGCCAGGTTGCTGCCGGTGTTCGACGCGGTGATCTGCGCCACGTTGTCGGTGAGGATCAGGTCGGGCTCGGCGGCGCCGGTCGTGCCGTGCGTCCCGCCCTCGTAGCGCACGTCGAGGTAGAGGAGGGCGCGCGCGACGTCACCGCGCCGTCCGCGCCACGTCTCCCACGATCCCGTCGACCCGGAGCCCGCGCGCCAGTTCGAGTTGCCCGGGTAGATCCCGCTGCCGCCGCCCTCGCCGTTCGTCAGGACCGTCGTCTTCTCGGTGCACCCCGAGGCGCAGAAGAAGTAGGGCAGGTTGTTGCGCGACGTGTTGTAGCCCGAGTCGCACAGGAACAGCGCGTGGCAGTCGGTGTACGGGTAGTTCGTCGACCCGTCGTTCGGGAAGCCGTAGCTGTTCGGCCAGGTGTGCTCGCGGTTGTAGATGCCGACGCCGCCGCCCTGCTTCGGCAACGACTGGTTCATGTACAGGTCGACGACGTTGCCGGCGTTCGCCGGGTCCTGGTCGGCGAGCTCCAGGATGTCCCAGGTGTCCGTGCTGGTCGCCGTGTAGGGGAAGCGGACGTGGTCGTGGATCACCCCGTGCAGGCTCGTGCGGAGAACTGCGGGGTTCGAGGTGTCGACCGCCGCGTAGTAATTCGGGGGAACCTGCGCGAGGGCGCTGGGGGCCAGGACGAGGAACGGGAGGAGGCGAAGAGATTCCACCTCTCTACCCTATGCCAGGAAACGACTTGCGGGGAGGAGTTCCGACCGCCTCCCGGCCTCGCCCGCCGGAGCCCTTGACCCCGACGCCCCCCGCGCGCCCTAGCCTGCGGAACCCGGGGGGAGCGGGCGGACCAAGGGCACCAGGGGTTTGCCGCCGTCGCGAGGGCCGCCCTACAGTGCCGGGGAGCTGCAGGTCCGGACACGGGTCGCACACCCCGACCCGGCGGACCTCACGACCCCGAGGATCCCTCCATGAACTCCGCCCTCCACGCCACCTCCACCCGCTGGCTCGCACCGTGGCTCGTCGCCGGCTCGGCGCTCGTCTCCGGCTGCAGCACGACCAAGAGCGACATCCAGGCTTCCGACCGTCCCTCGGCGCCCGCACAGGGCGGTCACGAAGGCGGCGCCATGACGCTGCCTCCGGGCTGGACCGAAGCCGACATGCAGGCCTGCATGGCGGCGGGCACGCCCGGCCCGATGCACCAGCACCTGGCCAAGGCCGTCGGCACGTGGTCGGGGACCAGCACGTCGTGGATGGCGCCGGGCATGCCGCCGATGACGAGCTCGTGCACCTCCACGATCACGCTGGAGATGGACGGCCGCTACACGCGCTGCGAATTCCGCGGCGAGATGCCGGGCATGGGGCCGTTCCATGGGCTCGGCTACAACGGCTACGACAACGTGTCGCAGAAGTTCGTGTCCACGTGGATCGACAACCAGAGCTCCGGGATCATGAACGGTCAGGGCTCGCTGTCCTCCGACGGCAAGACGATGACCTGGAACTTCCAATACAACTGCCCGATCACGAAGAAGCCGACGACGATGCGCGAGGTCGAGCGCTACACGAACGACGACACGATGACGCTCGAGATGTTCGGCCCCGATCCGAAGTCCGGGAAGGAGTTCCAGATGATGAAGCTGGAGCTGAAGCGGCAGTCGGGGACCTGAGTCGCCTCCGTTCGCGCCATGATCTGCGCGCGGGCCGCGGATGCCGGGTGCATCCGCGGCCCGTGTCGCTCAGGAGCCGATGCGGACTGCGCCCACGATCCAGGGGCGGGAGTCCTCGCGCGACGGATCGCGCCGACGCCCAGCGCCCGGACTGCGCAGCCCTTCGCGCCAACGGGCCCGGTTCAGCCCGAGTAGATCCGGTGACAGTCGTCGTGGTCGTCGATCTTCTCGAGGAAGTCCTCGTGCGCCTGCCGCTGCTCGGGCGTGATCGCGGCACGTTCCTTCGGCCGGTAGCCCATCTCGGACTGGCTGACGGTCCAACCCGCCGCGCGCAGCGCGTTCGTGACCGCGTCGAGATCGGCGGGGGACGTGTAGAAGCGCGCGCCGCTCGAATCGTCGCTCGTCTCCTCGAGCGGCTCGACGTCCGACGCACCCGCTTCGAGCGCCGCCGTCTCCAGGTCGAGCCCGGCCTGCTCGTGCGTGGCCTCGATGATCCCGACGTGGTCGAAGAAGAACATGACCTTCGCGCCGAAGCGCCCGTCCTTCCACATCGAGCGCATGTCGGGCGCCGTGCGGTTCCGGTTGTCGGTCAGGCACTCGACGATGACGGGGACGTTCTGCGGGGACATGCCCTCGAACGTGACGAGCTCGAAGTTGACGTTCTCGCCGGTCTGCCCGCTGCCCTTCTTGACGGCGCGCGCGATGACCTCGTTCGAGACGGACTGCTTGCGCGCCGCCTCGATCGCCAGCGCGAGCCGCGGATTGAACGCCGGATCCGGGGCGCCCATCTTCGCGGCGACCACGATCTCGCGCGCGAGCTTGGAGGTCATGCGCGCGCGCTTGTCGGCGTTGATCCCGCGCTTCTTCTGCAACCATTGGCGTCCCATGGTCGGAGTGTAACCGTGGGCGATGCCCCCTGTCCCGGCGCTGGATCCGCGGTCTTGCGCGCGCGGGCGCCGCGTCTGCTTCAGCGCGGCGCGCGCGCGTAGGCGCGCACGGGGAACGTCCCGAAGGCGCGCACGCGCGCCGGCACGGCCGAGAACGTGAAGCCCTCGCGCGGCAGGCTCGCGAGGTTCGTGAGGTGCTCGACGATCGGGATCTCCGCGCCGAGCAGCAGCGTGTGCGCGGGGCGCGCGAGGTCGGCCGTGTCGTCGATGTTCAGCGAGTCGATGCCGACGAGCCGCGCCTCGCGCTCGACGAGCAGGGCCGCGGCGTCGCGCGTCAGGAACGGATGGCGCTCGAAGTAGGCTTCGGTCGCGTAGTGCCTCGACCAGCCGGTCCGCACGAGGACGGCGCGTCCGCGCACGTCGGCAGCGGACAGGTGACGCGCCTCGAGCGCGCGCTCGCCCTCGGGCAGGTCGACGACGAGTGCCTCGAGCTCGGCCAGCGACTCCAGCGGCAGATCCGCCAGATCCGTGCCCTCGGCATAGCGGTGGAACGGCGCATCGAGGTAGGTGCCGGTGTTTCCCACCATCTCGATGCGTCCGATCTGGAACTCCGTCCCGGGCGCGTAGTGGCCGCGCGAGTCGGCGCGGCTCAGGTAGTCGCACACGATCGGCGCGGGCAGGCCGCGGTAGGTGACCACGCCGTGCTCGACGGCGTGGGACAGATCGAGGAAGCGCTCGCGCATGGGCGCAGTGTGCCGCGCGATCGGCCGCGATGCCGACGCGCGTGCGCCGGGACGCGTGCGCTGGGACGCGGAGCTCGCCCCGCGAGGGCTTCGGCCGGGAGCGCGACCCGTCCCGACGTCGAACCGGGCGCTTCCCCGCGCGCGGTTCCCGGGACGAGGCCGGGCCGCGGCGGCGCCTGCTATGCTTCCGAGCGAGCCTTCCCCGTTCCCTCTCGTCCCCGGACGATCCCATCCGCCCGTCCATCCATTGGCTGCTGGTCTGTGCGCCGCTGGCGCTCGTCCTCGAGCACAAGGGCGCGCCGGCGCCGGCGATCTTCGCCAGCGCCGCGTTGGCGCTCGTGCCGCTCGCGACGCTGATCGTCCAGGCGACCGAGCAGATCGCCGCGCGCACGGGGCCCGCGATCGGCGGCCTGCTCAACGCGACGTTCGGCAACCTGCCCGAGCTGATCATCTCGGTCGCGGCGCTGCGCGCGGGGTTGACCGAGATGGTGCGCGCGTCGCTCATCGGCGCATTGCTCGCGAACACGCTGCTGGCGCTGGGGCTCTCCTTCCTGCTGGGCGGCCGCAAGCGCCACGAGCAGGAGTTCAACCCGGCCGGAGCACGCACGTACTCCTCGATGATGCTCCTGACGGCCCTGTGCCTGGCCGCGCCGGCCGCCTTCCACCGTTTCTTCAGCGACCAGCCGGCGAACCCCGGCGCGAGCCTGGACGTGGGCGTCGCGATCCTGCTGCTCGCCGTCTACGTCCTGTACCTCCTGTTCATGCTGCGCTCGCACCCGGACTTCTTCGCGCGCGCCGGCAAGGCGGCGCACGCCGAGGAAGCGCACTGGAGCACGATCCGGGCCACGGCGACGCTGGTCCTCGCGTCGATCGGCGCGGCGTGGACCAGCGAGATGCTCGTGGGCGCGGCTCAGGAGACCGGCAGCCAGCTCGGGATGTCGGAGCAGTTCCTGGGCATGGTCGTGCTGGCCGTCCTGGGCGGCGCAGCCGAGCTCGGTGCCGCGGTGGCGATGGCGCGCAAGGACGAGATGGACCTCAGCGTCGGCATCGCGATGGGCAGCTCGATCCAGATCGGGCTGTTCGTCACGCCGGTGCTCGTGCTCGCGAGCGGACTCTTCCCTGGCGGGCCGATGTCGCTCTCGTTCACGCGCCTCGAGATCGGAGCCCTCGTGTGCAGCGTCCTCGTGGCCGTCGTGGTCGCGGGCGACGGTCGCGCCAACTGGTTCAAGGGCGTGCAGCTCCTGGCGCTCTACGCCGTGATCGCGGCCATCCTCTACCTGTTGCCGAGCTGACCGAGCATGTCGAAGCCCAGGGTGAACGTGCCGATCTCCTCGCGGCGGATCCTCGACCCGCAGGAGCGATCGTCCGAGGTCCTCTTCGGCGTCATCATGGTGCTGACGTTCACCGGTTCGCTCAGCGTGGCCACTTCGAGCCGCGAGGACGTGCGCGAGATGTTCATCGGCGCGCTGGGCTGCAACCTGGCCTGGGGCTTGATCGACGGCGTCATGTACCTGACCGCGATCCTGGTCGAGCGCGGCCGCATGCAGACCCTGGGGCGCGCGGTGCGTGCCAGCTCCGACCCGGCCCAGGTGCGCGCCTACGTCGAGGCCGCGCTGCCCGATGGCTTCGCGGGCCTGGTCGAACCCGCGCACCTCGACGCGATCGCCGCGCGCGTCCGCGCGCAACCCGACCCGCCGCACCGCGCGCGGCTCCGCGGCCGCGACTTCGCCGGCGCACTGGGCGTCCTGCTGCTCGTGTTCCTGTCGACGCTGCCCGTCGTCCTGCCGTTCCTGTTCATCCAGGACACGTGGCGCGCGATGCGCTGGTCGAACGGGATCGCGATCGGGCTGCTCTTCTGGACCGGATACCTGCAAGCCGGCTGGGGCGGCATGCGCCGGATCCCGTTCGCCCTGGCGATGGTCGCCTTGGGAGTCCTCCTCGTCGCGCTGACGATCGCCCTCGGAGGCTGACCGCATGCTGGAATCGCTCTTCACCGCGTTCCTCCTCGATCCCGCCGCTCAGCAGGATCCCGCCCTCGCGAAGCCTCCCGTCGCGGAGGCGCGTCCGTCGTGGGAGTTCGCGCTGTCCGCGTTCTACGTCGATCCGCCCGGATCGGACCAGCACGTGACGACGGTCCTCTACGCCGACCGCGGTCCGCTGCACCTCGAGGGCCGTTACGGCTACGAGGACCTCGACACGGCCTCGGTTTTCGTGGGCTGGACGTTCGAGGCGGGCGAGGAACTCCACGCCGCGATCACGCCGATGGTCGGCGGCGTCTTCGGCGACACGAACGGCGTGGCGCCGGGGCTGCTCGTCGACGCCGGTTGGAGGAAGCTGAGCTTCTACACCGAGGCGGAGTACCTGTTCGACTCCGACGACAGCGACGACGACTACTTCTACTCCTGGTCGACGCTGATGTGGCGGTTCGGTCCGGCGTTCTCCGCCGGCGTCGTGACCGAGCGCAGCCGGATCGTGGACACCGACCTCGAACTGCAGCGCGGGCTCGCGCTGCAGATCACGCCCGGTCCCGTGGGCTTCGCGATCTACGCCTACAACCCGTTCTCGGACGACGCGTACTACACGCTGTCGATGGACGTTACGGTGCCAGGAACGACCCCGACACATTCGCCGTAGCGGCGCAGCTCTATGCGGGTGGCTGGGCGAATGTGTCGGGGTCGTTCCTGGCACCGTACGGCTCGCGGTCGTCGACGGCCAGCGAGGCCAGGTGCAGCGGCCGCAGCATCGCGCTCTTCTTGCGCTGGTGACCGGCCATGCGCTGGAGGATGTCCTCCAGCACCTGCAGCGCGGTCACGATGTGCGGGCCCTTGTTCAGCATCACGCACTCGGCGCGTTCGGCCATCGCCGCGTCCGTGATCTCGGCGCGCGAGGGGCGGCCTTCCTGCGCCAGGCTCTCGAGGACCTGCGTGGCCCAGATCACCGGCACGTGGGCGGCCTCGCACAGCCACAGGATCTCCTCCTGCACCTCGGCCATGCGCTCGAAGCCGCATTCGACGGCCAGATCGCCGCGCGCGATCATCACGCCGCAGGCCCGGCTCTTCATCGCGGCCAGGAGGAGTTGCGGCAGCCGCTCGAACGCGCGCCGCGTCTCGATCTTGAGCACGATGCCGAGGTCTTCGCGTCCCAGCTCGCGCAGGCGGCGCTGCAGCTCGACGACGTCCTCCGGCTCGTGCACGAAGGACAGGCAGACGGCGTCGGCGTGCGCCGCGACGAACTCCAGGTCCTCGCGGTCCTTGTCCGTCAGCGCCGGCAGCCGCAGCTCCGTCTGCGGCAGGTTGATGCCCTTGTCGCCGCGCAACTTCTCGCCGGCGTCGCGCGCGTGCGTCACCTCCAGCACGACGTGCTCGGCCTCGACGGCGCGGATGCGGCACCCGATGCGGCCGTCGTCGAGCCACACCGGCTCCCCGACGCGCGCGTGGTCCAGCGCCTCGGGGAGCGTGCATCCCACTCGCGCCGCGGCCAGCAGGCGGCCGCGGTCATCGCGCTCGGCACCGCGCCCCGGCTCCTGCGAGCGCGTCAGCAGCAAGGTGTCGCCGCGCGCCAGCACGATGAAGCCGTCGCGAGCGGGGAGCGCGGCCACGCGCCCGATCTCGCCGCGATCGCCGCGACGGAGCGCGGTCCCGGGCACGAAGTAGCACGTGGCTCCCGACTCGACCCAGGCGCCGCCCTCGATGGTGCGCAGGACGTCAAGCCGTCGCTTCGCGCCGCGCGCGTCGACGATCTCGAGCACGTCGTGCTCGCACAAGTCCGCGAGCCCGTCGCCGTCGATCGGGAGCACCGCGTCGCACTCGCCGGGCGCGGGCGCGGGACGCGCGCCGCTGGTCAGCCAGATCCGCGCCTTGCGCACGACGCGGCCGAGCGCGTCGCGCTCCGGCCGGACCTTGAGCACCGCCGGGCCGGGCTCGATCGGGCCCGTGCGCAGCTTCGGTCCCGCGAGGTCCATCAGCACGCGGCAACGGCGACCCGTGACGCGCTCAGCGTGACGCAGGTTCTCGATCGTGCGCTTCCAGCTCGCGGCGTCGTCGTGCGCGCAGTTGACACGCGCGCAGTCCATGCCGCTCTCGAGCAGCACGCGCGCGAGCGAGACGTCGTCGGCCGCGCTGCTCGGCATCGTGACCAGGATGCGGACGGCGCGATTCGACCGGGGCGGGCCCAACAGCGATTCGGCGTGGCTCGCGAGGAGGCGCGCGCCGTCCTCGAAATCCGGGCGCGCAGCCGGTTCGGCCGCGGGGGCCGGCGCGACGCCGGCCAGGCGCCTCAACACGCCGAGCACGGCGTCGATCGTCGCCAGCGCGTGCGCCTCCGACCGGCCGAGCGACGACAGGCCCAGCGCCATGAGCCGCTCCTGCAGAGGCCGGACGTCCCGGCTGCGGAGCGCGAGGTAGTGGAGGAGGTTGCTTGCGCCCAGCCGGTGGACCGGGTGCAGCGTGCCGGCGCGCGCCAGCCCGGAGGCCTCGCGGCGCAGCATGTCCTCGCGCAGGTCGGCGAGCTCGCGAATCGACGCCGCGAGCACGCGCTCGTCGGCGAATTCGTCGGTCGCACGCGTCGTTCGTTCGGGTGGCGTGGAAGGGAGGATGGTCATCGCAGCGGCTCCGCGGGTCCCGGCATGAGACCACCGGCCGAGGAAGGACACGTGAGTGCGCTCTCGCGGCACCGGGAGGACTCGTCGGCGCGAGCTCGGCTCCGCCCTCATTCTGGAGGAAGGGCGGCGAGAACCGGCATGCTCCCTAGTGCGGAGGCGACCGGCCGCGGGTGGGTACGCCCGCCTATTTCTTGCGCGCCTTCGCCAGCACCTTCTCGATGCCCAGCGTCTGCAGGATCTCCGGCGCGGTCTCGTCCACCGCCGCGCTGAAGTGGCACACGAAGCAGTTGTTCGTGATCGGCTTGCCCTCGGCCGTCGCGTGGTCGCCGCCGTGGCAGCGGAAACAGCCGGGGAAGTCGGTGTGTCCGATGTTGTCGGGGTACGTGCCCCAGGTCACCTTCAGGTCCGGGTAGACGTTGCGGTTGTGCAGCTCGGCCAGGACGGCGCCGGCCGCGGCGATCTCGGGTTCGCGCTGGGCGAAGACGTCGGCGTGCTCGCGGCGGTACACGTCGAGCAGCCCGGCCGGGATCTTCTGCGCCGCCTCCTCGTGGCTCGCGTACTCGGCTTTCAAGAGGTCTATCGCCGTCTTCTTCAGGAAGGGCAGCGTCGTGGGCAGCGATCCGCCAGCCAGCGCGGCGTCGATCGCGCGACCGGGCAGCTGGAACTTGTGCGCGGGCCGGTTGTGGCAGTCGACGCACTGCATCGTGAGCTTGCGCGCGCTGGCGAGCTGCTCGGGAGTGGCACCCGCCTTCGTGTAGGTCTTCGTCTCGCCCGTCTTCGCGTTGCGCGACTCGACCCACACGATGTCCTGGCGCGCCGGGTCGGTGCAGGCGAAGCGGATCTCGAGATCGGGGTCGAGGTGCCTACCGTGGATGCCGCCCAACACGCTGCCGCCGACGTGCATCGTCAGCACGGTCTGGCTGAGCGTGTTGGCCTCGTCTTCCGCGAACGAGTCGATCACGCGCACCTTCACGTCGCCGGGCTTCGTGCGCCAGTGGCATTCCTCGCACGTCTGCTTGGCCGGGACGAGCCGGTCGGAAGCGAGCGCGGAGGGGATCGGGCGGTGGAACGACCCGCGCAGGTTGTCGACGAACTGACGGGCGCCGGTCACCTTGCTCGCGATCCAGCCGCTCGCGCCGTCGCCGACGTGGCACTCGGCGCACGTGACCTGCGAGTGCGGCGAGTCCGTGTGCGCGCGCGCCTCGGGGTCCATGACGTGGCACGATCCGCAGAACTGCGGCGTCTCCATGTGGTGCACGGCGCGGTACGTCACCTGCGTCCCGACGGCGAGGTTCACGAGCGTCGCGATGCCGAACACGACGGTGAAGCGCGTCCAGGCCGTCTTCTTGTCCACGACCGCGTCGAGGCGGCGCTTGACGCGGCGGCGCGCGACCCAGGCACCGAGCGGCACGAGCCCCAGACCGGCGAACAGCACGAGCGGCACGACGACGAACGCCAGCAGGCCCAGGTAGGGGTTGTCCGTTTGGCCGCGCATCTGCAGCGGCAGCAGGAAGAGCCACGTGCTGAGCGCCGTCAGGATCAGGACCACGCCCACCCAGCTGATCCAGTGGCTCGTGAGGAGGACGAGGAAGGGGCGGGCGGTCGCGGCAACGGGCGCCTGCTCCGTGGAAGGCTGGTTCGAGCTCATCGTGTTCGTCGGCGATCCGGCCCGGCTTCCGTGGATCGCGCTCGCTGGGCGCGAGGCTCGCGATTTCGAAGCCGCGAAGGTTCACGGTAGGCTGTCGGTCCGTCGCCGACCAGCGCGTTCCGCATCGCGAGCTGATCCCACCGACGATCGGATCGTCGCACTCCATCCCGAGTGCGACCCTTGCTCCCGGTGCGTACGAACTCCGCCGTATGGGTGCTCTTCGCTGCGTTCCAGCAGAATGCCCAGGTTCTTCCCCCCCCGGCCCATGGAACGATTCCCCGGTTCCGACGACATGCAGCCGCCAGGGCGGCACTCCGGCGGCGGGGGCGGCGCAGAATTCTCCGGCCGCAGCGCAGGGTTCTCCGGCCGCAGCGCAGGCCGCTCCCGATGGCGCCGTCGCGTCTCCCGCGGCCGCGGGGGCGCCGCTCGTCCCGGGCGACGAAGGCCTGGCGCTGCAGGGATTCCTGACGACCCAGTGGCACGCGCGCGAGAGCGGCGACGCCCAGGACCAGGACCTCTACGGCATCCTCGGCTTCGACGTCGGGGACGCGAGCCGCGACCGCGTGACGGGGCACTTCCTGGGTCGCGCGAGCGTCGACATCGACGGCCAGGGCGACCTGGAATCGCAGCAGGTCTTCGGCAGCCTGCAGGACACCTACGGCGAGACCGCGCACTTCGACCTGTACGAGGCCTCCGTGGCCGTCGACCGGCCGTTCGGCGCGCCGGTGCAGGCACGCCTCGGCCGTCAGATCGACTACGCGACGCCCGAGTACGCGCATTACGACGGCCTGCGCGTCGAGTCGAACCCCATCGGCGGTTCGAAGCTCGTCGCCGGCGCCTACGGCGGCGTGCCGGTGCGCCTGTACGACGCGACCTCGATCGGCGACCAGATCGTCGGGGCGTGGACCGAGGCGCGCCCGTGGACCGGTGGTCGCGTGCGCGCCGACTGGATGCACCTGCACCAGGACGCCGAGCCCACCGACTACTTCAACGACCTGCTCGGCCTCTCCCTGTGGCAGCGGATGGGCCAACACGTCCTCGTCGACGCCGGCTACACGATGCTCGAGGAAGAGAGCCGCGACGTGCGCCTGCGCGCGACGTACGACGACGGCGAGGGCGACCTGATGGTGCAGGCCGGCTACTACCGGCTGCTGAACGAGCAGGCCGACTTCGCCTACGAGTTCGACCCGTACTACGCGACGCTGCAGGAATACCAGCCGTACGGACAGTACCGGCTGCTCGTCTCGAAGGCGCTGACGGACGACCTGCGCCTCGACCTGGGCGGCGATCTGCGCGACCTCGAGGACGACTCCGACGAGAACCGTCTGAACCACGGCTACGAGCGCGCCTACGCGACGCTGGTCCTCGTGGACCTCCTGGCGCACGGGCTCGACCTGTCGCTGACGGGGGACACCTGGAACAGCGACGATCAGGACATCGACACCTGGGGCGTCGACCTGACCTGGCAGCCGGACTCGAACTGGCGCGCTTCGGCCGGGTCCTCGTACGCGCTCTACAAGTACGACGTGGCCTCGGACGTCGAGCGCGACGACGTGCGCGTGTGGTATGCGCGCCTGCGCCGCAAGATCTCGACGGCCTGGACCTTCGACCTCGAGTACGACTACGAGGACGACGACTACGACGACTACCAGGACATCCTCGTGGGGGCGACATGGCACTTCTGAAGCTGCGACTCGATCGTCGCGCCGGCAGCGCAGTGGCCTTCGCAGCCATGATCGCGGCCCTGGCCGGCTGCATGTTGTTCGACGGCGCGCGATCGGTCCGTCGTGCCTACGCGTTCAGCCACCGCGCGCACGTCGAGCAGGATCTCGCCTGCACCGACTGCCACATGGGTGCGGAAACGGCGGACGAACCGGGCATGCCCGGCGTCGGCGCCTGCAAGCTGTGCCACGCCGAGCTCGACGCCGAGAAACCGGCCGAGCGCAAGGTCGAGTCCCTGTTCGACGGCAAGCAGTTCCGCGCCGTGGCGCAGGGCGCGGTCGGCTCGGCGATCGTGTTCCCGCACCTGAAACACGTCGAGGCCGGTCTCGACTGTGCCGCGTGCCACGTCGGCATGGACAAGAACGAGGACGTGCTCGAGTTGCCGAAGGCGCGCATGGACACGTGCACGACCTGCCACGCCGAGCGCAAGGTCGCGAGCGATTGCGCCGCGTGCCACCCGACGATCCTGGCCGAGGTCGCGCCCGCCTCGCACAACGGCAATTGGACGCGCGTGCACGGCGGCGTCTCCCGCGCCGGATCCGACAGCACCGTGGACCGCTGCGACCTGTGCCACAAGGAACAGGATTGCGCGTCGTGCCACATGACGACGCAGCCCGAGAACCACACGAACCAGTGGCGCCGCGTGGGCCACGGGCTCACCGCGCAGCTCGACCGCGACACATGCGCGACCTGTCACCGGCCCGACACGTGCATCAGCTGTCACGCCGAGACGGAACCGCGCAGCCACACCGGCAACTTCGGTTCTCCGCGCAACAACCACTGCCTCGGCTGCCACCAGCCGCTGTCGGGCGAAGGCTGCTCGGCCTGCCACTCGGGCACGCCCAGCCACGCGCTCGCGGCGCCGAAGCCGCCCGGACACACGCCGGCGATGAACTGCCGGCAATGCCATCTGCCCGGGGGCGTGCAGCCCCCGATGCCTCACGTCGATGACGGCAGCAACTGCAACAGCTGCCACCATTGATCGAACCCCTGAAAGTCAGGTCGCCACCATGAAATCCCAAAGCAACTCTCGATCCCTCGATCGGCTCGGAACGATGCGGCTGGCCGCCCTCGGCATGGCGCTGAGCGTCGCCGTCACCGGCTGCTCGGGCGACGACGGCGCGACCGGCCCGCAAGGGCCGCCCGGCGAAGACGGCGGGCAGCAGACGAACACCGCGTTCGAGCAGGGCGACAACCTGCCGGGCATCCACGTCGCGGTCACCTCGCTCAGCGGCGGGACGGGGCCCGAAGGCCGCTTCCTGCCGGGCAACACGATCACGATCCACTTCACCGTGAAGAAGGACGATGGCACGGACTGGGACCTCACGGAGATCGGATCGGGCCGCGCGCTCGTCTCCGGACCGACCTTCAACTACCAGCGCGTCCTCGCGCAGGTCTCGGACGTCTCGACGGCCGCGGTCGAGCAGGACGACGGCTCCTACACCTACACCTTCGCGGCGCCGATCCCGGCCACGTACCTGGCGCCGTTCAACGACACGGCGCAGTTCGACGACACGGACGGCGAGTTGACCGGCGACGCCCTCCTCGACGGCACGTACACGCTGGGCCTGTACTTCCGCTGGAACTACACGCTCGACGGCGTGTCCAAGCGCGATTCCGGCGACGTCGTCTACGACTTCGTCATCGGCACGACCGGCGCCGTCGAATCCCGGCAGGTCGTCTCGCAGGAGAACTGCAACCGCTGCCACGCCGACCTGCAGGCGCACGGCGGATCGCGACACACGGTCACGCTCTGCCTCCTGTGCCACACGACCGGAGCGGAAGACGGCACGGAGCCCACGGGCAACTCGGTCGACTTCAAGGTCATGGTGCACAAGATCCACTCGGGCGAGCACCTGCCGTCCGTGCTGGGCGTCTCCACGAACATGAACGGGACGCGCAACTACGCCGCGACGCCGACGCCGTACATGATCGGCGACACCGATTTCTCCGAAGTCGCGTTCCCGGCCTGGCCGCACGGCCTCGTCGCCACGCCGCGCGACCAGGGCTACAGCGGTCTCTTCCCAAACGAGAAGGCGAAGGAAGACACGATCCGCACCGGTCCGTCGAACTGCGTCGTTTGCCACGGCGACCCCGACGGCGTGGACGGTCCGCTCACCGCTCCGGCGCAGGGCGGCCTGGCTTACGCGCAACCGCGCCGCGCGACGTGCGGTTCTTGCCACGACGACGTGCACTGGGACAGCAACTACACGGCCAACGGCCTGACGATGCTCAGCAGCGTCACGCAGGACGACACGCTCTGCATCAACTGTCACCCGGCGACGGGTTCGTACGTGCCGGGCGTCGACGTCCCGCCGAACGACAAGGCCCACTTGCACCCGATGCTCGACCCGACGTTCGACGCGGGCACCGTGATCGAGGTCACCGACGTGGTCGAGGACGGCGCCGATGACGGCGACGGCACGATCGACCCGGGCGAGAAGATCGACATCACGTTCACGCTGAAGAACGACGCCGGCGTCGACATCGCTCCGTCGTCCGTCGCGGCGCCGTCGCTGGTGATCTCCGGGCCGACGAGCAACTACAACGTGCTGCTCAGCACGTCGATCCCGCTCGCGGCGCTGACCGGCGCGCAGCCCTACACGGTGAACGTGCCCATGGTGGTGCTGCTCGAGCGTCTGGGCGTGGCCACCGGCGCGGCGAACGAGTCGTTCACGAGCGACTTCACGCCGCACTGGAACCTGACCGGCGCGCTGACCTCGGTGCGCGTGCGGACCGCCGCGACGACGACCACGGCCCTGGCCGCGGCCACCGTCGGCCCGCAGAACTACATCGACGTCACCAGCGCGACGAACCTGATCCGCAACGACTACATCGTCGTGGACGACGGCTTGCCGAACGAGGAGTACGTGCAGATCCAGTACGTGACGGGCAACCGCCTGTACTTCTCGGCGCTGGGATCGACCAGCTACAAGCCGGGGCTCGACCTGCCGCACGACGCCGGCGCGACCGTCAAGGAAGTGACGCTCGTCACGAAGGCCGTGACGACGGACTACACGCTGAACGCCGCGACCGGGACGATCACGGAAGTGACCGAGTTCGGCGCCGGCAACGTCGTGCTGGCCAGCTACACGACCGACTTCGTGATGCCGAGCGTGTACCCGCTCACGCTGAACGACACGCCGACCATCGACGAGACGTCCGGCAAGTGGGTCGGCAAGTCGATCGTCGACGGGACCTACTCGCTGAGCATCTGGACCTCGCAGACCTTGACGTTGAACATGTTCGGCGAGTCGAACAGCTACCGTTCGGCCTCGGACGCGAACCTGGTCGACTTCCTGGTCGGCGGTGCGGCCGAAGTGGAGCCGTACGCGCTGATCTCGAGCGGATCCAACTGCTACAACTGCCACCAGGATCTGGGCTTCCACGGCTTCGGCCGGCGCAGCTTCGACTCGTGCGTCGTCTGCCACGGAGCCGCGGGCACGGAAGACCGTCCGAACTACGTCGCCGCCAATGCGCCGACGACCGACGGCGTGACGATCAACTTCCGCACGATGCTCCACAAGATCCACCGCGGCGAGGAGCTCGCGAACGCGTCGAGCTACCAGGTCGTCGGGTACGGTGCCGGCGCGTACCCGGACAACTACACGGCGCACACCTACGCCGAAGTCGCCTTCCCGGCCATGCCGGGCGGCGTGAGCAACTGCACCGTCTGCCACGGCGCGAGCAACACGTCGTGGGAGGAACCGTCCGACCGCAACCACCCGGACGAGCAGGGCTCGCCGGTCCTGCGCTGGAAGGCCGTGTGCGGCGCGTGCCACGACTCGGACGACGCGCAGGCCCACATCGAGGTGCAGACCTCGGGCTCGGGCGCCGAATCGTGCGGCGTGTGCCACGGACCGGGCAAGGAGTGGAACGTCGAGCGGGTCCACAAGACCTACTGACTCCGCCACGCGCGCGCGGTCGTGAGGGACCGCGCGCGATCTCGAGGCGGCCGCGTTCTCCCCGCGGCCGCCGGGATCTGCCAGGGAGAGAACGACATGGGAACGAAGGACGCAGGACGGCAGGACGCGGGGCGCGCTCCGGGCATCGCCGGGGAGCCCGTTCGTCGCCGCATCCCGGTGGAGCGAGGTTTCCTCCTCGTGTCGGTGCTCGTGCTCGGCACGGGCGCTGCGCTCCTGGCCTTCGCTCGCGAACGCAAACCGGTCGAGCTCGCGGCCTCCGTGGGCCCGGCCGCCGCGATTCCTGCCGAGACTCCGACGCCCGCGGAGCCGTCCGGGTCCGCGCGCTCGGCGATCCAAGCGTCCCACCCGCGGGTCGTCCGTTCCGCGCCGGATGTCGAAGCGGCCATTCCCGCCGGTGCTTCCGGGGCCCGCGCGCGCGGGCCGCGCACGGAGGCCGAGTTCCTCGTGGAGTTGCGCGCGCTGGCGCGCTCCGATCCCGAAGCCTTCGGCCGTCGCGCCGAGGCGATCCTCGCCGGCTCCGGACCAGCGTGCGAGCAGCTCGCGTCGGCGTGCGCTGCCTACGAGGAGGGCTGGCCCGGCGCCGAGGCCCTGTGCGTGCGCACGGCGTCCACGCTCTCGCTCGAATCGAGCCCGCAGGCCGAATCCGTCCCGCAGGCGCTCGTCCACTGGCTCGGCGAGCGGGCGCTGCTCGAACCGCGCGCGCGCGAAACGTTGACCGCCGTCGTGTGGAGCGGCACGGAGCGGGTGGAACCGCTGCTGCGGATCCGCGCGCTGCGCGCCTTGGTCCTCGCCACGCCCGAGGAAGAGCTCCCACGGCTCGCCCGGCGAGTCCACGCCGAGGGCGATCCCGATGTACATTCGGCCGGACGAGCCGCGCTGGAATCGCGTGCCCGACCGGCGCCGACCCCCGAATCCTCCCAGGAGTTCCCATGAAGATCCGATCGATTCCGAGCCTGCGCGCGGCCGTGAGCGCCGCCATGGCCGTCGGCGCGTTGATGCTGGCCGTCCTGTGTGCCACCCCGATGGCCGAAGCGGCGCAGGGCGCCAAGAAGGTCAACCGCTACATCGGCTCGCAGAAGTGCAAGACGTGCCACGCGTCGAAGGACACGGGCAACCAGTTCGACGCGCTCTCGAAGATGAAGCACTCGCACGCCTTCGAGGTCCTCGCCTCCGACGGGGCCAAGGCGACGGCGAAGGAAAAGGGCATCGAGGACGCGCAGAAGGCGGACGCGTGCCTGAAGTGCCACGTGACCGCGTTCGGCGTGCCCGAGGCGGAGATCGCCAAGGGCTTCGATCGCACGCAGGGCGTCCAGTGCGAGAGCTGCCACGGCCCGGGCGACCTGCACGTGAAGGCCCGCATGGCCGCCGCGCAAGCCGAGGATCCCGACGCGCCCAAGGTCTACAAGGGCCTGCCGGCGGGCGAGATCGTGACCGACCCGGCGATGACGGTGTGCACCGCCTGCCACAACAAGGAGAGCCCGAACTACAAGCCGTTCTGCCACTGCAAGTCGAAGCTCGAGATCCGGCACCTGAATCCGAAGCGCGAACGCACCGATGCCGAGAAGGCAGCGCTCGTCGCCTGCTCGTGCAAGGACGACTGCGCCTGCAAGGCGGACTGCTGCAAGGGCGGCACCTGCACGGAGCTCGCGAAGCCCGCGAAGTGACGCACGGCGGCGCGCGGACCGGCGAGTCCGGTCGCGACGCCGAGTCCATCCTGGTCGGGGCCGGGCGCCCCGTGGCGAGGACCGGGCCCGCGCCGCATCCCCGGACGTCGGTGCGCACCGCGTGCCGGTTCCGCGAGGTGCGTCTGGACCGCCGCGGATCCACACGGCACCTTGGTCGACCCTCGCGATCGACGCGGAATGCGCGCGCGATTCCCAGACGGAACGGCAGCGGCGCACGCACCTCATGCGGACTCCCGACACCAGCGATTGGACAGCGAAGGCCGTGGACCCCGACGGCGTCGTCGCGCGGATCCGGAGCGGCATGAACCTCTTCGTGCACGGTGCGGCCGCGACGCCGACGCCGCTCCTGGACGCGCTGGCGCGCCGCACGGACCTCGAGGGCGTCAAGCTCTACCACCTGCACATCGAGGGCGAAGCGGCGTTCGTCGCGCCCGAGCACGCGGGCCGGTTCCGCTCGATCTCGCTCTTCGCGGGCGGAAACGTGCGAGCCGCGATCGAGGAGGGACGCGCGGACTACATCCCGGTGTTCCTGTCGGAGGTCCCGGGGCTCTTCAAGTCTGGCCGCATCCGGCTCGACGCGGCTCTGCTGCAGTTGTCGCCGCCGGACGCGCATGGGTTGTGCACGTTGGGCCCCTCGGTCGACGCCGCGCGCGCCGTGGCGGACGTGACGCCGCTCCTTCTGTGCGAGATCAACCGGCGCATGCCGCGCACGCACGGCAACTCGGTCGTGCCGTTCGCGCGCGTCTCGGCGTTCGCGCGCACGGATCGGCCGCTGCACGGGCACGCGCCGCAGCCCGAGACCGAAGTCGAGGCGCGCATCGGCGAGCTCGTCGCCGGTCTGGTGGAGGACCGCTCCTGCCTCCAGATGGGCATCGGCGGCATCCCCGACGCCGTGATGTCGCGCCTGCGCGAGAAGCGCGACCTCGGCGTTCACACCGAGATGCTCTCCGACGGCTTCGTCGACCTGTTCGAGAGCGGCGCGATCACGAACAAGTACAAGGCCGTCCACCCCGGCCGCACGGTGACGAGCTTCGCCCGCGGCAGCCAGCGCGTGTACGACCACGTCGACGACAACCCGCTGGTCGAGTTCCACGCCTGCGACCGCACGAACGACACGAGCCTGATCCGCCGCAACGACCGCGTCGTGGCGATCAACTCCGCGCTGCAGGTCGACCTCACCGGGCAGGTGTGCGCCGATTCGATGGGGCACCGCATCTACTCGGGCATCGGCGGGCAGATGGACTTCCTGCGCGGCGCGGCGCTCTCGCGGGGCGGCAAGCCGGTCCTGGCATTCCCGTCGACCGCGGCGAAGGGCACCGTCTCGCGCATCGTGGCCGAGCTCACGCCGGGCGCGGGCGTCGTGACGACGCGCGGCCACGTGCACTGGATCGTGACGGAGCAGGGCGCGGTCGACCTGCACGGTCTCGCGTTGCGCGAGCGCGCCGAGGCGCTGATCTCGATCGCGCACCCGGACTTCCGGCCCGAGCTGCAGCGCGCGCTGCGCGCGATCCGGCACTTCGTCGTCTAGACGTCGCGGGGCGTCGCATACGGTGCGTGCGGCTCGCGCGACCGCGCTCCGCATCCGGGTTATCCGAAGCGCACGATGCGCCGCACCCAGGCCCGCACGGCCTCGCCGGAGACGCCCTTGCCGCCTCGCCCGCCCGACAGGCCGCCGCGCAGCGCGTCGGCGAGGTACGGCGCGAGCACCGCGCCCAACGCGGCGCCGGCGCCAAGGGCCACAACGGGATGGCGTCGCACGATTCCGCGCACATCCGTGATCCGGCACAGGTCCTCGCCGGCCGCGAGCATGGAGGACTTCAACGCCTCCGCGGCGCGGTCTTCTTCCCGGTCGAGGTATTCGAGCGCCGATCGAACTCGACGGCGGCGGTCAGTCGGCGGGTTCTTCGCGTTCATCGTGCTCCTCGAGGTCGTGCAGGATGCCTCGTTCGATCCGCGAACGCACGATCAGGACGAACGCCCCGATGCCCGCGAGCAGGATCAGGCCGCTCACGAGGTCGGCCAGCCCCTCGTTCCCGCCCAACACCAGCGCGAGGGTCGGGGGGAGTCCGCGGAAGACGAGCCACACGCCGGCCAGCGCGGTGGCGATCACGACCAGCGTCGCGATCAGTCCGAGCAGCACGGCCGACACGGCCCACGTCGTGCGGATCTTCCACCGCGCGGCGCGGAGCCGTGACAGACGGGAGGCATGGCTCGTGATCTCGGCCAAGTGCCGGAAGAGCAGCTGGAGCGACTCGTCGCCGGGTTCCTTCTCCGGCCCAGCGTCGGATTCCGGGCTGCGCGCCTCGGTGGGCTCGGCCTCGACCTTCGCCATGGGTTCAGCGACGACGGCCCAGGAGGTACCCGAGCAGTGCGCCGGCTCCGGCCGCGATCGCCAGCGAGGTCACCGGACGTTCGCGCACGAAGTTCTCGAGGCCCGACTTGGCGGCCTGGACCCGCTCCTTCCCGAGCTCGACCTTCTCCCTCAGGAGCTCGCGCTCGTTGTGCACGACATCACCGACGGACTCCTTGATCTCGCCGATCGATCCCTTGATGGAAGCGATGCTCTCGGCGTTGCTGCGGCGTTGCGGGTTGAGGACTTCAGGGTTCATGGTGGTCATCGGAATGCTCCCAGGTAGGGGACCGGACCGCACACTAAGCTCCCGAGCGAGGGGATCGAGTACCCACAGATGGGTAAGGGTCGGAGGACTTGCGCGCAGGCCCGGGCGTGCGATCCGGCCCGAATCCGGCCGCGCGTGACGCATCGTCGCGAGAGGGACCGCGACCGCTCGCGCGAGGTCCGGTCGGGAGCGGATGGAGCGGGCGAAGGGACTCGAACCCTCGACATCAACCTTGGGAAGGTTGCGCTCTACCAACTGAGCTACGCCCGCACGATCGAGGGCGGAATCCTACCCCGGTACCCCGAATGCGCCAAGCACCGCGCGACGCCGCGCCGGGGCGACGCTCACGGGAGCCAGGCGACTTCCCAGCCGTTGGACAGGTTGAACGTGCTCGGCGTGCAGTAGTTCGCGGCGTTGCGGTACCAGGCCTGGTAGGTGCGCGTGCCGCCCTGCGCCGGGACCATGCCCTTCAGGGCCACGGGGACGTCGAGGATCTCGGGGTACTGCGCGAAGTTCGCGGCTGCCGTCTTCGTGCCCAATCGCTGCACCTGTCCGCCCGCGCAGCGCAGGCCGTCGCCGAAGACGGATCCGGCACCGCCGTTCACCTGGCCCGTGCCCTGGAAGAAGAGCACCGAGGAGTTCGGGACGGGGAACACCGACAGAGCGAACGTGTCGCCGAACACCGAGGCGGTGCCCGAGCCCGTCAAGCGCGCGCCCGCGCCCAGCGAATTGCCGCAGCCGCGGCCTGACGAGGAGTTGTTGCCGCACGGGCACTGCGTCCCGGATCCGTCGCCCGAGCAGAACGGCGCCCCCGTCACCCCGGCGAGGTAGGTGAGCCACGGCGTCGCGCTCGCGTTGCCGTGCTCGTCGGCGATCGTCACGCGGTACTCGATGACGCCGACCGCCGCGCCCGCGATGGTGCCGCGGAAGACCTGCGCGAAGGACGACTTCATGGCGTACGGCGTGGACGTGCCGCCGTCGATGCGCACTTCGAGCACCGGATGCAGCCACTGCGAGAGCTGCGGCGGCGCGTTGTCGTACACCTGGCAGCGGATCACGGTCGGATCGGGACCCGGATCACGGGTCGGCGCCTGCTCGAGATGCGTGATGCGCGGCGCGGTAACGTCGTTCGCTGTCGACGTGTTCTCCAGATACCACTCGGGCTGGAGTGAGCCGTTCGCGTCGAACACGTCGTAGTCTCCGTCGTCGTCTACGTCGGCGACGTCCGAATCCAGCGTGATGGTCGAATCCGTGGGCAGCACCCCGGTCGCGTTGACGAAGGTCCACGGGCCGGAGTTGCCCGCGATCCGCTCCTGCCCGGAGAAATTCGAGACGACGACGTCGAGGTCGCCGTCGGCGTCGTAGTCGATCGGCTCGGCGCTGTTGTCGTCCGACTGTGATCCTGGAATCGTGAACAACTGGTCGAAGAAGCCGGCGCCCGAGTTCCTCAGCGCGACTTCGTTGAAATTGGGTCCGACGTTCGACCAGTTGACGCCGAAGAGATCGAGGTCGTCGTCGCCGTCGAGGTCGGCGAAGCACTCTTCGTAGTGTCCGTTTCCGGTCGCATATCCGGCCTGGAACGAAGATCCGGTGACGTCGCGGAACCCCGGCACGCCGCCATTCTCCTCCTGCCGATTCCGGAACAGACGAGGCAGTTCCTGTCGCGCGCCGAGCAGGAGGTCGATGTCGAGGTCGCCGTCCACGTCGCCCCAGTCGGCATCGAGCGCCGACGTCGCGATGTCGCAGTTCGCGCCTGTCGCGTTCGTCGTGTTCGCGGACTGGAACCCCTCGCACCACAGCCCCGGATTGCCGTTCGAGATGTTCGCGCCAGTGAGCTGGAACCCGCTGGGGTTGAACTCTCCGAAGAAACCCGCGCCGCTGTTGCTGAAGAGGCGCGAGGGAACCGTGCCGCTGCCGTTCGGGCCCCACGTCGCCTGGATGAAGTCCAGGTCGCCGTCGTCGTCGAAGTCCGCGAAGTCCGCGTCGTTGGCGAAGTCGATGAAGCCGCCGCCGATGAGCAGGCCGGGCGGGATCGAGCTGCCCGATGCGCCGAGTCCGACCCAGCGCGCGGCCGTCTCGTCGACGTAGGTGCCGAGGGCGCCGCCCTGCGCTCCGCCCATGTTCGTCCAGAACCGGGAGGTCTGGTTCAGGGCCTCGCTCGTGTTCGCGATGAACGCGTCGGGGTCGCCATCGCCGTCGTAGTCCGCGAACTCGATGTCGCGGCTCGTGTCCAAGACCGCGGGGAAGCGAGTGACCGTCTCGTTCGTGAACGTGCCGATCGGACCGCCCTGAACGCCGCCCTGGTTGATCCACAGGACGTTCTGCTGCGGGCCGATGTTGCCGCCGTTCGCGAAGGCGGCGTCCCAGTCGCCGTCGAGGTCGACGTCGGCGAAGTCCACCTGTTCCGTGTCGCCGGTGCTGGCGGGGATGTCGGCCGTGTTGCGCACGAACTGCTGCGCGGAAGCCGGGAGGGCGAGCAGGACGACGGCGAGGAAACTGCGGGGGCGCATAGGAAGCTCCTGACTCCGACGATCGCACGAACCCCGGGTTTCGGGGAGGGGCGCAGACGGAGCCTAGCCACGGACCCTGGCCTCGTTGCAGGAGCGCGCGGCGAAATGTCGCGGGCCGGCCGCTCGCGTTGGCCGGCCCGCTCCTCGGCCGCCCGTCAGGGCGCCCAGGTCAGGCTCACCGCGTTGGTCAGGTTGAACGTCTCCGGCGCGCAGAACGCCGCCGCGTTGCGGTACCAGACCTGGTAGACGCGCGCGTCGCCCGCCGAGTCGAGCCCGCGCACCGAGACCGTGGGATCGCCCGCAACCGGGAATCGCGACGTGCCCGCGACGTTGAACTTCGTGCCCAGTCGGATCACCGCTCCGCCGGCGCAGCGCAGCCCGTCGCCGAAGGCGATGCCGAGGCCGCCGCCCGTGCTCGACGTGCCCTGGAAGTAGAGCGCCGAGCTGTTCGGCATGCGCGACCCGACGAGCACGAGCGTGTCGTTGCCGATGCTCGCGACGCCCTGGCCTTCGAGGTGACCGCCCGAGGCGTAGATCGAGTTCGCGCAGCCGCCGTCGGCTGCGCCGGCATTGCCGCACGGACACGCCGCGCCCGAGCCGTCGCCGAAGCAGAACGTCGTCCCCGCGTTCTGCACGCGCACGAGGTCGATGCCGCGGCCGGTGCCGATCACGGCGGCAGCGAGCGTCTCGTTGTAGATCTCGGTCGATTCGCCCGCGCCGATCACCCCGTTCGCGTCCGCGTCGCGGATGCGCCACAGGCGCTGGGTCGTCTGGCCCTCGACCAGGTAGATCGAGCCGTCCGAGGCGACCGCGAGGTCCCACAGAGTGCTCGCGGCGCCGACCGTCCAGTACGCGCTCGATTCGCCCACGTCCTGCGCGTCGCCGTCCGCGTTCAAGTCTCGGAAGCGCCACACGACCTCGTTGCCCGTGTCCGCCGTGTAGAACCAGCCGTCGGGACCGAGTTCGAGGCACCAGTAGAACGGTGCCAGGACGGAGGGCGGGATGAAGAACGGCGCGATCTCGCCCGCGTCCTTCGCGTCGCCGTCCGCGTTCAGGTCGACGAGGCGGTACACGCCCTTCCCGTTCGGACCCGAGGAAGGCGCGTCGAGGAGGTACACGTTGTCGTCGAGGCCGATCTCGACCGCTTGGGGCACGGAATCGCCGCCGGGGGTGGCCGCGTAGCTCCAGTACTCGGTCGCCTCGCCGACGTCGTTCGCGTCGCCGTCGGAGTTCGCGTCGACGAGGCGCAGCAGCGTGTCGGGCAGGGTTGCGCCGGAGTTCGCGACGAACCATGCGCCGCTCGAAGACTGGCGGATGATGCCGTTCGGACCGCCCATGAGGAGACCGCCCGGGTTCCCACCCGCGCGCCCGTCGAACCAGCGCACGGCCTCGCCCGCGTCGTTCGCGTCGCCGTCCGAGTTCGAGTCGCGCAGGAGGAACACGCTGTCCTCGCCCGAATCGGTGACGAAGACGGAGTCGTCCGGCGTGCTGCGGATTCCGACGTTGGTCTGGAACGGCACCTGACCCAGCGTGTCGGCGTAGAACGCGACGACCTCGCCCGCGTCGTTCAGGTCACCGTCGTTGTTCAGGTCGGCACAGCGCCAGATCGAGTCGGCGCCGGCGTCGGTCACGTAGAAGGGGGAGATCTGGGCAGATGCCCCGGGGGCGAGGATGAGGGCGACGAGCAGGAAAGCGCGGGGGTTCATGGTGATCCGGCGTGGAGAGACGGTGCTATAGTTGAGATCCAGTCTCAATAAGGTACAGGGGCCGCCACGCGCGGTCAAGCCGCGGATCCATCTTCTCAATGCGCGGAGACCCGCTCGGCGAGCCGCTCCACCGCCGCGATCACGTCGCGCGGATGCGAGTGCAGCACCTGGTGTCCGGCTCCCTCGAGCACCGTGAGTCCGGAACCGGGCACCGCGCGGTGCAGTCGCTCGCTGTGCCAATCCCAGAACGCCACGCGATCGCCGCGCCCGGCGAGCAGCTCGAGCGGGACGCGGATCTCCGCGTAGCGCGTCGACTGGATGGCGACCGCGGGCTTGAGGATGCGCAAGTCTGCGGCCTCGATCAGGAACTGCCTCGGCCTCAGCGCGAGCGCCACCGGCGAGCGCGCGAAGGTCCCGGGGACGTCCGCCGGCGCGAACGCGCGCACGACGGACGACTGCGAGGTCAACGCGCCGAGGGGGCCCGCCGCCGAGTACGCCAGCAGCGGCCCGACGACCGGAAGCCCCGCGAGCACGTACGAGGTGTTCGTCGCACCGGGCCAGGGATACGCGACGCCGTTGACGCACAACACGCCGGCGATCTCGTCGGGCCACTCGATCGCCCACGCGAGCACCAACGATCCGCCCCACGAGAACCCGACGAGGAGCGGACGATCGACGCCCATCGCGCTGCAAGCGGCGCGCAGGACGCGCGCCTGTTCGACAGGGCTCTGGGCCGCGGTGCTCGCCCGCTCACTCCAGCCGTGCCCAGGTCGGTCGAACGCCAGCACGCGATGGTTCTTCGCGAGCTCCTCGAAGATCCCCGTCGCGGTCCAGTCCTGGCTGCCGCCGAAGGCACCGTGCACGAGGACGACGGCGGATCCAGCGCCGCGCTCGACGACGTGGATGCGCTGGCCCTCGACCTCGACGAAGCGACCTTCGGGCGGGAACTCGCGTTCCGCGCGCGCGGCCAGCCGCTGCGTCCAGAGAGCTCCCGTGAGCAAGGCGAGAACGATCGCTGACACGAGGAGCAGGGTGGCGCGTTTCATCGCGGTCAGACGTTGCCGAACGTGGTTACGCGGTGGAAGCTCCAACTGGATGCCCGAACTGCCCGACGTCGAGAACTACCGGTCCGCGCTCGCCGTGCGCGTGCTGGGCCGCCGGCTGCAACGGGTCGAGGTCGCGACACCGTTCCTGCTGCGCACCGTCGAGCCCGCGCCAGCATCCGCTGTCGGTCGGACCGTGACCGGCGTGCGGCGGCTCGGCAAGCGCGTCGTCGTCGCGCTCGAGGGCGAGCTGTTCCTCGTCGTTCACCTCATGATCGCCGGCCGGCTCCACTGGACCGCGTCGGGGGCGAAGCCCGTACGGCGGGCGCACCTCGCGACCTTCGATTTCGAGACGGGCGTGCTGACGCTGACCGAGGCCGGATCCAAGCGGCGCGCGTCGCTGCACGTCGTGCGCGGCGAAGACGCGCTGCGCGCACTCGACCGCGGCGGCATCGAGCCGCTCGAGTGCGGTCTCGAGCGGTTCGCGGCGCGCCTCGCCGAATCCAACCACACGCTGAAGCGCGCGCTGACGGATCCGCGCATCTTCGCCGGCATCGGCAACGCGTACTCGGACGAGATCCTGCACCGCGCGCGGCTCTCGCCGATGAAGCTCACGCGCGGGTTGGACGCGGAGGAGGCGTTGCGCCTCCACGCCGCGGCCGTCGCGGTCCTGACCGAATGGACCGAGCGCCTGCGCGCCGAGGCCGGCAGCGATTTCCCGACCGGCGTCACCGCCTTCCGGCCCGAGATGGCCGCGCACGGACGCTACCGTCAGCCGTGTCCCGTGTGCGGCACGCCGATCCAGCGCATCGTGCGCGGTGACACGGAGTGCAACTACTGCCCAACCTGCCAGACGGAAGGCCGCGTGCTGGCCGACCGAGTGCTGTCGCGGCTCCTGAAGGACGATTGGCCGACGACGGTCGAGGAACTCTGACGCGCCGACGCCGGCTCGGACGCCGATCCTGCTGCTACAGCTCGCGGATCAGGATGTTGCGGAACCAGGCGTAGGCCTCGCCCTTCACGCCGTCGGGCGCGTGGCGCTGCAAGCCGATGAACCCGGTCTTCGCGCGCTCCGCGAACGGCTTCTTGCCGTCGGGGACCGCGACCTCGCGCGTGTCGACGTCGTAGAGCAGCTCGCCGTTGAGGCGCGTCGCGACGCGCGGGCCCTGCACCCGGATCGCGTACGAATTCCACTCGCCGAGGGGCTTCAGTGCCGCCTTCGCGGGCGGTACCGAACCGTAGAGCGAGCCCGTGTGCTGCCACGGCGCGAGCTTGGACTGCGTGCGCTCCTCCCAGTGGAAGTCGTCCAGGATCTGCACCTCCATCCCCGTCCAGGCCGGGTCGCCGCCGGCCCGATCGCCGTGCAGGAACAGGCCCGAGTTCGCCATCTCGCTGATCTTGAAGTCGAGATGGAGCTCGAAGTCCTGGTAGTCCTTGCGCGTCCGCAGCGACTGGCTGCCGCCCGCGACGAGCGCCGCGAGCACGCCGTCCTTCGCGGACCAGCCGCCGGTGCCCTCCGCCTCCTCCCAACCCGCGGTCGACGCGCCGTCGAACAGGCTCGTCCAACCATTGGCGACGCCCCAGGGCGTCACGCGTGCGATGCCGCGCTCGTCGTGGCGGATCATCTCCGTCGCCGTCTCGGACAGCTCGCGGATCCTCAGGTTGCGGAAGCGCACGGCGTTCCGCGGCGGATCCGTGCGGTCTCCGTGGACCTGCAGGCCGATGAGGCCGGTCGGCGCGAACCCCTCCATGTCGGGTGGCACCTCGTAGTCGACGAGCGCCGAGCCGTTGAGCTGCACCGCGATCCGCATGCGCTCGCCCGTGCAGCGCACCTCGATCTGGTTCCAGTCGTCCTTCTTCCAGAGCTTGACGCCGTTCTCGTTGTGGCGCAGGAAGCCGTCGGCGTAGATCGCGCCGACCTCGCCGTCGTCGCGCGTGTCGAGCGTCACCTGCGCGCCCTTCCCGCGCGGGGCCATGCGCAGGAAGATGCCGGAATCGAACGGCCAGTCCGTGCGCACCTCGAGCTGGAGGACGAACTCGGTGTACGGACGCTCCGTGTAGAGCAGGCCGCCCTGGCCGTTCTTGGTGCGGCCGACGATCTCGCCGTCTTCGACGGTCCACGCGGCGTCACCGTCGTACCGTCCACCGGTCGTGACCCATCCGTCGAGCGAGTGCCCGTCGAAGATCGGGCGCACCTGAGCGTCGACGGCGAAGACCTCTTGGTCGCGACAGCCGAGGGCGAGGAGAAGGAATGCGATTGCCGCGGTGTGCGTGGGGTGCATGCGTGGGGGGGAGGGATTGCGCCGCGAGCTTTGGTATAGAAACACGGACGAGGGCTCCCGGTGACAGAATCGATCGGAATTCGTCGCCGGATCGGCGTGTGTTCGTGGTCGCTGCGACCGGCGTCGGCGCGCGAGCTCGCGACACGCACGGCCGAGTGCGGCGTCCGGTACGTCCAGCTGGCGCTCGGGCCGATCCGGTCCGGGCACATGCCCATCGCCGAAGTGCGCGACGCGCTGGCGGCCGCGCGCATCACGGCCTGCTCCGGGATGATGTCCACGGTGGGCGAGGACTACTCGAGCCTCGACTCCATCGCGCGCACGGGCGGCATCCGGCCCGACGCGCATTGGGCCGCGAACCTGGAGATCGCGCGGGCCGACGCTCGGCTCGCGCGCGAGCTCGCGCTGCCGCTCGTCACATTCCACGCCGGCTTCCTGCCGCACGCGAAGGGCGACGCAGAGCGCGCGAAGCTCGTCGTGCGCCTGCGCACGATCGTGGACGTGTTCGCCGACCAGGGCGTGCGCCTCGGGTTCGAGACCGGACAGGAGACGGCCGAGACCCTGCTCGACTTCCTCGCCGACCTCGACCGGCCGAGCGCGGGCGTCAACTTCGATCCGGCCAACATGATCCTCTACGGGATGGGGGACCCGGTCGCGGCGCTCGAGCAGCTCGGACCGCGCGTCGTGCAGGTCCACGTCAAGGACGCGCTGCCCGCCGCGCGGCGCGGCGAGTGGGGCGCGGAGGTGCCGGTCGGAACCGGCCGGGTCGACTGGCGCGCGTTCTTCGCGACCCTCGACGCGGTGCAGCCCGCGGTCGACCTGATGATCGAGCGCGAAGCGGGCGATCAGCGCGTGCAGGACGTGCGCCGCGCGCGCTCGCACGTGGCCACCGTGACGGGCGCCGCGGTGTGAGCACGCCCGCCGCCGTCGGAGCGCGTCGCGAGGTCGGCGTGGGGCTGATCGGCCTGGGCCTGATGGGCCGCACGCACGTCGAGGCCTACCGCTCGGCGGCGCAGGCCGGGAACGCCTGTCGGCTCGTCGCGGTCGCGGATCCCGACTCCGCGCGGCTGTCGGGTCGCGTGAAGGTCCAGGGGAACCTGCAGGCCGCGAGCGACGCGCTCCTGTTCGACCCGCGGACCGTGCGGACGAGCACGGAGGCGCAGAGCGTCCTCGAGGACCCCGACGTCGAGCTCGTCTCGATCTGCACGCCGACCGACACGCACGTCGACCTCGCGCGCCGCGCGCTGCGCGCGGGCAAGCACGTGTTGCTCGAGAAGCCCGTGTCGCTCGACCCGCTCGCCATCGAGGACCTCGCCAGCGAGGCCGAGCGCGCAGGACGTATCTGCATGCCGGCGATGTGCATGCGCTTCTGGCCGGGCTGGTCGTGGCTCTACGACGCGGTGCGCGACGGGCGTCACGGGCCGGTGCACAGCGCCGTGTTCCAGCGCTGTGCGAGCCGACCGGGGTGGAACCCGGGCTTCTATGCCGACCCGGCGCGGTCCGGCGGCGCGCTCTTCGACCTGCACGTGCACGACGCGGACCTCGCGCACTGGATCTTCGGCGCGCCCGAATCGATCGCCGCGACCGGTTCGCGCGACCACGTCACGGCGCTCTACCGCTACGCGAACGGCCCGCGGCACGTCGTGCTCGAGGGCGGCTGGGACCACGCGACCGGATTCCCGTTCCGCATGCGCTTCGTCGTCGCGTTCGAGCGCGCGACCGCCGAGTTCGACCTGCGGCGCGAGCCGAAGCTGGAACTGGCCATCGACGGCCGCGTCGAGACGCCCGCGCTCGATCCGTGGACCGGGTACGACGGCGAGGTGCGCGCGCTGCTCGACGCGGTGCGCGGCGGCGAAGCGCGCGGTCTGCCGACGCTGCGGGAAGCGGCGTCCGTCACGCGCTCGATCCTGCGCTACGGGATCGCCTGATCGCGCGCTACGGCGTCCACGTCACGCGCAGTCCGTTCGTCAGGTCGAACGTCGCGCTCGTGCAGAATGCCGCGGCGTTGCGGTACCAGGCCTGGTACACGCGCTGACCGGGCGTCGTCACGAGTCCGCGCACGGACACGGCCGCCTGACCGGCGTTCGGGTAGCGCGACGCGCCGGCGACGTTCGCGGCGAGCCCGATGCGGGTCACGATCCCGACCGCGCAGCGCAATCCGTCGCCGAACGCGGTGCCCGCGCCAACGCTCGTGCCCTGGAAGTAGAGCACGGTCGAGTCGGGCATCGACGAGCCCGCGAGCACGAACGTGTCGGCCGACAGGCTCGACGCGCCCAGGTCGGCGAGCCTCCCGCCGACGCCCAGCGAGCTGGAACAGCCCGCGCGCTCGACCGATGCGCTCGCGTTGCCGCACGGGCACGCGCCGCTCGAGCCGTCGCCGTGGCAGAAGCCGACCGCGGTGCGCGTGAAGTGCGCGACGAACGCGTCGAAGCCCACGTTGCTCGCGCCGGTCTGCGCGCGTCCCGCGACGACGAGACCGTCGACCGGTGCGGGCGCCGCGGCGATCCCGTAGTCGAGCGAGCCGCCGGCCGTGGGCGGGAACCCGTACGCGAACCCGAAGCGCTTCGCTCCCGTCGCGTCGAAGGCCAGCACGAAGGCGTCGGCGACGGTGTCGGAGAGCTGCGGTCCGTACACGCCGACGGCGATCGCCTCGCCGTCGGCCGTGACGACGAGCCGACTCGGGATGTTCCAGAGGTTCGTCGCCGCACCGCCGAGCACGTCGTTCACGATCCGGCGCCAGGCTTCGTTGCCGTTCGCGTCGTACGCGGCCACCACGGCCGCCAGACCCTGCGAACCCTGTTGTCGCGTGCCGACCACGATCGCGCGCCCGAACGGGTCGATCGCCAGGTCCGTCGCGGTCGCTCCCCCGCCAAAAACCGCCTGCGGACCGGTGATCGTGCGCGTCCATAGCTCGGCTCCCTGCGCGTCGAACGCCACCAGGGCGAGCGACGGCACGACCGCGCTCACTGCCTGCGCGGTCGCGGCGAGGAAGACGCGCCCACTCGCGTCGACCGAGACCGCCGTCGCGGCCCCGACCACGGCGTCGGGGTTCGAGACAGGGATCACGTGCACGATCGCGCCAGCGGTCGTCACGCGCACGAGCGCCGGATGCGGCCCGTTCGTGCGGCTCAGCGTCGCAGCGCCCAGGATGTCGCCATTCGGCGCGAGCGCGAGGTCCACGATCTCGTCGGGCGCGCTCAGCCCCGAGTCGTACGTCGCCTGCCAGGCGAGCGTCCCGTCCGGCGCGTACGCGGCGATCGACAGGTCGCCGGAACCCGGACCCGGCGCCCGTCCGCCCACGATCGCGCGACCCGCGGCGTCGACGACGAGCGCGGGAGTCCAAGCCGGAGTCCCGGTCACCGCCTGCTCGCGCGACCACGCGATCGACCCGTTCGCGTCGAGTCGCAGCAGGAAGCCGCGCCACTGCGTCTGCTGCGGATTCACCGCGCTGCCCGCGACGTAGACGCCGCCGGCGCCGTCCAGCGCGATGGCCGCGGGGAACTCCGCGCCGCCGAGCGAGGCGTCGAACGAGGTGCTCCACAGCTGGACGCCGCTCGCGCTCCGGGCCGCGACAAACATGCTGCTCGTGAACTGCGCGGCGTCCGCGTTCGACGTACCCGCGACGTAGACCGTGCCGGCCTGGTCGACGACGACCGAGCGCGCCTGGTCGAGGCCGGACGTCGCCTGGAGCACCGACCAGTCGAGTCGGGTCTGAGAGCGGACCGATGCCGCGACGGAGATCGTCGCGACGCACAGGGACAGGAGTCGGCGGTTCATGCCTCCGCTAGGGTCGCACGCGAGCGCGGTCACGCGGGCCTCGCGTGCGGGAGCGGCGGCGACGGATCGCCGTCGGGCCTTTCTTTCCATTCAGATTCCGGCGGTCCCGCGGCCGAAAACGCGCTGTGGCCCGCGCTCGCGATCCCTTCCTCGACGGCCTGCGCGCCGTCTCCGTCGTGCGCGTCGTGCTGCTGCACCTCTTACAGCACGTGCAGCACCCGTTCGTGGCGACGTTCTCGTTCTTCATGCCCGGGATGCCGCTCATGTTCTTCGTGAGCGGCGCGCTCGCGGCGGCCGGGCTGGCGAAGGGCGACCGCGAGACGCGACACAGGTTCTGGCGCGAGCGCGCGCGCCGCCTGCTCGTCCCGTTCTGGGCGTTCGGCGCCGTGATCCTCGGCTTGTGCGCGGTGAGCGCCCTCGTGTGGCGCGACGACCCGGCGCACGCGTTCCCGTTCAAGACGCTCGTGCTCTGGATCCTGCCGCTCGCCGGCCCGCAGGCGAGCGTCGCCTACGACCAGCTCGACTGGCACCTGTGGTTCCTCTCCAGCCTGATCCTGATGCTGGCGAGCGCGCCGTGGACGATCGCGCTGCACAAGCGCGTCCCGTTCGCCGGAGCGCTGCTCTTCCTGGCCGCGGGCGGCTGGATCGAGTTCGCGCGCCTCGACGTCCCGGGCGTCCTGCGCAACACGCTGCTCTTCGGCGCCGCGTTCCAGTTCGGGTTCGCCTACACGGACGGCCGCGTCGAACGCGCTCCGCGCGCGTTGCTGACGGCGATCGCGGGCCTGCTGGCGATCTTCGCGCTCTCCTTCCACGCGGAGCGCTCGCCCAACGCGATGATCCATGCGCAGCCTCTGGCGCTGCTCGCGCTGGGCCTCGGCTTCGTGGCGCTGTGGATGCGCCTGCGCCCGTGCGCGGTACAGCTCTTCGAGCGCGAGCGCTGCCGCGGCTGGATCCGCGCGATCAACGCGCGCGCCTACACGATCTTCTTGTGGGGCCCGATCGCGAACGACGCGGCCGGCCGCATCGTGAGGCCGCGCAGCGGGCCCGAGTACCTGGTGGAGTTCGCGCTGTCCCTCGTGTTCCTGGCACTGTGCGTGCGCGTCTTCGGGCCGGTCGAGGACTGGGCCGCGCGACGGACGGCGAAGCGACCGTCGGCCGCCGCGCAGCCTGCCGTGGAGTCTCCCGATCCGGCGCGGATCGCGGCGTAGCGGCGCGACGAGTCGCCGGCCGAGTCCGGCACGTTCGCGATCACATGAAGTTGCGCGTGTGCAGGGCGCTCAGCGCGTCGGCGCGCTCGGCGTCGAATCCCAGGAGCCGCAGCCGATTGCGGCGCCCAGCGCGCATCTGCAGGCCGAGCGACTGCACGAGCCCGAAGCCGGCCTCGATGCGCCCCGGATCGAGCGACCCCGCCGCCAGCACGATCAGCGCGTCGAACACCTGCTCGTTCAGCCCCGACGTGTCGCGCAGGGCGTCGTGGCGGCGCTCGATGGCCGCCGCCATGCGCGCGGCCAGCGTCGGATCGAGCCGCGCGTGTCGCGCGAGGTGTGCCACGCCGAACGCGACGTGACGCGCCTCGTCCTGGGCCACGAGCCGCATCAGCGTCGCCGTGCAGGCGTCGGGCGCGTGCTCGTGCAGGAACCACAGGAGGTTCACGAACGAGCCCTCGCCCAGGACGCTCAGGAGCAACGACGCCGTCGCGAAATCCGGCTCGTCGACGAGCGTCTTGAGCGACGCCTGCCCGCCCGCGCTCGACGTGCCGAGCCGGTCGCGGCGCACGAGCGCGCGGCGCGTGAACACCTCGATGTGTCGCGCCTCGTCCGCGGCCTGGATCGCGAGCACCTGCTGCACCTCGCGGAAGTGCGGGTGCACCTCGCTGGCGAATCGCGCCGGGACGATCAGCGCCGCCGTCTCGTTCTCGATCAGGTATGTGAGCACCTGGACCAGCGCGTCCTCCAACTCGTCCGAGGCCGTGACGCTGTCCGCCCACGGGATCGCGACCTCGGGATCCCACTGCGCGGCGAGAGCCTGGCGGTAGAGTGCGGCGGCCTCGGCGGCCCACACCTCGTCGCGATCGTCGAGTCGGAACACGAACTCGGGCGCGCTCGACTCGACCAGGGCGCCGCGCGCCGCGAGCCCGAAGCGGCGAGCCGGGTGCGCGCTGGGCGGATGCGTCTCGTCGGCGCGCGCCTCTCCGGCGCGCTGGGCTCCGCGCCAGCGATCGATGTCCGCCGTGCCGCGCCGCAACAGGCCCGCGCAGTGCTCGCTCCCGTCCGTGCCGGCCGCGAGAAACTCGTGTCCCCGCGCGCGCGCCCAGGCGCGCAAGTGGACCGCGAGCTCGGCGTGCGAACCGTGGATCGCGACGAGTTCGCCGGCGGGGAGCTGCGCAAGCGCGCGCTCGACGAGCAGATGTCCGCCGCGGTCGAGGCCGAGCGCCGCCAGATCGACGCGGACGGACGCGTTGCTCATGCAGCGCGCATCCGGCGCAGGAACTCGTCGAGGCACCGGAACCGTTCGCAAGCGCGCTCGAGCTGCGCGTACCCCGACGTGCGGCCGTCCTTCCAGGCCTTCAAGCCTTCGAGGTCCATCAACGGCCGCGTGTCCGGATCGTCGTAGCGCATGGAGAGCAGGAGCTCGCGGAAGCGCGCGATCCGCGGCTCGGGCGCGCCCTCCAGCACGGTGAAGTTGCAGTGGTCGTAGGCCGCGGTCTGCGCCAGCACGCGCGTCGTGCCGCGCGGCAGCGTGCCCTCGGCCGAGAACACCAGGTGGTTGCCGTCGATCATGCAGGCCGCGTCGACTTCGCCAGCGATCAGGGCGCGCGCCGCGTCGCGCTCGCCGCCCACGTGGTCGCCATGCTTTCCGAGCAGCACGTCGAAGCGGCGGACCTCGCAATCGCGGCCGGGCTCGACTCCAGCCTCGGCCAGGTGCAGGAGCGGGATGAGCGTGGCCTGCGGCGAATCGGCGGCGCCCGTGCCGATCGTCCTCCCGCGCAAGTCGGCCAGCGTCCGCAGACCCGAGTCCGCACGCACCACGACCAGCGACGTCAGATCGCAGTCCGTGTCGCGCATCGCGACCGCGCGCGCGGCGCGACCGCGCGCGCGCGCCACGCGATCGGCCTCGATCCAGGCCAGGGGCGAGTTCCAGGCCACGTCGAAAGCGCCGGCGAAGTGCTGTTCGACCTGCCGCTCGTAGTTCGAGTAGAGGACGTAGTCGAAGTCCAGGCCGCGCGAACGGAACCAGCGCTGGAAGCCGTCCCAGATCGGGACGACCTTGGCGTCGTAGGCCACGGCTCCGAGGACGAGGGTCGAGCTCATCGCGGTCACCCTAGAACAGCGGCAGCCCGCAGGCCGCCTTGCCGATGAAGTCGTACAGCTGATCGCTCGTGGGCGCCATGACGAGCGCCGCGCGCGTGTCGCGGAACCGGCGCTCCACGCCCACGTCCTTGCGGAACGCGAGTCCGCCGCAGACGCGCATCGCGGTGTCGAGCACGTCGTTCGCGGCGTCGGCGGTCGCGGCCTTGACCTCCAGCACGCGCAGCATCGTGTCGGGCCGGCCGGATTCGATCGCGGCGATCGTGTCGAGCCAGAGGCAGCGCGCCATGTCGGCCTGGATGCGCATGCGCGCGACGTAGGCGCGGATCGTCGGCATGTCGGCGAGCGCCGACCCGAGGTGCGCGTACTTCGTGCCCGATGCGTGCTCGGCCGTCTTTTGCACGGCGGCCTCGGTCATGCCGACGGAACCGGCCGAAATCAGCACGCAGAACGTGGGTAACACCGTCTGCATCATGATGCCGAAGCCCGCGCCGTCCTCGCCGAGCCGGTTCGAGGCCGGGATGCGCGCGCCGGCCGCGGCTACGGGCGCGGAATCGTTGCCGCGCAGCCCCAATCCGTCGAAGCGGCCTGCGATCGCGAGCCCGGCCGTCGACCGCGGCACGAGCCACAGCGTGCTCGGCCCGTCGCCCGAGACGGGCTTGCTGGACCACACGTAGCCGTCCGCCGCGTGCGCCGACGTGACCCAGCTCTTGTGCGCGTCGAGCGTCACGCCGTCTCCCTCGCCGCGCGCCGTCCCGAGGGGCGCCCAGAAGTGCGAACGCGAGCCGCTCTCGCTGAAGGCCAGCGTCGAGAGGTGCTCGCCGCGAGCGATCGACTGCCGCACCGCGCGCGGTCCGTGGGCCTCGAGCACGGCCGTGCCGCAGTAGTGCATGGTCATCACCATGGCGCTCGAGCCGCACTCGCGCGCGAGTCGCTCGACGACCTCGGCCGCTTGCCGCAGCCCGAGCCCGTGACCGCCGACTTCGGTGGCGGAGAGTAGGGCGAGCAGGCCGTGCCGGCGCGCGGCCGCGACGACCTCGGTCGGAAACGAACCTTCGACGTCGATGCGCACCGCGTGCTCGCGGGCGACGGCGGCGACCTGCTCGACGGCGGACAGGTGATCGAACTTCATGCGGGTCTCGTGGGTGGCGCCGCGGCGTCCCCACGCGGATGCGCCGCACAGGACCGCCGCTAGCGCGCCGGAAGGGATCGCTCGAACACGTCGAGCGCGGGTCGGGTTCAGGGACGGAAGCGCGGATCGGTGAGCATGGATTCGTTCTCGCGCGCGACGCGCTGAGCGCCAGGCCCGAACGCGTCGCGGTGGTTCAGGTGAACTTCGTGTGCCCGGGACGCGGCACCGGGGTCGTCTCGACCGGACCGAGCGCGTACGTCGTCGGCCCGAGCTTCTCGGCGGAATTCAGCGCCTGCTCCCACGTGATCATCTGGCCGGTGTAGGCCGCCATGCGGCCCATGATCGCCATGAGCGTGCTGTTCGTGGCCCAGTCGGCGTCGAAGCGTTGCGGGGCCTTGCCCTTGATGCCGGCGAAGAAGTCCTTGTGCTCTTCGACGTACATGTTCGACGTCGGCCCCTCGTACAGCCACGGCGTCTCGCCTTCGATCGCGTGGTGCGGGCCCCAGCCGTTGATGAACGCGATGCCCTTCTCGCCGTAGACGTAGTCCGTGTTGTCGGTGGGGCAGTTCTCCCACTGGCGCGCCTGGAGGAACGCTCGGCGGCCGTCCTCCCACTCGTACGTCACGCCGAAGTGGTCGTAGATGTTGCCCGGGTGCTTGTCCGAGCGCTGCGCGCGGCCGCCGACGGCCCAGCACAGGGCGGGCGGCTCGTTGTTCATCGCCCAGTTGATCTTGTCGACCGAGTGGCAGGCCTGCTCGACGATGTGGTCTCCGCCCAGCCACAGGTAGTGGTACCAGTTGAGGATCTGCCACTCCATGTCGGTCATGTCGGGCTTGCGCTCGACGAACGCGTTCGGGCTGCCGTTGTAGGTCGCGTACACCGTGCGGATCTTGCCCAGCGCGCCGTCGTGGATCTTCCGGTAGATCGCGCGTTCGGGCAGGCTCGAGCGCCAGCAGAAGCCCGACATCAGGGACAACTTCTTCTCGCGCGCCTTCTTGGCCGACTCGATCACCGAGCGCACGCCCGGCGCGTCCACGGCGAACGGCTTCTCGGCGAAGATGTGCACTCCGGCCGCGACCGAAGCCGCGATCTGCGCCGGACGGAACACCGGCGGCGTCGCGAGCAGCACCGCGTCGAGCTTCACCGCCAGGAGCTTGTCGATCGAGTCGAAGCCCACGAAGCGCTGGTCCTTCGGCACGTCGGCGCGGCCGGCGTACTTCTCCGCGAGGTGTTTGCACGTCGAATCGACGCGGCCGGCGAGCACGTCGCCGACGGCGACGATCTCGACGTCGGGATCGGCGGTCAGCGCGTCGCCCGCCGCGCCGGTGCCGCGTCCACCGCAGCCGAGGAGTCCGACGCGGATCTTCCCGCTCTTGCCGCCGCTCGCGGCGTTCTGCGCGAACGCGTTCGAACCGAGGTACGCGGAAGCTGCGGTCGCAGCGGAGGCCGCCACGAAGGCGCGGCGGTCGAGGGGCGGGAGCGTCATCGGGGGGGCTCTTCCGGTGTTCGCCGCCGGAGGAGCCCGGCGCGCGGTGGGTGTCGAGTGTACTGACAACCCCGCCGCGCGCCGCGCCCCGGAACGTCAGAGGCTCGCCATCCCGCCATCGACGCCCAGCGAGGCCCCGTGGACGAACGAGGCCTCGTCTGAAGCGAGGAACAGAACGGCCCGCGCGACCTCCTCGGGGGACCCGAAGCGCTTCATGGGGACCGACGCCGTGATCTGGTCCGCCATGCCCTTCGTCGTCTCGGCATCGAGACCCATCCGGGAGAAGATCGGCGTCTCGGTCGGCCCGGGGTTCACGATGTTGAGGCGGATGCCGCGCGGGCTGAGCTCCAGGGCGAGCGAGCGCGCCAGCGACGCGATCGCGGCCTTCGTCGCGGTGTAGACCGACGAGTTCGGCAGGCCCAGGTTCACGACCGACGACGCGTTGATCACGATGGACGAGCCCTCGCGCATGTGGGGCAGCGCCTTCTGGATCGTGAAGTAGGCGCCCTTCACGTTCGTGGCGAACTGGCGGTCGAAGAAGGCCTCGTCGCTCTGCTCGATCGGCGCGAAGTGGCCGATTCCGGCGTTCACGAACAGGACGTCGATCCGGCCGGCAACCTTGGCGGCCTCGGCGATCGTGCGGTCGATGTCGAGGAGCTTCGAGACGTCGGCCTGCACCGCCACGGTGTTGGGGCCGATGCTGGCCTTGGCCTGCTTCAGGGATTCGGGGTCGCGGCCCGCGATGACGACGCGCGCGCCCTCCTTGGCGAAAGCCTGGGCGGCCGCGAGGCCGATCCCGCTGTTGCCGCCGGTGACGAGAGCGATCTTGCCTTGGAAACGATGCGTGGACATGTGGTTCCTGACGTGTAACCGTATTGGTTACAGAAAAAGAGACGGTGAAGGGGAGATGAAGTGGAAGGGGAGCCGTTCAGCGGGAAGCGGACGCCGCCCGTCGGAGGAGGTCCGCGACTGTCGTCTCGTGCAGGCGCTCGAGCATCGAGGCTTCGGCCCGCGCGAAGACGCCGCCCAGGATCTCCTTGATCGCGCAGCTGACGAAGCAGACGCGGTTCTCCGGGTTTTCGTGGACACCCAGGACGCCGTCGGGCTCGACGGCGCGGAAAACCTGGTCCAGCGCGATCTTCCGCGGGTCGCGCGCCAGCCTGTACCCGCCGTTGCGGCCTCCGCGGCCCTCGACGATTCCAGCCTGGACGAGCGCACCGAGGATGCGGCGGACGACGACCGGGTTCGTGTTCACGCTGCCCGCCACGGTCTCCGACGTCCCCGACTCCGGCGCCCGGTGGGCGAGGGCGACGAGGACGTGGCAGGCCACGGCGAAACGCGTGCTGGTCGTCATTCCGCAACCAAAGTAGCTACGCAAACGGGAGCGTGCAAGGGGCCGCGCGGGAGAATCCCGGCGCCCTCACGGATCGCAGACGACCCGCAGACCCGCGAACGGACCATCGGCCAGCCACCACACGCTCTTCGGAACCTGCGGGTCGGTCGCGTTGAACGCCGGGTCGTCGGGCAGGCGCGCGGAGACGGCCACCTTGTCGGCCGGGTCCTTGAACGAGCCGCCGCGCAGCACGCCCTTCCCGTCGGCGCCCACGGTCCACTCGGCCGCGTTGCCCAGGACGTCGTGGAGCCCGTAGCCGTTCGCGGCCTTCTTCCCGACGGGCTTCGTGCTCAGGCGGCCGCGCGTCTTCGAGTTGGCCGCGGACCACGCGCTCGCCTCGAGCGCGGCGGCGTCGGGCTCGCCCGGCGAACCGCCGCGGGCGGCGTGCGTCCACTCGGCCTCCGTGGGCAGGCGCACGTGCTTGCCCGTCCGCGCCGAGAGCCAGCGACAGAACTCCGTCGCGCCGCGGAACGAGACCGAGATCACCGGGTAGCCTGCGTGACCGAAGCCGCGGTCCATGAGGATGTAGGGCTTGCTCGGCCGCGCGAAGGCGTCGGGCGGGTCCGACTCGGTCTCCGCGCGCTCCATGGCGAAAACGAAGGCGTCGTACATGTCCCAGGTGATCTCGGTCGTCGCGGCGAGGAACGGTCCGACCGCGACGCGGTTGCCGTCCGCTCCCTGCACCTCGCCGGCCGGGATCGGCGCGAACGCGAGCTTCGCGGTCGTGCCGGGCACGAGGAACTCGAAGCCGGCGAGCGTGCGCGCCGACTCGGCCGCCGGTGCGGCCGCCTGCGGAGCGGACGGAGCCGGTGCCGGCGCGGAGACCGGGGCGGCGGGTTCCGCGCGCGCCGCGACGGCCGGGGCCGCCACCGGCTCGCGCGGCGTGCTGCATCCGGCCGTGAAAGCCGCGGAGATCGCGAGGAAAGCAGCATTCCTCGCCGTCAGCGTCGTCGTGTGTCTCATCGGTTGCCGAACTCCGCCGGAAGGGGATCCGAGGTTCGAGTTCTCGCGCCTCGCGATGGGCGTCGAGGGGCGGATCGTACTCCAGGCGACCTCGGTCGAGACCGCCGCCGCCGCCGCGGACCTGGCGTTCGCGGAGATCGAGCGCCTCGAGGCGTCGTTCAGCGACTGGCGCCCGGACAGCGAGCTCTCGCAGCTCTCGGAACGTGCCGGTTCCGGGCCCGTCGCGGTGTCGGAGGACCTGTTCGCCATCCTGGCGCGCGCGAGAGAGATCTCGGCCGCGACCGACGGCGCATTCGACGTGACCGTGGGGCCGCTCGTCGCGCTGTGGCGCACCGCGCGCCGGACACGAGCGCTGCCGGACCCGGGCGAGCTGGAGCGCGCGCGGGCGCTCGTCGGCTGGCGCAAGGTCGACCTGGACCCGGATCGTCGCACGGTCGCGCTCGCGGAGCCCGGCATGCGCCTCGACCTCGGCGGCATCGGCAAGGGCTACGCCTGCCAGCGTGCGCTCGACGTGCTCGCCAGCCGCGGCTTCGAGCGCGCGCTGGTCCAGATGGGCGGCGACATCGCCTGCGGCGCCGCGCCGAGCGGCCGCGCGGGCTGGGAGATCGACGTGGGCGGCGCGATCCGCCGCGTGCACGACCGCTCCGTCGCGACGTCGGGCGACTCGGAGCAGCACGTCGACATCGGAGGCGTCCGCTACAGCCACGTCGTCGATCCGCGGACGGGCCTCGGCCTGACGCGGCGGATCGCCGTCACGATCGCGGCCCCCGACGGCGCGACGGCCGACGCGCTGGCGACGGCGACGGGCGTGGACCCCGAGTCGTCCGCGAGCTGGCTCGCGGGTTCCCCGGGCGTGGAGCGCTGGCGCTGACCTTCGAAGTCGCGGAGGGAGGCGAGGAGGCGTCTCCGTGCGCGCGCTCACAGCGCGCGCATCACGACCTCGACGGCGCGCGCGTGGTCCGAGCTCGCGACCGCGAGCTCCACGTAGGGCCTTCAGGAGGTCGGCGGGCAGCCGTTCTTCGGGCGCACGTAGGCGGTGACGCCGGCGTGCTTCAGGGCGTCGACGAAGCGCGCGAGCTCGCCGCGCGTCCCTTCCATCACGTACGCGAGCCCGTCGGCGTCGCTCACACCCGCGCCTTGACGTCCCTGCGCGTCTGCTTCTTGCGCTCCATCTCGGTCAGGATGCGCTTGCGCAGGCGCAGCGTCTTCGGCGTGACCTCGAGCAACTCGTCGTCCTCGAGGTACTCGAGCGACTCTTCCAGCGACATCACGTGCGGCGGCGGCAGCTTCACGTTGTCGTCCTTGCCGGCCGAGCGGATGTTCGTGAGCTTCTTCTCGCGGCAGACGTTGACGCCGAGGTCGTTGTCCTTGTTGTTCTCGCCGATGATCATGCCCTCGTACACGGGCGTGCCGGGCGAGACGAAGAACGTGCCCCGGTCGAGCAGGCCGAACATGCCGTACGGCACCGATTCGCCGGTGCGGTCGGCGATCAGGACGCCGTTCTGGCGCATCGGCAGCGGGCCGCCGTCGGGGCGCCATTCCTCGAATACGTGGCTGAGGATCGCCATGCCCTGGCTGAGCGTCATCAGCGCGGTCCGCGCGCCGATCAGGCCGCGCGACGGCACGAGGAACTCGATCCGCGTCCCCGCGGGCATCGGTTCCATGTGCGTCATCTCGCCGCGGCGCTTGCCGAAGTACTCGATGATCTTGCCGGCGTGCTCGTTCGGCACCTCGACGACCGTGCGCTCGTAGGGCTCGCACATCTTGCCGTCGACTTCCTTGAGCACGACGCGCGGCTTGCCGACGGAGAACTCGAAGCCCTCGCGGCGCATGTTCTCGATCAGCACGCCGAGGTGCATGACGCCGCGGCCCTTCAGCTCGTAGCCGTCGTCGGTGCCCTTCTCGTTCAACTGCAGGGCGACGTCGCGCAGCGCGGCGCGCTCGAGGCGCGTCAGGATCTGGCGGCTCGTGACGTACTGGCCTTCCTGGCCCGCGAAGGGGGAGCTCGAGACGTAGAACTCCATCGAGATCGTCGGCTCGTCCATCAGGATCGCCGGCAGCGGCTCCTGGAACTCCGGCGGGCACAGCGTGTCGCCGATCTTCATGTCCTCGATGCCCGCGACGACGGCGATGTCGCCGGCGTGTACGGTCTCGGTGGCGACGCGCTGCAGGCCCTCGTAGCGGAACAGGCCCTTGATCGGCACGACGACCGCCTTCGAGCGGTCGGGGTGGCACACGGCCACGCGCATGCCGTTCTTGAGGATGCCGCGGCGCACGCGGCCGACCGCGATGCGGCCCAGGAAGTCGTCGTGGTCGAGCGTGGCGGCCTGGAACTGCACCGGCTCGGCGTCGTCCTGCGGCGGCGCGGGCGCGTGCTTCAGGATCATGTCGAAGAGGGGCTCGAGGTCCTTCTTCTCGTCCTTCATGTCGTGCATCGCGTACCCGTCGCGGCCCGAGCCGTAGACGACCGGGAAGTCGAGCTGCTCGTCGTGCGCGCCGAGCTCGATGAAGAGCTCGAACACGAGGTCGAGCACTTCGTTCACGCGCGCGTCGGGGCGGTCGATCTTGTTGATCAGGACCAGCGCCCGCAGGCCGTTCTCGAAGGCCTTCTTGAGCACGAAGCGCGTCTGCGGCATCGGCCCTTCGGCCGCGTCCACCAGGAGGAGCACCGCGTCGGCCATCCGCAGCGTGCGCTCGACCTGGCCGCCGAAGTCGGCGTGGCCCGGCGTGTCGACGATGTTGATGCGGTAGCCGTGGTAGTCGATCGCCGTGTTCTTGGCGAGGATCGTGATGCCGCGCTCGCGCTCCTGCGCGTCGCTGTCCATCGCGCGTTCCTGCACGACCTGGTTCTTCCGGAACGTGCCCGCGAACCGGAACATCGTGTCCACGAGCGTGGTCTTGCCATGGTCGACGTGGGCGACGATGGCGATATTGCGAATCTGCTTCCTGGCGGACATGGCGTGCTCGTGGCTCGACTCCGGGGGGCCTGCTCCCGGAAATCAGGGCGAAAGAAGGTACTCGCAGGCGGCCCGAGCGGCAACAGGCCCGTGGGCCGCGGTCCCCGGATCAGCCCGCTTCCACGCGCTGGATGCGATCCAGGCGGTAGGTCTTCAACAGGCCGGAACGCACGCATTCGGCCTCGAGGTACGAGCGCTCCCCGCTGGCGAAGAAGAGCCGCGGGACGATCGCGAGGCGCGCCGGAGCGCTCGCGCCGTCGCCGTAGACGAGGGTGACGCGCTCCCGGTCGCGGCACGCTTCTTCGAGCGCGCGGAACCGCTGCTTCAACTGCGGCATGCGCGGCCGGGCACCGCGGAACGTGGTCTTGCCGCCACGGCCGACCGCTTCACCCCACCACGCGCCGTCGTCCTGGATCCCGGAACGCGTGCGACATTCCTCCAGCACGAGCCAGCACGCGACCGCGTCTGGCAGCGCGCGGTGCGAGCGCTCGATGTCGAGCTCGAGGTGCGCCACCAGCGTCGCCAGCTTGTGATCGGGCGATTCGCCGATGAAGCGCCGGGAAAGACGCAGCGTGTCGAGGATCGGCGCGGTCGTGAGCTCGAGGCCCGCTCGCTGCGCCTCGAACGCCAACACGTGCGCGTCGAAGCCCGCGTTGTGCGCCACGAGCCAGTCGTCGCCGAGCCACTCCATGAACCGCGCCAGCACGACGCCCGCCGGATCCGCGTCGCGCACGTCCGCGTCCACGAGCCCGTGGACCTCCGTGACGCTCGCCTCGATCGGCACCTCGGGCCGCACGAAGGACTCGAATCGGTCCACGATCTCGCCCGAGACGGCGCGCACCGCCGCGATCTCGATCAGATGCGGCGCGCCGCGCGAGGTGGCGGTCTCGGTGTCGAAGGCGACGATGGGGCGGGGCACGGTCGGGCCAGTGTGGCGCGGGGCGCAGCCCGCGTCACGACGCGATTCGCGGCGTCCGAACCGGGGAAAACGGCTCAGCGCGCGCGCAGGCGCAACGAACCGCTCGTCGTCGTGTGCGCCGACTTGACGAAGCACCAGCCGTCGTCGCGCTCTTCCATGCGGCCCTCGAACTCGAAGGACCATGCGTCGCGCCGCGTCCCGCCGCGCACGTCCACGATCGTGGCCGCGAGCGAGACCGTGGCGCGGTCGGGCTCGCCCTCCACGACCTCGATCCGGATCGCGTCCGCGGCGATCTCGCAGCGGTAGGGGAAGCCCTTCGTCGCGGGGTCCTTCTCGCTGAAGAAGAGCGCGGCGAGCGCTCCGCGCAGGTCCTCGCGCGTGTAGCCGGCGGGCTCGTCGCGGAAGTCGCGCGCCAGGACGGCCAGCACCGGGTCCGTGCGCGCGTCGCCGAACCCCTCGGCGGCGTCGTGGATCGCCCAGCGGATCTTCGTCTCGTCCGACGCGAGCTTCAGGACGAGGGTGCGCACGATCACGGCCGCGAGGCCGATCACGACGAGCGCGAGGCCGATCTTCTTGAGCATTGCAGGGGATCGTCGGCGGGATGCCGTGTGAGACTTCAGCGGCGCTCTTGGAGCGCCCCTCGGCGTTCACGCTGGGCCTCTGGGCAGACGGAGATACCGGAGCCTCATTCAGCTACGCGTCCGGGTCCCCGGGGCAGGCGGACGGTGCGGAGGCCTCGGGAGCTCAGGACAGCGAGGAACGGTGGAGCGTGCGCGGCGCAGAAGGCCTCGATCGAGCGCAGCTTCCGAATCACCAGGTCTCCGATCTCCGTGCCGCTTCGTCGACCTGCTCGCACGATGAGGACGCGTGCACTCCCATCGCGCACGGCGGCGCGCTCGTTCGGACGATCCCGAAGGCGATCGATCGTCAACGCCACCCAGCCGCGCTCGCCGCACAACTCGAGCCAGGCCTCGTCCGGAGCATCCCTGGGCAGATGGTCGTCGTGGATCTCGACCTGGTGCCCTGCCTGCCGGATCCGCTCCGCCAGCTGCGCTTTCCCGATCGAGCGATCGAGGAAGAACGTGACGGCATCACGCTGCGGGCCGGTGGGCATCGCGCGCTTCGAACCTCAGCGCCTCGTCCACCTGCTCGGCCGCCAGACCGAAGTCCCGGGCCAGTTCCTCGGCGGATTCCCCTGCGGCCCACCGGTCGAAGAGCACGGACGTGGGCACTCCGGTACCTGCGAGGCATGGTCGCCCGAACTGGACTCGGGGATCGATGACAACCGGCCGTTCGTCAGGTGCCTGGCGCAGATGGCTCTGGGGGAACATCCGGACCACGCTGCCGTCCGCGTCTCGTTCGATCCGCTTCAGGCACGGCTCGACGATCGCGCGCCACTCGAGCTGACCCTGGTGCGATGCGTTCACATACTGTCCGAACGCTTCGAAGAGGAGGCTGTCCCCGTCGGTGAGGAGGGGGATCGCGGCGAGCGGGTGGCTTCGATCCGTCCGCTCGCGCATCCACTGGAGCGCGCGTCGAAGGCTCTGCAGGCTGATCGAATGCTCACGCCGGATGCTCGCGAGGATCCATGCCTCGGCGAGGTCTGCGAGGGACAAGAACGTCTGCGAGGGATCGGACATCCGCAGGGCCGGTTCGTTCCCGCTGCGACCCTGGAACCAGTCGCGGAGGGTGCGATCGGGAATCCCGAGCCAGTGCGACGCCTCCCCGAAGGAGCAGAAGGGCGCGTGAGCCGCCTCGCCCGAGCCCAGCTGCGGAGATCGTGTGCTTCTCTTCATGGGGCCTCCCCCTGGAATGGATCGTACCTCTGGCCGGCGGCCGGTCGGAAGCGGGTAGGCCGCACAGCGCGCGAGGGGTTCCGAGGCGATGCGTCGCGGAGCCGCGTCACATGAGTCCGAAACCGCGGAAGCTCGAGGCCTGCACGCGGTATCAGCCCACGAGCCGCTGGTATTCCTTCAACCCGCGCAGAACGTCGAGGTCCGGGTTGCGGCCCAGCTCGCTCTGGATGTAGTAGCCGCGCTCTTGCGCCTTGCCCAGGAGGTCCATCGCATCGGGCAGATCGCCGAGGATCGCGTGCACGCACGCCGAGTGGAACGACGTGTAGCCGTCCTTCGGCGCGACCTCGCGCGCCTTCGCGACCTGGGCGCGCGCCTCTTCGGCCAGCCCGAGCCGCGCCTGGAGCATCGCCAGGTGCAGGCGCGCCTCCTGGTTGTCGACGACGCTCGCCAGGTGCTGCTTGGCGGCGGCGATGCCGCGGTCGGCGGTCTCGATGGCCTCCTCGTAGCGGTTCAGGCGCTGGTACACGCCGTACAGGTGGTCGTAGGAGCCGATGTGCGTCGGCTTCAGCGCGATCGCGCGCAGCAAGAGGCCGGCCGCGTTCTTGAAGTTGCCGGCGCGCGCGCGCAGCCCGCCGAGCAGCCGGTGCGCGAGCCACTCGTCGTTGTCGAGCTGGATGGCCTGCTGGTACTCGCGTTGCGCGTCGGTGAGGTGTCCGCTGACCTGCCACGCGAACCCCAGCGACGTGTGCGCCTCGGCGCAGTCGGGGTCGAGCGCCAGCGCGCGCGCAGCGTTCTCGCGCGCCTCGTCGAGGAACGCGGAGTCGCCGTCCCAGTACAGGAACTTGCGCGCCATCGACTCGGCCAGGCCGGCGTACGCGATGGCGCAGAACTCGTCCGCGTCGATCGCGCGGCGAAACGAGCTGATCGCGGCCAGGAGGTGCTTCGTCGTGCCCTTGTGCAGCGTCTCGTGCGCGTGTCGCGCGTGGCTGCGGCTGGCTTCCGTGTCGCGGCGCGCGGTCTCGACGGGGCGCAGCGCGATCTCGGTCAGACGCTTGCGCACGGCGCGCACGGTGCCGCGCACGAGACCGGCCTCCAGGTCGAAGTCGTCGGTGCCTTCGTACTCGACGTGGTCGCGCTCCATGTAGAGCAGGCGCGGCGCGCGCGGGTCCTTCTTGCGGTCGAACTTCTCGAGGAAGAGCTCGAGACGGCCCTTGTGGCTCGCCGTCTCCAATTCGAGGCGCAGCACGTAGTCGAAGGCCTTGTCCTCGGGCAGTCCGTGGCCTTCGAGCAGGTCGACGTCGAGCCCCTTGATGCGGCCGAGTTCCGCCGCGAGGCTCTTGCGCATCGAGCCGGCGATCAGGCTGCACGCGTGCGGGTTCGTGCCGCCGCACGTCACCGGCGGCAAGAGCATCCCGCCCGAGATCGCGGCCGAGACGTTGCCGTTCAGCGGCGCGACGGCCTCCGCGATCGACATGAGCGCCAGGTGCACAGCGCCGGCGTCGGCGAAGCGCTTCGCCGGATCGGGATCGAGGCAGCGCAGGAGGAAGTCCTCGAGCTTCTGCGGGAACCCCATGCGGACCTCGGACGGTCGGCGCTGGATGCCGTCGAGGATCGCCATGCAGACCTCGGGGAAGCTGCGTCCCGGAAACGGCAGCGACCCCGTCAGCGCGTGGTAGAAGACCGAGCCGAAGGCGAAGACGTCGGAGCGCAAGTCCAGCTCGCTGCCGCGCACCTGCTCGGGCGACATGTAGAGGACGGTGCCGACGAGCGTGCCCTCCTGGGTGATGCTCATCTCGTTCTTCGCGCGCACGATGCCGAAGTCGAGCAGCTTCGCCGTCCCGTCCGGGAGCAGCATGATGTTCCCCGGCTTGAGGTCGCGGTGGATCATCCCGGCCTTGTGCAGCGCCGCGAGCGCGTCGCTGACCTGCAGCGCGATGCGCACGCCCTCTTCGTAGCCGAGGCTCTGCTGCTTCAGGATCTTGTCGAGGGTGCGGCCCTCGAGGAACTCCATGGCGATGTACGACGTGTTCTGCGCCTTGCCGTACTCGTAGATCGTCGTGATGTTCGGGTGGCTGACGCGGCTCGCGTGGCGCGCCTCGCGCTCGAAGCGCGTGTCCGCCTTGGGATCGATCTCCGCGTTGTTGCGCAGGATCTTGAGCGCGACCGTCCGCTCCAAGACGGTGTCGAGGGCGCGGTAGACCTCCGACAACGGACCCTCCCCGAGCTTGTGCGCGACGGGGTCGAACCGGAAGTGGGCGAACTGCGCTTCGGGCATGCCGGGACGATCGGGGGGGATGGGGCCCCGCAATCGCATCCTATCGGCAGCGGGAGGGGGAGTTGCACACCAGGTTCCGCGGGTCCCCGGCGCGGTACTGGAAAGAACCTCCCGCGCATGGCATCCAGGCACGATGGCCACGATCGACCCTGCCGAGCGCGACCCCGTCGCGAAGCCCGAACTCGTCGCGTTCGAGGACGCGGACTTCCACGCGATCTCCCCCGGGCTCGATCGCAACCCCGAGTACAACGACCGCCGGCTGGCGACGCGCCGGAAGCTGCTCTCGCTGGCCAAGGTGTTCGCGGAGCGCGCCAAGGCGGCCGGCGTCGAGCTCGACGTGCGCACGAGCCTGCACGCGCCCTCGACGTTCAACCACAACCAGGTCAAGCGCCTGTGGTGCTACGCCGCACGCGCCAAGTCGGAGAAGAAGCGCCTCAAGGGCGTCCTGGGCGCGGACCTGGCGAAGGACCTCGATGCGGCGTACCGCAACGTGTACCTGTGCTGCGCGCTCGAGCACGACGCCCTCGAGGTCTCGCTGCGCATCCACGCCGACGCCTGGTTCGACGGCCAGAACCTCGTGTCGCGCGTGAAGAAGGAGGGCTTCGACGGCTGGAAGGCGCGCCTGAACGAGCTGTCCGGGTTCCGCCTGCGCCTGCACGACTGGAAGGGCGAATGGCCCTGCGGAAAGCTCATCCGCGAGCAGCTCGAGCAGTTCCTGAAGTTCTACAAGCCGGCGGAGCACCTGCTCGCGGTGGAGCGCCGCTGGCCCGCGCCGCAGGGTCAGCGCGCGGCGGTCCTCGGCGCGGACACGCCGGCGCTCGTCGTGGAGGAGATGCTGCGCCTCCTGCCGCTCTACCGGTTCACGGCCTGGTCGCAGGAGAGCGACTTCCTCTTCTCGTCGCGCTGACCGGACTACTTCTTCGCCAGCGCGGCCTCGTACTCCTTCAGCGCCGCCTCGATCTGGCCCTTGAACTGCATCTGCGCCGGCTTGAGCTTCTCGAGCGCCTTCTTCTGGATCTCGACGGCCTGGGCGACGTCGCCCTTCAGGAAGTGGACGCGCGCCAGCGTGTCGAGCACCGCGCCGTCCTCGTTCTTCGTCAGCTCGGCCGAGCGCTGAGCGGCCTTCATGGCCAGCTCGAGATCGGCGCCCGGGAACGGCTCCTTCGGATCGACGAGCACCCACGCGACCGCGTTCAGGCCCTCGGGGCTGTTCTTCCCCGCGCCATCGACCCAGGCCTTGGCCCACTCGATCGCCTTGTCGGGCGCGCCGCACTTGCTCTGCGCCAGCATCCGCGCCTGGGCATTGCCGCCGTAGCCGATCGGGTCCACGTCGATCAGTTCGTCCGCGTAGGTCAGGACGTCGGCCCACTTGCGGCCCTGGTAGGCCGTGGCCAGGCTCTTCGCGGTCTGCGGCGCGCGATCGGCCTTCGCCTGCCAGGCGGCCAGCGCGGCGAGGTCGTGCTTCCCGGCCGTCACGGCCTCGAAGAACGGCATCGCCAGCGCCGCGTTCTCGATCAGCGCGATCTTGCCGTCCTTGTCGACGAGGACGGCGCAGGGCAGCGTCGTGCGCCCCGCGGCCTTCAGGAAGGCGTCCTTCGTCGACGAGCCCTTGTCCCACGCGACCGGGATCTGCACCGCATCGCCCAGCTCGGCCAGCTTGGCCTTGACCTTGTCGACCGTCGTGCCGGTCACGTCCGTCGAGGCGACGGCGAGGACGACGAGGCCCTTGTCGGCGTAGTTCTTCTGCACGGCGCCGAGCGCCTGCAACTGCTCGACGCTGGCCTTGTTCCAGGGCGCCCAGAAGTGGAGCAGGTACGTCTTGCCCGGCTCGAGCGCGGTCACGGGCGTGCCGTGCACGAAGCTCTCGACGCTCAGCGCGGGTGCCTTGTCGCCGACCTTCAGCTTCGTCGGCGCGGCGGGGGTCTGGCTCGCGGCCGGGGCCGGCGTTTGGGCCCGTGCGGCGGGTGCGGCGACGACGCAGAGCAGCGCGAGGGCGGCCGCGGACATGTGGAAGTTCATGGGGAGTCCTTCGAGCGGGTCGATCGGCGTCGGCGCGACGCAGCGCGGGCCGGGGAACGGCTCGGGAGTGTACCGACTCGGAGATCCGGCGGTCTCGGGGGCGAACGGGGCGCGCCGACGGCGTCCGGCCCGACGCCCGGCCATCTGCGGCGGCGCGGATTCGCGGCGCATCCCGTACACTCGCCGCCTTTCACACACCTCGGCATGAACACGACGACACGCACCTCCGCGGCGTCCTCGGCCCACCCGGCCGAGCTCGCTCTCGGCATCCAAGGCTTCACGTTCCTGGACCTGCACAAGCCCGAGAGGCTCGCGGACCTGCACCGCGTGTTCCTCGCCGGCCTGCGCGAGCGCGACGCGGCCCTCCACGACCGCTGGACGCGCCACGCGGACGGGAGCGCGCGCCTCGCCGGCCCGGCCGAGTCGGCGCTGCTCATGGGCGTGGCGCGGCACGTCTCGGAGTTCGTGGCGCGGCTCTTCCGCATCGAGGGCACCGTCGCGGCACGCCGGCAGGCGCTGACCGACAGGTTGACCGTGTACCGCGTGCGCGATCGCTTCGTGAAGAAGGTCGTGAAGCGCGCCGCGCTCGCCGAGGGCCAGCGGGCCGAGGACGTCCACGCGCACGCCGCGGCGCTGCTCGAGGCCCTGCCCGGCCGTCCGGGACGCGAGCTCGACGCCGAGGAGCGCTTCGCGCTGCGCGTCTGGAATCTGCTCGAGCGTCCCGCCGAGGAGATGGCCGTCGCCGGCCGCCCGGAGACCGTCGCGCAGGCGCTCGACGTCCTGGCGCTGTCGTTCAAGCTGCGCGACGAGGCGGGCGATCCGTCGCTCGCCGGCTGGCGCATGCTGCGCAAGGCGCACGAGCTCGACTGGGAGCACGGCCTGGTGCACCACGTGCGCCCGATCGAGAGCCTGCCCGAGGCGATCGAGGGCGCGCCGAAGCTGTTCCGCCGCCGCGACGGCTTCAAGCTGACCGACCGGCGCACCAACGACGCGCTGGTGATGAACGAGATCGACCAGTGCGTCTTCTGCCACGAGCGCGAGAAGGACTCGTGCTCGAAGGGCCTGCTCGACAAGAAGACGGGCAAGGTCGCCAAGAACCCGCTGGGCATCGACCTCGACGGGTGTCCGCTGGACGAGCACATCAGCGAGATGCACGCCCTCTACGCCGAGGGCGATCCGATCGGCGCGCTGGCGCTGGTGACGATCCACAATCCGATGTGTCCCGGCACGGGACACCGGATCTGCAACGACTGCATGAAGGCCTGCATCTACCAGAAGCAGGAACCGGTCAACATCCCGCAGGTCGAGACGAAGGCGCTGTCCGACGTGCTCGAGATGCCGTGGGGACCGGAGATCTGGTTGCTCACGACGCGCTGGAACCCGCTGCGCGTCGACCGGCCGTACGCGCTGCCGCCGAACGGGATCAACGTGCTCGTCGTCGGCATGGGGCCGGCGGGTTACACGCTGGCGCACTACCTGACGCAGGAGGGCTTCGGCGTCGTCGCGCTCGACGGCCTGAAGATCGAGCCGCTGCCGGGCTCCGTCACGGGGCGGCTCGGCAAGAGCGAGGCGGAGATCCCGCCCGGCGCCGTGGACGCGTGGAAGACCATCGCGGGCGAGCTCGACGAGCGCGTGCTGCTCGGCTTCGGCGGCGTGTCCGAGTACGGCATCACCGTGCGCTGGGACAAGAACTTCCTGACGCTGCCGTACCTGTCGCTGATGCGGCGCGAGAACTTCGACCTGCACGGCGGCGTGCGCTTCGGCGGCGCGCTCGACCTCGACGACGCGTGGCGCCTCGGCTTCGATCACGTCGCGATCGCCACGGGCGCGGGCAAGCCGACGATCGTGGACATGAAGGGGAACCTCGCGCGCGGCGTGCGCAAGGCGAGCGACTTCCTGATGGCGCTGCAGCTCACGGGCGCGTTCAAGAAGGAGTCGATGGCCTGCCTGCAGCTGCGCATGCCGGTCGTCGTCATCGGCGGCGGGTTGACGGGCATCGACACGGCCACGGAGTCGCTGGCCTACTACCCGGTCCAGGTCGAGAAGATGGCCGGGCGCTACGACGTCCTGTGCGAGCGCTTCGGCGAGGAGAACGTGCGGCGCTTCTTCAACGAGGAGGAGCGCGGTCACCTCGACCAGTTCGTCGCCCACGGGCGCGCCGTCGTGGCCGAGCGCGAACGCGCGCTGGGCGCCGGCGAGGAACCCGACTTCGTCGCGCTCGTGCGCGGCTGGGGCGGCGTGCGCCTCGTCTACCGCAAGAACATGGAGGACGCGCCGGCCTACCGGCTGAACCACGAGGAGATCCAGAAAGCGCTCGAGGAGGGGATCACCTTCGTCGAGTGCATGTCGCCGACCGAGGTCCTGCAGGACAAGTACGGAGCCGTGCGCGGCATCCGCTTCGAGCGCCAGAAGAAGTCCGCGGACGGCAAGTGGAGCGCGTCGGGCGAGTTCGTCGAGATGCCCGCCGGCACCGTGCTCGTCGCGGCCGGCACCAGCCCGAACATCACGTACGAGCGCGAGAAGCCGGGCACGTTCGCGCTCGACGACAGGAAGTCGTTCTTCCAGGTCGGCCGCGTGGCGGACAGCGGGTTCGCGCCCGTGAAGCGCGGTCGCGACGAACAGGGCCCGGCGTTCCTGACGTCCTACGTCCAGGGCACGTGCACGGTCTCCGTCTACGGCGACAACCACGCGGCCTACGCCGGGAACGTCGTCAAGGCGATGGCGTCGGCGCGCGACGGGTACGCGAGCGTCGTCGGCGTCTTCCGCGAGCGCATCGCGGCCCTCCCGCACACGCCGGACGCGATCGCCGAGCGGCGCGCGGCGTGGAAGAAGCTCCTGCAGAAGCTCGACTTCGAGCTCGTGGCCGTCGTCCACGAGGTGAACCGTCTCACGCCGACGATCACCGAGGTCGTCGTGCACGCGCCCGCCGCGGCGCGCCGTTTCGAGCCGGGCCAGTTCTACCGGCTGCAGAACTTCGAGGCCAACGCGCCCGCCGTGTCGGGTTCGCGCCTCGCGCTGGAGGGCCTCGCGCTCACCGGCGCCTGGACGGATCCGGCGAAGGGCCTGCTCTCGATGATCGTACTCGAGATGGGCGTCAGCTCGCGCCTGTGCGCGATGCTCGAGCCCGGCGAGCGCGTGGTCGTCATGGGCCCGACCGGCACCCCGACCGAGATCCCGCACGGCGAGACGGTGATCCTCGCCGGCGGCGGCCTGGGCAACGCGGTGCTCTTCTCCATCGGCCGCGCGCTGCGCAAGAACGGCAACAAGGTCGTGTACTTCGCGGCCTTCCGCCGCGGCGAGGACCTGTTCAAGCGCGAGGACATCGAGTCCGCCGCCGACGTCGTCGTGTGGTCGACGGACTCCGGGCAGGAGATCGAGCCCTCGCGTCAGCGCCCGTGGGACCGCCACTTCCGCGGCAACGTCGTCCAGGCGATGAAGACCTACGCGACCGGCGGGCTGGACGAGACGCTGATCTCGCTGGCCGACGGCGACCGCATCATCTGCATCGGCTCCGATCGCATGATGAACGCCGTGCGCGAGTCGCGCTCCGGCGTGCTGAAGCCGCACCTGAAGCCCGGGCACGTCGCGATCGGCTCCATCAACTCGCCGATGCAGTGCATGATGAAGGAGATCTGCGCGCAGTGCCTGTGCAAGCACGTCGATCCGACGACGGGCAAGGAGCTGCCGCCCGTCTTCTCGTGCTTCAACCAGGACCAGCCGCTCGACACCGTCGACTTCGAGAACCTGCAGCAGCGCCTGCGCGCGAACTCGGCGCAGGAGAAGCTCGCGAACCTGTGGCTCGACCACCTGGTCCACGAGTGCAAGCTGC
>JBGAOR010000045.1:0-32959 GCA_044221705.1 Planctomycetota bacterium
TGGCGCCGCGTCGACAACGCGGTGCGCGGCCACGCGGCGATGATGGGCCCCGCGCCGGCGGCGGACGATCCGCGGCTCACGTCGGTGCAGTCGCTGTGGGACAACACGATGGGCGAGTCGTGCGCGCTCGCGCGGCGTGCGCATCCCGATCACGTCGTCGTGCACGTCAACGGCGGCTTCCACAGCGAGTACTGGGACGGCACCGCGCGCCAGTTCCGGCTGCGCCAGCCCGACGCGCGCGTCCTGACCGTCGCGATCGTCCCCACGGCGAACCCGACGGTCGAGGAGATCGGCGGCGCGCCGTTCGCGGACTTCGTCGTGTTCGCCGAGGAGCGCGCGCAAGACGTCGACGAGGGGAAGTACGCCGTCTTCGTCCCGCGCAAGCTCGAATACCAGCTGCACGTGCCGCCGCAAGCGAGCTCGAGCGCGCGCGTGCCGCTGCTCGTCTGGCTGGCGGACGAGGGCGAGACCGCGGACGACGCACTCGCGCTGTGGAAGGCGCGCGTCGGCGAGCAGTGCGCGATCGCCGTGATCGAGGCGCCGTACCGCGAGCTGCAGGACGACCTCGTCGCCGGCGGTCGCTGGTACTGGCCAGGCTCGTTCCCCGAGGACGTCTCCGCGCTGCGCGAGGGCATCGAGCGCGCGACGGCGTTCGTGCTGCGCCACCAGCCGGTCGATCCGGCGCGCGTGTGCCTGGCGGGCGAGGGGACGGGCGCGACGGTGGCGTCCGCCGTCTCGCTGCTCAGCTCGCGGCTCGAGGCGCGCGCGCTGGCGTTCGATCCGCGGCGCTTCGCGTCGATCAAGGACTTCCCGCTGCCGCTGCCCGAGGAGCGTGGGGCCGATCCCGCGCCGCAAAAGTCGCTGCGCGTCGGCGTGCGCGAGGCCGATGAGGCCTGGTGGTCGGGCGAGCTGGCCGAGTACCGCGGCGTCGGCTTCGACGCCGACCTCGCGCCGCGCGCGGGCGACGCGTGGAGCGCCGAGATCGAGCGCGAGAACGCGGTGCGCGCCGCGCTCGGACTCGCGGCGCGCGCCGTGCCGACGGACGCTCCGCGTGCACACGTGCGCGTCGACGGTCCGCGCGCGAAGAGCTGGGCGCGGAGGATCGTGGACGCGCGCTCGCGCCGCGACGGATCGCGCATCGCGCTGCTCGAGGGAACGGCGGACGCGGCCGACTCGACCGAGATCGTGTTGGCCGTGCGCGCCGCCGACTTCGCGCAGCCGGGCCGGCTGCCGCAGTGCCCGGGGTCGTTCGGCGGGACGACGATCGTCGTGTTGCCGGCGGACCTCGCGCCCGAGGAGGCCGAGGCCTGGCGCGCGCTCGAGAAGTCGGACCCGCTGGCGAAGGCGAGTCGCTTCCACCGCCTCGTCGTCGCCGAGACGACGGGGGAACGCACGCTGCCCGTCGTCCTGGCCGAGCTCGTCGCGAAGAACCGAACGAACGTCCTCGTCGTGCCCGCGGCGTGGTGCGCCGACGGCGCGACGATGCGCGCGCTGCAGCGGTCGACGCGCGAGTTCGAGGACCGCATGACCGTGCAGTGGCGGCCGGGCCTGGGCGGGTTGGACGCGCCGTGACGCGGCGACGACTCGCCACGCGTGCCGTCCGCCCTCGACGCGCGAGCCGCTCGGATTGACCGGCCGACCACCCAGTTCCTCTCCACCCGGAATGCCCCCCGTCCGCATCGCCGAGTACACGATCGAGCGCACGCTCGGGAGCGGTTCGTTCGGCGAGGTGTTCCTCGCGCGCGACGCGGCTGGCGGCGCGGTCGCGATCAAGCTCCTGCTCCCCGAAGCCGCGCGCGACGCAGCGGCGCGGCGGCGTTTCGAGCGCGAGGCGCGCGCGTCGCTCGGCGTGCGGCACCCGAACGTCGTCGCGGCGATCGCGACGGGCGCGTACGAGGACCGGCCGTTCCTCGTCACCGAGTTCGCCTCGGGCGGCAGCCTGCTCGACCTGCTCGAGCGTGAGCGACGCCTCGCGCCCGACCGCGCGCTGAGGATCGCCGCCGACGTCTTCCGCGGACTCGGCGCGATCCACCGCGCGGGTCTCGTGCACCGCGACCTGAAGCCGGCCAACGTGCTCCTCGCCGCGGACGGCCGCGCGCAGATCGCGGACCTCGGCCTGACGAGGTCCGTCTCGGTGGAGCGCACGCTGCTCACGCGCGAGGGCCTGATCCTCGGCACGCCGGCCTTCGTCGCGCCCGAGCAGGTCGAGCGCGGCGAGAGCGTCGACGGGCGCGCCGACCTCTACTCGGCCGGCGTGATGCTCTACCAGATGCTCGCCGGCGTGCTGCCGTTCACGTGCACGGAGCCGCTCGACCTGTTGCGCGCGCACGTCGGCGAGATCCCGCCGGATCCGGCCCGTTTCGCGCCGATTCCGGGCGCGGTGTCCGCCTTCGTATCGCGCCTCCTGGCCAAGGATCCCGGCGCCCGACCGCGCGACGCCGCGGCAGCGATCGCGGTGATCGACGAGCTCCTGGCCGTCGGGACCGAATCGATCGCGCGCACGCTGCGCGACGACGCCTCGGATCGAAATGCGGCCTCCGCCACGCGGCCCGACGCAGTCGAGATCGGCGCGACCGTTCCGCTCGAAGGTCCGCACGTGTCGTCAGCGGCAGGTTCGGCCGCGCTGGCTCTGCGCGACGAGACCGGCGCCGTCCTGTTCCTGCACGCCGCCGAGGAGCTCGTCTTCGGCCGCGACGCGGCACGCGGAGATCCGAGCCGCGTCTGCCTGCGCGCGCTCGCCGGCGCCGACGCGCGCGAGCGCTCGTTGCGCATCTCGGGACGGCATTGCGCCCTGCGTCGGTCCGGAACGCGCTGGCTCGTGCGCGACCTGCGCAGCGCGAACGGGACGCGCCTCGACGGCCAGCCGTTGGCGCCCGAGGTCGAGGTCGAACTGCGCGACGGCTCCACGATCGCGATCGCGGAAGTATGCATGCTCCGCGCGCGCTTCGTCGGGTCGACCGAGAAGGGGTCCGCCGCGGTCGGCGCCCCGAACCTGCTGCTCGAGCGCGTCGGGGACGGGGAGCACCACCGGTTCCTGTGCGTCGTGTCCGCCGTGGCGCTCGACCTGCGCGCGCGCCCGGTCGGCGTGGGCGTCGGCGACGGGGAAATCGTCGCCAGCGACGGCTTGCTCTGGACCCGCTCGGGTTCCACCCTGCGATCCGCCGAAAGCCTCCGGTCCGGGAACCTGTTCCCCCGGCCGATCGAGGCCGACGACCCCAAGCGCTGACCCCTTCATGATCTCGATCGAGCACGTCGCCAACTCCTCACTCGCCGGGACACGTCAGGACTTCGACCGCCCGCTCGTCCGCATCGGGCGGCGACCCGAGTGCGACGTCCGCTTCGACGCCACGCGGGACACGTCCGTTTCGGGCCAGCACGCCGAGTTGCGCCGTGACGGTGAGCAGCTGTTCGCGCGCGACCTGGGTTCCACGAACGGCACGTGGGTCAACGGCGTGCGCATCAGCGGCGAGGCCGCGGTGCGCGCCGGCGACGTGCTGCGGCTCGGACAGAACGGACCGGAGTTCCGCATCGCGGCCGCGCCGTCGCAGCGCACGGCGGCCGAAATGCCGGCGTCCTCGGTCAAGCGCGGCATCGGCGCGGAGACGCTGGGGCGCGAGATCGAGCGGGCCACGCTGGGCGAGCGACGGAAGAGCCGTCGCGCGCTCTTCATGGCGGGCGGATTCGTGCTCGCGATCGTCGCCGTCGTCGCGGTGTGGCAGATGACGCGGCAGGACGAGATCGGACGCACCGTCGTGCAGACGCGTAGCGAGGTCGACGAAAGCCGTCGCGCGGCCGAGGAAGCGCGGCGCATCGCCGCGGACGCGCAGGGCGCGCTGCAGGCCTCGCTGGCGGAGGTGAAGAAGGAGCACCAGGCCGAGCTCGCGGCGCTCAAGGGCCAGCTGACGCAAGGCGAGAGCAAGGTGGCGTCGCTCATCGTCGAAATCGAGGACCGCGACCGTGCGATGCGCGAGCTCGACGCGAAGGCGACGGAGGCGATCGGCGGCGGCAACGCGCTCGCCGCGCAGATGGACAGCGAGCTGACTCGGCTGCGCGAGGAGCTGGCGCGCGCCGAGGGCGATCTGCGCCAGGAGCTGAAGGCGTCGTCCGCGGACTGGGCCGACCTCGTCGACAAGTACAAGGAGAGCATCTTCCTGTGCCTGTGCCAGACGAAGCCGGACGCGAACGGCAGCTTCGCGCAGGCGATCGGAACGGCCTGGGTGTGTCGCGCGGACGGATTGCTGGCCACCAACGCCCACGTGTCCGAGATGTTCGAGGACAGGTCGCACTGGAACGTGATGCTCGCAGTGCAGAACCACACCGGCCAGACGTTCGCGGTGCGCGACGTCACGAAGCACAAGGGCTGGACGGGCGATCCCAGCGGGCCGGACGTCGGGCTGATCCGCATCGTGACGTTCGGCGAGACGTTCACGCCGCTGCCGATCGCCAGCGAGGCGCAGCTGCGCGAGCTGCGCATCGGCACGCAGCTCGGCACGATCGGCTATCCGGGCGAGCTCAACTTCGAGTACACCGCCAGTGCGGAGTCGTCGGGCGAGCTGCTGCACGCACAGGCGACGTTCAAGGACGGTTGGATCGGCCGGATCCTCGATTTCAGCGGGAAAAGGGCCGACTTCAGCCAGAGCCGGCAGATCCAGCACTCGGCGAGCCTGTCGGGCGGCACGTCCGGCTCGCCGATGTTCACGCACGACGGTCACGTCGTCGCGCTGAACAACTCGGGGATCGACCTGTTCGTGAAGGTGAAGACGGACAACGCGGCGAGCGACAAGGTGGAGCGCATGTCCAACCCGGCCGAGATCGGGTTCGCGGTCCGCGTCGACATCCTCGAGGAGCTCATCCGTGACAGCGGCTGGTGAGCCGCGCGGGGCGGACGAGCTGCGCCGGCTCTGGATCCCGACGATCGGCGACGCGCAGTCCGCCGAGGGTTGGCGCGCGCACTCGCCGCACGCGACGTACAAGCCCGAGAGCACGACGGCGCTCGAGCTGCCGGCGACGGTGCGCGACGCGCTGGCGTCCATGCCGGCGACGCTCGCCGATCGCGCGGCGGGCGGACCCACCCCGAGCGGGGTCTCGACGTCCGCCGCGGGAACGCTGAGCGGTCAGGGCACTCTCGCCGACGCGGCCGGCGTCGCGTCGACGGGCCCGATCGCGACGACGGGCGGCTTCGAGCTGATCCAGGAGATCGGCCGCGGCGGCATGGGCGTCGTGTTCAAGGCGCGGCAGCGCTCGCTCGCGCGCGACATCGCGGTGAAGCTGATCCGCCCCGAGCAGTCGAGCGCCGCAAGCCGCGGACAGTTCGTCGCCGAGGCGCTGGTCAACGGCCTGCTCGACCACCCGAACATCGTCCCCGTGCACGAGCTCGGCACGAGCGAGCGCGGCGATGCGTTCCTGGTGATGAAGCTCGTCGGCGGGACGAGCTGGAAGGACCTGCTGCACCCGTCGACGCCGGCGCAACGCAAGCTGGCCGAGGCCTGCGACCTCGAGCGTCACCTCGAGATCCTCGACGGCGTCTGCAACGCGGTCGCGTTCGCGCACTCGAAGGGCATCGTCCACCGCGACCTCAAGCCCGAGAACGTCATGGTCGGCGCGTTCGGCGAAGTCCTGGTGATGGACTGGGGCGTCGCGGTCGACGTGCGCGAGCGCCCCGACGCGGACGCCCGCGCGCGGCACAAGTCGACGGTGCGTTCGCCGTCGGGCACGCCCAGCTACATGCCGCCGGAGCTGGCCGAAGGTCGCGGCGCGGACCTCGGTCCGTGGACGGACACGTACATGCTCGGCGCGATCCTGCACGAGATCCTGACGGGGAATCCGCCGCACCGCGGCGAGACGTTGCTGGCCGTGCTGATGGCGGCGAGCGCGTCGAAGCCGCCGACCTTCCCGGCCGGCGTGTCGGCCGGCCTCGCGGCGATCTGCACGCGCGCGCTCGCGCGACGGATCGAGGATCGCTACCGCAGCGTGGCCGAGCTCCAGTCCGCGCTGCGCGACCAGCGCCGTCACCGCGAGTCGGAGAAGATCGCCGAGGCCGCCGCGATCGCGCACGGCCGCGCCGAACGCGGCGGGGACGGCGGCGAGGCCGAGCGCGCGCGCCGCTACGGGGACTTCGCCGAGGCCATCGCCGGCTACCGGCAGGCTCTCGTCCTGTGGAGCGACAACGCGCGGGCGCGCAACGGCGAGCGCACGACGCGCATCGCGTACGCGCGCGCGGCGCTCGCCGCGGGCGACGTCGCGCTGGCCAGGGCGCAGCTCCCCGGACGCGTCGAAGGCGATGCCGAATTCCAGCAGCTCGCGGCCGAGATCCAGCGCGTGCACGCGCAGCGCGATCGTGCCCGCGCGGTGGCGAAACGGATGCGCGTGGGGCTGATCGTGCTGACGGGCGTCGTGGTCGTCGGCCTCGCCGCGGGACTGTGGATCGTCGTGAGCGAGCAGCTGCGCAACGCGCGACTGCTCGGGCCGCAGCAGCGCTTGCAGGCGGAGCTGCAGGGAAAGCTGGCCGCGATCGACCAGGACCGCGCGCTGCGCACCGCGTTGCTGGGCGCTCCGGATCCGGACGCGGTCCTGCTCGCGCGCGGATCGGCGGCACGGCCGGATCCGGCGCCGATCGGCGCGGAACTGGCCCGCGCACTCGACGCGCCCGCGAGCGCACGGCTCCTCGACTGGTCGCCCGACCGCTCGCGCGCGTTGCTGCTCGACGGCGAGGACCGCGTGCTGGTGCGCGACGTCGCGTCCGAGAGCGCGCGGCGCGGACCGCGGATCGATCTGGAGCTCGCCGGCGCGTCGGTCGTCGCCGCGAGCCTGGCCGCGGACGGGTCGCGCGCCGCGACGGTCGATCGGGGCGGCTCGGTGCAGATGTGGTCGATCGACACGGCGGTGTCGCGCGAGGGGACGATCGAGCTCGGTGGCGCACCCGATCGGATCGCGCTCGACGCGAGCGGTCGGCGTCTGGCGGTCGCGTCCCAGGGCGCGGTCGCGGTGTGGGACGTCGAGACGCGGCATACGAGCGGGGATCCGCTGCCCATCGAAGGTCGCGTGGCCGCCCTCGTCTTCGACGGCGACGCGCTCGCGATCATGGGCACCGACGCGCGCGGACCGTTCGTCGCGCGCTTCGACCCGCGCACGCGGACGATCGTGGGTCGCAGGCGCCTCGCGGCCGAATAGGTCAGCGCGGCGAGCCGCCCGCGTCCTGCGCGACGTGTCCCGCCTGGCCGCAGGCGACGACCAGCACGACGGCGAGCACCGCCGCCGCGATCGCGATCGCGAACAGCACGCCGATCGCGGCTCCGCCGCGCGAGCGCGCCTTGTTCCACAGGAAGGCGACGACGAGCAGGTCGGCGAGCAGCACGATCCAACCGACTGCGCCCTGGGTCAGCCCCGTGACCTGCAGCGCCATCTGCGACAGGGCCGGCAGCACCACCGCCTCGTCGCGGTACACGGCGAGGTACTCGGGCGCCACGAACACGGCCAGGACCCAGGCGATGACGACGCCGGCCGCGGCCGCTCCTCCGGCGAGGTGCGCGAGCCAGGGGGTGCCCGTGAGCTCGCCTGCCGCGTGACCGTAGTCGTGTCCCTGGTTGGCCATCGGCGAGCGCGTCAGGGTCGCGTCCCGCGCGTTCGACCGCAAGGCCCGGCTCGCGCGCCGGAATCCCGCTCTCGACGCGGACTTTCCCTGCGTAGCCTGTGCGCCCCGCGTGATTCCGCAGAACCGGCCGCGCGTTGCGGTGTTCTCCGTCGTCACCCACTTCGGGCGCGTACCGCGCTCCCTCCCCTCGAACCGATCTCCATGAATCGACCGTCGCTCCGCGTCCTGACCTTCCTCGTCGCACTGCCCCTCTCCGGCTGGTTCGTCGCCTCCTCGATGGCGCCCGCGCGCGCGCAGGATCCGAAGCCCGCGCCCGAGGGCAAGGGCGAGCCGCGCGAGGGCGGCGAACGCGGCGGTCGCCGCGGCGGGCCGCGGGGCGGACCCAGCCTGCACGGCGCGATGGAGCAGATGGGCAACGAGTTCGAGCGCCTCACGGTCTCGATCGTCGATCCGGCGCAGAACGAAACGACGCTGCAGAGCCTCGGCCGGATGATCGCGGCCGCGGGTGCGTCGCAGTCGGGCGAGCCGAAGACGCTCGCCAAGCTGGCTCCCGAGGCGCAGGCGGCGCAGAAGGCGGAGTTCCGCCGCGCGCTGGCGACGCTGGCTCGCGACCTGGCAAAGATCGAGCTGCTCGTGCTCGACGGCAAGAACGCGGACGCGTCCACCGCGCTGAAGTCGAAGGTCGCGGCGGCCGCGGACCTGAACCACGAGAAGTTCCACGTCGACGAGGATCACGACGAGCCGCGCCCGCCGAAGCCGGGCGATGGGCCGAAGTGATCTACGGAGCCAGGCTCGACTCCGCCGACTTCGACACGCGACGTGGAGGCTCCGCCGCCTCGCCGCACGAAGTCGGCGGAGTGGAGCCTGGCTCCGTACTCAGCGCGCTGAACCCCGCAGCACGCGGTCGACCTCCGCGTGCCGCCGGCCGCGCTCGTCGAGCAGGCGCGCGAGGATCACGTAGTACTTGTTGACGTTGGCGACGTACCGCACGGGCTGGAAGCCGACGTTCTCGAGCGCGAGGTTCTCGACCTGGCCGAACCACCGATCGGGATCGACGCCCTGATCGGGCGCTTCGTTCCGCCAGCGACGCACGCGACCCGGTCCGGCGTTGTACGCGGCGAGCGCGAAGTCGACGCGCGCGGCCTCGGGCATCGCCGGGTCGGCGAAGTACGTGTCGCGCAGCCAGGCCATGTAGCGGATGCCGGCGTGGAGGTTGTCCTCGATCCCCGTCACGTCCGCGAAGCCCATGTCCTTGGCCGTCGCGGGCAGGAGCTGCATCAGTCCGATCGCTCCCGAGCGACTGCGCGCCGTCGGATCGAGCCGCGACTCCTGGTAGGCCTGCGCGGCGATGAGGCGCCAGTCGAAACCGTATGGGTCCGCGAGGCGCCGCAGCGGTTCGAGGATCGCGCCGAGCCTGCCCGAGTCGAGGTCGATCTCGGGGTCTCGGATCCAATCGCTGTCCTGGAAATAGCGCTGGAAGAGCACGTTTCCGGTGCGCGTGCCCTTGCGGCTCGCGAGCAGGAACTCGTCGAGCACCTGCTTGAGCCGCGGGTTCTCGCGCCGCACGGCCCACGCGATGCGATCGCCCGACGCGAGCTGCAGCTCGGGGTGCAGGCGCAGTCCGCCGAGCACGCCGGCCCACAGCTCGGCCACGTGGTGGTCCGCGACCGTGTACGGGAAGGCGCCCGAGTGCACGAACTCGAGCATGTCCTCCGTCGCGAAACCGCGGCCGAGCGTGTCGACGCGCACCGGCGCGAGCCCGCGCGCCGCGAACTGCGCGTTCAGCCGCTCGAGGCTCGCGAGGTAGCTCGAACCCGGACCGACGACGACGAGCTGGTCGGAGAGACCGTCGAGCGTCGCGAGCGCCGGAGCCTGCCGGTTCGCGACGACGATCTGCGCGACGCCGGCCAGGTACGGCTCGGTGAACGCGACGAGCCGCTCGCGCTCGGCCGTGATCGTCAACCCGCCCGCGGCGACGTCACCCAGGCCTTCGACGAGCGCGGGCAGCAGGCGTTCGAATGCGACCGGCACGTAGGCGACGTCGATCTGCGGACGCGTGCCGCCGGACTGGCCGGCGAGGGAGCGCTCGAACTCGTGCACGAGCTCGTACTCCATGCCGCGCAGGCGGCCCTCGGCGTAGAAGAAGTTCGTGCGGTCGCGCGGCACGAGGACGCGCAGCAACCCGCGTCGCTCGATCCCGTCCCAGTCCGAGAAGTCGGGCCGCGTGACGCGCAGGACGAGCGGCGGTTCGAGAGGTTCCGCGGGATCCGCAGGCGCAGTCGCCGTGCCGGCCGCCGGAGCCGCGGCGCGCACGTCGGGCGCGGCATCCGGAGCGCACGCGCCGAGGGCGACCGTGCTGCAGGCGAGGAGACGTCGGGCAATCGCGAGCGGCATGCGCGCCGATGCTATGTGATCCGCGCTGCGGAGTCAGCGCCTGCCCCCGCCGGACTCCCGAGCCTGGACACGAACTTCGCTGCAGCGTGCCTGGCTCACTTCACGCGAGTTCGTGCGGCCGGCCGCCGACCGGATTCAGCGGCGCGTGATCGCGATCTCGAGGTACTCGGACGGCAGGACGAGCGCGCTGCCCGTCGAGCGGTCGTTCTGCGCGAGGATCTCGCGCAGGTCGCGCTCGAGCGCCGCCTGTCCCGCCGCGTCCAGGCGCGCGAACGCCGTGTTCACGGGGCCGAACCACTGGCGGAACACGCTCAGCCAGTGATCGGCCGACTCGAAGCGCATCGCGAAGAGGCGCGGCTCCGCGCGGATCTCGCGCGCGGCATCGCCGAAGAGCTCCTGCAGACGCTCGCGCGTGCCCCACTGCGAGGGCGGCCTCAAGCCGGCCGGCGGCGGCGCGTGCTTGCTGACCGTGCGGAACATCTGGCCGACGAACCCGGTCGGCGTCCAGTTGGCGAGACCGATCTTCCCGCCCGGCTTGCACACGCGGACCATCTCGCGCGCGGCGCGTTCCTGGTCGGGCGCGAACATGACGCCGAACGTCGAGAGCACGTAGTCGAAGGACGCATCGGCGAAGTCGAGTGCTTCCGCGTCGCCGACGAGGAACGTGCTCGGCAGCCGCTCGCCCGCGGCGCGCACGCGCGCCTGCTCGATCAGCGCCGGCACGTAGTCGATGCCGGTCACGCGGCACCAGCGTCGCGCCGCGGCGAGCGCCGCGTTGCCGTTGCCGCAAGCGACGTCGAGCACGCTCGAGCCCGCCTGCATGTCGACGGCCTCGCACAGGGTTTCGCCCACGATCTGCAGCGTGGTCCCGACGACGCCGAAGTCGCCGGTGGCCCAGGTCGCCTGCTGCTTGGTCTTGATGGCGGCGAGGTCGGGAGTGGTCGTTTGCGTGCTCATCGTTCGGTTCCTTGCGGGTGTCTGCATCGGGGTCGGGTCGGTGTTCCTCACGGGCTCCCCTCTCTCGTAGAGGGCGCTCTCGACCCGCCACGAAACTCGGGAATCCCTGCCCGGCCTCTCAGGACAGGATGCCGCGCACGACCGATCCCGACACGTCCGTGAGTCGGAAGTAACGGCCCTGGTGCGGGAACACGAGCTGCTCGTGGTCGATCCCGAGCAGGTGGAGCATCGTCGCGTGCAGGTCGTGCACGTGGACCGGGTCGGCGACGACGTTGTAGCCCAGCTCGTCGGTCGCGCCGTGCACGTGACCCGGCTTGACGCCCGCTCCCGCGAGCCAGATCGAGAAGCAGCGCGGGTGGTGATCGCGTCCGTAGTCGGTCGCGGTCAGCTTCCCCTGGCAGTACGCCGTGCGCCCGAACTCGCCGCCCCACACGACCAGCGTGTCGTCCAGCAGCCCGCGGCGCGCGAGGTCGGTGACGAGCGCGGCCGAAGCCTGGTCCGTCTGACGGCACTGATTCGCGATGCCCGCGGGCAGGCCGCCGTGCTGATCCCAGCCCTGGTGGAAGAGCTGCACGAAGCGCACGCCGCGCTCGAGCAGCCGCCGTGCGAGCAGGCAGTTCGCCGCGTACGTGCCGGGCGTGCGCGCCGCGTCGCCGTACAGCGCGAACGTCGCGTCGTCCTCCTTCGACACGTCGGTCGCCTCGGGCACGCTGGTCTGCATGCGGAACGCCATCTCGGCCTGCGCGAGCCGCGCGTCGATCTCGGGATCGTGCGTCCGCGAGCGCGCGTCGCCGTCGAGCCTGGCGAGTGCGTCGAGCATCGCGCGCCGCGAATCGGCCGACACTCCGGCGGGATTGTCGAGGAAGAGCACGGGCTCGCCGCCCGCGCGGAACTGCACGCCCTGGTGCTCGCTGGGCAGGAACCCCGCGCCCCAGAGGCGCGAGTACAGCGGCTGGTCGCGCGGCGCGTCCTTCGACACGAGCACGATGAACGCCGGCAGGTTCGCGTTCATCGATCCGAGCCCGTACGACAACCACGAGCCCATCGACGGTCGCCCGGGCTGCTGATGGCCCGTGCAGAAGAACGTGATCGCGGGATCGTGGTTGATGGCTTCGGTGTGCATGCTGCGCACGACACACAGGCGGTCGGCGATCTCCGCCGTCTTCGGCAGCAGGTCGCTGACCCACAGGCCGGCCTGGCCGTGCCGCGCGAAACCGGCGAACGATCCGGCGAGCGGCAGGATCGCCTGGTTGCCGCTCATCCCGGTCAGCCGCTGTCCCTGGCGCACGGAGTCGGGCAGCGGCTCGCCGTGCTTCTCCTTCAGGAGCGGCTTCGGGTCGAACGTCTCGAGCTGCGACGGTCCGCCGGCCTGGAACAGGTAGACGACGCGCTTCGCGCGCGGAGCGGGCTTCGATCGCGGCGGCGCGTCGGCGGCGGACTGGGCGAACAGGTCGCCCAGCGCGATGCGGCCGAGGCCGAGCGCCGACGCGGCCAGCACGCCGCGGCGTGTCCACGCGAAACGATCGCCGGATCCGGGGTTCATCGCAGCATCACCGCGGCGTCGCTGGCCAGGAGGGTCGAGGCGACGAGCGTGAGCGCGGCGAGCTCCGCGTTCGGCGCATCGCCCGGGACGAGCGCCTGCGCGGCCGCCGCGTCGGCGCGGAAGCGCGCCAGCTCGCTCGCGTACAAGTCCTCGAGCGCGCGCACTTCCGCCGCGCGCGGATCGCGGGCCGCCACGCGGCGGATCGCCTGCTCGATGCGTCCGCGGCTCGTCGACTCCGCCGCCGCGACGAGCCGCGCCAGCTCGCGCGCGCACTCGACGTAGACCGGATCGTTGAGCAGCACGAGCGCCTGCATCGGCGTGTTCGTCGACGCGCGGCGCGCCAGGCACTTCTCGCGCGAGCCCGCGTCGAAGAGCAGGAGGTCGGGCGGCGGCGACGTGCGCTTCTGGAACGTGTAGAGGCTGCGGCGGTGCGCGCTCGCGCCCGTGTCCGGCACGTACGAGCCCGTCGCGCCGGCGTCCTCCCACAGGCCCGGCGGCTGCCACGGCCGCACGCTCGGTCCGCCGACGGATTCGACGAGCAGGCCCGACGCGCACAGCGCCTGGTCGCGCAGCATCTCGGCGCTCGCTCGAAACGACGGTCCGCGCGCGAGGAGCACGTTGTCGCGGTCGCGCTCGCGCAGCTCCGGTGCGGCGTCCGACGACTGGCGGAACGTCGCCGACAGCACGATGCGCCGCAGCAGCGCCTTGTTGCTCCATCCGCCCGCGACGAAGTCGAGCGCGAGCTCGTCGAGCAGCTCCGGATGGCTCGGATACTCGCCCTGCAGGCCGAAGTTCTCCTGCGTCGCGACGATCCCGCGGCCGAAGCACTGCATCCACAGGCGATTGACCTGCACGCGCGCCGTCAGCGGGTTCTCGGGATCGATCAGCCAGCGCGCGAGACCGAGGCGGTTCTTCGGCCAACTCGGATCGAACGGGAGCAGCGCGTCGATCGCGCGGTCGCTCGCCACGGGGCGCCCGGGATCGGGGTCGTCGTACGCGCCGCGGCGCAGCACGAATGCGGGCCGCGGGTGCGCCGAATCGCGCATGACCATGATGCGCCGGAGCGAGTCGGACAGCTCGTTGCGCGCCACCCGCGCGGCGTGGACCGCTTCGCGCGCCACGCGGCAGTCCGCGTCGACGACGCGCGCGAAGTAGCCCTCGAGGTCCGCGCTCGCCGCGCCCGAACCGCGCTCGTGCAGCTCGGCGATCTCCGGATCCGTCAGCGCGCGGTCGTACACGTCCAGATCGTCGAGCGCGCCGCCCGTGAACCCGCGGTCGCGGTCGCGGAAGCCGATCTGGAAGATGCGCGCCGTCGCGACGCCGTCGAGCCCGTCGCGCTCGACCTCGACGTCCGCGCGTGCGCCGTCGAGGAAGATCGCCAGCCCGTCCGCGCGCGACGAGCCGTCGTACGTGACGACGACGTGCACCCAGCGGTCGGACGGGAACGGCTCGCGCGTGCGGATCGCCGCGGCCGATCCCGGCCAGAAGTGGACGACCTGCCACGCGAGACGTCCCTCGACGAGCAGCACCTGATAGCCCTGCGGATCCGTCTCGATCGTGAAGGGCGACGTGTGCAGCACGACCGCGCGCTGCTGCGCGGCAGGAGCGCGCATGCGGAACGCGAGGCTGTACGCGTCCGCGCGGCGGAAGGACGGAACGCCCTCGAGGGAGACGCCGCTGTCGCCGTCGAACAGGGTGGCGCGCGACGCCTTCCCGTCCCCGTCGGCCGCGAGCGCTCGCTCGAGCGTGCCGTCGAGAGGCTCGTGCCGCACGGGCGGAGCGACCTCGATCGCGTGCGCGCCCGCGCGCCAGGCGGTGAACGCTCCGCGCCGCTCCGTCAGCGTGCGCGCGAGCTCGGCCTCGGCCTGCGCGAGCGCCGCGTCGAGCTTCGCCAGCTCCGAGTCCTGCTCCCGCGTGGGCAGCGCGAGCGCGGGCACCGGCGTCGAACGGTGCGAGTACGCGTACGTGCCCGCCTCGTCCGTCGCTCCGAAGAACGCGCCGAGCCCGTAGAAGTCGCGCTGCGCAATGGGGTCGTACTTGTGGTCGTGACAGCGCGCGCACTCCGTCGTCAGCCCCAGGAACGCCGTGCCGAACGTCCCGACGCGATCGGCGATCGCCTCCTGGCGGAACTCCTCGTCGATCGAGCCGCCCTCGTTCGTCATCCGGTGCAGGCGATTGAACGCGGTCGCGAGCACCTGATCGCGCGTCGCACCGGGCAGTAGGTCGCCCGCGACCTGGTCGCGCACGAACTGGTCGTAGGGCAGGTCGCGCTGGAGCGCCGCGATCAGCCAGTCGCGCCACGGCCACGTCTCGCACTCCCAGTCGGACTGGTACCCGAACGTGTCGGCGTAGCGCGCGACGTCGAGCCACGCGGCCGCCATGTGCTCGCCGAAGCGCGGCGATGCGAGCAGCCGGTCGACCTCGCGCTCGTACGCGTCGTCGGAAGGGTCGGCGAGGAAGCGCGCCGTGTCCTCCGTCGACGGCGGCAGCCCGGTCAGGACGAGCGCGGCGCGCCGCAGCAGCACGGCGCGGTCGGCCTCGGGCGACGGCGAGAGGTGTTCCTTCTCGAGGCGCGCCAGCACGAAGCGGTCGAGCGGATCGCGCGCCCAGCTCGCGTCCTTCACGACGGGCGGAGGGCTGCGCTTCGGCGGGACGAAGGCCCAGTGCTCCGCGTACTCGGCCCCTTCGTCGATCCACCGCGCGAGGATCCGCTTCTGCTCCGCGTCGAGAGGCCGGTTCAAGGACGGCGGCGGCATCACCTCGTCCGCGTCCGTGCTCGCGATGCGCGCGACGAGCTCGCTGTCCTTCGCCGATCCCGGCACGACCGCGCGCGAGCCGCTCTTCAGCGTCGCGCGCGAACCGTCCTGCGTGTCGAGCCGCAGCCCGCGCTTGCGCGCATCCGCGTCCGGCCCGTGACAGCGGAAGCAGCGGTCGGCCAGGATCGGCCGGACATCGCGGTTGAAATCGACCGCGCTCGCGGCGTCGCCCGGCACCGGCTCGGCGCTCGTGCGCGCCGCCAGGGCGAGCGCTGCGAGGCCTGAAGCCGCGAGGAGTGCGCCGGATCGGATCACCCGTGGATCCTACTGCGGCGCGGCGCGCTGCCACCCGTCGTAGAACCCGGCCAGATCGCGCAACGCCCGCGCGCAGTCCCCGCGGAACGACGCGCCGTGCATGATCGCGAGCGTGGCGGGCTCGAGCTGCGCCAGCCGCCGGATCGTGTCGCCCGTCGACGGCGCGCAGGCGGTCGCGCGGAACATCTCCTCCGCCGCCCGCGCCGGACCGACGACATCGCCGTCCGTCACCGCCGGCCCGTCGCCCGTGTGCGTGAAGAGGTCGCCGCACAGGAGCGTCCGCGTCGTCTCCTCGTGCAGCACGCGCGCCTCCCAGTTGTGCGGCACGTGCGGCGTGTCGAGGTGCCGCACGCGTTTCCCGCCCAGGTCCAGCACCTCGCCGTCGGCCAGCGCGCGCGGCGGCCGGTCGCACAGGTCGTTCAGCGAGACCATGACGCCGGTCGCGCCGTGCGCGACGACCGCGCGCGGCGCCGCCGCGAGCCACTGGTTCATCGAGCCGCACTCGTCCGACTCGACGTGTCCGAACGCGATCCAGCGCAGCCGGTCGAGCGGGACGACGCGCGCGACGGCCTGCGAGACGAGCGGGAACATCGCGCGCGGACCGGTGTGGAAGAGCAGCGGCTGATCCGCGCGGATCAGGAACTGGTTGAAGGTGAAGCCGTCGGGCGTGACCTCGGGGACGAAGGTCGAGAAGCGGTAGATGCCGTCGGCGATCTCGTCGGTGCGGGTGTGCATGGGGAACTCGTGTTGTCCTTGCTGGTGGCGCGTTCGCTGGAGGGCGGCGACCCAGGTTCGCGCGTCCGCGTCCGTTCGGGCAAGGACGACTCGGCGCTCGCGGAGTTCACCGCCGTCGGCTCGACCCTCGGGTTCACGGCCGCGAACCTCGGCGACCTCGACGGCGACGGCGTGCCCGAGATCGTCCTGGGCGAGCACGAGTACGGGAACTGCCAGGGCCGCGCTTGGGTGATCTCTCTCGGGACCTCGATCCCGAAGCGGTAATCCGCGTCCCTGCCGTTCGCGGTGCTCGCGCGCGCGGATCGAGCGCGTTGCTTCTCCAGCGAATTCTCGACCGCCTGGGAATCGACGCCGGGGACCCGTCTGGGCACCAGCGCCCGTGATCTGCGTCGCGCGGCCGCGTTCTGCGGGGTCGGAGCTCGAGTCGGAGCCCCGAATCGGGGTGCACGAGGCGGACGCAAGTCCATGTAGGGCAGTCGCTTGCGCTTCCGTCGCACGCCGAGTCCGGGAGGGCGTTTCCGGTTCCGCGCGCTCACGTCGTGGACCCCCATGCCGGCGGGAACGACCGCCGAGCCGGAGCAGCCGCCGCGTGCGGACCCCTCCGACCCCACGAGATCCGACGAACGAGCACGACCATGAAGTCCCCGATCCTCCTCACGGCCCTGTTGGCCCTCACCGCTGCCGAAATCCACGCCCGGCCTGGCGACGCGAGCGTCGCCGAGCGCATCGCCGCCGTCCGCGAGACGCTGGGCAGCCGCGCGTTGCCGCCGCTCGAGGCGCCCTACTTCGACACCGCTCCCGACGGCGCGCTGTGGGTGCGCGGCGCCGACTACAAGGCCAGCTTCGACGCGACGGGCGCGACCTACTACCCGATCTTCGGCGCGGACATGCCGCGCCACTTCCCGATCCGGATGAGCCTCGCCCGCGCGGAGAGCGGCTCGCAGTCCATCGCGCTCGCCGCCGGCAGCGCGCCGGTGCGCGACGGCGACCGCATCACGATCGACCGCGGCGTGGTGGACGAAGTGTACGAGATCGGACTGCGCGGCATCGAACAGACGTTCGTCGTCGAGTCGCGACCGCAAGGCGACCTGAAGCTCTCGGTCGCGCTCGACACCGAGCTCCCCGTGACGGAAACGGCCGACGGCCTCGTGTACGAGAACGAGTACGGCCGCGTCCAGTACGGTCGAGCGTTCGTGCGCGAGTCGAACGGAACGAAGCGCTCCGTGCCGACGCGTCGCGTCGCGGGCGGCGTCGAGATCGAGGTCGATGCCGCGTACCTCGCGACGGCCGACTTCCCGCTCGTCGTCGACCCGTTCGTCAGCCAGTTCGGCATGACGCAGACGAGCATGCACCAGCAGTACGCCGACATCGCGTACGACGCGACCTCGAACACGTTCATGGTCGTCTTCGAGGAGGTCGTGACGCCCGCGGACCGCGACGTGCGCACGATCACGCTCGACGGAACGGGCAACAACATCGTCGTGACGTCCTACGTCGACACGACCACGCAGGACTGGGAGCGTCCGTCCGTCGGGAACCTGAACGCCTCGAACAAGTTCCTGGTCGCGGCCAGCGTCGGGAGCTACCCGGGCTTCACGCAGCCCGGCCTGCAGTTCCGCATGGTCGCGGCGCGGGGATGCAACGCGTCCACACCGTCCGTGTGGTTGCCGTCCTCGCTCGTCACCTCGCTCGAGGTCGGGCTCAACAACCGCTACGACGTCTCCGTCGGCGGCGACGAACTCGCGAGCGGCACGAGCTACTTCCTCGTCACCTGGTCCGAGGCGGTCTCGGGCGGCGCGACGATCATGGCGCGGCGCGTGAACGAGAGCTTCGTGAACATGCCCAACTTCGTCACCGTCTCGACGACCGGGGGTGCGGTCCTGCCCGCCGTGTCGAAGCACAACAACCACTCGCGCTGGAGCATCGCCTGGGAGCGCGGCAACAACATCTACGGCGCGCAGGTGCTCTCGAGCACCGGGGCCGTCGTCACCCCGGAGTTCGCGATCGCGAGCTCGGCCCTCGACGAGTTCGCGCCGGCCGTGTCGTCGCCGTTCGCCGACGGCTCGTGGGCCTGCGTGTGGCAACAGAACACGGCCGGCGGCGAGCGCGACCTGTACTGCAAGGTCTTCTCCGGCTCGACGCTGGTCGCCGAGCGCAACGTGAGCGCCAGCTACCCGAGCACGCAGACGCGCGAGCAGCGCATGCCCGCGATCGACTGCGACGGCGAGCGCATCGCGATCGTCTACGCCGAGGCGAAGGCGGGCAGCACGACGGACTTCGACATCTACGTGAACTCGTACTTCTCGATCGGCGGCGTCCTGCAGCCGTCCGAGATCCACGCGCCGATCACCACGAGCACGACGCCCGCGATCGAACCGGTCATCGTCTCGACGAACGCAGCGGGTGCTTCCGGCCGTCGGTTCGGGATCGCCTACACGCTGCTCGCCACGCAGACGGCCGACATCTTCGGCGCGCTCTACGACCTGCCCGAGGGCGGATCGATGAGCGTGATCTGCCCCGGCGACGGCACGGCGCAGGCCTGCCCGTGCGGCAACGTGGCCGGAGCCGGCCGTGGCTGCCCGAACTCGGTCAACTCGTCGGGCGCGCTGCTCGTGCCGTCGGGGATCGCGAGCCTCGCGAACGACACGGTGCTCCTGTCCGGATCGGGGATGAACAACAGCTCGGTGCTGTACTTCCAGGGCACGAACCAGCCGGGTTCGGGCGTCCCCTTCGGCGACGGCGTGCGCTGCACGGTCGGCACGGTCCTGCGCCTCGGCATCAAGCAGAACGTGGGCGGCGCGAGCAGCAGCCCCTCGGGCGGCGATCCGAAGCTGTCGGTGATGGGCCAGATCACCGCGCCGACGACGCGCACGTACCAGGCGTGGTACCGCGACCCGCAGAGCTTCTGCACCGTGTCCACGTTCAACCTGACGAACGGGATCTTCATCGTGTGGTCGCTGTGAAGCGGAGCGCCCGCTCGGCCTCGTGCTGAGCGGGTGGATCGGAGTGTGACGAGGGGTGGGTCGCCGTGGGGCGGCTCACCCCATTCGCGTTGGCACGAGAGCCGGCGGGCCAGCTCGCGTGAAGCTCAGTGCGCGGACTCGCGCCGACGCGCGGCGACCCGTTCGCGGCGGAACTCGAACGCGGTCAAGGCACCGAAGAGCAGCAGTTGCGAGACGACGCCCCCGACGAGGCCTCCGAGGACGAAATGTGTGACCACGAGCCACGCTCCGAGGCTCAGGCCTCCCCACACGAAGGGCGAGCGACCGTCGAGACGCGCGCCGTGCACGAAGAAGCTCATGCACGCGAGGAGCGCGATGACCTGCGAGTAGTCGATGCTGAAGGGGATCACCGCAGTTCCATCGGCGCGCGGGGCAGGCCGAGTGGAGGCTCTCGGCTCACCGGTCTCGACCCATGGGGAAGGGGACGACGGTTGCACGGTCTTCCAGCGCGGCAAACCCGGTCTCCGCTCACGACCGCGCATCTGTGCATCTCCACCTGTGCGAGCCCTTGCTCCTCCCGCACCCGATGCCGAACTGTGCCAAGTCCCGCCTGCGCCATGCCCCCGAGCCGCCCGCAAAGGAAGCTGGCCGCGAGACCTCCCGTCTCGCGGCCAGCCTGCGTCGCGCGGCCGGAACGGGGCCGCCACACGCTTGCGACTCGGTCCCTATGTCACGGAGCCCACGCGATGCGGTACGCGTTCGTCAGGTTGAACGTCGACGCGCTGCAGAACACCGCCGCATTGCGGTACCAGACCTGGTAGTTGCGCACGCCCGGGGTCGTGACGCCGCCGACCACGCTGACGAGCTGGTCACCGGGCACGTCCTTGCCGAACTCGCGGTTGCCGCACAGCGCCGTCCGCTTGTAGAGGCGGATGACGTTCTGCTGCACGCAGCGCAGGCCGTCGCCGAACACCGCGCCGTTGCCGCCGGCCACGACGCCCGTGCCCTGGAAGAGCAGCGCGGTCGTGGCGCCGGGCAGGCCCGACGTCGTGAAGTGCACGGTGTCGTTCGAGATCGACGCGAAGCCGTTCGCCCACAGCAGACCGCCGACCGGGTTCGCGCTGTTCGCGCAGCCGCGGCCCGGGAATCCGAAGTTCGCGCACGGGCAGGCCGTGCCGGTGCCGTCGCCGAAGCAGAAGCGCGTGCCGGGCTCGGGCTCCTGGAGGATGTCGAGCGCGTCCATGTCGTCGCTGATGACGCCCGCGGTCGAACGCATCGTCATGAGGCCCAGCGTCTCGGCCGAGACCCAGATGCCCGGGACCGAGCCGACGCCGCCCGTCGGGACCAGGATGTCGCCCGGCTCGATCGGCGCGCCGAAGAACGCGTCGGGCTGGCCGATGAGCGCGGAGCCGCGACGCACCGAGAAGAACAGCATGTCCGTGGCGCCCGACACCCAGTCGTACGGCGTCGTCGAGCGCTGGTAGCCGGGGATGCCGTTCTCGCGCAGCGCGAGCGCGTCGAGGTCGTCCGTGTCGGGACCGCCCGCGTCGAGTCCGAGCTGGAACGCGCTGGCATACACTGCCGGCGAGCAGTTCGGGCACGACACGAGCACATCGCCGCCGACGAATCCGTTCGCGGCCGCGCTGCCCGAGTTGGCCACCAGGAAGACGGGGTCGATGAACCCCGAGTCGAGCGAGAAGTACGTGCACGTCGAGCGCGGCAGCCACTGGTCCGGCACGTCGTCGTCGAGCGCGTCGAGGTTGTCGCCGGGGAACGTGGGCTCGATGAGGCCGAGGCCCGGGTACACGCTCGTCCCGCAGGCGTTCACGAGGCCGTTGCCGTCGATGTAGCCGTAGTTGCCGATCGTGGGACCGGGACCGACGGGACCGCACGGCACGAAGATGCCGGCGAAGACGTCGGCGGTCTCGTCGACGCAGGCGGATTCGCTGGCGAGGTCCGGAGCGATGCCCGGGACGCCCAGTCCGCGGTACGCGACCGAGAACACCCACGTCGGGTTCGGCGTGCCCGGCAGCGAGCTGCAGTTCACCATGCGGTCCATCGCGTGGCTCAACGCGTCGACCTCGACCGAGCACGGCGTCCCGGCCGGGTGGCCGATGCACGGCAGGTGGAGCGGAATGCCGAGTCCGATCGGCGCGATGCTGCCGCCGCTCTCGACGATGCCGGGCGGCGGCAGCGGGCCGAAGGCCGGGACGAGACCCTGCGGCATGAGCAGGTCGCCCTCGGTCATCGGCGTCAACGTGAACGAGTCGGGCACGGACACCGTGGCGCTGCGCCAGTCGATGGAGAAGACGGGGAGGCCGGGGCTCTGGGCCGCTGCGGCCGTGGCCAGGGCCAGTGGCGTGAGGCGGAGGACGGGGCGGATGGCGTTCATGGCAGTGGTTCGAGGCTCGGGAGGTAGGGGCGGCGGCGCCGCTATTCCCCCGTGGCGCGGTGACCGGGGCGGTGGACAACCATCTCGGGCGGAATCGGGGGCCGCGGCGCGGGGCCGCTGGCGGGGCGCTCAGGCGCTCGCGCCGCGCCCCGACGTCCGCCCGAACGCGAGCAGCCGCCGCGTCGCCGTCACCATCGCGTCCAGCTCGGCCGCGCCGATCCGCGGGTCCACGCGGAATCCGATCCCGTTCCGGCACAGGCGGTCGGCCACGGGGAAATCGCCCGCGCCGCCGAACACCGCGTACGACGGCAGCGCCTTGTTCGACCACAGGCGGTAGTCGACGCGCTCGGCCGCCAGACCCGCGAGCAGCTCGCCGCGCGACAGGCTCGCGTCGCCCTGCACCTCGAACGGGAACGTGTAGTAGCAGGGATCGCAGCCGGGCGTGACGGATTGCGGCCGCAGGCCCGGGATGCGCGCGAGGTGCTCGCGCAGGTAGGCGCCGCTCGTCGAGCGCGCGCGGCGGATCGCGTCGAAGCGCGCGAGCTGCCCGAGCCCGATCGCGGCCTGCGCCGTGCTCATGCGGTAGTTCCAGCCGACCATGACGTAGTCGAGCCGCGTCTCGGGCGCGAAGAAGATCAGGTCGAGCGAGGGCTTCCCTTCGGGCGTGCACTCGCCGAGGCTCATCGCCATGCGCGCGCGGCGGTAGATCTCGGGATCGTCGGTGAGGAGCGCGCCGCCCTCGCCCGTCGTGATCGACTTCGGACTGCCGAAGCTGAAGCAGCCGATGTCGCCGAACGTGCCCAGCGAGCGGCCGTCGAGCGTCGATCCGTGCGCGTGCGCCGCGTCCTCGACGACCCACAGGTCGTGGCGCTCGGCGAACGCGAGGATCGCCTTCATGTCGCAGGCCACGCCGCCGATGTGCACGGGGATGATGGCCTTCGTGCGCGGCGTGACGGCCGCGTCGAGCAGGCTCGGGTCGAGGTTCCAGTTCGTCGGGTCGGCGTCGACGAAGACGGGTCTCGCACCGGCCTGCATCACGGCGAGCGCGGTCGCGACGTAGGTGAGCGCGGGCACGATCACCTCGTCGCCCGGTCCGACCCCGATCGCCATCATCGCCGTGTGCAGCGACGCGGTGCCCGACGAGAGCGCCAGCGCGTGCTTCGATCCAAAGCGCGACGCGAGCCCGGCCTCGAAGCGCCGCACGGACGCGCCGTCGAAGAAGGACGTGCTCTGCGAGCTCGCCGCGCGCCGCAGCTCGCGTCGCTCGTGATGCGTGAACGGCTGCGGGGGCGGAAAGGGGATCAGCCGGACCGGCCATCCGCCCGCGATCGCCGGCCGGTCGTCGCGCGAGCGCGCGCGTCGCACGAGGTCGTACGCGCCCTGGCCGAGGTCGAGCAATTGCCGGAGCGGCAGCGTGTTCTGATGCCGCTTGATCCAGGCCGACGCGCGTCTTCCGGGCATGGGGTCGTCCGCGGTCCGACCGCGTGCGGCTCCAGACTACGCGCCCGGAGCCGTCCGCGGCTCACGGCGGTGTCGCCGAGCGTGCCCCTACGCCTCGATCGCCGCCGGCACGTCCCGTCATGAGCGAAACCACGACGAGCGTGACGAACCCGAGCGGGATCGTCACCAGCGCCGGCTGGCTGAACGGGACGATCGTCCGCGCCGAGGCCTCGGCCGCCGTGAAGCCGTAGACCTTCTCGAGCGCGTCGGGGGACAGGAGCACCCAGCCCAGCGACGTCGCGAGGCCCACGAAGATCGCCGCGACGATGCCCTGGCGCGTCGTGCGGCGCCAGAAGAGGAGCATGACGAGCGCGGGCAGGTTCGCGCTGGCCGCGATGTTGAACGCCCAGCCGACGAGGAAGCTGACGTTGAGCTGCGCGAAGAGCACGCCCAGCGCCATCGCGCCCGCTCCGAGCGCGATCGTGGCGATCCTCGCGACCTCGACCTTCGCCGCGTCGTCCTTCACGATGCCCAGCACGTTGCCGAGCAGGTCGTGCGCGACCGCGCCGGCGCCGGCCAGCACGAGTCCGCTCACGGTGCCGAGCACGGTCGTGAACGCGATGGCCGAGATCACGGCGAACAGCGGCTCGGAGAAGCTGCGCGCCAAGAGCGGCGCCGACATGTTCGAGTCCGTCGGGTCCAGCGCGCCGCTCGTCATCGCTCCGAGGCCGAGGTACAGCGTCAGGACGTAGAAGCACGCGATCGCCACGATGCCGACGACCGTGCTCTTCCGCGCCGCGGCCGCGTCCTTCACGGTGTAGTAGCGGATCAGGATGTGCGGCAGGCTCGCGGTGCCGCAGAAGAGCGCCAGCATCAGCGAGAGGATGTCGAGCTTCTTCGACGCGTCCTCGCCGCGCAGGCCGCGGAAGGTCGGGCTGGCGCCGGGCAGCAGCAGGTCCTCGCCGCGGCGCACGACCGGTTCGTACGTCGTGACCGGTTCGGGGACCTCGGGCGGACGGCGGTCCTTGCGCTGCCACGTGACGATCTCGCTGTCGGTGACCGTCGCGACGTATTCGACGGGGCCGAGCGGGCCGGTCTCGCCCACGCCGCCCGGCAGCGTCGCGACGGTGCCGAAGCGCACGCCCTCCGCGCGCGCGGCGTCGAGCTGCGACTTCGCGATCGGTCGCGGTGCCGGCCCGGCGTCGACGGTCAACCCGCGGTGGAGGATCAGCGCGACGAGCACCGTGCAGAACACGACGAGCAGCGAGCCCTTGATGAACTGCACCCACGTCGTCGACACCATCCCGGCCGTGACGACGATCGTGGTGACGACGACGCCGACCAGCAGCACGCCGGCCCAGTGCGGGAGCCCGAGCAAGGGCTGCACGAGCACGCCCGCGCCGACCATCTGCGGGATCAGGTAGAAGACGCTGACGACGAGCGTCGAGATCGCCGCCGCGACCTGGATGCCCTTGGTCTGGAAGCGCGCGTTCAGCGCGTCCGCGAACGTGTACTTGCCCAGCCGCCGGATCGGCTCGGCGATCACGAACAGCGCGACGATCCAGCCGGCCAGGTAGCCGATCGAGTAGAGGAACCCGTCGTAGCCGTGGAACGCGATCATCCCGCAGATGCCGAGGAAGCTCGCCGCGCTGAGGTAATCGCCCGCGAACGCGACCCCGTTCACGAACCACCCGACTTGACCGTGCGCGACGAAGTAGCCGCTGGCCGACTTCGCCTTCCGCCCGAGCCAGAACGAGAGACCCAGGACGCCCAGGACGAGCAGCGCGAAGACGACGAGCGCGATCCCGCTGGTCGCGTGCGTCATCCGCGGGCCTTTCGCCGGTGCAGGTAGGTCGAGACGAAGGCCAGCACGACGGCTGCCACGATGAGCCCCATCCCGTACGCGACCGCCAGGTTCACGCCGCCGAGCACCCGCCGGGCGAGCACGTCGGGCGCGAATGCCACGAGCACCATGAACCCGGCGTAGAAGGCGCAGTAGACGGCGAACAGGGCGAAGTCCGCGGGGTGCGTTCCGTCTGCGCGCCGGTCCTCGTCCTCGCGTCGCGGGTCCGTCATGTCGCGGACTATGGCAGACGGGCCCGCGGATGCCCAACCGTACGGTGCCTGGAACGACCCCGACACATTCGCCGGCGCGCCGGCGCAGCGGCCGCTTCTTGCGCGAATGAACCGTACGGTGCCTGGAACGACCCCGACACATTCGCCGCCGCGCCGGCGCAGCGGCCGCTTCTTGCGCGAATGTGTCGGGGTCGTTCCAGGCACCGTACCGGTATCCTCGGGGACGTGGACTGGCTCCCGGACAGCGTCGGCGGCATCGAGCTCGTGGTCGTGTTCCTCGCGACCGTGCTGCTGTTCGCCGGCGAGATCGAGGACCTCGTGAGGCGGGTTGCGCGCGAGTTCCGGGACCGCTGACGGGCCGTTCCGCGCTCGGACGCGCGGTTTCGGAGTTTCGCGCCCAGGATCCGGCCTCGGCGGGAGGGAAGGAGCTGAGAATGGCGCCTCGCGCCGAGCCATGTCGCCTCCGCTCCATCCCGACCTCCTGATGACGCACGCCGGCGCGCTGCGCTCGATGGCGCGCGCGCTGCTCGGCGACGAGCACGCGGCCGAGGACGTGGTCCAGGAGACGTGGGTTCGCGCGCTCTCCGCGCGGCCGTCGACGGATCGCGGGCTCGGCGGCTGGCTGCGCGGCGTGGCCGAGGGTTTCGCTCTGCAGCGCAGGCGCAGCGATGGCCGGCGTGAACAGCGCGAGCGCGCCTACGCGTCCGAACGCCGCGAAGCGCTCGACAGCGAACAGCGTGGCGCCGTGCTGCGCACCGTGATGGAAGCCGTGCTCGCGCTCGACGAGCCGTACCGCGAGACGGTCTTGCTGCGCTGGTTCGAAGGACTGCCGCCGCGAGCGATCGCCGAACGCCTCGGCGTGCGCGTCGCGACCGTCGACAGCCGGCTGCAGCGCGCGCACGCGCGCTTGCGCGCGAAGCTCGAGCGCGACTTCGGCGAGGGCGATCGCGGCTGGCGCGCCATCGTCGCGGTCGCGCTAGGCGCGCCCTCGCGCGACGCGCCGATCCTCGCCACGTCCGCCATCCCGCTGATCGGAGTCGCCGTGAGTCTCAAATTGGTCGGTGCTGCGCTGGTCGCGGTCGTCGGTGTCTGTCTGTGGCTCGGCTGGGATCGCACGCGTCCGCCCGTGGTCGAGCCCGTGGGCCTCGCCGCCGCCGGGACGAACGCGCCGGCGGCGGCGGCACTCGCCGCGACGGAGACGGGCGGCGAGCGCGAAGTCGTGGCGAGCTCCGCATCCAGCGCGGCCGAAGCTCCGGTCGCGTCGGACGCCGCGTCGGAGCCGAGCGGCGCGCTCGAGCGCGGTCCGTACGGCTACTCGGTGCGCATCGAGGTCTTCGACTCCGCCGAGCAGCCGGTCCACGGCGCCGAGGTCTACCTGGGGCCGCTGTCGTGCTCACCCGTGAGCTTCGGCGAGACCGGCTGGGACGGCGTGCTCGCGCGCGCGTGGCGCGGGTTCGAGCCGCGCTTCGAGGGCGTGCTCTACGTGCGCTCGGGCGAACAGCAGACGTCGTTGCGGCGCGTCTCGCTGGCGGCCGGGACGCCGTGGGAAACGCGCATCCAGCTGGATCCGCAGATGTCCCAGGAGCTCTTCGCGGAAGGCTTGTTCGTGGCCGTCGAAGGGTCGCCCGAGATCGTGGCGCGCGACGAGTTCGCGATGGACGGCTCGGGGAACGGGTACTTCGTCGACTCGATGGTGGCGCGCCTCGTTCCGGCGACGGCGCCGCGCGAGATCCAGCTCTTGGAGTCGTCCGTCTTCGGGGCCTCGACGCTCGGCCAAGAGGTCTCCCTCATGATCGCCCAGGGCGCCGTCCGCGTGACGAGTCGGCCGCCGCAGGGCGAGGTCGAGCCGCCACCCCGCGCCACGGTTCGCGGCGTCGTGCGCGACGAGCACGGCAAGCCGCTCGCGGATCTCGTCGTCGCCGGCCGCACGCCCGAGCGCTGGAACACCGGGGTCGTCTGCGACGCGGACGGTGCGTTCGTCTTCGCCGACGTCCCACCCGGGCCGATGGAGATCTGCGTCGGAGGCGGCGAGCTCGTCCTCGTGCGCGAGGTGTTCGAGCTCGCGCCGGGCGAGACGCGCTACCTCGAGCTGCGTCCCGTCCCGCGCCCGACCCTGCGCGTGCGCCTCGTCGACGCGGATGCGCAGCCGCTGGTGAAGTGGGTGGTCGAAGCGCGCAGCGCCGCATCCCCGTCGTCGACCCTGGGAGTCGCGACGACGGACGAGGCCGGCGCGGCGCTCGTGGGGCTCTGCGCCGACGGGGCAGCGCTGCTCTACGCGCGTCCGGAGTCGTCGAAGTCGACCGCCGCGGTGCCGGTGGGGCAGTGCTCGTCCTCCGCGAAGGAGGAACTGCTGCTGCGCACGCCGACCTCCATGCGCTTCGGCTCGGTCGCGTTCTCCATCGAGGGCCCGAACTTCGCGGAACCGGCGGAAGCGCGCGCCTGGCGCGTCGACAGCGGCGAGGGCGTCGTGCTGCAGTGCGAGGATGTGTCCGACGCGGGGCGCGACGGCGCCGCGGTCACGTCGCGCGCGTTGCTGCCCGGGGCGTGGCGCGTCGAATGGCGCACGCCGGGCCGCGCGTGGACCGAGCTGGGTCGGTTCGACGTCGCGGCGGGAGAGACGCTGGAGCTCGGGCCGACGCTGGTGCCCGCCGCCGCTCGCCTCGCGCTGAGCTCCGCGGACGAACGGGTCGCGAACGTGCGACTCGCGCTGCGCATCCAGGCGGACGGCGCGACCGTCGTGTGGCCCGAGCGCGTCGTCGCGCTCCCGGCGAGCCTCGAGACGTTGCCTGCCGTGCCGTTCGAGATCCTGCGCCGGCCCGTCGAAGCCGGGGATGCGCCCGCGACGCTGCCGTTCGCGGATCCGCTGCGGTTGCAAGACGGTGGCGAGCTGTCGATCGAGCTGCCGAAATCGCCCTAGGAGTGCGCGGGGATTGCGGCGCCCGCCCGTTCGCTCAGTGCCGCGTCAGCTCCGCGCGCCGCATCCGCACGAAGTTCGTCAGCAGCCGGAACACGGACAGGTCGAGCACCTGCTGGCTGGCCTTCATCGCCTGGTCCCAGTAGCGCTCGGCCCTGGTCTTGCGCAGCGCCTCGTACATGTAGCCCATGTGGTCGACCGCGTACGCCTGTCGATCGCGCGGCGTCTTCAGCCCCACGGCCAGCTCGAGTCCCTGCAGGTCGAAGTGGTTCACGCTGTCGAGCACGGTGCCGTGCCCGGCCTCGAACCACGCGGCCAGGTTGCCGCAGCCGAACTTCTCGGCGCACCAGGGGCTGTCGACCAGGACCTCGGTTCGATCCGGATCGAGCACGCGGATGAGGTGCGCGCCTACCAGCGCGTAGATCGGCTCGACGCCCGACGGGAACACGCCGGACGTGTACGGGCTGTCGATCTCGCACGGGCTGGCGGGCACGCTCGCCATCACCTCGCCCTCGGTCTCGAACCGGGCGATCGGGCTCGTCGGCATCGCGCGCACGATCGTCTCGTGCAGCGCCCAGCAGGTGCCGAACAGGTGGCCGCCGGCCAGCACGAACCAGCGCACGCGCTCGACGTCGCCGGCCTCGATCTCGCCCGAGCAGTTCATCATGAGCAGCGCGTCCTGCGACAACGCCGCCGCGGGCAGCGCGCCGGCGCGCGTCAGGCGGTGCTCGATCCCCTGCGCCGCGAGGACCTTCTCGATGTGGTCGCCGCGGCTCTCGACCACGACGACGTCGAGCTCGCGGAAGATCTCGGGCGCGGTCGTGCCCGAGTCCGAGAAGCGCTTGCGCCGCGCGGCGACGGCCTCGGGATCGGCGAGCAGCAGCGTCTTCTCGTTCGCGGCCCACCAAGCGTTCCACGGCTCCGCCTTTGCCGGGAACTTCTCGCCCGAGACCGCCTGCAGATGCGCCAGCGCGCAGCGCGACACCCACGTGTCCGCGTCGCCGAGCGCCGCGATCGCCGCGGGGATCGAGGCCTTGTCGTACGCCAGCGACAATCCGACGAGCGCCGCCGCGCGCATCTTCCAGTCGGCGTGCGTCTTCGCGATCTCGACGAGCGTCTGCACGGACTCGTGCACCTGCGTGCGCCCCAGCGACACGGCCGACACGACGGCGACGCCCCAGTCCTTGTCGGCGAGGCCCTTCTTCAACGCGTCGACGCCGGCCGACAGCTTGCGCTCGCCGAGCCGCACCGCCGCGAGCGTGCGCACGTCGGGATCCGGGTCGGACTCGAGCAGCTTCTAGGCGACGCCCACGTTCTTCGCGTCCGCGATCGGCGAGATCCGGCACAGGCTCGACAGCGCCTGGTAGCGCACGACGTCCGACGCGTCGCTCGCCGCCAGCGAGCGCGCCGATTCGACGACCTTGTCGCCCTCGAGCAGCGACAGCGCGTGCGCCGCCGCCGCGCGCGCCGACGCCTCGCCGTGCGCCAGCGCCGGCTTCAGCATGTCGAACGCGGTCTCGTCCGGGATCAAGGCGCCCGTCCCGCCCGCCGTCGCCGGCCCGTACGAGCCCGAGAGCTGCTTCACGAGCCTGGCACCGCGCGCCGCGACGACGCCGCGCTTCGACGCGAGAAGCTGCGCGACGAGCGGGCTCCACGTCTCCGTCTTCGAGTCCGGACCGGCGATGTCGACGCGCGCAGCGGCGATGCCGCGCCGCTCGACGACGTCGTTCAGCGCGTCGCGCTCGAGCAGCTTCACGACGATCCCGAGGTCGCCCGCCAGCGGATGCTCGATCATCTCGTCGAGCACCGCGCACGCAGCGAGCACGCCGTCGGCCTCGAACACCTTCGCGATGCGCGCCGCGCGGTCCGGCCCGGGATGCGCCGCGAGGACCCGCGTCGCCAGCGCGCGCGTCTCGAGCTCCTTGCCCTTCTCCGCGATCTTGACGATCGCCTTGAGATCGAGCTCCGGCCCCGCGCCGCGCACGACGTGCACGAGCGCCTCGAGCGCATTCGTCTCCGTCGCACCCGCCGCCTTCTTGAGCAGGTCGCCGACCGCCGCCTTGGCGTCGATGCGCGCCAACGCCCGCGCCGCCGCCGCGCGATGACGCCGTAACGGCGCCTCGAGCGCCAGCTTGGTGAGCTCGCCCAGCGCACCCTTCGCACCGCGCTCGCCCAGCGCGTCGGCCGCGCGCTCGACGACCTCCCAATCGACGTCCTTGAGCGCGGCCGTCAGGAGCTTCTCGGTCTTCGGATCCGTCTCCTTCGAGAGGAGCGCGATGGTCGCGAGGCGCGTCTCGTCCTCCTTGGCGCGCATGCCCTTCTCGAAGTCCGAGACCTGGGGCGCGAGGGCGAGGAACAGCAGTGCGAGGATCGACATGTCGCCGACCACGTTATGCGCGGGCGGCGGGCGCGTCAGCCGCCGCGTCGCCAACCTCGCGGCTCACACGTGCCGGATCCATGCGCGCACCAGCGCCTGGATGGCCGGGCCCCGCTTCCGGATCTCCGCCGCGTCGCGCAACGTCACGATGGCCCTGTCCTTGCCGCGCCAGTCGAGGAGCCCGTGCGGATCCGCGACGAGCGCGCGCAGGTCGAGCCCCCGCGCCTTCGCGCCGGCGTGCAGCACGATCATCACGTGCTCGACGTGGCGCGGTCCGTTCAGCGTCGCGAACGACTCGTGGGTGCGGAAGCTCGGCGCGTTCCACTTGACCTCCTCGCGGATCGTGGGGCTCGCCGCGACGACGATGCGGCGCACGAGCTCGAGTTCGGCCTTCAGCGGGTGGGCGGACTCGGCGAGGAACGCGTCGACTTCCGCGCTGCTCGCCGAGCCCGTTCCGCTCGCGGCGCGGCCGCGCGAGGTCTTGGAAGCCGGCCGGCGGGCCGGAGCCGGGGAGGACGAGCGTGCGCGGGTGGTCTTGCGTGCCATGGGGTGTACGAGTGCCGGATGCAGCGACGTGGACGGTCCGATCCGGTCCCGAGTATCGCGGTCGGGCCCGGCCGCGCCAGTCGGCCGGGGCTCGCATGACGTGCTGCGCCGATGCGGCGGACCTCCGCGACGGGAGGACGATCCACCGCTGCGAGCCGCTCGCGAAGCGGGCGACTTTCGGTCTTGGCAGGCGTTCGGTCGGCCGTGTCTACTGCTCTCTCCCGCTTTGCCCCCCGAGTCTGGGAGAACTTCTCGCATGGAATCGTCGCAGGACGCCGTTCTCGTCTATCGCGAAGGCCAGATCGTCAAACAAGCCGCCCTCGCCCCCGGCATGGTCATCGGTCGCAGCGCGAGCGCGACGTTGCAGCTCGAGGATCCGACGCTCTCGCGCATCCACGCGCTCGTCCAGAAGGACGGAGATCGGTGGTTCCTCGTCGACAAGAGCTCGAACGGCACGTGGCTCGACGGCCGCAAGATCGACGCCGATCTCCCGGCGCAGATCGGCCCCGCATCCGTCGCGACGCTCGGCGACTTCCAGCTGCAGTTCAAGCTCGCTTCGCGCGCGGCCGTGGCCGGCGCCACGATGCGCGGACCGGCTCCGGCTCCCGCTCCCGTCCCGCTCGAGCCGCCGCCGAGCTCCAGCCCGCTCCTCGAGCACCTCGTCGATCGGCACAAGGACATCCCGCTGTGGAAGGACGGCACCGTCCAGCTGCGCGTCGCCGACATCATCGAGGAGACGCACGACACGAAGACGTTCCGGCTCGTCGGCTTGACGCCGCTTCTCTTCAGCTTCAAACCCGGACAGTTCGTCACCCTGAAGCTGCCGATCGATGGGAAAGAGGTCGCGCGCTCGTACTCGATCTCGTCCAGTCCGTCACGACCGCACTGCCTGGAGTTGACGATCAAGCGTGTCCCCGGCGGGCTCGTCTCGAACTGGATGTGCGACAACATCAAGCTGGGCGACGTGCTGAACGCGCGCGGGCCGGCGGGGAAGTTCTCGTGCTTCAATTTCCCGTCGAAGAAGGTGCTCTTCATCGGCGGCGGCAGCGGGATCACGCCCGTCATGTCGATGCTGCGCTGGATCATCGACACTGCGGCGGACGTCGACGCCTATCTGTTCGTCTCGGCGCGGTCGCCGCGCGACATCATCTTCCGCAACGAGCTGAACTGGATGTCGTCGCGGCACAGCGGCATCAAGGTCGGCATCACCTGCACGAGCCGCTGCACGGGATCGGACGCATGGACCGGCCTGACCGGACGGTGCGACGCGAACATGCTGCGCATGCTCGTGCCCGATCTCATGGAGCGGCACGTGTTCATGTGCGGCCCGGAGCCGTTCATGGAAGCGGTCACCGAGTGCCTGCGCGGGATCGATTTCCCGATCGCGAACCTGCACGTCGAGAGCTTCGGCAAGGTGCGCGTCGCGCCGGGCGGCGAGTCGAAGCCGCGCGACGTGCCGAAGGTTGTCGCCGCCCCCTCGATCGCGCCGACTCCGGCCGTCGCCGCCTCGATGCGGATGGCGGTCGCCGCCGCGCCGGCCGCTCCGATCGCGCCCACGCCCGAACCGGCGGCGGTCAAGGGCTTCAAGGTCACCTTCACGAAGGCCGGCAAGTCGGTGGTCACCGCGGGCGACGCACCTCTGCTCGATCTGGCCGAAGCGAATGGCGTCGAGATCGGCTACCAGTGCCGCTCGGGCTCGTGCGGCGAGTGCAAGGTCCTGTGCAAGAAGGGCAAGGTCGCGATGGAAGACCACTGCGCGATCGGCGACGACGAGAAGGCACAGGGCTTCATCTACGCCTGCTGCGCGCAGCCGACGTCGGACGTCGAGATCGAGGCCTGAGAGTACGGAGCCAGATGGGATGAGAAGGCCGGCCTCCACGCGAGGTCGCGAAGCGCCTCAGTGGTAAGTCGAGGGAGTTGTGACCACCCCGAACCACGAAGGAGGCCAGCCATGACTCATCGTACTGCCCCGATCTCGACG